>NZ_CAJXKQ010000024.1 GCF_913055835.1 uncultured Marinobacter sp. | reverse complement strand
CTCACTCTCATATAGACCTTTTCTTCGGGCGCACGAGCAAGCATACCCGGAATCCGCTCTATGTCTTCTGGGGGCGCCTCGACCATTCTTGGTTGTGCTTTGGGGTTTAGTACAAAATGTTGGAACTGCCGAAGATCTCCGTAACACTCAGACTCCGAACAACCGGATAATTGCAAGAATGCCGCATCGGCTTTCCACCCAGTCATCCATGCACTGAACCCATTCTTTAGTGGATCAGGCGCCTCAATCCTGGCGAGTTCGACTATTTCATCTTTCGATACATCGACAAGATAAACGATGGCTGTCTTTTCAAGATAGTTAGGTGTGCCTCCATTGGGAAATGCGGTAATGCCGGTTGCAGGCTGAAATCGGTCGTAGCGAACCGCGACAGCGAATTGAAACGAATCAGGCCGGACTGCCACATTTTCAATTTGCGCCAGCTCCTCTTGAGGCCCATAGGTACAGCCTGAAACAAGTATGAGGACGGCTACTAAAATCCACTTAACCGAAATCATTCAAACAAGCCTCATTAACCCGGCGCTGCGCGAACTGGCGGCATTAAGGTGGCGTTCAGCGACCATTGAATGCGTGCCCACCCCATCCGAAAGGAATTCATCTTTTTTTCGAGAAGCTTAAATAGATTACGTATATGCCAGCGATCAGTACTACGGCTCCGGTTACAGCTGCTGGAAATCCCTCCAAATGCAGACCACCCCGCCACGGATAACCCGCACTGCTATACTCTTGGAAGAAAACGCCCCTTGTTCCGAAGACGATTAGGATCGATCCCAGAATAACCCCGCCAGCTTTCCCCAATCTGCCTTGGCCCAAAGTTCACCCCCAATAGTCAAGCGGCCAGACCTTTCATCCATTCGGTTGCGGCCGATCAACCGAGCTTTTCACAGCTTTTTTGCTGGCGCAAATCCTGAACATCGTAAAGTAATTTCTTTCTTCATCCAGTAACTGTTCATACTGCCGACCTAAGCACCTCGGTAAGAAACTGCCTGAGCAAATCCACCGCTTTCATTCCCCGTGATGCCTGACTTCGGAAAAGAGACACCTCCATGGATTCCAGAGGACCGAGATTGTGCTGGCTGCCCAGTATCTGCAACGACTCGGGAATGCAGCAACGGGTCAGCGCAGCCACGGCAAGCCCGCTCTCAACGGCAGCGATCTGGCCTGCCAAGCTGGAACTGTTGTAGACCACTTTGTAGCGGCGCCCCTGCAGTGCAAGAGAGTTTATTGCGTTGCGACGAGCCAGGCTCTCGGTCTCATACGAAGCTATAGGCAGCGGGTCACGGCGCCATAGCTCGAACTGTGGAGACCCTACCCACATCATCGGCTCACGGAAAAGTACCGGCCCCTGGCGAGAACTGTCTCTCGATATCAGGGCCAGATCCAGTTCGCCCTCTGTGACTCGCGGAATCAGGCCAGTTGATTGCTCGCAATCGAGCTCAATTTCTATACCTGTATGATTCTGAGTAAAGCGCCGTAGCGCCGGTGTCAGATAAGGTGCAGCGTAGTCCTCGGCAACACCTAACCGGATTCTTCCCGTAAGCGTTGCATGGAATGCCGCCTGGGTTTCGGCGTGCAGTGAGAGCATTCTGCGTGCATAGCCCAGTAGCTTCTGACCGTCGCTGGTGAGCTCAAGGTTATGCGGGCTGCGATTGAGCAAAGTTCGCTCAAGAGCGCTTTCGAGCTTTTTCAGCTGCATACTGACGGCTGACTGCGAGCGATTTACCTCGAGTGCAGCGTTGGAAAGCGATCCAGAATCTACTACAGCAACAAAGCACTTTAACCAATCGATCTGAAGATCCTTGGGCGACATGAAGCATCCTGCCATTCGATTTTCGAATACTTACCGTTAGAAATATACGTTTTAATCAGGCAGATGCAAGTTGGATAATCTCCATGTGACTCGCCCTCATCGAAGGAAAAAATATGGATCTGGAGATCTGGTTCCTGTACGTGGTGACTTGCTTCGGTATTTCCGTGGTGCCTGGCCCGAATGCGCTGCTGGTTCTGACCCACGGTGCTCTCCACGGCAAGCGCAAAGCGCTCTTCACGATTTCAGGCGGAGTGCTCGGGCTGATTGCCATGCTGTCTTTGTGTGCCCTTGGGCTGGGTGCGTTGATTCAGGCGTCAGTCTCCTTGTTTGCCTTTCTGAAGATACTGGGCGGTTTGTATCTGATCTGGCTTGGGGTCAGTCTATGGCGGGCTGCCCCCATGAGCATCGACACTTCAGACATGGTCAATGGTAGCAATGGTCGATTGTTTCGGCAGGGATTACTGGCGGCGGTATCGAATCCAAAAGCTCTATTGTTGTTTACAGCATTTATCCCACCGTTCCTGGATCCAGCGCGCAATCTGGTCATTCAGACCATTGTAATCGCCCTCACCTATGCGGCGACTGAGTTCCTGGTCGAGTTTGCGGTCGCTTTCACCGCCCATAGGGTCAGGCCATGGCTGGCCCGGCTGGGCCAGCGTTTTAACAGACTGTGCGGAGGATTTTTCATGATTTTTGGTGCGGCGCTGCCGTTTCGTTGAAATTGGCAGGCCGCAAACGAATGGAGGTTTTTCACGTTTCCGTCTTAAGGGTAGCCCGTCGCCCTGCTCTCACAAGAGTAAAAAGTGAACTCACAAAAACCCAGCCGAACCCGATCACGCCGACATTGACGCCAAACAACGTCTTTTCAGTGCCATCCGGATGCACCATTGACCCGCCGTAGGAGCCCTGTAAGGCGTATGCGGCAAGAAAACCGCCGGTGATCAACAGCGCAATTACACTGGCTTTCCCCCGGCCATCCGCAGACATCCAGGTAAGCCACAGGGCAATCGCACCCAGGGAAGAGTTGGTTATCAACTGCCACACTTCGTGCAATCTTGCGTGGGCTACCCAGTCTGGATTAAAGACATGGGTGTCGTTGATTTCCAAATAAGGAACAGCAATCGCGTAGAGTGCGATTGATATAGTTAACAGTATCTTATCAAGCATTTTTTATGTTCTCTGTAAGGTGATAATGGGGGACCATGAGGTTTGACTACTGCTGAAAGCTGCTGCCAAACATGTATGTTTACCCGGGCGCAGCCCCTTTACCGCCCTCGCCAGATACCGGTCTTTGCCACTTCCTCGGCATACACGGCGAAGTCTTTCGGTGGTCGGCCGAGTGCCTGTTGAACACCATCCGTCAAATGGGCGTTACGGCCATCAAGGACCGTTGCGAACAGATAATCCAGCATCCAGACCACATCCTCTGGCGCTCCTGCGTTTTCCATCTCAGCGATAAAGCCGTCGTGAGGTACGTCGATGAACGAAATCTCACGGCCGGTCGCCCGGGAAAGGTCTTTGGCCACGTCCGCGAAGGTCATCAATCGTGGTCCCGTCACTTCATAGATGCGGCCATTGTGGTTGTCCTGAGTCAGTGCAGCGACAGCTACATCTGCAATGTCATCCACATCAACGAATGGCTCGACCTGATCGCCTGCTGGCAGTGTGATGGCGCCATTCAGCACCATGTCGATGAATGCGCCTTCAGAAAAGTTCTGGTTGAACCAGCTAGCGCGGACGATGGTCCATTCGAGTCCGGACTCCTGAACAATGTCTTCGCAGGCTTGTGCCTCGGCTTCGCCACGGCCGGATAACAGGACGAGCCGCTTCACTCCGCGTCTTTTGGCCAGGCTCACAAACGCCTGGATAGCGTCGGTTGCGCCCGGCATGGCCAGGTCTGGCGAGTAGGTGATATAGGCTGAAGTGACGCCAGTGAGGCAAGGGTCCCAGCTTTTCTCGTTGTCCCAATCAAAGGATGGGATGGCCGAGCGGGATCCAACTCGAACCTCATAACCGGTGTCTTTCAGCTGCTCAACAACGCGTTTGCCGGTTTTTCCGGTACCGCCTATGACAAGAATTGTTTGATGTGCCTGGTTGGATGGTTTCATTGACTTGCTCCTTTTGATTTAAGTGCAAGTCCATTTTCGTGAAACCGCGTCGCTTGTTATTGCCTCGGCATGCCAGAGTTTGTGCAGACGGCGCCAACTTCAAATTCAGCGGGTCGAAAGCCGATAGGATCGTGGAGTCTGCCCTGCCCAACGCTTGAAAGCACGCGTGAATCCGCTCTGCTCGGCAAACCCCGTCAGGAAGGCGACTTCGGCAAGGCTGTAGTCAGTCTCCCGAAGAAGTCTCTGTGCGAGCTCCTTTTGCGCCATGTCGACGACGTTTTGAAAGGAATACCCCTGCTCGGACAACCTTCTTTGCAGTGTCCGTGCGCCCATATTCAGTTCGGACGCAATCCGTGACAGCTTCGGTACTCCCTCGCTAAGCACGTTACCGACGGCACGCCGAACCTGTTGTTGCAGGTCAATATCGCTCTTGAGCGAATTCAGTTGCTGTTCAAGATGTCGGTCAAAAAACCGGGCGATGGATTCGTCCCCCAGTTTATTGGGCGTATCAATGCTTTCGTTACTCACAAGCACCGCATCTCGCCCCGACTCGAAATGAACCGGGCAACCAAAATGCGACTCGTACACTCCGATATCGCCTCTTGGTGCATGCTTGAAATAAATGCCGGTTGGTATGAAGTTTGAGGAGCTGACTTCTTTGCTGATGGTATACACCGCCGACATGCTGGCCTCATTGGAGAGCAGCATTCCCCAGGAACCATCCCCGGCTTTTTCAAGGTTGAAAAGTGTCCCCTGCGCCGTTTCCTCAAGCGAATAGGTTTCTGCACTGCCCAGAACATGACCGTACCGTTCTGCCCTTGTGAATGAGCCTCGCAAGTTCGGCGCGGATTTCCAGGCCAGACCGAAAGCGCCGTACTCGTCGCTTCGCATGGCAGCACCGATTTTCAGCGGTAATAAGAGGCCGTTAGGATCTCGATCGACCAAAGCAGCAAAGAAATCATAATACTCGGATGAAGACACCATCTGAGTTGGATCGATGGGGCCGTCCACGGAAAGGCCAAGTTTGCCCATCAAGTCCCGCGTTTCGACGCCTGGGCTTGCCTGACTGACGACCTTATAGACATACAGTGACGTTATTTGAGCCATGGAAAGGCGCCTTGATTAACTTAGCTGCGCCAGGTGCATTGGCCACGACGCCCCCAGGAAATTCAATAATGGGTTCAAATGAGTTTAGCAGCCTCTGAGTCGTGTGTTGGCCCCAGAAGAATCAAGCCTGAGACGACATTTTCTTGGTCGTCTAAGGGTATGTGCATATGGGTAGTAATGGTTTCTGCATACGCCAGGAAGGGACTCTTCTTCGTATACTAACTATAAGCTTGAATGTGATGCATCGATCCGATTTCAACCACTGGAGGTTTGAAACTGATGAACATTATCCCTGTGATTACACTGTTTGGCGGCCTGGCGGCATTTTTTACTTTGGCCATTACCCTCAGATACGCCGCCGGCAAGACCCAGGCAATTGAGAAGCAAAGCGAAAATCAACTGATCGGCTCTTAATGACCTTCAAGGCAGCTTGCTCCGATGAATAATGGAGGAGCCCGAATGCCTTGAAATCCAGTCTCACGGCATCATGGTCAGCTAGTGAGGTAGCCATTTCCTTAAATAAGGAGAAACGCTATGAAAACCATCAGCCGTGACGACCTCAAACAGATGAATGAGACTGAGCACGAAGACTTTGTGCTCATCAACGTCCTGCCTAGGGACGCGTTTAACCGCGAACATATCCGGACATCCATCAATATTCCGGTGGAAGAGCCTTCTTTTCTGGAACAGGTCGAATCTGTCGCAGGGAGCAAAGACCGAAAAATCGTAGTCTACTGCGCTAATTTCGAGTGTGATGCGTCTCCGAAGGCTGCCAAGAAGCTGGAAGATGCCGGCTTCAACAAAATCTACGACTATGAGGGCGGCACCAAGGACTGGTTTGATAAGAAGCACGCCGCCTGACTGTCGATAGCGGCAGGGGACGCATCTGATGCATCTTTGGGGGCTGCCAGGGGCAGCCCTTCGCGTGTCTAAGATATTGGCTTCGTTGAAACTTAAACCGACGTACTGTTGGCTGACCGCTGCTATTTATCAGGATTGCTTGCCAGTTCCTTCAGAGCTTTCATAGCCTCCTCGGTCCGGTCGCTGGGCACGAACATATGATCGTGGTAAAAACCGGCGATTACATTAGTGGTAATACCCCGTTCCGCCAGCAAGCTGGTTACCACCGATGTAAGCCCCAGGGCTTCGAGACTTGAATGCCCTTCAAGAGTGATTCGGCGAAACACTCTGTAATAGTCCAGGCCCTCTGCTTGGGCCTGCTCAAGAGGAATAACCAGTGTCAGGCCCTCCAGCTCAGCAATGCTGACGATAGGCTTGAGATGTTCCAGTTCACCATACTTGGCTTTGGGCACCGTGCAGTAGACGTAGGTTGTCGAGTCCAGTTTCGGCGAAAGCTGCTTGATCAATTCCTGGAGAAATTCGCTTCGCATCATCTCTACTATCCTTTATCGAAAGGTCATGGGCATGATTAAAGTTAGCACTTTCTGCAGCGTGAGGCTTGCCGAATGCCTACTGGAGCGCCTTTTCCACGGCCTCCAGAAAACCAATCATATCCACCACCTGTTCGGACTCCGGATCAACGGTCTTACCCTTCAGATCGGCGGTAACGATGCCGCTATCCACCGTATCGGTTAATGCCGCCTTCAATTGAATGGCGTACTGGCTCAGAGGTTCGTTACCTTCGCGCTCACCGAGGGTTTCCAGGGCGTTGGCCAGGGCGAAGATCAACGCAGACGGATTGAAGTGGGCGACTTTGCCGTCGCTCTCCAGGTACTTCAGGTACAGATCATGGGCCGTGCCATGGGGTGCTTCGAACAGCATGGTGCCGTCCTTGCTCTCGATGATCGAGCTTGCCGTTGCCAGGCTGCCACCGAGCGCAGCCGAGATATCTGAAAAGATATCCCCATCCAGGTTCTGGGAGGGATACAGTGCGTTTCTGGGCGGGTCCGTGATCATCTTCTTGAGCTGACTCGAAGGCCGCATGATCATGAACGATGGCGGCGGCGTATGCTCGCTGGCCAGCTCCCGCCGCACTTCGGTAATCACGTCGCTGTAGACTTCATCGTACTCCATGTATTCACGCTTGAGGCCAAAATAGACCTCTTTGTCTTTGCGTGAGGCATCCCGGAATACTTGCAGAACCCAGTCCTTGATGGCTTCGCGATCATTGGACATGAGCAGCATTGGATCGCCTTTCCGGACCCGGCGGGCATGCTTCTCGTCGCCGTCGACGATCACCTTGAGAATGCCGTCTTCCTTGGCCGCCATGTTGAAGCTGCCATACTGGTCGCCACCGCCGGCGCTCATCCTTGAGATGGACACATGGGCACCCCGGCCCGGAATGCCAAATTCCTTGAGCTGATTCACCAGCTTGAGCAGCTTGCGGCCGGTGGTGTTATCCGGCACTCCCCAGAGGGCTCGATCAGGCGGGTTGGAGACAATCCGAGCCGCCTGGGCATCGATCAGTTCGTAGTAGTAATTCAGCCCCAGTTCTTCGATCTGCTGTTTGTAGTCGCTGTGATAGATGTCCTCGATCACCGATCGCATGGCGCCGTCGTATCCCGGGATCACGGTATCTTTCAGGCCCAGGTACACGTCCCGTTTCTCTGCGATGGCGCGCTGGAAGAAACGGTGGGCCCAGGCTTTGACGTCTTCGATGTCGTTGGTCGCTAGCAGCCAGGGATCGCCCTTGCGGATTTCACGGCGATGAAGCTCCACCGGGTCGCCACTGCTGCCTACGAACATCAGTTTGACCACACCGGTTGCCAGGGACAGCTGATTGAAGCTGTCCTTGATACCGCCGAACTCCATGGTATCCACCTCAATATCGCGCCCAACCCACTCAGGGCGGCGGATGTTGAGGTTCCGGAATTTGATGTCTTCCCGGGTAATATTGCCGCTGATGCCCTTCCGGATCGCGCCGTTGGGTGACTTGGTCGCCAACGGATGCAGATTATTGCCGTCTACGTCCGGGTGCTTTCGAAGCAAGTCTTCCAGTTGCTGCCGGTTGACCGTCATACCCGCGTTCTTTACGCCCACACCGTGGCGTTGGAGCGCATCGATCGCATCGATAACCACCTGGCCGTTCGTCAGCAGGCGGTTCTCCGCGGACAGATCGATTTCCTCGAGTTGAATATCAAGCCGTGAGCTCACAAACTTTTTGAGAATATGCTCGAACGCCACCTGAGCCATTTCATCGCCATGAAGGATCACAAGAGGCGACGTCACACTGATTCTGCTGTCCATGAAAATCTCCCTGCTATTGTTTGGCCCGATCAGTCCTTCTGTGGTATCGATTTTTTTATGCCTAACCGCTCGTTGACCGCGTCACGGATCTCCCGGTAGCGGTCCGGGTTCCTGGCCAGGGCATCCAGATTGTCCTCGGGGAATATTTCCTTCCTCTTTTTACCCGCTTCCTCAGTGGTAAAAATAGACGGCAGAAGCTGTTCCAGGCAACGCAACATGACTTCCGGAGATACAGAAGCCCCCGGAGATGCGCCCAGCAACGTGCCGTAGGTTTTGTCACTGGATACCAGGATCTCGGTGCCCATCTGCAGATCGCCATCCCGGATGATCTGCACACGCTGGCCTGCCTCGACGGCTTTCCAGTTGAACTTTTTACTCATGCCCGGGGCGAAGCTGTCCAGCTCCTCGAACATACTCTTCTCGCCCTTGAAGGTCTCCGAAACCAGATACTTGACCAGGGGGAAGTGCTCAAGCGCCACGTTCAGCAGGCCCGGGATATCATGCAGACGCATAGAGCGGAGGTAATCCAGGAAGCCGCGGCCTCTCTCAAGCACCGGTTTGAACGAAGCGAAGGGCCCGAACAGCAAATAATAACGGCCATTCGCAACCCGAAGATCCAGGTGCGGGACAGACATCGGAGGCGCGCCCACCTTCGCCTTGCCGTAGGTCTTGGCGCGATATTGCTCGGCCTGCTCTGGAGTAATTTCGGCTTGCAGAAAACGCCCGCCAACGGGAAAACCGGTGAAACGGCGCGCGAAAGGCAGATGGCTCTTTTTCAGTATCGGGAAGGCACCACCGCCGGCGCCGACAAACAGAACGTCGGCTTTGTACTGCCGGTCAACTCCCCTGCTCTGGGTTTCCACAAGCCAGCTGCCGGCAGGGCTGCGATGTACACGCTTGACGTGAGTACCGTACTCAATCTTCACGCCGAGATCATCAACCGCATGCCTGGCCATTTGGTCTGTAAGCGCTCCAAAATTGACGTCGGTGCCCGTTTCAATAACCGTCGCCGCCATCTTCTCATGCCGGGGACGCTCCTCCATGGTGAACGGGATCCAGCTCTTGATCTCGTCGAAGTCCTCGGAGTAGCGCATCTGCTCGAAGAAATGATGACCGGACATCTCCTTGAAGCGTAGTTTCAGTTCCTGAATCGACGGCTCGGAGACGATGGTGCAGTGCTTGGTCTGGTTAATGAAGGATTTGGGGTCTTTGATGGCCCCTTTCTGAACGAGATAGGCCCAGAACTGCTTGGCCACATTGAACTGGGCGTGAATCTTCACCGCCTTTTCGACGGAGATCACCTCTTCGTCCACTGGCGTGTAATTCAGTTCACAATTTGCTTCATGACCTGTTCCTGCGTTGTTGAAAACCCAGGAATTTCCTGCCCCGGGGCCGTCCAGCCTTTCGAGAATGGTGATATCCAGTTCCGGCGCAAACTCTTTCGCCAGGGTAGCGAAAGTCGTGCCCATGATTCCTGCACCAATGATGATTACATTCATTAAAACCTGCCCGCGTGCGTCAAATGTCTGAACCTGATCAAAAAAGTGTATGCATTGACGGTAGCACGCTTCGCCAGACACGGAAAACGCCTGGCGACTGCTCCCGCTAACCGGAAAATCTCGATAACAGGGTCTACCCCTGTTCCGCAGTTTACGTTAAGGTAAACGCGACCTGGTACGAATCACACCAGATTCTGCCAGGCTGTCTACAATGACATTAACTACACTCCCACAAGGAGTGTTTGTTCCTCAGGCCACTACCCCAGGAAGAGGATTATGACAACAACAAAGTCCAAAGTTGCGTATTCCCCAGTGTTTACCGACGGTGCGGAATTCCGGATTCCCACGTTCAAGCTTCTCAAACAGGACGGCAAGCTCTACAAGAGCGCCAAGGCTCCTGATCTCGACAAAGACAAGGCCCTTCGTATCTACCGGGCCATGGTTACCACCCGAATACTCGACGAGCGCATGCTTGCCGCCCAAAGGCAGGGCCGCTTGAGCTTCTACATGCAGTGCACCGGCGAAGAGGCTGCCGTTATCGGCAGTGCAGCGGCACTGGATGATGGCGACATGATCATGGCGCAGTATCGCGAACAGGGCGCCCTCACCTATCGCGGATTCACCATCGACGAGTTCATGAACCAGTTGTTCGGCAACGAGATGGACTACGGCAAGGGCCGCCAGATGCCGGTGCATTATGGCTCGAAGAAGCTGAACTACATGACCATCTCCTCGCCTCTGGCCACCCAGATACCCCAGGCCACCGGCTATGCCTATGGCCAGAAGCTCCGGGGGGAGGGTCACTGCACGATCACCTACTTCGGTGAGGGCGCGGCATCCGAGGGCGATTTCCATGCTGCCCTGAATATGGCTGCGGTTCATCGTGTACCGGTGATTTTCCTTTGCCGCAACAACGGTTATGCCATTTCCACCCCGGCTGCGGAACAGTTTGCTGCCGATGGCGTTGCACCGCGGGCCTATGGTTACAAAATGGATGTGATCCGCGTGGATGGTAACGACATTCTCGCCATGTACCAGGCCACTCAGGAAGCGCGAAAGCTGGCCGTGGAACACAACCGTCCGGTATTGATCGAGGCCATGAGCTATCGCCTGGCGGCCCACTCCTCCTCTGATGACCCGTCCGGCTACCGCAGCAAGGATGAAGAAGCCGTCTGGCGCGAGAAAGATCCGATCCTCCGAATGCGCCTCTGGCTTGAGAGCAAGAAATGGTGGAGTGAGGACGACGAAAAGCAACTGCAGGAAAACATGCGCCGGGAAGTGCTGGAAACCATGAAACGGGCCCAGAAACGGCCACCACCACCGCTCGAATCCCTGGTAAGCGACGTCTACGACGAGGTCCCGCCCGCGTTGGCTGAGCAGTTCGACAGATTGAAGGCGCATATCCGCCGGTACCCGGACGAGTACCCGAAGAGCGCCGAACACGCCAAGGGAGGAGCCTGAGATGTCGAAGATGAATATGCTCCAGGCGATTAACAATGCCCTCGACACCGCCATGGCGGAAGACGAGCGGGTGCTGTGTTTTGGTGAGGACGTTGGTGTCTTTGGCGGCGTTTTCCGTGCCACCAGCAACCTGCAACAGAAGTACGGCAAGGCCCGCTGCTTTAACACGCCCCTGGTAGAGCAAGGCATCATCGGATTTGCCAACGGCCTCGCGGCCCAGGGTTCAGTACCGGTAGCCGAGATCCAGTTTGCGGACTACATCTTCCCGGCGTTCGATCAGATCGTGAACGAATCCGCCAAGTTCCGCTACCGTTCGGGCAACCTGTTCAACGTGGGCGGGCTGACAATTCGCGCGCCCTACGGCGGCGGCATCGCCGGCGGCTTGTATCACTCCCAGTCACCGGAAGCCTACTTTGCCCACACTCCGGGGTTAAAGATTGTGGTGCCTCGCAACCCGCATCAGGCCAAAGGGCTGTTGCTGGCCGCTATCCACGACCCGAATCCGACCCTGTTTTTCGAGCCCAAGCGGCTTTACCGGGCCTCGGTGGGTGAAGTGCCGGATGAGGACTATCGACTGCCGCTGGGCGAAGCCGAAGTCACCAAGGAAGGCACCGACGTGACGATTCTGGGCTGGGGCGCCCAGATGGAAGTGATTGATCAGGCCGTGGAACGGGCCGAGAAAGATGGCATTTCTTGTGAGGTCATCGACCTGAGAACCATTCTGCCCTGGGATGTGGAAACCGTCGCCAACTCCGTTTTCAAGACCGGACGGCTGGTGGTCACCCACGAAGCTCCCCTGACCGGCGGATTCGCCGGTGAAATCGCCGCCACGATCCAGGAGCGCTGTTTCCTGTATCTGGAGTCTCCAATCGCTCGGGTAACCGGGATGGACACGCCCTTCCCGCTGGTGCTGGAAAAAGAGCACCTGCCCAATCACCTGAAGGTCTACGATGCCATCAGGGCGAGCGTTGAATTCTAGGCTGATATCAGGACAGGAGAGCGACTATGAGTGATTTTATACTGCCCGATATCGGCGAAGGTATCGTGGAATGTGAACTGGTCAAATGGCTGGTCAGCGAAGGCGATATCATCGAGGAAGATCAGCCTGTGGCCGAGGTAATGACCGACAAGGCCCTGGTTGAGATTCCGGCGCCCTACAAGGGGCGGGTAACCCGCCTCTATTACCAGGAAGGCGACATCGCCAAAGTCCATGCCCCGCTGTTTGAGCTGGTGGATGAGAGCGAAAGCGGTGGCCAGGCGACGGCTGCCAGTTCGCCAGAACCCGCCAAACCAGAGCCGGCCAATGAGACCAACATCGAACCCACGACGCGCCCGGCATCTGACGATGAGGCCACAGAGGACTTCATCCTGCCGGATATCGGCGAAGGGATTGTAGAGTGCGAGGTGGTGGAATGGCGTGTGGCCGAGGGTGATGAGATCGAAGAAGACCAGCCTGTCGTGGACGTTATGACAGACAAGGCCATGGTCGAGATTACGGCCCCCAAAGCCGGCCGGGTGACCAAGTTGTACCACCAGCAGCAAGCCATGGCCAAGGTGCATGCCCCGCTCTTTGCTTTCATTCCCCGGGATCGGGAAGAGCCGGACGAGCCCAAAGCCAAACCGGAGCCCGCAGCCCAACTTTCAACGGCGACGGCCTCGCCGGTGGCCACGGCCAGCCGACAGCGTATTCCGGCCAGCCCCGCCGTTCGCCGCCTGGTTCGCGAGCACGAGCTCAATCTCGGAGACATCGCCGGTTCCGGCAAGGATGGCCGGGTGCTGAAAGCCGATGTACTTGCTCATCTTGAAGAGGGGCCAAAACAGGCTCAGACGCAGGCACCCTCCGGCGATACGCAAACAGCCACCACCGGCGGTGCCCGCAGGCAGCCCGCGCCTGAACAGGAAATTCGGGTCGAGCCTATTCGTGGCATGAAAGCCGCCATGGCGAAAAGCATGGTCAAATCGGCCACCACCATTCCTCATTTTATCTACAGCGAGGATATTGATGTCACCGATCTGCTCAAGCTGCGGGAACAACTGAAGCCGGAGGCAGAAGCAAGGGGCTCGCGACTCACCCTTATGCCCTTCTTCATGAAGGCCATGGCCCTGGCGGTACAGGAGTTCCCGGTACTCAACAGCCAGCTGAACGATGATGTCACGGAGATTCACTACCTGCCCCAGTGCAATATCGGTATGGCAGTGGATGGCAAGGCTGGCCTGATGGTGCCAAACATCAAAGGCGTCGAAAGCCTGTCCTTGCTCGGCATAGCCGACGAGGTAGCGCGCCTGACCGAAGCGGCCCGATCCGGCCGCGTCAGCCAGGAAGACCTCAAGGGTGGCACCATTACCATTTCCAACATTGGTGCGCTGGGTGGCACCTACGCAGCGCCGATTATCAATGCGCCGGAGGTGGCCATCGTTGCCCTGGGACGCACCCAGAAACTGCCCCGGTTTGACGCCAACGGCCAGGTGGTGGAACGCGCCATCATGACCGTAAGCTGGGCCGGCGATCATCGCATTATCGACGGCGGCACCATTGCCCGGTTCTGCAACCGTTGGAAAGGTTTCCTGGAATCGCCCCAAACCATGCTCCTGCATATGGGCTGACGGTTCATCATGGCGCAGAAGACGCAACTGCAGCAGTTCTATATTCCCGAAGAGCAGTCGATCTATCTGCTCAGCCATGATGATGCCAAGAAGCTCAAGGACTGGGTGGCGCTTTGCGCTGCCCAGCTCCGCCAACTCGGTTACCAGGACATCGAGCTGATTGGCAAGGGCGCCTACGGCTTTGTGTTCTCCGGTCGCCTGCCAGGCACCGCAATCGGTGGCCCGGAGCACGTTTTCAAATTCACCCGCATCAATCTGCCTAGGCATCTTCAGGACCGGCTTGAAGATGAAGCCTACATTCTGGAGCAGGTCCGCCACCCCCGGGTGCCCCGGCTGATTTCCTACCAGCGGGCCAATAACCAGCCGATCCTCGTAATGGAGCGTGCTGCCGGCCTGAACCTGGAAGAGGTTTCCCTGCGCGACGGCCGTCTGAAACCACGGCTCATCATGCGCATCGCGGACCAGCTGGCCGACATCCTGCGTAATCTGCGGCGCGAAAACGGTCCGGCGGGCAGGCCGATTGTGCATGGCGACATCAAGCCCTCGAACCTGGTTTTCGACGCCAGCACCGAGAACATCGCCCTGATTGACTGGGGTTCATCCGTGTTCGCACAGCTGGACGCCAACCAGCAGTTCATCACTGCCAACGTGATGGAGCTGATGTCCGATAACCTGCAGCAGACCAATGCCCGACTCGGGGATGTGTATTTCATCGGCGACGAACAGCTCAACGGCGGCCTGTCGTCTCCGAGGTTCGACGAACAGGGAGCGGCCGGCACACTCTATGCGCTGGCGTCTGCGCAATCCTGCCGCTTTGGCCATCGGGCCATCCCGGCCACCTCACTGGGCCTGCCCATGGAATTCGCCCGTATGCTGGACGGCATGCTGTCACCGGACCCGGACACTCGTCGCAAGGCCGGTGATTACTACCTCAGCGAGATGCCACGCATGGCCCGCACGGTGATGATCGATCTGCCCGAGAAGCCGGTCACGGCCCAGGTACCCGTGTGGGTGCGCACATCAGATCAGGAAATCGACACCGTGGTTTACAGCTCGCGCAAATCGTTCCTCAGGGAGGAAGGCGCAGCGGAAACCCTGAACGATGTGAACGACGTGCAACTGGACCGCTACTACAAGAACTTCATGCAGGGCATGGGCGAAACCGAGAAAGCCTTCCTGGCCGCCGTCAGCCGGCTCGGACGCTACCCGGTGGAAGGCGGGCTGGCCGTGCGCTGGGAAACCGATGGCATCTATATCGACACGTCCCTGAACCTGCACGATCCCGCGTTGAAATCGGCGTTCGTGCAGGCGGTTAACAATATGGTTTACCTGGCCCAGGCAATTTACCGGAAGGGCATTTTCAAAAGCTGTCTGTTCAACGCCCGAAACACCCTTCACGTCGACCGCGATGAACCGACTCAGCCCTTCGTGATATCCCCTGAAATGAAGCTGCATTACGAGGTAAGCGCAGCGCCGGAGGTAGAGGATGAAAGCCGGGTCCACTCCTATTTCGAAGATGGCCCGGATCCGGAGGAATTCCTGGTGCTGCCCGACACCATCATCCACGCCCTGGAAGAGCTCAACGCTATCCATCATACCGGCATGATTATCTTCGAAGCCCTGCCCCGCCATCTCAAAATCCACAGCCACTACCGGCTGCTGGATCCGGAACGAGAGCCGGAGTTCCGCCGGCTGCTGGATGTAATCCTGTCAGCGGTGGAGCAGATTACAGGCCTGGGTGTTTCCGGCTTCATGAAAATGCCCTACAAGGACACCCGCTTCTTCCCTCACATCGAGCGCCTGCCGGAGCGCTATTACCCGCGTAATCCAAGGACTGAGCAGGTTTAGCCACCGACCCGAATCAATCTTTCTGTGTCCGCAATTTCGGACGCTATTGTCCGGTAAAGCCAACAAAACCAGGCGCCCACGTTACAAATTGTCCCGATTACCAGACAGTACCGCTGAAAATCGCGGAGCGAGGCTGCCTGAATCTACCAAAAACGCTTTAAAACAGTGACTTGGGAAACTGGCACGGTTCCTGTAGTGAGGGTGGTCATAACTATAAAAACTGCCTGAAGAACAAATCGTTAAACATTCTGTTTTTCACATTGGCTCGGACAATAATAAGGAACAACTATGCGATTTCTCCTCCTGGCGCTAGTGCTGGTCAGCCCTCTGTGCTTTGCCAAAACCGTGGTTATCGTTCAAAGCTACCATATCGAATACAAATGGGATTCAGATTACATCGAAGCGGTCCGCTCCGTCCTCGGTGAGGATCACGAGATCCGGGTTTTCGAACTGGATACCAAGCGCCTGCCGAAACCTGAATGGCCCAACAAGGTGGCCGAAATCCAGGAAAAGATTTCGGAACTCGACCCAGATGTCGCCATCCTGGGTGACGACAATGCCTTCACATTAATGGCTGAACCTCTGGTTCAGCGCGAGATTCCGGTGGTTTTCCTCGGAGTCAACGGCGGCATCGCCCAGCACCCGGCACTTGATCACCCACTGGTTACCGGGATACTCGAGAGGCCATTTTTCGCTGACAGCATTCGGCACCTCAGGAAAATCCTGCGACAGAAAGACCGGTTCCTGGTGCTGATGGATGATTCACCCACCATGAACAACGCGGTGAATGAATATTTTGGCGAAAAACGGCACGCAACCCTGTACGGTTCAGAACTGGATATTGTCCTCACTAACGACCGTGACACATGGCTGCAAACTGTTGTTGATGCGCACGAGCGCTACGATGCGGTGGTTCTTGGAACCCACCACACCATCCGGGATAAAGACGGCAACTACGTCATTCCCCACGAGCTTCTCAAAGAGGCATTCTACAAGGCGCAGCTTCCGCTGTTCTCATTCTGGGACATCTTCGTTGGCGAGGAACAGAGTATTGGAGGCTTAACCATCTCTGCCCACCAGGAGGGACTGACCGCCGCAAGGCTGGCATCACTGATCCTCAATGGCATGCGGCCAGACCAGATACCACAGCTGAGATCCCTCAGTGGGCACTACGTTTACAGTACAAGCGGCCTTGAACACTGGAATCTTGATCTCTCCCCGATGATTGCCAGCCAGGCCAACTTCGTCAAATAAGCGGGCTGCTGAACCAGAGACGGCTGCGCCCGGGTGAAACTCCGAAGGTGATACTTCAGGTTTCACCGGCGCTGCCGATAATCACTAAAACAAATCATTAAAGGATGACGCTTTGGCCTCCTCTTTCCTCTCATCTGTCGAGCGTAAACTGGGTGTCCCCGGGAAACTGCTGATTGCCCCGGTGTTCATTCTGTTGCTGTTTGCTTCGGTAACTTTTTTCAGTGCCTATGAATTCCAGGAGCTTGATCGGCGGATGAACACCGTCGCCAGGGACCTGGCACCGGATACCGCCATTGGTACCGAATCGGTCATCAGCGTTTACCGAATGCGCCTGCGTGTTTTTGACTATTTCTCCACCGGCGACGAAGAAACCCTCGCCCACTTTGGCGAGCTTGAAGCCGAGTTCAATGAAGTAATGGCCCGGGCCCAGGAGAATATCCAGGATCCGGAATCGGCCAAACTGGTGGATCGCATCAGGACAACCACCGATCAATACATCAAGGCATTCCAGAGCGAGCTGGTTCCTGCCAAACGCCAGGTCCTGACAATCATCGAGGAAGAGCTCGACGTACACGGACCAAATGCGACCCAGGCGTTGCGGATGGCCCTTAACGGCGTTGCCAACCGGGAACCTGAAAGCGATTTGCGGGCCGGCCTCGAACAGCTGCTGAACGATGCCATGGTCATGCAACTGACCGCCCAACGCTACCTGACCAACGGTGATGAGGATTCCCGCAAGGCGCTCGGTTGGGCCATCGAAGACCTGACCGATGCACTGGAGCTGCTGCAACCTGAGAATGGCCCGGACTTTGTTCAGGTGTATATGGAGACCGTTGTAGAAGAGCTGGCGAATTATCAGGCTGCAGTTCAGAAGATGTTGGAGCAGCAGAGTATTGTCGTGAGCGTGAAGGCAGACCAACTGGATGTTCTCGGGCCAGAAATTGCGCGCATGGCCCGTGAGCTGGAATCCAGCATTTTCGCCTCTCTGGAAGTCGAAGCCGACGCCGCCGGGGCGGAAACCGACCTGGCCCTGCGCTTCACCCTGATTGCCTTCTTTGTCTCACTGGTTCTGGGCCTGATCGTCGCTGTGCTCATGAGCCGGATGATGGGCTCTGGCGTCAAACGGGCGAAAACGGAAATCCTCGGCTACCTCGACGACATCGCCAACAACAACGGTGATCTGTCCACCAGGCTCACCCCCGGTCGCCCGGACGAGATCGGTGATTTTATCGGCGCCGTCAACACATTCCTGGAAACCCTCGAAAAAACGATCTCCCAGATTGTGAGGGCGTCCCGCCAGCTTACTGATGAGTCCGAATCGCTTTCCGGCATCACGGATCGGACCACCGCCAACTCGGAACAACAGCGGGATCAGATCACCCAGGTCTCTGCCGCCATGCAGGAAATGGTCTCGACCTCTGAAGAAATCGCCTCGAATACCAGCGAGACTGACGAATCCGCCCGCAGGGCTGCCTCATTGGCCGATTCCGGCCAGGAAACGGTTGGATCGGCTATTCGCGCGGTCACCAACCTTGCCAACCAGGTTGAGAAAGGCTCGACGCGCATCCAACAGCTGGAAAACGAGTCAGCAGAAATTGGCAATGTTCTGGCGGTAATTCAGAGCATTGCGGAACAGACCAACCTCCTGGCTTTGAACGCTGCTATCGAGGCGGCCCGCGCGGGCGAGGCCGGACGAGGGTTTGCCGTGGTTGCCGACGAGGTTCGCGGTCTGGCCAAACGGGTGCAGGAATCCACCGTGGACATCGAGCGCATTGTCTCCCAGCTTCAAAGCGGCGCAGCCGGCGCCGTCGTAGACATGAGCAAGGCCAAGCAGATGGCCGAAGAGGCCAGCGAAGAAGCCAGCAAATCGGGGGAGGCTTTAACAGACATTCTCGCTGCGGTTAATAGCATCGTCGAAATGACGACGCAAATAGCCAGCGCTACCGAACAACAAAGGGCAACGGCTGCGGAGATGACCCAGAATGTCGAAATCAGCAGTGGCGCCATCGAAGAACTGGCAGGCGATATTTCCCAGGTAAACCAGTCGGGCCAGTCTTTGGCTGCCATGGCCGATGAGCTGAACACCCTTGTAAGACGCTTCCGCACCAATGAGAACTGAACAGAATGGTTGCAGATGTTAACCACTTCACGAGAGCGTAAGTGATTACCTGATACCTTGGGGTTTCAAGTTACACAATGTAACCGGAAACGGACTGCCCGGAGGTATCTCGCCATGACGCGCTTTCATTCATCAGGGAAGGCAGGCATTCGCGGCTCTGTCATCGCCATGCTGACAGCGGCTACGTGCCTGGGCACTGCTCACGCCGCAGAGACCGAGAAAGTCATTTTTGCCGCCGAAAATGCGCTTTATGGTGCCGGACATGATATCGGTCGGGCGGATGGCTGGATGGATGAGCAACTCCGAACTGCCATACGCGCCTATCAAGCTCAAAATGGGCTGCAAACCAACGGCAACCTGGATGCGGCAACACTGCAAGCGCTCGGCGTGACCGGAATATCGAGCGCAACCATCACTGCAAATTCGGTCGGCAGTAGAAAGGCGGCAGCAGCACAACTTGGTTTGTCCCTGCCCGAGCCGGCGCCCAGTTCGCCAGCCGTTGCCCGGGCTGAGCCAAAGCTTGTACCTGTATCAGAACCTACCCCGGCCCCCATTCAAGAATCTTCAGAACAGAGCGAGCCAACACCTTCTTCCGGCGCTGAACTAGATAATAAACAAATAGTTACTAGAGATACTTCCAACAAACCTGAAGTTAAGACAGAAAAACCGGTGGCGAAAGCGGCCCCGACAACACCCGAACCGGTGGCTTCAGAGCCCCCTGCCCCAGCTCCAGCTCCGGATCCAGCGCCCCTGCCGGAACCTGCGGTCGCCGAGGAAACAATGCCGGAAGCCACCAAAGAACCAGACCCGGTGCTGGCCCAGCTCCCTACAGAGCCCACCAGTGCAGGCCCAGCGGAGCCGGAAGCAACGGATACGAAGACGGGCCAGCCAATTGAGGGCGACACCACTGCACCAACAAATACAGCAGCTGCCGATAATCCTCAGAGCACCGGCGGCGGATTTTTCAGTGTCTTGTTCGATTTCTTCTTTGGTTGGCTGGTGTGACCGTCAGCTCTGCAACCGGTCCTTGAACACCTTCCAGTCAATCACGTTGCCGTCGGAATCAAAGTGAACGTAGCCACGAAAGCTGGGGTCGTCTTCCCATGCTCTCACAAAGCCGACGGTTTCACCGGCATCTGAGACTATCTCAAAGGCTTCACTCCGGGCATGGGCAATTTCAGTGTCCGGTTCAGTGTCTGAACGCTTGAGGGTAACGGAGGAGTCTAAAGGCAAGGTGCTTCGAAGGAATTCCTGGATCATCGTCAAGCTCTCCTTTCAGGGTGAACCATTCTGGTTCTGGAGGTAGCGTAACTATAGGCCGATCCGGTAATAGAGAATACTGGTTCAGATCAATTATCTTAGATTTTTTCGAGATAAAAAGGCTTTGGGAACAATGGCATATTTCATTATTGTGACAATGCGTAACCTCCCGAACTGATTATTTTTCAACCAGTTCAGAAGGTTACCGTAGCCACTGCCAATCGCTTGTATTGATCAGAATTTCCAGAACGGAGTGCTCAGTTTCTGTTCAACCAGCTCCGGGGAAAACCCGACGTCGTTCAACAACCGGCGATCCATTGTCATTACCAGGTGGATGAAGTTGCGCTTCATCCGCCAGCCTTTGTAAAGAGAAGCAGCTCTTTTCATTTCATTACTCCTTGGTCAACCCAGAATATCGGCCTGTTCAAAACCGGGATCTTGTTTAATTAGGATCCTATTCTAGGCTTGCCAAGGAGTAATCTGAATACTTGGAAACCCCTATAAACAGGGGCTCCGAGCGCATTCAGGCTGCATTATCGTTTCGCTTTCATTGCGACTTCATGACGCTTTGCCGTTTGAAATCAGTACCTGGTAAAGATCGTCCTTGAGCTGTGCCCGCTTCTGCTTCATGCGGTGCAATTTGTCGTCACCTATGGGAGAGTCCCTCTTTTCCAGCCCTTCAATTTCGTGATCAAGCTCCGTGTACTCCTGTAGCTTTTCATTGAACTTCAAATCATTGCTCTTGAGTTCCTGAATAAGGTCTTTGTACTGGGGGAATTCTAGGTGAAGCTCGTGGCTGGAAATGCCCATCGTTCTACTCTCCTTTTCTTTGCAGAGTGTTGATCAAGGCTGATCACCTTCAGCATAGACGAGCGTGCCAGTTTCTGGGCGTCTTTGACAAATCGCTAATTACGCACGACGTTGCATGGGTATAGCATGGTAATACGTTATCCAGTTACGCCTCGGGACACTTGCGAATGACCTTTGCACGAATTACCGGCACCGGTTCTTACCTGCCGGACAATATTGTTACCAATAAAGACCTTGAGAAAATGGTCGACACCACCGACCAGTGGATTCGCGAGCGGACGGGAATCGAAAGACGCCACATAGCCATTGAAGGCCAGACGACGGTGGATCTTGCCGAGCAGGCCGCGAAAAACGCCATCGATGCGGCCGGGATCAAGGCCGAGGACATCGATCTGATCGTGTTTGCCACATCCACCCCAGACAAGATTTTCCCGAGCTCCGCATGCATCCTGCAAGCGCGCCTCGGCATCCATGGTTGCCCGGCCTTCGATATACAGGCCGTATGTAGCGGGTTTGTGTATGCCCTGGCAACTGCCGACAAGTTCATCAAGACCGGAAGCAGCAAGAAAGCCCTGGTTATCGGTGCTGAGGTGTTTTCCCGAATCATTGACTGGGACGACCGCGGCACCTGCGTCTTGTTTGGCGATGGCGCCGGTGCAGTCATATTGGAGGCCGATGAGGAGACCGGCATTCTCTCTACCCACATCCATGCCGATGGTCAGTATGAAGATCTGCTGCACGTACCCTGTGGTATCTCGGACAACTACGATCAGGTAAAAGCCGGACGCGCGTTCGTTGAGATGAAAGGCAACGAAGTGTTCAAAGTGGCAGTTAACACCCTCGGCAAGATCGTGGACGAGACCCTGGCTGCCAATCAGATGCAGAAATCGGAAATCGACTGGCTGGTCCCGCACCAGGCCAATCTGCGCATCATCTCGGCTACGGCCAGGAAACTGAACATGTCCATGGACCAGGTGGTCGTTACGGTGAATGAACACGGCAACACTTCCGCCGCATCCATTCCCCTGGCCCTTGATGTCGCGGTGAGAGACGGCCGAATCAAGCGCAATGAAGTGCTTCTTCTTGAGGCCTTTGGCGGTGGCTTCACCTGGGGATCGGCGTTGCTTAGGTACTGATCGCTAACATTTCAGCTTCCAGAAGGCTCAGCTCAGAGACGGGCTTCAACACAGGTTGAAGCCCGTTTTTCGTTGTGTTTGCCGTACCCTGTCAGATAAACTGTATTTTTATACAGTACAACCAACGCTCACTGCGAGGAATAACCATGGCAGTACAAGCAGTCTACTTTTCTGATAGGGACGGCCTGGATATGGCACTGAAAAATCCTGAGACGATGCTGTTCACTTCAAAAGCCGAAGCCGACGCCCGGGACAAGGTGCTCGAGCTGGCCGAGGAAATCCAGGTATTCCTCGTCCGCAAAGTTGAAGGTCTGGGTGACGATCTGGCGGAGCGCTGCGCCATGGCCATCGCAGAAGAGAAGGACCTGTTCCAGAAAGCCCTCAAGAAACCTGAACTGCTGAACGAAGAACAGGAATAGAGTCAGTAACCAGGCCAAGCAATGCAAAGGCGGCCAATGACGGCCGCCCTGCTCTCAGCGAACGGTTATCCAGCTGCCATTATCGTAGCGCTCGATACCCTGATCAGTCATTCGGTGCAGACTGACCCACTGGTTATCCACCAGAGCCGCCACATCCCGCTGGCGATGCAAAACCGATTCGATTCGATCTGCCGGTGCATCAATCAGGACCGTAAGACGAACCGGTTCATGACGCCAATGGGTGCCGTCGTGCACGGACTGCAACGGCAACCCGATTCTCAAATGCGTTCCATTGCCTTCAACCACACCAACATTGCCCCCGACCACTGAATGCAGCAGTTTGTTGCCGGAACCGTACACGTCCGGAACGGTGACCGACGCGAAGTACTGGAGGTTGATCCAGTTAGCGACCACCATGGGTGCCGCCAGAAGAGACTCGAGAAGACCGCCATCGGCGTCCAGGGCCGGGTCGTAGTCATGCAGGAAAACCCGGCCTGACAGATCGCATCCCCGGGTCTTGCTCCGTTTGGCAAAAATGATTGCCGCGTTGTTGGCCAACCCCCATTCCGGGCGCACCTCAGACCAGTCCCGGGTGCGGGTTTCCATGGCCTGCTCAAGGTTACCATCGTCCAGTCCGTTCAGTTTCAACGGTGTAGCCCGCTCCTTGCGCACGCGAACGCCGGCTTCTTCAAACCGGGCCTCAAGCTCCGCCAGCCTCTGCAGATGGGACTCCGGCACCAGATGACGATCGGCGATCGTCACCTTATCCGTTGTTGTGCAATGTTCGGCAGCCACCGCCCAGGTGAAGTCGGGGATCCTGATACCCTCGCCTGCCAGCCCTGCCCGAATCTGGGGGTCGTTCACCAGGCGCGCCGCAAGCCGCGCATTCACGCCACCGCTCTGACCACCGCAGGCGCCACAGTCGAGACCGGCCTGATTCGGGTTGTTGTCGGTATGGCTTCCGTGGCCAACCAGCACCAGCAAGGGCGCAAAGCCCTTGGTCAGAGACATGCCACGGAGCATGTTGGCCACCAGCGCGACCTTCTGCACATCCGACAGAGGATCCCCGCCAAGGTTGTGCACCAACCGGCCGTCAACGGCCTTTTCTGCTTTCGCTTTGTGGCCTTTTTTCAACGAATCTTTAACCAGCTTCCAGGCCCACGCCAGGCCGGTCGTTTCAACCAGCGTGAAGGTCGAGAGGCTGGTGTATTTTGCTTTCCTTACCGATTCCCGGGCGATCTCTCTCTGATCCAGGGATCGATTCTCTGCAAGGTCCTCGCGCAGGCTGCCCCTAGTATCGATCAACCGGTAGGAAGCGGTCAAAAGCCCCGGCAAACGCCGGGCCGGAGCGAATGGTCCGTGCGGCTGGTGGTCTATTGGCATCCCGAAGAACCCGGCAAAGCCGAGCGTCTGAACCGCTGGATAGACGTCCTCAAGGTGACGGCGCATCACTTCAGACCGGACATCAATACAGAACACGGCCTGGGCATCCGGAATTTCCCGTTCCTCACCGGACACTGGCTGCCGTTCAGCAGCGGCGGCGAGCGTGCTCCACAGAGAGCGCTGATAGCCAATTTCCAAGGCACGCTGCCAGACCCAGAGCCTGGTGCGATTATCGTGATCACCGTTGCGACGCGCCCGCGCCCGCTGCCTCTGCCACTCGGCTTTTTGGCCGGTCGTTGCAAAGGCAACCCCGGCGGATTCCCAAACCAGCATAATAGCCAGAATTTCTGCGCAACGATCCGATGAGCGCCCCTCCAGGTCGGCACGCCAGTCCTCACCCCGGCACCAGGACGCCCAGCCGTTCACTTTCAGCAACAGGCTGTGGCACAGCGCCTCCAGCTCTTCCCCGAAAACGCGAATCCGCGTCACGGCGTCCAGAATGGCCTCGTCCATGTTGTCAGGCACAGCTTTGAAGAAGGCCCTGGCGCCTTTCAGACCAGTAGTGAAATCCAGGGAAAGATCCATTCGGACCGACTCCAGCCAGAACCGAAACAGGCCCGCTTCCTCGTAATCGGCCATGGCTGACCAGCGGCCCTGTCGGTGATCGAAGAAGGCGCCACAAACCCGAGACACCTGATCACACGCTGCTTCAACCAAACCACTTTCGTCGTCGCCGTTTGTCCTCTTGTGGATATCGAGAATGGAACTGCTCAGGGGTGCCGACCTCGAACCTTGACGTCCCAGCCAATCCAGGTACCAGTCGGCGCCTCGGTGGTCGCCACGTTCCGCAATGCTCGCCCGCAGGTCTTCCTCATGGATTCGACCACCCTGCCAGGCTTCCCGGTAGTAGTCTTTCGGCATCAGAATACTGAAGCCTCCACGCTCGCTGAGTATCTGATCCACTCGCGGAGTGGGAAGGTGCCGCAGTCCCCAAAACGGATTGACCGCAATCCACTGGTCCAGCGGCCAGACCGGAGCGACCATCTCGCAGGCCTGCCGGAACGGTTTACGCCAGTCGCCGCTCAACGCCTGCAGTTCGGCTTCAGGCAGGTTCATGTCGCTCATGATCTCTCCTCAAGTCTGAACGGATGGTGGGGAACCCGGCGGAACATGGCAGGCACCTTCAACGCTTCCGCCGCGAGGGAGCGTGTCAGGCGATCGAAAGGCAGCTCCAGATAGAGGCCTTGCCGGAAATGCGCACTGAGGGCCCTTGTCGCCCGAAAATGGGCGCCGAAAACGATCAGGAAGGAGCATACAGCCAGCAGAGAAACCAGTACGGCCCCGGTAAACACTGCAACCCCGGGGGCGGCAAATCCTTCCTGCACCGGAACGGCCGGGCCAATGAGAAGATGCAACAGCGCGTACAACGGAACCAGAAGTACTGCCAGGGCTGCAAGTCTGAGCTTCACCCTGGCTGTCGCACCCGCTGGAATGCCCATGGCCGCCGCAGCCACCGCCAGCACCAACAAGGCACCAAAGACCGCATTGTTTTCCACAATCCCGGGAAACTGAACAAGGATGGCCGCTGCCAGCAAGCCAGTAGACCCGGCCCAGAGGAGCCGGCTGGCCGACGGCGATTCCGGAAACCGCGTTGCCGCCGATACGGCCACGGTGCGACCGGAAGCCAGGAAAGAATGCGCCTTGTACAGCGAATGGGCGAGCAGATGCAGCAGCGCCAGGGTATAGGCCCCCATGCCAATTTCAAACAGCATGAAGCCCATCTGCGCGCAGGTAGACCACGCCAGGGAATGCTTCACCGAGTACTGGGTCATCATGGTCAGTACCGCGACAACGGCAGTCAGCCCGCCGATCACGAGCAGGATCATGTGCCCGGCCGTAAAGCCGTCGAATACCGGGAACAGCCGCAGCCAGAGGAAACCGCCCAGATTGATCACGCCGGCGTGGAGAAGTGCTGAGACGGGTGTCGGAGCTTCCATCACGCGGATAAGCCAGCCATGGAAGGGAATCTGGGCGCACTTGAGAACGGCCGCCAAAGCCAGAGCCACCGAAGCAACCGTTAGCGCGGTTGATCCGCCACTTCGGGCGGCTTCGCTCTGTACCATTTCCGGGAGATAGAAGGTGCCGTACTGAAAATAGAGAGCCACCACGCCGGAGACCACCAGCGCATCCGCCACCCGGCTGACAATGAACTTCTGAACGGCCGCCATGCGGGCCTGGGGACGGTCCGGATAGAGAGTCAGCAAATGATGCAGGGCCAGACTCACGCCAATCCAGGCGCCCGCAAGGATCAGAAGGTGGTTGGTAAACACCAGCACCAGAACAGAGGCGACGGTCACCAGAAACCAGGGCAGAAACCGGTCCCGCCCCGGATCCTGGCTGAGGTAATTGTCCGCAAATCGCAGGATAACCCACCCGATAAAGGCCACCATGGTAGACATCCAGACAGCTATTCCGTCCGGATACAGACCGAATTGCCCGCCGAGGGTCACCAGGGTGTTGCTGTCACCGCCAATGCGCGACTGAATCAGGAGTAGCATCCCCACCAGAATTGACGAAGCCATGGAGGCTAGCAGCAACCATCTGGCCATCCGCCAACAGTGGTTAACCTTCAGTGGATTTTTCAGCCAACCACTCAACCCGGCCAACAGGAAAAGGCCCACTGGCAGGAGCAGCCATATCGCGAGGATCGATAGCAATGAAAATTCGGCAACTGGATTCATACTTGCAAACCTCCTGATTGCCTGTACTTTGCCGCCATTCGTCACATATAAAAAATGGTTTATACTTATCAGATCATTCGTTTTTAGAGAACGAACATCCATGAAACTGAATTACCATCATCTCTACTATTTCTGGAAGGTTGCCCGCACCGGCCACCTGACCCGCGCCGCCGAGTCGCTGCATATTTCCCAATCCGCGCTGTCTGGTCAGATCCGTAAACTGGAAGAAAGCCTGGGGCACGACCTTTTCATCCGGGAAGGACGACGTCTGAAGCTGTCTGAAGCCGGGCGAATGGCGTTTTCCTATGCCGAGGAGATCTTCCGCCAGGGAGAGGAGCTAACGGCATTGTTTGCCTCCGGCGCTCAGCCGAACCGCGAGATACTCCGCATCGGAGCCGTTGCTACCCTCTCCCGAAACTTCCAGGAGGGATTCCTGCAGCCGCTTTTGAATCGGGAAGATCTGGAACTGAGTCTGCAAAGCAGTCACATGGATGAGTTACTGAGAAGGCTCTCGGCGCACAGGCTGGACCTGATCCTTGCCAACCAGGCGGTACAGGGCGACGAACAGAATCCCTGGCGCTGCCGGCTGATTGCCAAACAACCCGTGAGCATTATCGGGCCCCGGGGAGCGGAGGTTCAGGGCGATTTCACGGACGTACTGCGCGGACGAACCCTGATCGTTCCGGGGCCGGACAACAACATACGCCATGCCTTCGACCAGTTGTGCGAGTACCACAGGCTGCGCCCGAACATCGCCGCCGAAGTAGACGACATGGCCATGATGCGACTCCTGACCCGAGATACCGGCCACTTTGCGATCATGCCACCGGTCGTAGTACGGGATGAAATGAAAAGCGGAGCCTTGGCGGACTATGGCGCCCTCCCCGGCGTTTTCGAGGAATTCTATGCCATCAGCATCCGACGCCAGTTCGAGACGCCGGCGCTTCGGGAGTTGCTGACCCAAACCAGGGACAATTTCCTGACCCGGACGCCGATTGGTTTTTCTGACTAGTCCGTGTGGCGAAAAATGTCATCCATCCGGGCTGCTTACATCCGTATACTGAAGCCGAAACACCACAATAATAACGCCGGACACCAGACCATGACCCAATCCAGCCGCCAGAAGCGCCCGTCCATTCTGATCATAGGTACCGGGTTCGGTGGCCTGGGCATGGCCATAAAACTGAAGCTGGCAGGCTTCCGGAACCTCACCCTGCTTGAGAAGGCCGACCGGGTTGGTGGCACCTGGCGCGACAACACTTACCCCGGTGCCGCCTGCGATGTGCAGTCACACTTTTATTCCTATTCGTTTGAACCCAAGCACGACTGGTCCAGAAAGTTCGGGTTGCAGCGGGAAATACTCGGCTACATGGAGCACTGCGTCGAGAAATACCGGCTCGGCGATCACATCCGGTTCCAGGCGGAAGTGCAAGAGGCCAGCTTTGACGAACACTCGAACCAGTGGACTGCCACCCTGGCAAACGGCGAGCAGCTTACTGCCGATGTGCTGATCACCGCTACCGGGCAACTGAATCAGCCTGCCTGGCCAAAGCTCGCCGGCCTGGATCGATTCCAGGGCAAGATGTTCCACTCGGCCCGCTGGGATCACGACTATGACCTGACCGGTAAACGGGTGGCCGTGATTGGCACCGGTGCCAGCGCTATCCAGTTTGTTCCGGAGATTGCGCCGAAGGTCAAACAGCTGGACCTGTTCCAGCGCTCCGCAGCCTGGGTACTCCCAAAGCCGGATCGCCCCTTCAGGCGCTGGGAGCAGACTCTGTTCCAGAAGCTGCCGCTGTGGGATCGTTTCTATCGTTACCTGATCTACTGGAAAAACGAGAGCCGCGCTCTGGCATTCACCAGATTCAGTGGCCTGCTGGAGTATTACGCAAATCAGGCAAAACGAGAGGCCAGAAAGCGGGTGACAGATCCCGCCAAACTGAAAAAAATCATTCCGGACTACAAGATCGGATGTAAACGAATTCTCATTTCCAATGACTGGTACCCGGCCAGCAACCGGCCCAACGTGCACCTGATTACCGACCCGATCGAGCGCATTGACGAGACTGGCGTACTCACCGCGGACGGCCACCACCACCCTGCCGATGCCATTATCTGCGGCACCGGGTTTCGGGCCTCAGAGTTTCTCTCGCCTATCCGGATAAGCGGCCGGGGCGGCAAGACCCTGAACGCGGCTTGGCAGAACGGCGCCGCCGCCTTCAAAGGCATCACCGTCAGCGGCTTCCCGAACATGTTCATGCTGTATGGGCCGAACACCAACCTGGCCCACAACTCGATCCTGTACATGCTGGAATCCCAGTTTCGATACGTTCTGGACTGCCTCGAAGCGCTGGAAAAATACCCGCATTCCGCCATGGACGTACGCCAGGATCGCCAGGACCGCTTCACCCATGTGGTGCAACAGGGCCTGGAAGATACGGTCTGGAGTTCTGGCTGTACATCGTGGTACCTGGATGCCAATGGCCGTAACACCGTCAACTGGCCAGGGTTCACCTTCACCTACCGGTTTGCTACCCGCCACGTGGACACCGCCGATTACCAGTTTCTGTACCCCGCGCAAACCACGGATTAAATTCCCGGTTTGAACTTGCGCTTGAAGCTTTACCTAATTCATAGGATGATTGGGTTATCGGTTTGAAGGATGATAGACACCATGTTGGAACGTATCCGCAAAGGCTCTCTGGTAGAAACCGCCATCGAGAGCCTCAGAAACGCTATTGAGAAGGGCGACTGGGCCGTGGGAGATCGCCTGCCCGTGGAATCGGAGCTGTCCGACTCCCTTGGAGTCAGCCGCAATACCGTTCGCGAAGCGGTTCGGGTTCTGGTTCACGTGGGGATGCTGGAAACCCGCCAGGGCGATGGCACCTACGTGCGCGCCACCCGTGATGCCGGGGAAACTCTACGGAGGATTGCCCGCACCCAGCTGGCGGATCAGCTGGAAGTAAGGATCATGCTGGAAACAGAGGCCGCCAAACTGGCCGCAACCCGGCGAACAGACCAGGATCTGCGCCAGATGACCTCCGCGCTGGATGCACGTGCGAAAGCCGGGCAAAACCTGCAGGCCCGTATCCGGCACGATGAAGCCTTCCACCATGCCCTGGTAGCCGCGTCCCACAACTCGGCCCTGGTGGAGCTGTATGATTATTTCTCCCACGCCGTCAGCCAGACCATCGAGCAAACCGAAACCGACACCAACTTACCGGAGCCCTCGCAAGAAGACCACGAACTGCTGCTCGCCGCCGTCAGACGACAGGATGAGAGCCAAGCCGAGGCCCTGGCCAGGGAGCTCTTAAAACCCAGCCTTCAGGCACTCAAACGTCAGGAGTCCTGATTCATGAAGTTCCGGATCGACACTTTTACCCTTTTACTGCTCGGCGCCATCGTACTGGCCACGTTCCTGCCCGCTACCGGCCAGGCCGGGGATGCATTGGCAACTGCCGGAACGGTCGCTGTTGCCCTGCTCTTCTTCTTTCATGGTGCGGCACTGTCCCGGGAGCAGATCATCGCCGGTGCCACCCACTGGCGACTGCACATACTGATCACGTCCCTTACTTTCATCTTCTTTCCGCTGGCGGTGCTGCCGATCAACGGGCTCAGCAACATAGTGCCCTCCTGGATGCCGAAAGATCTTGGCCTCGGCTTCCTCTACCTGGGGGTTCTGCCTTCTGCCGTTTCATCATCCATCGCCTATACCGCAATGGCTCGAGGCAACGTTCCAGCGGCCATCTGCAGCGCAGCCGCTTCCAATGTCTTTGGCATGATGCTGACACCGTTCCTGCTGTTGCTGCTGGTGAGCACATCCGGCGGTGGGGACTTCTCCATAGCGGAGGCCCTGAAAGACATTATCCTGCAACTGCTGCTGCCCTTTGCAGTTGGTCACGCACTCAGGCCGTGGCTCGGCGGATTCCTTGGCAGAAATGAAACCCTCATGTCCCGTTACGACCAGTGCGTGATCTGGCTGATCGTTTACTCCGCCTTCTCACACTCGGTAGAAAGCGGGTTGTGGGAGAACCTGCCGCTGCAGGCCATTCTGTTCGCTATAGGGCTGTGCCTGGGATTACTGCTTCTGTTTATGGTGTTTGCGAAGTTTCTGGTGCGGCGATTCGGTTTTAGCCTGGAAGATGAGGCGGCAGTGGTGTTCTGCGGCTCGAAAAAGAGCCTGGCGTCCGGCCTGCCCATGGCCAAGGTTCTGTTCTCCGGCCACCCTGGCTTCGGCATGATCGTGTTACCGATCATGTGCTACAACCAGATACAGGTGATTGTCGGCGCCATCCTGGCCCAGAAGTACCGTGAGAAGATCGAGAGGGCGAACGCAGATACGGCTGGCTGATCGGGGCGGCGGAGTTAACCGCCCCCTCCCATGCCGCCAAACAGAGTAGCGAGAATCACCAGGCCGACAATCCAGCCAATCACTGCCGGCCAGAAATTCACCATCTGGGGCGGCTGCTCACCCTGATCTTCCGCCATCCCCGGTTCCGGGTAGTTGCGCTCGTCCGCTAACTCCGGTGCCTCTTCAACGCTGAACCAGCCAAACCACTCTCCAAGGAACTGGGCAACCGGTGCCGGGAAAGACCCGTTTTCAGCCATCGGCCGCACCTGGGGTTCCAGCTGCCGGCCAATTTCACGTCGCAATGGCGGCTGATCGGCAGGCGGCTCACAGAGAATGGCTTTCCAGATGCCCGCATCTCTGCTTCTGGAAGAGTCATTGAGCAGCGCCTTGATCTGTATAACCACCTCACGAACCACCTGCCCGTCGTTGGCATCCAGGGGGCGTTCGGTCGCCTCGTCCGGCACCTCGGTGGACTGCGCGGGCGGAACCGGGTCGGCGGCCCGCGTCACCGGCGCCGGAGCATCACCCACCGCTTCCCGGAAGGCCTGTTCCAAGCTTTTCGCCTCGTCTTCAGAGGCAAATTTGAGCTGTTGCTCATACGCATCCTGGATTTTCCGGCGGTCGCCGGTTGGCTCAATTCCAAGGATCTCCCAACAATTCATACAGCTGCAACTCCCGGGCCGAGATTCATTACATTTCAGAGAGACAAAACGCCTGTAGTCCCTTACGATAGGACCCAACAACAAAAACCGCTTTCTCTTTTTTCTCGGCAGATTATAGAACGTCAACCATGCATCAATCGACCAAAATGGCAGAGATGGTGAACCGCCGCGCTTTTTCAACCTGCGTCGGCATCAGTCTCGCCCTTTCCGCCCTGCTACCAGCCACAGCCCTCGCTCAGACTGAAACCCCCGAGTTCATACCCGGATTACTTGCCCTGGAAGGCGAGCAAAGCGACATCCCTGAAGTGCTGACCACGACACGACTGCGCCAGTCTAAACTCCGGGTACCAGGGACCACCACAATCATCACAGGCGATATGATTCGTGATCTCGGCATCATGAACCTGGTAGAGGCATTCCGGCTCGTTCCGGGTATGGTGGTGGGTCACTGGGGCAGCACGAATCCGGTGGCAACCTACCACGGCACCTCCCAATACGAGCAGCGCCGACTGCAGGTTCAGATTGACGGGCGAACCGCTTACCGGATCAGCCTGGCCGACGTAGACTGGCTCGGAATGCCGGTGGCACTGGAAAATATCGAGCGCATTGAAGTAAGCCGGGGGCCGAATTCTGCCGCCTATGGCATCAATGCGTTTCTTGGCAGCATCAATATCATTACCCGTTCACCTCAGGATACGGCCGGCGTGGAAGCCTACACCTCGGTTGGGTCTCGCGGGCACCTTCGTACGTTTACCTCCGTGGGCGATACCGATGCCGACAAAAGTTGGCGGCTGTCGTACGAAAAGCGCAAATCCAACGGCTTTGACAATCAGATTGATGGCGGCCAGGAAATCCCTTTCCACGACGGCCATGACATCAACAACTTCAATTTCGACAGCGTGTTCCGGATTGACCGGCAACACTCGATTGATGTCCGGGCAGGCGTTCTCGACGGCGTGAATGAAGAGGATCTCGAGAAGTCCGGCAAACTGGGAGCCACCACCAATCCGGACATCATCATGGACGACTACTACCTGCATGTCCGGTTCGACGGAGCGACTTCGCCCGACCATTTTTACCATATTCAGGCAAGCTACCAGAACCAGAGGCAACGGCAGCGGTGGTCGGTGTCAGCGCCTGCGGCAGACATCAACGCCCTTCTGCCAACCGGGTTTCCGCCATTTCCCGAAGACCAGGGCCCCTTTATCGCTGACCTGAACGAAGACCTCGAAGAAACCCGGCAGGAAATCGAATTCCAGGACACACTCATTTTCAGCAACCAGTTCAAGCTGGTCTCCGGGTTGGGCTACCGCAAGGACTCGTTCAATTCTGAAACCTACTTCAACGGCAAAGGGAACAACTACCAATCACGCGTATTCGCCAACGCCGAGTACTCACCCTTCCGGTGGCTGACCTTCAACGCAGGCGGCAACTGGGAACAGACCACGACCACCGATGAAGACTATTTCTCGCCCCGAGCCGCAGCGAACTTCATTCTGAACAACAACCACGCCCTTCGGTTCGTGTTTTCCAAGGCGGTCCGCACACCGGACGCCTTCGAGCAGAACCCGGACTGGGGCTATACACCGACCAACGTGCAGCCCCCGTTTGAAGCATTGGACGGCCAGAGAATCGAAGTCGAAAGCCTCCTGGACCCGAGCACATCGACGTACGGCCAGGAACTGGAAGAGGAGTGGATCACCTCCCGGGAGATCAGCTACTTTGGCCAGTTCCATCTCGAGAAGGCCCTTTTCTCAGTGGAGGTGCGCTACTTCAATGACGATTTCCGGGACATGATCAGCGGTGTCATTAACGAAGAAGAGTGGTATATCGCCAACAACGTCGATCTGGAGCAGGAAGGCGTTGAGCTGGAAACGTCACTGGAATTCTCCGGTACCAAGCTTCGTGCCACCTACGCCTATCTTGAACAGGAAGGCCAGTACACCGGCGACCCGGCTGCGCTGCCGGTGGACAAGCAGGAACGCGCTGTCGATCTACTGGCCCGTCTCTCGGCCCGGGATTCGGGCAGCTTCGCGTGGATACAGGATCTGCCGATGGGCTTCATGACTTCGGCGGCGATGTACTGGACCAATGAAGTACGGGATACTCGATTTGAGCGGGCGGATTTTCGTTTGGCCCGCCGGGTAGACAAAACCGATTACAGTTATATGCTGGCACTGACGATCCAGCATTACCTGAACCCCAAGCCATGGATCAGCCCGGACAACCGGATTGAGGATCACAACCAGTTTTTTGTTGAGGCTGGTATTCGTTTCTGAAGCTAACAAGGACAGCGCGAGCCCTGGACGGTATGGAGCGGAGTACAGACACGATACATCGAGAGCAGTCGGGATGCAGAACGACGGGTCTTTTTCCCAGGGCCCTTGCTGCTCTGCTTCTGGCCGTATTTTCGATGTTCACCCACGCCCAGGAATCACCGGCCCGCACGGTCTACTTTGCCGGCTCCGGAAACGCCCCGCTTGATCAACACCTGGTGCAACTCCTGAGGGACAAGCTGGAGCCGGCACTCTCCCTGACCGAGGTTGCCGAGGACCAACTTGCCACGCTTGGCGACGGCCCGATAATCACCGTCGGGCCCGCTGCTTTTTCCCGCGCCCGCCAGGCAAACCGTTCCGCCCACATTCTGGCAATGCTGGTCGAGAAATCCTTTATTTCAGGGTTCGCGGAACGCAACCCCGGCCAGATTACGGGCGTTCTGTACGACGTCCCCCTCATTCGCCAGGCGCTTACGGGAAAGGCGATCCTGCCACAGGCCACCAAGGTAGCCCTGCTGGCGACCGCAGACTCGGTTGAACTTTACGAACCTCTGATTGATGAGCTGCCAAGCTATGGCATGTCGGCACGGATATTTCTTGTCGACAGTAACGACAAGCTGATTCCCACCCTCGTCCGGGCGCTGGGTTACGGTGATTTTCTGCTAGCCGCCCCGGACAGTGCCATCTACAACCCCAGAACCATCAAACATATTCTGTTAACCGCCTATCGCCGTAATCAGATTGTCATCGGACCGACTCAGGCTTATGTGAAAGCGGGATCCCTGGCATCCAGTTACGCGCCGTTCCCTGAAATGGTCGAGCTGGCCAATGAGTTTCTGGAAACGTTTTACGAATCCGGAAAATTTCCGGCTCCCGCCTATCCGGAAGAGTTCCGGGTCGAGGTGAACACTCAGGTCGCACGCTCCCTGAACATCCCCTTACCCAGCCGTGAGGATATTGCCACACGGGTGGATCGACAACTGACCGTCAATGGGGAGGCGTCTGATGAGTAACAGCCACCGGCAACAACGCCCCCTGTCCCGCAAACTCCTGCTCCTGGGCGCGTTACCGGCCGTTGTCATGTTCATCGTGCTCATGGTGTTCTTCACGTCCGTGCGGCTGGAAGATGCCCGTCGGGATGTATCAGACAGCAGCCAGATGCTTGCCGACAGCCTGGCACCCGCGCTGGAGTACGCGGTGGTTTCCGGGAACACCCAGGCTCTGGATCAGATACTCTCCCAGTCACTGCGCCGCAGCAAAGCAGACTGGATCCGGGTTTCGGATGTTATGGGAGACCAGATCGGCTTTGTTTCCCACCAATCGGTCGATCCTGCTGATATGCCCCAGCGCTACCAGATTTTCGAGGCCGACATTCTCCAGCAACCCCTGGAGTTTGGCTCTGAGCGTACTGCGGAATGGTTTGAACCGGACTATGGCTTTGGCTCGGGCTCTCTTCGCGTTGGTACTGTTCAGGTCGGCGTGGGTCACGATGTTCTTGCCAACAGACGACAGGATATCCTCTGGACGTCCATTGCCGTCGGCGTGGCACTGCTGCTCTTTACCATACTGATCATCAACCATTTCCTCGGAACTATTCTTGCACCCATCCGGGATCTTGCCGGACGAATCGGAAAACTGACGGCCGGTGACTATCAGGAACGCCCTCTGAATACCCACCAGAGTTCCCGGGAGATTGTCGCCATTGAAGATCAGCTGAACGAACTTGCCCGCCATCTGGCGAGCCTGAAGACAGCGCGGGACCAGACACTGGCCGCTTCGGAAGGGGCACGGGAAAAGGCTGAAATGGCGAACCAGGCCAAATCCGAGTTCCTGGCCACCATGAGCCACGAGCTGCGTACACCCTTGAACGGGGTTCTCGGGATGGTGGATCTGATTCAGGAAGAGCCGTTAACCCATCGCCAACGGGAATACCTCACTACCGCACGCCAATCCACCGAGGATCTGCTCACCGTCATCGGGGACATCCTGGATTACTCAAAAATAGACAGTGGCACCCTGAAGCTTGAAAACCAGGAGTTTGACCTTCGCGAGCTGATTTCCAACTGTACCGCCACCTACCGGCACCTGGCTGAACAGCAAGGCCTCGCTCTCAACCTCAAATTCTTTGGCGATTGGCCTGAGAACCCGGTGGTCATAGGCGACCCGGCACGTCTTCGTCAAATCCTTGCGGGGCTTGCCGATAACGCCATCAAGTTTACCGGTGATGGTTTCATCAACATCCAGGCCGGATGTTTCGCCCTGGAAGACAACTGCATTATTCTGAATTGCTCGGTAAGTGATTCCGGTTCCGGGATCCCGGTTGATCGCCTGCGGGATATTTTTAATTCCTTTGAGCAGTTGGATGGCAGTAATAGCAGACGCTACGGCGGCACGGGCCTGGGACTGTCCCTGGTACAACGCCTGGTGGAACTCATGGGCGGCCATATCCAGGTGGAAACCGATCTGGGGAAAGGCTCCTCGTTCCGCTTTGAGCTCCCCTTTGAGCTGGCCAGCCCGACCAGTCAGCCAGAGCCTGCCGGACCGCCTCCCAGGGAAACCATCAGTGGCACTAGTCATGCCCTGGTGGTGGAAGACAACCCTGTGAACCAGCGTGTAGCCACCGCTATGCTCAAACGACTGGGATTTCAGACGGATTCTGCCAACAACGGCAAGGAAGCACTTGAGAAGGTGACGACCAATCACACCGGCTACGACATTATTCTGATGGATTGCCAGATGCCGGTGATGGATGGATACGAAGCCACCCGTTATATCCGGGAATGGGAACAAAGCAACGGGCAGAGCGGCACCCCGATTATTGCATTAACAGCCGATGTACTGCCCGGAACCGAGAAGAGCTGCCTGGACTGCGGCATGAACGATTATCTTGCCAAGCCTGTTCGGAAGGAAATGCTGCGCGAGGTGCTCAGCCGCTGGATTCAGCTATAGGAAAGCGCCAGCGCCCTCACCCGGGCGCCAGCCCCTGGTTCAGGCTACTGGTTCCCTCATGGTGACAAACTCTTCCGCAGACGTCGGATGAATGCCCAGGGTGGAATCAAACTGGGCCTTGGTGGCACCAGCCTTGATCGCAACGGCCAGTCCCTGGGTGATCTCACCCGCATCCGGGCCCACCATATGGGCACCCAACACTTTGTCAGTCTCGTCGTCTACGACCAGCTTCATCAGGCTACGCTCATCGCGACCACTGAGGGTATATTTCATCGGGCGGAACTCGGAACGGTAAATCCGCAGCCGATGCCCCGCGTCACGGGCCTCTTCCTCGGTCAGCCCAACCGTACCGATGTTGGGCTGGCAGAACACGGCGGTGGGAATCGCGGAATAGTCCATCTCGCCTTTGCCGTCGCCAAACAGCCGCCTGGAGAGCACCATGCCCTGTGCCAGGGCGACTGGCGTAAGCTGCGGCGTCCCGATCACATCACCCAACGCGGTAATTGAAGGAACAGCGGTCTGGAAGTGGTCATCCACCACAACATGGCCTGAAGCGCTGAGCTGAACGCCAAGATCCGTCAGGCCCAGCCCGTCCACAAGCGCCCGGCGCCCGGTCGCCGCCATCACCAGCCCGGTCTCCAGGGTTTCACCATTGTTCAGTTGCACCCGGTAATGGGCATTGTCGGCCTCAACGGATTCGATGGTTACACCAAACCGCAGGTTCACGCCCTTCTTGCGCATTTCCTGTTCAGTGAACCGGCGGATGTCACCATCAAACCCACGCAGGAACAGATCTCCACGATAGAGCAACGTGGTATCAACGCCCAGTCCGGCCAGGATGCCGGCAAACTCCACAGCGATGTAGCCACCGCCCCACACCACAGCCTGCTTGGGCAGTTGCGGCAGGTAGAACATCTCATTGGATGTGAGAATGCATTCCTTGCCAGGTACGTCTGGAATAACCGGCCAGCTACCGGTGGCAATGGTAATGTGCCTGGCGCGGTAGGAGGTGTCGCCAACTACCACCGTGTTGGCGTCTGACAGTGAGGCCGTCCCTTCGATGATGGTCACACCGGCGTTTTCCAGCAACCGGCCATAGATACCGTTCAGGCGTTCAATCTCGGCATTCTTGTTGGCCACCAGTTTCGGCCAGTCGAAACTGACATCATCGAGAGGCACCTGCCAGCCATAACCGGCGGCGTCTTCCAGCTCATCGTGAACATGGGCCCCGTACACAAACAGCTTCTTTGGCACACAGCCCACGTTCACGCAGGTTCCGCCAAGGTACCGGGATTCAACCACGGCGACCCTTGCGCCCCTCTGGGCGGACATACGGGCGAGACGAACACCGCCGGAGCCGGCCCCGATAACAATCAGATCAAAATCCTGCTGGTCAGACACAGCTTCTCCCGTTAGACGTTAATTAGATCAGGTTTGGCCAGGCGCGGCCGTTTTGCTTTCCGGGTGCACTTCCCGGAACAGCACATGATCCTCGAAATCACCGAGCTTTATCTTGCCAAGACTCCGGAAACCCTCGGACTCGTAAAAAGGCAGATAGCGATTGTTGCCGGTATCGAGCACCAGGCCACTGCCACGGGGATTCTCGGCACAGAGCTTTTCAACGGTTTTCAGCAACAACCGGCCATAGCCGCGATTCTGGTACTTGGGGTTAACCCCCATCATTGGCAACTGGTGCGCCAGCGGTTGCGGCAGCATGTCACGAATTTTCTCGTGGTAGTCCAGATACCGGCGTGTGGAGGCAAAGCCGGTGGTCAACACCATACGAATCCGCCAGCTTATCTGGTCAGCCAGGTTCATCCGTAGTTCCGGGTCCCCGATGAACGCCACCGCTACCAGCGTATCGTCAACCATCACACCGATCGCTTCCTGATCAAGCTCAAAATACAGGTCTATCAGCTCCCTGATGGTGGCTCTCACACGCTGATCATAGCCGGGGCGTCGGTGATCGAACAGATACTGGAACGTTGGTTCGTTCCGGTAGGCGTGAAACAGAATGGATCTGGCTTCATTGCGCGCCGTTTCGTCGAGACGAACAATGGCTGGCTCGGATTTGTTCTTGTTGTCGGTGCCGCTACTCATCGCTTCCCTCTCCTGCGTCAGTTCCGGACAAAAGGCCCGGAATCTGGTTTTCACAATCAGATGGCCAGTGTTAAACGAACGGATACCCGCCCCGGTTCACTTGCCCTGTCCATGGCGGCCTGGTCAATGACGACACCATGGCTACTGTTCAATCGTTCCAGCCACCCAGCCACCTCTGCAAAGGGCGCGTTCTCAAGCCAGACGCGGATGGCATCCTCTCCGCTGGGTTCAAACCGCTGCAGCGACAACCCCGCCTCACCGGCAGAACGGGTCACCAGGGCCATCAGGGCACGGCCATCCGCAGGCTTATCTGCCGTAGCCGTGGCACTGTCGCCGCCGACGTTCCCCAGGCGTTGAATTGTCTGTTCGTTGGCCTGCATCCAGGCCAGCAATTCACCGGCGTTGTCTCGCGCAGCAACAGATTGCTCATAAAAGCCCGCCGCCGGACGCCATACGGCAAAATACAAAATACCCAGAAACACTGCGATGGCCAATACCACCAGCGCCTGCTGGTCGCGCCGCGGCAACTGGTCGTATTGGGCGATCACTTTGCCGACAGCCGGCTGATCCTTGATTTGGGAAAGCATACCCTTAACCTCCGGAAACCGTCAGGCGGCCACGTGCACCGCTGGCTTCGTTAACAACCGAACCAATCTGCGCTTCCAGCCCCTGGTTCGCAAGGCCGTTTCGCAAGGCGCTGAGGCGATCGTAACTGTCCGCCCTCACATCCACGATCAGTTCACCTCGGGAGCGGCTGTAGTTCACCGAGTTGAAGTTAACGCCCTGGCTACCCGGCAGACGGGCATATTGCTGGCCGGTGTATTTCATCAGGGTGATGAAGTCCACTTCCGGCCCGCTGGAACCGGCAACCCGCAACTGCCCTTCGATAACACGCCGGACATTGCCTGCGTGGGTGCGCCGGTCATCCGGGAAAGCGTCTCGATAAATTGCCATGGCCTCGCTTTGTAATTCCTCCGCCTGATCCTGGTAATAAAACCCCATCCCGGCATATAACGCCACCTGAACACCGAACCAGACTGCCGCCACCGCAATCAACGGCTTCCAGGGTTTCAATGGACTGGCCTTGCCGGATTTCGAGGAGAACATGCCCTGGCAAAGGTTAACCGGCTCACAAAGATGGTGGTGATGGGCGTAGGCGAGCAGTTCCAGCGGCATGAGCTCCAGGGTTTCCCGGCGCACGGAGAGTCGGCCCGAGCCGCTCAATTCGGTGAGGGCAGTTTGCTGAACTTCAAACTCATCGGCGGTGCCGTAAACGGTTACCGGGATCTCCGCCACAACTTCTTCGGCGGAGGGTGCCGCCAGGGTGTGGGCGAACATGCCAAGGTTTGCAGACTGCATGCTCAACCACTCACCTCTTTCGCTCACCATCATGGCCGTTTCACCATCCAGGCAGACGGACCAGCCACCCTCCGTGCGTGGCAACAACGAGGCATCCGGAAAGATGGCGTCGAGGCGAACACGCTCCCAACCGCTGAACAACTGTACCCATTGCGCCATGCGCTCACGGTCTATGGCGGCCACCCGGTAACCATGGTCGGTGTGCGCCCCCAGGGCCAGATGCACAGAATCGATATCCTGGGCGATCTGCTCCTCAACCGCATAAGGCAAGGCCTGATTGATAAACCGACTCTGCTTTGCCGGAATGTCGGCCAGACAGTAGATTGCTTCCTCACCGGGGATAAGACCAATCAGCAGGACATTATCCAGGGCATTCTGCCCCAGAGTCTGTTCGATGGTATCGCGACTGTCGCCGGTACCCCGGGCCTGGGCATCGCCACTGGCGTCGTGCAGGACCCAGTTGAACATCTGGGCATCGGGATCCTGGTCAGCGTCCGCGAACGGCGGTATCGGGCGGACGTAAAGGCGATAAGACATGATTATCCTTCTGAAATGGTAAAAGGCTCTTTGGTAATTCGGTTTTTCTGCCCGGTATCCCTGCTAACCGTCTGGACTTCGCCTTCCGGAGTCCGGAACACGGTACTGACCATATTCACGACACGGTTATCGTAGGTAATCCGCGAGGCAACTTCAAAAAACCGTGTCTGCAACCCCAGGCCAACCGATTTGAGCCCGAGACCGGCGAACTCCGGCAATGCCAGAAAGTCCTGAAGGTTCTCGAATCGTTCCTCTTCCCGCTTCTCAAGAATAGACGCAGCCTGGGCGTCCGTCAGCTCTTCATGCAGCGAGCGAATCACCATCGCCGTAGCGGTGTTCACATTGATTCCGGCGCCATTAACCGGCAGCGCCGCCACGTGGGGCCGAAGGGCCCGATAAATTTCTTCGGTCATGCCCTCGATCAGGCGCAACTCGGTCACCGTTGTAAATGGCTGGTTGGCGGCCCGGTATGGCTGGTCTGCCATCAGGTACTGGCCATCCTCTGCGCCATAAGCGGTCACCGTCTGGTCATTGGGGTCAATCCAGTCCACCAGTGAATCCACGGAAACGGCGGTAATCCCCAGAGCAGCAAATAGCTGAACGAAACGATTCCGGACTATCGGATCCACCTGGCCATTGGCGCCAACAAGGTCATTAAGATTCAGCCGTCCACCCAGATCGTCGATCTGCACCTCAGCCACGCCATTGTCATCCAGCGGCAGCACGGCGGCATTGGCGGCCCAGAACTCGTCAAGGCTATCGACCATCAGGTTTTCTTCCTTGTCCTCGTCGTAATCCCTGCGCAGGATCAGGCGGGCAAAGGCTTCCGCGCCAATCGCAATGCTCTGGCCCTGTTGCTGGGCCAGGTAGTGCCCTGCCTTGAACACCCGCAAGCTCTGCTGCTGGGTCATCCCTGAAGCAAGCATGACGACCAGGGCCATGGCCAGCAGCACCATGATCAAAGCGACGCCGCGCTGTCGGTTCGGTAACCCGGGGATCTGGGCCATCACCGCCTAACCTCCCTGCCCGGTTGCGCCGGTCGCTTCACCGGGCTGTTCTCCGGCAGCCTCTTCTTCGGTATTTTCCTCTTCCGCTTCACTGGCAGCCTGGTTGGCCTGATTCAGGGCCCCCTGGGCAACCGCCGGATCAAAGTCCGGCAGGGCAAAGGTCCGGACCAGCGTTCCGAAACGCTCGTGCTCCAGGGTCACTTCCAGTCCCAGCGGTAATGGAACATCCGGGCGATTGCCCGGAGTCAGTCCGGCCATTACCTCATCGGTTGGCCATTGGGGCTGCCAGCTCCGGTTGCCATCCAGAAATCGCACTTCCAGGCGTTTTACACCTTCCAGAAGCAACACGTCGCGGCTGTCATCTTCCTGACCCTGGTCCACCATGGGCCAGTACCGGCGCCGCAATTCGCTGCCGGTGTATTCCCAGCCAACGCGCTGCAGGCCACTACGACGGATGCCCAGGGGGTTGCGCCAGCCCTGCCGAGTGAGCAACAGCGAAAAATCATCCTCCCGACTGGACAGTGCCGGCTGGAAATCGCCGTAAATATCCCTGGCCGGCCGGTTGACCACCTGCATGATATCCCGCTCCAGCAGGAGCATGGCCCGCTGCAGCCCGTCAAACTGTTCAGCCAGCTCATTCACCCGATCGCGGGAATTCACTACCCCATTGATCACCTGCCACACACCAAGCCCGATAACCGCGGTTATGGTAACCGCGATCAACACCTCCAGCAGGGTGAACCCATTTTGCTGAGGATGGGAGCGCTGGCGCGGCACGGACATCATTGTGCCCCCACGAAAGCAGACAGGGTATGAATGGGCACCGGCGCCGCGCCTTCCTCCCGGTAACGGGCAACCGTGACCTCTACCCGGCGCATCTTCGCTTCGGCGGTGGCCAGTATTGCTGTCGTCACCCGCCAGCGATAAGGCCCGAAATCAGTGTCTTTGGAGTTCTCGGAAATACCCGGAATGTTTTCCTGGAGGCGGATTTCGTTGATCCGGTTATCTGCCAGCCAGCTTGCCAGGGTTTTGTCACGCACCCGTTCATAACTGGAAATGTACTGGCTGCCGACTTCCGCTGCGGCGGTCGCAATCAGGCCGAACACCAGCAGGGCAATGAGCACTTCGATCAGGGTAAACCCTCGCTGCGTTCTCACCCGCTGCTCCCTTCATCGCCCGGCTTGCGCCACTCCATGGGCGATACACCATCCGAGGCCAGCACATGCATGGTGTCTGAGCCGTTGCCGATGGTGAATTCAAGCTCGAACGGTGTGGTCTCGCCACTGGAGAAGAACACCACGTCCGGCAGCAAGGTGTCCTCGGATGTTGCCAACCTCGGTGCGTCACTCTCGATAAACTCGGTAACGGTCAGCCATTCGGGAAGACTCCGGGCCCGGAACATGCGCTCGCCAGAGGCTTTCCAGTCCCCGGTCTGATCCTGAAAGGCCACGAACTGATAGCCGTCTTCCTCCAGCCGCAAGCCCAGCTCCAGGTTATTAAGCACCGCCTGTTCGGACGCGGTTTGCATGAGCAGATACAGCTCCCGGACTTCGCTCTCCAGCGCCCGCTGCTGGGAGCTTCCCCCCATGGTGAACACCGCAAGGGATGCCAGCAGACCCACAACCACCAGGACCACCAGTATCTCAATCAGGGTGAAACCGGCCTGTCGCGAGCTGACCTGCACAGTACTTTAGCCCTCGGTATTCCAGACGCTGATATCAGCCGCGTCGCCGTCGCCGCCTTCCTGGCCATCCGAGCCGTAGGAATACAGATCATAAGGGCCCTCGGTGCCCGGACTCACGTACTGGTATTCAGAGCCCCAGGGATCCTCCGGAACACTCTTCAGGTAACCGTCCGGGTTCCAGTTCTTGGGTTCGGGGCTGCCACTGGGCTTCGAGACCAGTGCTTCAAGGCCCTGCTGGGTAGACGGGTAATGGCTGTTATCCAGGCGATAGAGGTCCAGCGCATTGGCAATGTTGCTCAACTGGGTTTCCGCCACGGTGACCTTTGCCTGATCACTCCGGCCCATGATGTTCGGTGCCACGATGGCCACCAGCAGGCCAAGGATCACCATAACCACCATGATTTCAATCAGTGTGAAGCCACGGCTGCGGTTGTGCATATTCAGGTTCTTGATCGTCATTGTCTCACTCGTCATTGGCAAGGATTGCTTTCGGTTCGGATGTGTCTCCTGACAATCCGGCGCGGGTTTCTATCCCACGAGATTACTCATATTCAATATCGGTAGCATGATCGCCAACACAATGATCAGCACCACCACGCCCATCACCAGCAGCATCATGGGCTCAAACAGCCCCACAATCGCGGCGATTTTCGACTGCAGGGTGTTTTCCTGCATGCGGGCGGTCCGCTCCAGCATGCTGTCCAGTTCACCGCTGGCCTCCCCGCTGGCGATCATGTGTAGCATCATCGGCGGGAAATAACCGGTCTGGTCGAGGGAACGGTGAAGCGAGCCGCCTTCGCTTACCTTTCTGGCCGCATCTCTCAATTCCTGTCTCAGAAAGTCGTTGGAAAGCACCTCACCGGCAATGCGCATCGCCTCTACCAGCGGTACACCACTGGTGGTCAGAATACTCAGGGTACTGGCATACCGGGCGGTATTCACCCCGCGAACCATCCCGGCGAACAGTGGCAAATGTAGCAAACGCTTGTGAAACCGGAGCCGGAAACCAGGCTTGGTCAGGAAGAACCGGAACACCATCAGTGCACCGACCAGCAATATAAACAGGTAGACACCGTAATCGGCCAGAAATTCCGACACGGCAAGCATCGCCATGGTCAGCGTTGGCAACTCTTGCCCCTGCTTCAAAAACACATCAATGATGTCCGGAACCACATAGGTCAGCAGGAACACCACGATGGCAATGGCAACAATACTCAGAATGATGGGATAAATCGCCGCCAGCTGAATCTTCTGGCGCGCCTCCTGACGGCTTTCGGTGTAATCCGCCAGCCGGTTGAGTACCAGGTCCAGATGGCCGGCGTGCTCCCCTGCGGCAATGGTAGAGCGATACAGTCTCGGGAACGCTCTCGGAAACTCACCCAGGCTGTCTGCCAGAGTGTAGCCTTCCATGACCTTGGCCCGGATAGCGATCAGCATGCTGCGTATCCTGGGTTTCGGAGACTGCTGGGCCGCCGCCGAGAGCGCCTGCTCAATGGGAATACCTGATTGAATCAGCGTTGCCAGCTGGCGGGTAACCAGAGCCAGATCGGCAGCGGCCAGAGAACCCCGGCTGCTCAACGGGTTGCTTCGTGCCTGCTTTTCCGCTGCCGGCTCAACGGCCAGTGGCGTCAGGCCACGCTCCCGGAGTTGCTGGCGGACCGCTCTCGGAGCATCCGCCTCAACCACGCCATGTTTCTGCTTGCCCCGGGAATCGAGCGCCTTGTATTCATAAGCCGGCATGATTTACTGACCCCGGTGCGTAACGCGGAGCACTTCTTCCACCGTGGTCACACCATCGAGGATTTTTTGCACACCGTCTGCGTGAATGCTCGGGCCATGCTGGCGGGCAACCTTTTCCAGATCCAGCTCGCCGGCACGTTTGTGGATGAGCGAGCTGATTTCCTCGGATATCTCCACCACTTCGTAGATACCAATACGGCCGCGGTAACCCAGCTGGTTGCAATGGCTGCAACCGGTTGCCCGGTAAATCGTGGGCGGATAGGCGGGATCCTGCTGCAGGAACTCGCAGTGCTCTTCGGTTGGTGTGTAGGGTTCCCGGCATTCCTTGCACAGGACCCGCACCAGCCGCTGGGCAACAATGCCCACCAGGCTTGATGAAATCAGGAAGGGCTCGATGCCCATGTCCATAAGCCGGGTAATGGCGCCAACGGCGGTGTTGGTGTGCAGTGTGGAGAGAACCAGGTGGCCCGTCAGACTCGCCTGTACGGCAATTTCTGCTGTCTCCAGATCCCGGATCTCACCGATCATCACCACATCGGGGTCCTGGCGCAGAATGGCACGAAGGCCCCGGGCAAAGGTCATGTCCACTTTGGTGTTGACCTGGGTCTGGCCAATCCCCGGCAGGTTGTACTCGATGGGGTCTTCAACGGTCAGGATGTTGCGGCTGCGATCGTTGATTTCCTGCAGCGAGGCATAAAGTGTGGTGGATTTACCGGAACCGGTCGGGCCGGTCACCAGCAGGATTCCATAAGGGCGGTAGATCAGTTTGCGCAGAACCTTCAGGTCCGGCCCTGCCATGCCGAGAGACTCCAGCCGTATGGCTCCGGCCTGCTTGTCCAGCAAACGCAGAACCACCCGCTCACCACTGGAAGACGGCATGGTAGACACCCGGATATCCACTTCACGCCCGGCCACCCGGAGCGCGATACGGCCGTCCTGGGGCACGCGCTTCTCGGCAATATCCAGCTTCGCCATAACCTTGATCCGGGACACCAGCAACGGCGCCAGGGCCCGCTTGGGCTCCACCACTTCCCGCAACACGCCATCCACCCTGAAACGAACCACCAGCCGCTTTTCATAGGTTTCGATGTGAACGTCCGAGGCGCTGGTTTTCACTGCCTCGGTCAGGATGGCGTTTATGAGTCGGATAATCGGCGCATCGTCTTCCTGCTCCAGCAAATCCTCGGTTTCCGGCACCGAATCCGCCAGTGAGGCAAGATCCATATCGTCGCCGATGCCTTCCACCATCTGCATGGCTTCGGCGGAATCATTCTGGTAGGCGGAATTCAGGGCCTGATCGAACCGATCGGGATCAATGGTGGCAAAACGGGCCCGACCGCCACTGATACGGTTCGCCTCCGCCAGCGCCGAATGGGATGCGCCAGGGCGAACCAGAATAACCGGCTCGCCGGCATCCGAACGGGTCAGGATCACTCCGTTGCGCTTGGCAAAAGTAAACGGAAGACGGCCCAGCGGAGCATCCTGCGGCTGAAGTTCAGTGTCTGTGTTCAAGGTCGTCCTCGTTCGTGAAACCCTTTTCGATTCAACTAATTCAGAAAGGCTACCACAGGATATGGACCCGCTGAATAACTCTATACACTATACTGCCAATAAAACGTTGCAGTCTGATAACCTGTGAGCTTTTTCCCGGCCCACAAACTTGCATTCAGGATGATCAATGCTCCTAAACAATGAACGGCTTCCCCTGATTCTTGCGCTTGTGGCAGGGGCTGCCATGGTCGCCCTGACAGCCTGGCAGGGTTACCGTTTCTGGCAAATGGAAAGCCAACAAGGAACTTTCGACTCTGTGCAGCCATTGGTCTCCGATCCGGCTGCCGGGCGCGAGCCACCCAGTGTAAACCTGTCGTCCCTGGACCTGTTCGGGGCCGCTTCGGGCACCAGCGCGCCCGCGGAAATCGATACCGAAAACCTGCCCGAAACCAACCTTCGATTGTTCCTTCGCGGCGTTTTGGCGGCCGATGGCGAGTTCCCTGGCAGCGCGCTGATCGAAGATGACAAGAGCAAAACCGAAGCCTACCTGGTGGGTGATGAATTGCCCGGCAACGCCAAGCTGCGCTCGGTACACCCGAATCGGGTAATCATCGAACGCTCCGGCAAACTCGAAAACCTGTATTTCCCGGAATCCGAAGACCGCAGCGGCATGTCCTTCACTGCCGACCAGCAGGACGAGCCCGCCGCTGAGGCCCGGCAGGCTGCATCTCCCTCGCCCTCGAGAGCGCCCACCTCCGCGACCAGCGGTGAGCAGCGCCGGGAGGAAATCCGCCGGCGCCTTGAGCAGCTCAGGGAACGTCTACGGAACAATAACTGAGGCGCCCCATGGAAACGGCCGCTATCCAGATTCGCCGCCGTTCCAGTCTGCTGCCTGCGTTATTGCTTGTGGTCTCCGTAGTGGGAGCCTTTGAACTTGGCTCTCGCCTGATGAACTATGTCCAGGAAGAATTCGGCACCGAAGCCCACCAACGGCTGGAAAACTGGCAACGCCTCCACGCGCTGGCTGCCAACGCCCCCATCGACCGGCAGCTCCGCTTGGTCAACTCCTTCTTCAACCGGGTGACGTTTGTCAGCGATATCCGCCACTGGGGCGAGGAGGACTACTGGGCAACCCCGGTGGAATTGCTCACCACCAACGGCGGCGATTGCGAGGATTTTTCCATCGCCAAATACCTGACCCTCAAGTCCATGGGCGTGCCCGATGACCAATTGCGTATTGTGTATGTCAAAGCGCTTGAGCTGAACCAGGCTCACATGGTTCTGGCATGGTACCCGGAGCCGGACGCCGATCCCCTTATCCTGGACAACCTTATAAACGACATCAAGCCTGCATCCCAACGCACTGATCTTGAACCGGTTTACAGCTTCAACGGCGAGGGCCTCTGGCTCAATCAGTCCAGCGGAGCGCGTACCCGAATCGGCGACGCGGGGCGACTTTCCCGGTGGCAGGACCTGAACAGCCGTCTGACGGAGTCACTCCGTCCCTGAGCTTGATATCCAGTACTGCCTGGCGGCAAATGACAACGCGACTGACGCCAAGCGACATCAGCACACGGCACAGACCCGCTAGAATTCGCCACACTCGTTTTTAATCTGGAGACTGAAACACATGCGACGCTGGAACGGCTGGGGTGATGAAGGATTCAATCTGGCGATGCCGGAACAGGGCCAGGACTTTCTGGCCGCCCGTATCGGTAACGGCCGCCCGCTTAGGGACGCCACCCTGGAATCAGTCTGCGCCAAAGTGCCGGCCACCCGCCTGAACCCGCCGGCGGCACTGAAAGCACTGATCGACACCACCCCGGAAGCCCGGGTACGGCATGCCCGCGGCCAGAGCCTTGCTGACTGGCTGGCCATGCGCAGCGGCGAGTTTGGTGCTTTTCCCGATGGCGTTGCCTTCCCTACCACCAGCGACGACGTTCAAGCCCTGCTTGCCTGGGCCGCCGAGCAGAGTATTCACCTGATCCCCTACGGCGGTGGCACCAGCGTAGCCGGGCATATAAACCCCATGGACAAGGGCAAGCCGGTGCTGACCGTGGATATGGGCAAGATGAACCGGCTGCTGGATCTGGACCCGGAAAGCCAGATCGCAACGTTCGGCGCAGGTACGCCCGGTCCTCTGGTGGAGTCCCAGCTCCGGGCTCACGGCTATACGCTGGGGCATTTTCCGCAGTCTTTCGAGCTGTCCACCGTGGGCGGCTGGGTGGCCTCCCGCTCCAGTGGCCAGCAGTCCCTGCGCTATGGCCGCATTGAACAACTGTTCGCCGGTGGCCGCGTCGAAACCCTGCAAGGCACCCTTAACCTGCCCACCATTCCTGCTTCCAGTGCCGGCCCCGATATCCGGGAAATGATCCTTGGCTCGGAGGGCCGTATGGGGCTGATCACGGAGGTGAAAGTTCGGGTAACCCCCCTGCCAGAACACGAGAGTTTCCATGTGGTTTTCTTCCCGGATTGGGAAAGCGCGCGCACTGCCAGCCGCCAGTTGGTCCAGAACCGCACACAGCTGTCCATGCTCCGGCTCAGCAACTCGGTAGAGACCGAAACCCAGCTTGCCTTGGCCGGCCACCCCAGACTGATCGGCATGCTAGAGCGCTTCCTTTCGCTGCGGGGTGCCGGTACCGGTAAGTGCATGATGACCTTCGGCGTCACCGGCAGCCGGCACCAGACCCGCAATGCGCTGAAAGAGGCCCGCCGTATCTGCAAGGCCCGGAACGGTGTCTACACCGGCACCCGGCTTGGCGACAAGTGGGCGGCCAAGCGCTTCACCATGCCCTACCTGCGGGAGGCTCTCTGGCAGATGGGCTACGCGGTGGACACCCTGGAGACCGCCACAGACTGGGACAACGTCGACAATCTGCTGGCGCTGATCGAGACCAATCTTCGGGAGGGCCTGACGGATCAGCAGGAGAACACCCACGTGTTCACCCACCTGTCCCACTTCTACAGCCAGGGCTGCAGCATCTACACCACCTATGTGTTCCGGGTGGGCGACAGCTACGAAGAAACCCTCGCGCGCTGGCAAAAGCTCAAGACCAGCACATCCGAACTGATCGTGAACAATCGCGGCACCATCAGCCATCAGCATGGTGTTGGCAAAGATCACGCCCCTTACCTGCCGGTAGAGAAAGGTGAACTGGGAATGCACGCCATCCGCTCCCTGTGCAACACCTTCGACCCGAACGCCATCCTGAACCCGGAAACCCTGCTCAAATGAGCGTACCGCCAAATGGGAGACCCGCGATGACCCGGACCGAAACCCTCGATGCGCTGCGTTCAGGGACCAACGACTTTGATGTGGTGGTGGTCGGCGGCGGCATCACCGGTGCCGGCGTTGCCCGGGAAGCGGCAGGCAGCGGCCTGCGCACCCTGCTGGTGGAACAGAAGGATTTTTCCTGGGGCACCTCCAGCCGGTCCTCGAAGATGGTGCACGGCGGCCTCCGGTACCTGGGCAGCGGGCATTACGGTCTTACCCGGGACGCGGTACGCGAGCGGGAACGTTTGATGGGGGAGGCACCGGGGCTAATCGATCCCCTGCGGTTTATCATGCCCCATTTCAAAGGCCAGTTCCCCGGGCCCAGACTCTTCCAGACCCTGCTGCGGGTTTACGATTTCATTGCCCGCAACCGCAGCCGGCACTTTCTGACCCCGGCCGAATCCATGCTCTGGGTGCCGGGCCTGACCGGGGAAAACCTGGCCGGCGCAAGCGGCTTTACCGATGCGGTTACCGATGACTCCAGACTGGTGCTGCGGTTGATAGCTGAGGCGCGCCGGGATGGAGCAATCTGCCTGAATTACACCCGCGCGCTCAAAGTGAGGCGCAGTGATGATGGGCAAGTATCGGGCTTGCTGATTCAGCCGGAGGAAAACGGTACCCCCATCGAGATTTCCACGCCCCTGGTGATCAACGCCACCGGCGCCTGGGCCGATCGACTGCAATCGGGCGACACTCCCGATAACACCATGCATATCCGTCCCCTGCGCGGCAGCCATCTGGTTCTCCCCTGGTCCTGCCTGCCGGTGTCCTGCTCCGTTTCCCTGTTTCATCCGGAAGATGGCCGCCCGGTGTTTGCCTTCCCATGGCTGGGCACGACCGTACTCGGCACCACCGATCTGGACCATGACGGCAATCTGGATCAGGAGCCGGTGATTTCCGAGGCGGAAACCGCCTATCTGCTGAAAATCGCCTCACGATTGTTTCCGGGCAGCCCCATTACCCGGGACGACATACTCTCCACCTGGGCCGGCGTGCGGCCGGTGGTCACTGATGGCAAGGGCAAGGCGCCTTCCAAGGAAAACCGGGAACACGAACTCCGGCGCGACCGCGGGCTGGTCAGCATCGCCGGTGGCAAGCTCACGACCTTCCGGGTTATCGCCCGGGAAGCGCTCAGCCGGGGACTTGGCGGTAACGTCGGGCAGGCTCTGCGGCCGGCCTCCGAACCGGTATTCCAGCCAACAAAAGATTCAGCAAGGCCAGCGGCCATTGGCCACCAGTGCTGGCAGCGACTGCAGGGCTTCTATGGCCCCGAGCTTGAGGAGCTTCTTGCTTCGGGCCCACTGGAGCCTGTCACGCCGAACCAGGCCTCCGATCTGCTCTGGGCAGAGCTCTGCTGGGCCTGCCAGAAAGAAGACGTTCAGCATCTGGACGATCTGCTTTTGCGCCGAACCCGATTGGGACTGGTGCTACCGAATGCTGGCCAGCAGCTTCTGCCGGATATCCGCAGCCACTGCCAGCCTCTGCTTGGCTGGGACGACAAGCGCTGGGAAGACGAACAGGCCCGGTACCTGGCGATCTATCACAATGCCTATTCGCTGCCACCCCGGGAGGCCTCCGATGCCGGCTGAGCCGCTGATTCTGGCCATCGACAATGGCACCCAGAGCGTTCGCGCACTGCTGTTTGATACCCGGGGCAACCTGGTGGGCAAAGGCAAGCAGGAAATCGAGCCCTATTTCTCGAGAGAACCCGGCTGGGCCGAGCAGCACCCCGAGTATTTCTGGGAACAGCTCGGGGAAGCCTGTAAGTTGCTCTGGAACAACACAGAGGCAACACCAGATCAGGTTGCCGGCGTCACGGTAACGACCCAACGGGGCACCGTTATCAATCTTGATGAAAACGGCCAGCCGCTGCGCCCCGCGATCATCTGGCTAGACCAGCGCCACGCAAATGTGGAAGGCCCGGTCAAAGGGCTCTGGGGATGGCTGTTCAAACTGGCACGGCTGGAAGACACCATCAACCGGTTTCGGGAAAAGACCCAGGCTAACTGGATTGCCCAGAACGAACCCGAGATCTGGGCCCAAACCCGGCACTTTCTCTTGCTTTCCGGCTATCTTAACTACCGACTGACTGGGGAGTTCAGGGACTCAACCGGAAGCCAGGTTGGTTACCTGCCCTTTGACTACAAAAAGCACCGCTGGGCCGGCCAGCGGGATTTTAAATGGCAGACCATGCCGATTGAGCCATCCATGCTGCCTGAGCTCGTGGCACCCGGCGAAACTCTGGGCCATCTGACTGACGAAGCACGCGTGCACCTGGGCCTGTCGAAAAGCCTGCCCGTAATCGCCGCTGCCTCCGACAAGGCCTGCGAGATTCTTGGCTCCGGCGGGCTGACGCCCGACATCGGCTGCATGAGCTACGGCACCACCGCCACCATCAACACCACCAGCCAGCGGTATGTGGAGCCGATCCGGCTAATGCCGCCCTATCCCTCCGCCCTGCCCGGTCATTATTCCACGGAAGTTATGATCTATCGGGGCTTCTGGATGGTGAGCTGGTTCAAGCGCGAATTCGGCCTGCGGGAACAGAAACTGGCCGAGGAACGGGGTATCGAGCCGGAAGCGCTGTTCGATGAACTGGTTCGGGCGGTGCCACCAGGGTCCATGGGCCTGATGCTACAGCCCTACTGGTCACCTGGCGTGCGCCAGCCGGGGCCAGAAGCGAAAGGCTCGATCATCGGTTTTGGCGATGTTCATACCCGTTCCCACATTTACCGGGCGATTCTGGAAGGCCTTGCCTACGCCCTGCGGGAGGGAAAAGAAAAAATCGAAAAGCGGAGTGGCGTGAAGATCCGGAAGCTGCGAGTGGCCGGCGGTGGTTCCCAGAGCGATGCAGCCATGCAGCTCACTGCCGATGTGTTCGGGTTGCCAGCAGAGAGGCCTCATACCTATGAGACCTCCGGGCTCGGCGCCGCCATCGATGCGGCGGTGGGCCTGGGCCTTCATCCGGATTTCGACACGGCCGTGGCAAACATGACCCGGGTTGGCGATGTATTCCACCCCAACGAAGAAACCCGGGCCCTTTACCAACGGCTTTACGCCGAGGTTTACCTGAAGATGTACCCCCAGCTCCAGCCCCTCTACCGGAAAATACGTGAGATTACCGGCTATCCCCGGTAACGCTCTCCGCAACCATTTCGGCAGTAATCGCCGACAGCGTCCAGCCAAGGTGCCCATGACCGGTGTTGTAGAACACTGTCGGCAGGCGCCCCGGACCAACCCTTGGCATCATGTTCGGCAGCATGGGTCGCAGCCCGGCCCAGGGAACGACTTTGCGGGTGCAGACACCCGGGAAGCACTGCTCTACCCAGCGAGTAAGCGGGCGGATGCGGTCGTCCTTGATGTCGCGGTTGTAGCCGCTGAACTCGGCGGTACCGGCAACCCGGAAACGGCCATCGCCCAGGCGGCTGGTGACGATCTTGGTGGCATCGTCCAGCAGGCTGACTGTGGGTGCCGCCTTCTGCGAGGCTTCGTCTTCCAGTTCTACGGTAATGGAGTAGCCCTTCACCGGGTATATATTCACCCGGTCGCCCAGCTTTTTAGCGAGCCCGCGACTTCCGACACCGGCACAGATCACCACGCCGTCGAAGGTATCCCGGGTTTGCTCGGTACCATCATGGGCGGTTACCCAGGCATTACGGTCGTCGGCGCTCAGCTCGGTCACCGTGTGGCCATAGCAGGTTTTCACCCCGAGCCGTTGGGTGGCATCCGCCAGCCCATTTGTGAACTTGTGGATATCACCGGTGGAGTCACTCTCGGTGAAAAAGCCACCGTAATAAGTGCCGGCCAGAGTCGGCTCGATAGACTTCATCTCCTCCGGGGTAACCGAACGGCGCTCCAGGCCGCCCGCGGAGAGGAGCCGTGACACTTTGGCCGCGTGATCAAACCCGGCCTTGTCGCGATAAATGTGCAGAATGCCCTGTTTCTTGAGATCGAAATCAATGCCCTCTTCCTGGGCCCAGGCAAACAGGTGATCACGGGCAGCGATGGCCAGACGGGCGGTTTCCGTGGTGTTTTTCTCGTACTGGGGAATAGCAGCGATGAACTCGGCGAACCAGCTCAGCTTGTGCCAGGAAGGCTTGGGATTGACCAGCAAAGGGGCGTCCCGGCGAGACATCCACTTGATGCCCTTCATCACCGTTTGCCAGTTGTTCCAGACCTCGGCGTTAGAGGCCGAGAGCTGCCCACCGTTAGCGAAGGAGGTTTCCATCGCCGCATAGCGGTGTTTCTCGTAAACCGTAACGTCAAGCCCGCGCTTGGCAAGGGTGTAGGCCGTGGTAATACCGGTAATACCACCGCCAATGACTGCGATTCGCTTCATTCCAATCTCCGTGAGCGCCCAGGGTTTCCTCTCTGCTCGAAATGGCAGAAAGCACCCCTTCCGTCACGGGACCTGAGAGATTCACGGGCTGTTCAACAAAACCAGCCGCTTGCTCCTTCGGTGTGTCGACTGACGCGATTGTCGACAGCTCTTCGGAAAGTATTCATGTCAGCGGTCCTTTTGCCTGAGAGTTTCCGGGGCAGTTGCTCCTTCGGCGCTGATCGCAAGGGATTCAGTCTCTCCCGCAGACATGTCTGATCGGTAATAAAAGCCAATCAACATAAGCAAACATAGCAAATAACCAGAGGGTATGAAACTGGTGCGTCTGTAATGAAAATGCGCCGAAAATTTGATCGATGTCAGACAATCCATCATCGAACATATACTACGCTTATAAGTACAGAACCAGATCGTCTGAGGTAGGCGAAGCGACATGGACGCTCCACCAGGTTGTTATCCGACGATGACATTCTGTCCGGATTTTCCTATTGCGGTCCCGGCGCATTCTCTCAGGAGGCTGTTTATGTTTCGCTCAAAACAACTTAAGTGTCTGGTTACACCCGCATTAATGGCCTCATTGGCCGTCATTGGCGGGTGCGATCTGGATGGATCCAGCTCTAGCTCAAGCACTAACCCAGGTACAACCCCTTCAACGGAGCAACCTGAAATATCAGAAAAGGTCCTCGACAGTGCCGCCTCCTTCCTGGGAGCGGCGACTGGTAAAGAAGTACCTTTAACGATTGATTCCGTCGTCTTTGTGAACTCCGCGCTGGGGCTCAACGACGTTCCTACCGATCCGAAAAACCTGTACGGCGACCTCTGGATGCTGGTGCGTGATGAGTACGGGGTTCCGGTACTGGACGGAAATGGCTGCATCCAGCCGATTGCCTCGGAAACCATAACCTGGCCGGATGGCACTGAACACGACACTGTGCCCATGGTTCTTGAAGAATTCGACGATTCCGAGCTGGACTTCGCCTGTACCGTGGTGGAGGGCTACGAGACCTACACCGTCGAGCTGGAAATCGGGCGCATGAACATGGTCAGGACCGTCACCCAGAACCCAGCCGTCTTTGCCCGGGCACTGGGCGAAGCAATCGACAACATCAACGCATCAACGGCAATCAAAACCGACCCCGCGGGCAGACTGGTACTGATTACGGAAGTTGATGGTGAGCTGGTCGAGAAAACCATCGACGCCCCGCGGGAAAATCTTGCGCTGTACGCTGCCCTGCTCAAAGAGGGACGCATCGCAGGCTATGGTCCGGAGAGCCACGAGGGTGGGCAGGTGGTTCCAGCTGAATGGAAGGAAATCCGGGATGACCTGGAGCTCGGTGACCTTTCCTATCTGCGCGACGGAACCCCCGGGCGTACTGGCGGTGTGAGCCTGCACGAAGGGTATGTCGATGTTTCGAACATGACCCACAACCGGATGACCGATTACGTCACCCAGTTTGTTTCCTATGTTCAGTACGTCGACTCAGGTTCAACCTGCCATTACCAAGATCAGGTTGCCAATGCCTGGAGCCGCATCTTCAACATGGAAGACTATTACGGCGAGAACATTGCCGGCTTCACAACGCATGCCGATGATGCCAGACGGACCATCGTGTTTACCCATGACGTCATCCAGGACATGCCGGAAACCCCGCTGGAAACCCTCCCACCCAACAGCTTTGACCTGATGCATGCTGCCGCAGCATTCATCGGTGGCGCTTCCAACAAGAGCGTGCCACTGACCATCGATGGACTGGTCTTCCTGAACACGGTACTTGGGCTGAACGAAGGCGTTGAGTTCACCTACAAAGGCGAAGTGTTCGGCGATCTGTGGCAGCTGGAGCGGGATGAAAATGGCGTACCCGTCCTCGATGAAGAAACTGGCTGTCCTCAGCCGATCTCGGAGAACGGCGGATTCGTTCCCATGGAACGGGACGAAACCGGTGAATGCATCATCGTGGCCGGCTTCGAAGATGATGTGATTGAACTCGAACTGGGTCGTCTTAACGTGGCGCGGGTTGCCCTCAGCAATCCCCGCGTACTGGATCGGACCCTGAACGACGTTATGAACTCCATCAACGCCTCCGTGGGTCTCAAGCTGGACCTGTCTGGTCGGCTAGCCTACGGCGTCGACGATGGTACGGGTAATCTCAGCCACTATCAGACCGTCGACTCCCCCCTGGCCGGCCTGGCTATGTACTGGGCGCTGATGCGCTGGGGCAAGCTGGAGGGTACCATCGAAGTAATGGACGAGGGTGCCTGGGTCGAAAAACACATCGCCATTGAGCTGCCGGATCAGGTACTGGCTGACGAAGGCCTGCTGTTTCTCAAGCATGGCACCGCAGCCTGCCAGGGCAATGCTGCAGACTGCGGTGCCAAGCGTCTTGGCAATGGCTACGTTGATTACAGCAGCTTCACCCACTCAACCGAGTCAATCTACTCCGGAGTCAATGTAAGCTACGTGGAGCGCCAACCAGACAACCTGAGCTGCGCCTACACTGACAAAACAGACGACCTCTGGGTTCGTGTGCTTGGCAGCGATGGCTACACCGGCAACAATATCGAGGCCTTCGTCAAACAGGCGGAAGATACTCGTAACGTGATCCAGTTTATCCATACGGTTATTCAGGACCCTGTGGCGACCTGAGAACCCATCGGGCGTTTAACTGGTTCATAAACCCACCCCCGCTTCGGCGGGGGTTTCTTTTGGCCCGCCAGAATCAGTTAAGCTAGAGAGCATGAAACACGCCTCGAAGACCCGCAGACAACTTCAGCAGCAACTGGAACAGGCCCGCGACTACGAGCAATGGTGCGAGGCCGCCACCGCGCTAGACGACATGGACGGCCTGCTGGCCTGGCGCGAGCAGGAAGAAACCGGGATGCTGCATGAAAGCCTGATGCGCAAGCACATGGGCCTTATGGACCATTGCCGGCAGAATGGCGACACAAGGCGATTGATCCGCATTCTTCAGGAAAGCCTGTACCGACACCTGGGCGAACTCTCCAACCCGGATCTGTACACCGTGGCCCGCAGCGGTACCAACCGGTTAGTGGGTGAATTCCTGGACGCCGTCGAGACGTCCATGGAATTCATTTGCGAGCATCCGATTCCGGAAGTGACAACCGCCCGGAAACTGAAAATGTTCCGGGACGCCGAGCGGGTCTATGGCCGGCCGGCGCTGATGCTCAGCGGCGGCGCGGCCTTCGGCATTTACCACATCGGTGTTACCCGGGCACTCTGGCGCCAGGACCTGCTGCCGGATGTCATGGCCGGCTCCAGCATGGGTGCCATCGTGGCGGGCGCCATTTGTACCCGGGACGAGAAAGAACTGGCAGACTTCTTCAACCACCCCGAGCGCATCCACCTCAATGCTTTCCGCTGGCTGGGCGTCCGGGAGGGCCTGAAGGCCGGCCATGCGATGGATCCGCGCCAACTGCAGGAACATCTACGTTATAACCTCGGCAGCGTCAGCTTCAAGGAGGCCTACGAACACAGCGGCCGGACCCTGAACATCTCCGTTTCCCCTACCCGCACCCAACAAAAACCCAGGCTGCTGAACTGGTTGTCCTCACCGGCTGTGTTGGTGGATTCGGCGGTGATGGCCTCCTGTGCCGTGCCGGGTATATTCCCGCCCGTGACCCTTCAGGCGCGGGAATCAAACGGCAGTGCCGACCGCAGCGTGCCCTACATGCCAACCGAAAGCTGGATTGATGGCAGCGTACACGGCGACCTGCCTTTGATGCGAATGGCCCGCCTGCACAACGTAAACAAAACCATCGTGAGCCAGGCCAACCCCCATGTGGTGCCGTTTATCAGCCATCACGACCAGAACGGCGTCACCGCCTGGGCCAAGCGGGCGGCGGTTTCCCTGGCCCACGGCCAGATCGCCACCGCACTGAAACTGACCAAACAGAGCCCTCATCCCGGCCTTATCCGGCCGCTGATCGAGCAGGCCCACGCCATGACCAGCCAGCAGTACCTTGGGGACATCAACATCCACTTCCCGCCCAGAGTCTCCCTTTACCGGAAGGTGCTGGCTAACCCCAGCCCGGAAGACCTGGAGATGTTTATCAATCTCGGGGAACAGGCCACCTGGCCACGGCTGGCGATGATCAAGGATCAGACCCGGATCAGCCGGGCGTTTGATCGCTGTATTACCGCCCTTGAAAAAGAGCTGGACGCAGAAACTGCACAACAAAATTCCTGACGACCCTTCAAAAGCATTGCCCTGCCCAGTCAGCAGATCAACTAGATAACGCAGGCCACCCGAACTATGCTCAGAGCTATCGCCTCATCGCTTTGCGGTGCGCTAATCGCCAACCAAAAGGATGCAGACTCGCAATGGAGCAAGGAAAAGGATTCCGATCAGCGACAGAAGACGGTGAGAACAGGTTCTACGAGCTGATTGAGAGTCTGCCAATGGTGGCTGTCCAGGGTTACGACAGACACCGCCGGGTCATTTACTGGAATGATGCCAGCGCCCGCCTTTACGGCTACTCCCGCGAGGAAGCACTCGGACAATTACTGGAAGACCTGATCATTCCTGATCACATGCGTGACGGTGTGGTTAAAGCCCACCGTGATTGGCTTGAGAACAACATCAGCATCCCCTCCGACGAACTCGAACTTGAGCATAAAGAGGGCCATCTGGTTCCGGTTTACTCAAGCCACGTAATGATCAAGCAGGAAAGCGGCGACTGTGAGATGTTCTGTATCGACATCAGTCTCGAAGAGCAGAAACGTGCCCGAGATGAACTCTATCGACGGGCAAGTTTCGACGACCTGACAGGGCTACCCAACCGGCATTTCATGGAAGCGGAATTGTCGAACCGACTGGATGAAGCCGATCGCCTGCAGCAGGAAGTCGCCGTCGTTTTCATCGATCTGGACAATTTCAAGATCATCAACGATACGCTGGGCCATCATCACGGGGACAGCCTCCTGAAAGCGGTGGCCGAAACCTTGAGAGCGGAACTTCGGGGCGGAGACTTGCTGAGTCGTTTCGGTGGGGACGAATTTGTCCTGCTGATCTTTGACTATGATGGCCCTGAAGGCATACACGAACTTATCTGTCGATTAATCAATGCCCTGGAACACAGAGTCCAGCTGGAAGGAGACTGCTACCAGGTTACCGCCAGTTTCGGTGTCAGTCTGTTTCCGCACAATGGCACCACCGTGGCTGAGCTCATGGGCAATGCCGACGCGGCCATGTACCAGGCCAAGGAAACCGGCAAGAACGGTGTCTGTTTCTATACCCCTGATATCAATGATCGACTGGTGCATTATCAGGAAATCACCAACCTGCTGAGGCACGCCCTGAATAACGATGGGCTGGAATTGGTGTTTCAGCCCCAGATCAGCCTGAACGAACGAAAAAGCAGCTCCTGCGAGGCGCTTCTTCGCTGTTTCAACGGCCAATCACGAGCCGTTTCGCCTGCCATTTTCATTCCGGTGGCAGAGAAGTCTGGCCTAATTAACCGGATTGGCGACTGGGTGATCGAAGCGGCCTGCAAACAACTCGACGCCTGGAAAAAAACGCCTCTGAACAATCTGCGGGTTGATATCAACCTGTCGGGACGTCAGCTCACGAACCCGCATCTTGCCAACCACATTCTCGAGACCCTGAAACGCTACGAACTTGAACCGCACCAGTTAGGGGTTGAGCTAACCGAGAATGAGGTATTTGGCACGGATGAGAACCAGACCAGACAGCTGGAAAAACTGAAAGAGGCTGGCATACATATCTCAATCGATGACTTCGGCACCGGATACTCATCGCTTGTCTACCTCAGAAAACTCCCGGTCTGTGGCATAAAAATCGATCGAAGCTTTCTCCAACATGCGATGCAGAATAACGCCGATATGGCCATCATGGAGGCCATGATCACGGTCGGCCACAGTCTAGGGTTGAGCGTGCTTGTGGAGGGCGTTGAAACGGATGAACAGGCCCAGCTGGTGACAGACCTGGGCTGTGACCTCGCCCAGGGTTTTCTGTATGCCAAGCCGATGCCGGCCCAAAAGATGGAAGAATTCCTGGCAAGCTTCTGAGCAGAGACTCTTAGCCCTGCTCGTATTCCCGAACCAGCTCCTGCAGGAAATACAGCCCGGCGGAGCTCAGGAAGCAGCGCCCTACACCGGCGCGAAACAGCAGGTGGCGTTTATCGAGGTAGTCCAGGGCTTCCGGTACGCCTTTCTCAAAACGCGCTGCTCTCAGGATCTCCTGATACTCCTCATCGCTCGCCAACGCCGAAAGGTCCTGTTCATTAAGTCCGGCATCGGGCCGGCCGAGATATTCCAGGTCTCGCCCGCTGCGTGCGAAATAGCGACCGATCAGCAGCAGGATCACCTGCACCCGGAAGGCGTTCTCGTCGTGTTCCTCGTTCTCGTCGTCACTGCTTTCCTTGAGAAAGAAAAACGCGCCGGTTTCGTTGAACACCAGCTCGCTGCCCAGGTGCTCGTAGAACGTCCGGAAGTGGGACAGGTGGTTGTACAACAGGTTGTAGAGCGGATTGGCACGCAGCTCGGACCGGTTGCTGTCCCAGACATCACGCACAATCACACGGCCGGCCTGGAATTCCCGGTAAATCGCGGCACTGTGGGCCGGCAGAATCTGCTCGAAGCTGCTCGACGTTTGAGATTGATCGGCAGAGTCGTTGGTATCCATCGCGTCTGATAAGTCAGGCATGCTGTTGCTCTTCTTGGTTGACCGCGGCGTTGCTTTCAGTCGTTTCCAGACGGCGCTTGCGGTAGACAAACTGCTCGTTGTCTGATGACTGATCGAGGATTCGGAACCGGTTGGTGGTAACCACCTGCAAACCCTCCGGCGGTGAGTTGACCAACCGGTTCAACGCCGCCAGAAGATCCGGAAAGCGATAGCCAGGTATAAATCCGTCCAGGCGCCCGTGAAGTTCACGTACCAGATCAGTTGTTGGCCGCAGCTCCAGGGTTTCCAGCCATTGATAGAGCTGGTTGATACGCTGGACGTCGATACGGGTGTGCCGGCCGCTGCCGTCCACTTCCTGCAGAACCGGCACCTCGGCCTTGCGGCGAAGGTCGTTCAGGCGCAACTCCAGTTCGCTGAACAACAGCTGGTAGTAGCTGGACGATTCACCGAAGGCGTAGTGTTTGGGGCGCTGCTGGGCCCGCAAGCCCACCAGGAAGCCGGTGCTACGGGCAAACTCCCCGCCCTCCAGCCATTTTCGCTTCAGGCTCAGGGTCTCGGTTTCGCCCTTGAGCTCCTGCAGCTTGCCGTAGAAATGCTCCATGGCGTTGTACTGGACCATGCCCTGGCGGGTCTTGCGCAGAAAGTGCTCCACCTCCTGGGCCACCGCCTGGATGGGTTTGTACAGGGCGTTCAGGCTGATGGAGGAACGGAACAACTGGTCTGCCAGGCTGTGATCATCGTGGCTTTCCAGCAGCCGAACCATCGCTTCCAGGGTCTCGAACAGGTTGCTGCCATC
>NZ_CAJXKQ010000023.1 GCF_913055835.1 uncultured Marinobacter sp. | reverse complement strand
ATCAGATCCAGCGCCTTGATGGCCGCGAACGGCAACAACAGGCCACCCAATCCGAAGATCAGAAGGTTGCGGCGCAATAGCTGGGTTGCAGTCGCGGGCTTGAATTGAACGCCTTTCAAAGCGAACGGAATCAGCGCCGGTATAATCAGTGCGTTGAAGATGGTGGCGGCAAGCACCGCACTCATCGGGTTTTCAAGATCCAGCACGTTCAAGGCATCGAGGGCCGGCAGACTCGTCACAAACAATGCTGGCAGGATGGCGAAGTACTTGGCGACGTCATTGGCCAGGGAGAAGGTAGTCAGCGAACCCCTTGTGATCAGCAGCTGTTTACCAATTTCAACAACGGCAAGCAGCTTCCCCGGGTCGGAATCTAGGTCCACCATATTGCCCGCTTCCCGTGCCGCCTGGGTGCCGGAGTTCATGGCCAGGCCAAGATCTGCCTGGGCGAGCGCAGGGGCGTCATTGGTGCCGTCCCCCATCATCGCCACCATGCGGCCCTCGGCCTGCTCTTTGCGGATAATGTCGAGTTTCTGCTCCGGTGTGGCCTCCGCGACGAAATCATCAACGCCTGCCTCTGCTGCGATTGCCGCTGCGGTCACCGGGTTGTCGCCGGTGATCATCACCGTCTTCACGCCCATTTCCCGGAGTTTCGCAAAGCGCTCCTTGATGCCCGATTTGATGACATCCGACAGGGCAATCACCCCCAGGACACGGTTACCCTCAGCAACTACCAGCGGCGTGGCGCCGTTTTTGGCAACCCTGTCGACCAGGTTGTCCGTTTCCTGCGGGTAGTTGCCGCCGTTTTCTGTGACAAACTTCTTAATCGCATCGGTCGCACCTTTGCGAAGAATTCGGCCATCCGGCAGGTCCACACCAGACATTCGGGTGTTGGCGGAGAACTCGATGAACTCGGTTCCTTCAGACGCTTCAGCGTCTGAGCCTTTGTCTCGGGCCAGAGCCACCACCGATTTGCCTTCCGGGGTTGGGTCAGCGAGAGATGTGAGCAGAGCGGCATCTCTCAGTGTGCCAGGTGCCACGCCTCGAACCGGTTCAAAGGCTGTTGCCTTGCGATCACCCAGTGTGATGGTGCCGGTCTTATCGAGCAGGAGCGTGTCGATGGAGCCGGCCACTTCCACGGCTTTGCCGGATTTGGCGATGACGTTGGCACGCATGGCCCGGTCCATTCCGGCAATGCCGATGGCCGGGAGCAGGCCGCCAATGGTTGTGGGAATCAGGCAGACCAACAGGGCAACCAACACCGAATAGGAGGGAGTTGCACCCACAAACCCGCCGAGGGGCACGAGAGTCACAACGACAATCAGGAATACCAGAGTCATGGCAGCCAGCAAGACCGACAAGGCCAGTTCACTGGGTGTCTTCTGACGTTTGGCACCCTCGACCAGGGCAATCATACGGTCCAGCAGTGAATTGCCCGGATCAACGGTGACTTCGATCACGATTTCATCGGATAACACTTTGGTGCCCGCGCTGACACCGCTGTTATCGGTGCGCGCCTCCCTGAGCGCGGGAGCCGATTCCCCGGTCACTGCGGATTCGTTGATGGTTGCAGCACCGGTGACGATTTCGCCGTCGGCAGGGATCAGCTCATTAGGTTTGACCAGCACGCGGTCGCCACGGCGCAAGTCTGTCGCCGCCACTTCCTTTTGCTGATCGCCATCGAGCTTGCGGGCTTTCAGGTCTTTCCGGGTGGCTCTGAGAGCACCTGCTTGGGCCTTGCCGCGAGCTTCCGCTACGGATTCGGCACCGTTGGCGAAAAGTACGGTGAATAACAGGATTCCGCTGATCGCGAAATCCAGGCCGGCGGGCGCACCCTGAGCCAGAGTACTCAGGCCCAGCAGGAACGTGATTACAGTTCCGATACCGACCACCATCATGACCGGATTACGGGCCAGATCTTTTGGGTTCAGCCGCTTGATGGACTGGCCGACAACTGTGCCCAGATCAAGTGAGTCAGTCATTTTAGGGGTTTGCTTGGACATCATCGTTCTCCACTCAGGACATCAGAGCCAGGGCTTCTGCAATCGGGCCAAGAATCAGCACCGGCATAAAGCTCAGCAGGGTAAACATCACAATCACCGCCAGGGTCATCAGCCCGAAGGTGGGCGTGTCGATGGCCAGGCTGCCGCGACCTTCCGGAGCGGAGCGTTTGGCCGCCAGTGACGCGGCAATCGCCAGTGGTGCCAGGATGGGAATGAACCGACCGAGGGCCAGGTTGATGGCACAGGTCACGTTCCACCAAACGGTGTTGTCACCGAGCCCTTCAAAGCCGGAGCCGTTATTGGCAAACGCTGAGGTGTACTCGTAAATGACCTGACTGACGCCGTGGAAGCCGGGATTGGAGTTTCCGGTCAGCACTGGGAAGGCAACGGTGACGGCGCTGAATCCCAGAATCAGCAGAGGCTGGATCAATAGGGCAATACAGACCAATTTCATTTCCCGGGTTTCCAGGGCCTTACCGGCAATTTCCGGTGCTCGGCCGATCATCAGCGAACCCAGGAACGCGGCCAGCAGCAAGAACAGCAGGTAGCCAATCAGCCCGACGCCAATACCGCCAAAGGTGACATTGATGAACATGTCGATCATCGGAATCATGCCGCCGATGGGGTTGAAGCTGTCGTGCATACCGTTCACGGAGCCATTGGACGTTTGGGTGGTCCAGCTCCCCCAGAGTGCGGTTGCGGTCGCACCAAACCGCACTTCCTTACCTTCAAGGTTCGGGCCTTCTGCGGCCAAACCCGAGAAGGCGGCGTTTGGCTGATTCTCCGACCAGATGGCAACAGAGGTGAGTGAAACAGACATCGCAACCATCACGCCCATCACCACCATGGCAAGCCGCCGCCGACCGGTCATGAAGCCAAGGGCAAAGACCAGGGCGGCAGGTATCAGGACGATGGAAACCGTCTGAACAAAGTTGCTAACAGGGGTCGGGTTTTCCAGGGGAACACTGGAATTGGGGCCATACCAGCCACCGCCGTTGGTGCCCACCTGCTTGATGGCCACCATGGGTGCCACGGGGCCGATAGGGATGTTCTGCTCTTCCATTCCGGCAGTCTGGTCCAGGGGAATGGCTGTGCGGGCTCCTTCATAGCTGTTCGGCACACCCTGGGAGGCAATGATCAGCGCAACCACAGCGGCGACCGGCAGCATGACCCGAACAATGGCCCGGGTGATGTCTTCGTAGAAGTTACCGACAGATACCGCGCCATCTCCTGCAGGCTGCTTCTTTTCGTCAGCCCGGCCCAGCAGAGTGCGGACGATAGCCACCAATGCCGCCATGCCCGCCGCCGGTGTGACCACCTGAAGCGTCACGATGCCAAAGGTGTGGGCCAGGTAGCTTAACTGTGCCTGCCCGGAATAATGCTGCTGATTGGTGTTGGTCAGGAACGAGACCGCCGTATGCAGCGCCAGGTCCCAGCTCATACCGTCGATGTTGTCCGGGTTCAGGAAAAGAAAGCCCTGGGCCATCAGCAGGCCGAAGACGATCAGCACCAGCACAAGGTGAAGTTTCAGCAGGGCTTTGCCGTAACCCTGCCAGCTCATCGGCTGGGAAGGATTGACGCCAAACAGTCGGTACAGGCCATTCTCAACTGGCAGGAAGACAGCGCCCGCCGTCCCCCTGGTTCCGTTGAATACGCCCGCGATGTACTTGCCCAGTGGCCACGCCAGCAAGAGCGTGACCGCATAGATAACGATGACCTCGTTCACAGCCGTTCCTCCAGATCAATGAACAGGAAACACAGGCCAAACAGCCCCAGAATGATGCCAATGCCGATCAGTGCCATGGTCAGAACCTCTCGGGCCAGAGCAGGGCGGCAACCAGGTAACCGCCAACTGCAACAGAAACAATTAACAGGAAAGTAGACACGGACAGTCTCCTTCAGTGGGTGTGCTTCCATGGTGCTGGGGCGGGGCGTAAAAATTCGATGACCAAAACAGCGGTGAGGCGTAAAAAAAGCGTTAAAAAATCAGGTTCTGCCCCCACCTAAATCTTTCGTAAAGGTAGACTTCGCGCATTAAAGAGCCGCTCTTCAGAGGTGTTCAATGCTTTTGCTGTCTCGAAATCCCCGTTACCCGTTTTCAGGTTGGCGCCTTCGCAGGGTGTTGCTGGCTGGCTTTCTAGCTCTGGCGTTGGGCGGGTGTAATCAACCGCCAAGTCTCGTCAAGTTGAGCGGCCCGGCACAGGGGACGACCTGGCATGTGACCTTCTGGCAACCGGGCAGCCCAGACGGCGAGGCAATTCGGCAGGACGTCGTTGCAGAACTGGCGCGAGTGGATGCACTGATGTCCAACTACCGATCAGACAGTGTGATTGAGCGTTTTAACCGCGCCGGCGCATCGGAGTTTCTGGAAGTCGGGCCTGAAATCGTAAACCTGATTGCGAAGGCGCGAGAGGTGACCAAGGCCAGTCGTGGGTGCTATGACCTGACGATAAAGCCTGTCTTTGATCTCTGGGGGTTCAGTGGTCAGCAGGTTTCCGTTCCTTCGGAGACTGAGCTGCGTAATCAGCTACAGATCGTTGGCATCGACCATGTAGTCGCAAGGTCCGGCAACACCCTTGCTAAATCCGTTCGCGATCTGCAGGTTGATCTGTCGTCGATCGCTCAGGGATATACCGTAAAAAAAATGGCTGACGTGTTGGAGTCCGCGGGCATCGAACACTATCTGGTGGAACTGGGTGGTGAACTGAAAACCCGAGGCCACAAGCTCGGCGGCGAACCCTGGCGAGTGGCCATTGAGCGTCCAACGCCGGAAGAGCGTTCTATCCATAAGGTGATAACGATCCGAAGTGATACTCCGCTATCGGTTATGACGTCAGGCACCTACCGCCATTACTTCGACGATCAGGGGCAGCGCTACAGCCATGTGTTGGACGCGCGGACAGGTTGGCCGGTTAGCCATTCCACGGTATCCGTGACAGTCATCGATCAAGACCCTACCCGGGCAGATGCCTGGTCCACTGCCTTATTGTGTCTTGGAGCAAGGGAAGGAACGGCAGTCGCTGATCAGCATGATATCGCCGCATTATTCATGGAAGAGAAAAACAACCAACTCAGCGAAACAACGACGGAGGCTTGGCACGTCATTGAGGGGATCACTGTGGATTGAGGCAGGTTCGGTTGCTGATCAACCCACCGGGAACTCGGTTTTCGCATAGCGAACACGGGATTTACGTCGCACTGTCAGGGTATAACCCAAGGTAAGCGGGCCAAGGCGACCGATTAGCATGATGGTCATGACGACCAACTGGCCGGCGGTGCCGAGTTCGCCCGTCGTTCCCCGTGAAAGACCAACGGTGCCGAACGCGGAAACCACCTCAAACGCGATGTCCAGAAACTCATCCTCAACCAGGATACTGAGTGAAATTACGCCCAGGAAGACCACCGCCATCCCGATGGTGGCTGTGGCGAGGGCTTTGAGTACGGTCTCGCTGCTGAGGGAGCGTCTGAAGAAGCTGACGTTCAGATTGCCCCGCAAAAACGAACGGGTTGCGGCAAGCATAATGACGAAAGTCGAGATTTTGATACCACTGGAAGTGGAGTTCGGGGCACCACCGATGAACATGAGAAGCAGCATCAGCACACTGGTGCCGGCGGTTAACGATCCAATATCGAGAGTGTTGAAGCCTGCGGTTCGTGGTGTCACGCCCTGAAACCAGGCGGCCAGGAGCTTGTCCCAGAAACTATCCAGTGCACCAAGAGTCGCTGGATTGCCAAATTCCAGAATGAGGATGGCGCCGGTGGCGAACAGGTTCAGAAGCAAGGTGGCCAGCAGTATGACTTTGACGTAAACCGACAACCGCGACCAGCAGCGCTTATCCAAGAGCTCCATGATGACGATGTAGCCCAGACCGCCTGTGATAAACAGGGCCGTCACGGACAGACTGATACCAGGATGGTCAACGTAAGCCGAAAGGCTGTCTGGCGACAGAGCAAAACCGGCATTGTTAAACGCTGAAATCGTGTAGAACAAGGCCTGGTAGAGACCCTCGGACCACCCCAGCTCCGGGACAAAAAACGCTCCGAGCAATACAATGCCCACGGCTTCTGCCGTCAAGGCAAATACGGCTATCGATCCACTTGCCCGTCTGGCCGTCTGAAGGGAAATCTCGTTGAAAGCTTCCTGTGCAACCATTTGGTGCTGAAGGCTTAGCTTGAAGCCCAAGGCGAGGGCCGTGAGTACCGCGAAGGTCATCAATCCCAGTCCGCCCAGTTGAATCAAGGTTAGAATCACCAACTGTCCAAACAGGGTGTACTGACTCCCAGTATCGACTACAACCAGGCCCGTCACGGTGACTGCCGAGGTTGCCGTGAAGGCCGCTTCCATCCAGGTCACTGGCTCAACGGTCGCAAAGGGCAACTTCAGCAGGCAAGCGCCAAGAGCGATGAGAACCAGAAACGACTCAAGTAGGAGTCTCGGTGGGTTCATGCTTCCTTTTGAGGAAGGCTCGCCTCTGGCACCGTGGGAAACCAGATCCAGAAAATGGATTTTCATAGACGGTTAACCAGGTCCCTCAAGTCTTCGAGTTGGCCACCGAGGATTATCCTGTCGCCTTTTCGGATTTTCCAGGTATGGTCCGGGTGGGAATGCGCTTCCTTCATGCGCTTAACCACCAGAGCTTCAACCGGTTCGCCGTTGATCACCTCTCCGATGGTCTTATCAACGAGGTCTTCTGTGGTGTGAAAATCCACGATGAAATAGTCGTCGTCCAGGCCCAGGTAATCATGCACCATCGGGTAGTTCAGTTCCTGAGAGATCCGGACACCCATTTCGAACTCCGGTGCAATGATTCGGGTCGCTCCCAGCCTTTCCAGAATGCGGTGGTGCTGGTTTGTCAGTGCCTTGGCCCAGACTTTCTTGACTCCAAGTTCCCGCAGTTGCAGCGTGGCGAGCATAGTCGCTTCGACGTTCCTGCCGATGGCCACGACAGCGGCATCGTAGCTGCCGGCGTTCAGTTCAATGAGCGAGTTTTCGTCCGTGACGTCCGCGATCACTGCATGAGTAATTTCATCGGCCAGTCGGTCAACTCGCTGTTCGTCCGAATCAATACCCAGGACTTCGTGGCCGAGGCGTGTTAGTTCGCGCGCGATTGTGGCCCCGAACACGCCAAGGCCAATGATAATGAACTGTTGTTTTTCGATCATGGGTGCGGTTCCGCTATCAATGAATACCTAGCTGACGAAATCTTCTCACACACCCTGGTGTCTGTGCTCTCAGCGCCGTAAAAATACCGTAAAAATTCACTTTGTACCGTCCTAATTCCACCCCGGATGTGATTTCCTTACGCCGTCTGAAGAAAACTTGGTCGAGAGCAGGGCTTGTCGGCGATGGGAGTCTATCGATTAAAACCGGGCTTTTGGGGCCATTTGGTGATTGCGCTGGCTTGGCTTGGGTTTTTGGCTGTGGCGAACAGGCAGGCCTCTCAGCCTGTGACGTCGATATTTCCCTACCTAGCACCCGTCGTCTTTTTTGCATGGGTATACAATGCAAAGTGGGGATTCGTCTTTGCTGGCATTGCCACTCTCGCTGCACTTCCAGGTGATTATGTTGAGACTCACACGAGAGCCGAACTGTTCTACGCAGGGTTTTCAACCTATGCGCAACTGACGGGAGCCGTGATTGGCTGTGTGTTGGCGAAAATCGTACTTGAACGGTATGGGCGATCCTGATGGTAGCTCTATTTAATATCCTGCCTGTCATCCAAATACTTGGCTTTCTGCTGATTCTTCTCAGTTTTTTGATGACCTTGCCCGTGAATATGCTGATGTTAGGCGATACACCGGATTGGCTCGCGTTTGTAAAGTCCGCAAGTATCTGTTTTGGCGTTGGACTGGTCTGCTTTTTCAGTGCTGGTCGAAAGCGCCATGCGTTGAAACAGAGGCAAATGTTCATCCTCACAGTCTCGGCCTGGGTGTTCATTCCGTTATTTTCCAGCCTGCCGTTACTGCTGAGCGATCTAAAACTGAGCGTCACCGACGCTTTTTTCGAGAGTATCTCCGGCGTTACAACCACCGGCTCCACGGTTATGAGTGGTCTCGATAACCTCCCGGGGGACATATTGCTGTGGCGGTCGATCATGCAATGGATGGGTGGCATTGGAATCATTGGTATGGCAGTGGCGATCCTGCCGTTCCTCAGGATCGGTGGTATGCGTCTGTTTGCCACCGAATCGTCCGAGTGGACGGAGAAGGCTGTACCGCGCACCAACCGTTTAGCCCGTGGACTGGTGTTCAGCTACCTCGCGCTGACGTTTGGTTGCATCCTGACCTACTGGGCATTGGGAATGGACCTTTTCAACGCGGTAAATCATGCCCTGACTACTGTCTCTACGGGAGGCTACTCGACGTCAGACAGCTCCATGGGGCAGTTTGACCAGCTCTCCATACTTTTTGCATCAAGCCTGTTTATGATGCTGGGCGGTATCCCTTTCTTTCTCTTTGTCAGGCTACTGAATGGCCAGGTGCAGCCCCTCCTGAGAGATCAACAGATCCACTTTTTTCTTAAGTTCCTTCTGTTGATTGCATGCCTGATTACCATTTATCGAGTAGTGAATGAGGGGACTTTCCCGGTCGATGCTTTCGTTCATGCCTTATTTAACGTGACATCGGTGGTTACCACGACCGGTTATGCCTCCCAGGATTATGCGCTCTGGGGCCCCTTCGTGGTGGTGCTGTTCTTTTTCCTTACATTTGTGGGAGGGTGTTCTGGCTCAACCAGTGGCGGCATGAAGATCTTCCGTTTCCAGTTATCCATGCTGCTACTTCGGGAGCAGGTATTGAGACTGCTCCACCCGAATGCGGTGATCGCAAGACATTACAACGGAAGAATCATCAGCGACGAAATTGTAGCGTCCAGCGTTGCCTTTTCATTCATCTTTCTTGCGACACTGGCTATCGTCGCGGCCATCCTCGCTGCATTGGGGCTAGACCTTGTGACGAGTCTGACTGGAGCCGCTACAGCTCTGGCGAACGTTGGGCCAGGTCTTGGGGACACAATCGGGCCAGCCGGTAATTTCCAGACCTTGCCGGACGCAGCGAAGTGGGTTTTGATGGTAGCCATGTTGCTGGGAAGGCTGGAACTGTTGAGTGTCTTTGTGATGTTCTCTCCGCATTTTTGGCGAAGCTAGAACTCGATTAGCCCCTCTGCTTCAGCCTCGTCTACAAGACACGACATGTTCTGTCTTTCTCCTGTAAGGTTCTTTACATATATGCCGGTGCTAGTCATGAACCAAGAGCTAAATGATAGATATCAAAACCTAGCGGTGGATGCGCTTCATCGCGGCCTTGTTGGATTTAAAATGGTGGATCAGCAAGGTGATATGCATATCTCATCAGCAGAGTTGCTGGAAGCATTTCAAGTCTCGGGAGATATCTTGAGGAGTAACCGAGAACGCGATTGTATTCTAGTTTCGGCTGAATCCGTTTTCACAAACTGCATTTATCTCGCGAGGTGCCTGTACTTTCCGGCTGAGGCCAGAGTTTTGGTGCTGAACGGTGATGAGCACCTGCTGGATGCAGAGGGTCAAGTGGAAAATTTACGGCGAAACATGGGCCATCTGCATGAGTTATTGGACAATCGCTAATAATTTTGACACGGAGAGGCATTTTGCCCGTTATCGAGCTTCCATCTTAAAGACGCGAAGGCAGCAAATTTTCAATCAAAGGGAGCTCCGTGGATAACGAATTGCAGGAAATCCTCGCGGCGGCAAAGAATGTCGCTGTCCGTTTCAAAAAGCTGACTGGGAAGCCTCTAGGGATCACTGGCGAAATTGCAGAGTTCAGCGCAGCTAAGCTACTCGATTTAAAGTTAGCCGAGGCGAGACAAGCTGGTTACGACGCCACTGATCGTGAGGGACGAAAGGTGCAGATAAAGGGCCGGTGTTTACCAGAGAAACCTGACCCTGGTCAAAGGCTGGGATCGATTCGCCTTGACCATGAATGGGACAGCGTCTTGTTGGTTTTGCTGGATGACATGTTTGAAGTAATCGAAATTTGGGAGGCTGAGCGTCCGGCAGTTGAGAGGGCCATCCTGGCGCCTGGCTCAAAAGCACGAAATGAACGTGGTGCTTTGGCAGTGACGAAATTTAAAAAGATAGGGGCCAAGGTGTGGCCAGTGGATAGATAAGTCAAATTTCACGAGGAGTAGTGTGTGAATCCAATACTTCGAGAGTCAATAGCAAAGCTGTCCGTCGTGGCCAATGTCTCGGCAGGATTGGCTCACCCCGTCGATGAGGCAAGAGCAAAGGAGTTGTTCAAAGCTCTCCATCAGCAGGGGATTCCGCTGTCTATGGACGATGTTTATACCTTGGCAATCGAGAACCAGTGGAGTGACCGTCACGCTACCGATTTAGCTAAGCTAGCAGATAAGATTGGCTCGGGTGGACGGGTTCAAATCAAACATCCGAAAGGGTGGGGAGAGCCCACTGTAAAAAGAATCATCGCTGAGTTGAAAGAAAGCTAACCAATGCAGCGTTGCACTGAGGTCATTCGGAGATCACATCAAGGTTGCTATGGGTAATTATTACGTCTACGTCTACATCGACCCTCGGAATTTCGAGGAGTTTTATTATGGAAAAGGAAAGGGCTCCCGGAAGTACGCCCATGTGAATGATGACTCGGATAGCGAGAAGACCAGACGGATTAAGGCGATCAGGAAAGAAGGGCTAGAGCCGATCATTCGGGTGATTGCTCGTAATCTGTCCGAGCACGATGCGCTGCTAGTTGAGAAGACGCTTCTTTGGAAACTGGGTAAGCAGCTGACAAATGTTTCCTCCGGCCACTACGCTGACAAATTCCGGCCTCACGATTCGTTGCACAAGTATCTTTCCGGGTTCGATTTTCAGAATGGGCTTTACTATTACAACGTTGGGGAAGGCTTTCATCGCAACTGGGATGATTATGTCGAGTACGGATTTATCTCGGCAGGTCAGGCGCCGCGCTTTCGTGATGCTATTCAGGGGCTTCAAGTTGGGGACTTCGTGGCGGCTTATTTAAAAGGTCATGGATTCGTTGGGGTCGGGCAAGTTACCCAGAGTGCAAAGCCTGTTCGCGATGTCCTGGTTGGAAATATTCCGCTTCTTCAGAAAGAACTGGTCTGCCCAAATATCGCTGAGAATTCGAATGATCTGGACAATTCGGAGTATGTCGCGCTCGTTGATTGGGTGAGGGCTGTCCCTCGAAGTAATGCGAAGTGGAAGCCAAAGAGTGGATTGTTTACCTCTCAGTTGGTCAGGGCTTCGCTGGATGGCCAGCCACAAACGGTAAAATATTTAGAGCAGGAGTTTGATGTCGATTTCTCCGAACTCCTGCAATAAACCTTAGTGAGGGACGCGGCTCGCACCATATCGCTCGGTGGTGCGAGCCCCACAACAGCTGTTCAGCGGATGCCCTCATCAACCAGCGTCTCTTTCCAGTCTTCGGCATGGGTGGGGAGCAGGGCCTTGAGTGCTTCCAGGTTGTCGCCGTGGATGATCAGGTTGTTGTCCAACGAGGGCTTTTGGCCCTTAGCGGGCAGGGATTTGTCCGAAATCACCTTCAGCTCGCGAAATGGCACCCCAAGGTGGTGGGAGTAGACAAATTGCTTGCCCTTGAATTCAAGCGTTGGCATTAAATGCTCCTGATCCAGTCAAAGCACGCCTTGAAGGCGGGCATCTGTTGTTCAATCTCGGCTGCGCTTAGCGCTCGAAGTGTGTCTTCTTGCACTGCAATGGCGTCTTCACCCTTCTGGTCAGCTTTTGTGACTTGTTCGATACAGCCCTCCAGCCAGACCCACACGCCGCTGTACTTTAATGTTTCATGGCTACTCAGGGCAATTGGCTTGCCATCCTCGTTGGCTGCATAAGAGGCCCAGGCATCGGCTGCCGACCAGCCGGACTTTTTGTCATTCTGCGGGAGTCCGTTGCCGTTGAGTGAAAAACCTTGCTCTTGTCTCAAACCTTCCAGAACGTGCTTTGCGGCCTGAATGTCTTCTCCATTTCGCTCCAGAAGGCCGCTACTGCGGGCGTGAGTGTAGGCAAAGTCCAAGTCGGCAACGGCACAGGCCTTTATGCCCATGGCAGAGAGCACAGTCATCGCCTTGGGGATGTCTGCACAGGAGCCCAAAGACACAAAAGTAATGTGGTCAAGCTCTGCTGCTTGCCCATAAAGCCGCTCGTAAGCTAGAGGAAGCAATCGACGGTCCGTTTTGCCCTCACAAATGACCACCCGATCTGCAAAGTAGATTTCAGTCAGGTTACCGAGCTCGAACAGCGTGCGTGATTGACTTGGCCCTCCTTCGATCGCTTCCTCGACAGCTTGGCGTAACGGCTTGCGAACACTTGCGCCGTTCTCAGCGGTTTTTCCAACAATGACCGTATCTGCGGCATTTTCTCGACTTAGCATCATCGGAGAGTGAGTGGAAAAAACGACTTGAAAACCGGCGCCAGATAAGTGCGACAACGCCTGCCGCAATCGCCGGACTCCCTGAGGGTGCAAGTATAGTTCTGGCTCGTCGATTAGGAGCAGTCGCCGCGATGGGCTATCTTCATTGCCCTTCCGGGTATCCGCCAAATAGCGAATCAGGGCCATTTGGATGGCCCGTTGAGTGCCAGTGCCCATTTGATCGAAGCGCCTTCTATCGCCTGTGATCTTGTCTGTGACGTGGAGATCGCCAGCTTTGAAAAATTCTTTTACGTCTACAACTTGAAGATCCAGATCAAGGGCTAGACCTGGGAAAAAGTGCGTCAGCGCGTCGGTTGCATCGGAATCGAACTGCTGAAGGTGGTCCGATCGGTTATCGCCGTCGGAGGCCAAAACATGGCGTATTGTTTCCAGTGCCGAACTGACCTCTGCATGGGCTTCTAATAGTGGGCCCATGATTTCATCGAGTAGGCTTTTGATCGTCGTGCCAGCCTTAGCCTTGCCAAGATCTTCCCCGATGTCGTGCATTGCCTGGACCACCAGTGGCTCTGGGAGTAGGGCCGATACGGCCTGCGGTAGTCCAGTTGGATAGTTGCGCCAGTGATCCGGATTGTCAGTATCCGTACATTGCTCTGTATCCCAAACCTGTTTGTCGATGCCTTTTGCTGTGGTTCCGTCTGCAACAACGCGAATCCATAAGCGGCCGCCCTTGCAATACGGGGCGATGGCCTTGCGGTGTTTATCCTCCGGTATTCGGTTTAAAACGGCTTCGCTGATCCCATCGATACATGCAGAGATTTCTACCGGCTTGTCGGGGTCGTGGAAGTCCTGTTTCGATAGTGCTGTTGGCTTCAAAACCCATTCAATGGCCTTGAGGATAGTAGACTTCCCCGTATTGTTTTGACCCACCAATGGGGTATAGCCCTCAAGAGGCAGAGCAATACTCTGGCACGCTCGAAAGTTACTAATTGTCAGATGGCTAAGGCGGTGCATACAGGTCCCTTGTCTCTTTGCATTGAAAAAGTGCGGTTTTGCTCAATGCCTGGTGGGCTGTGGCGAATAAATTCAGCAAGAAGGTGCTGGGCGTTGGATGCCGCTAGCAGATTAAATTCCGGCGTGTCGCCTGCCAGGTGTTATCTTATTTAACTCTGCGCGATGATACTCGATAGGTAAGTTGTCGAATACTAAGCAGAAACATAGCCTTTGAGATCGGGCAAGGCAAAGTCTAATGAGTGAAGGTGGTTTTTTTGAAGAATCTCGGCATTGATCAGGATACCGGCGACATCTACATCGGCAGTAGTGATCGTCGTCCGGACCTACCCCAGCAAGTTCCCGTTTTTCCAGTGAAAGTTTGGGGAGAGCTCGCTGACGCTATTTCTGGGCCGGAAATCGATGCGGCTTTTATTTCGGATCATGTGTTCCAAGAGCTGTCTTTTGATCCGGTGTCTCAGATACGACGGGGCTACGTTTGGCGAAAAATGGGTTCACAACCACAGAACTGGGGGCATCCTCCTCGGCAAGATGCCAGGCTGATTACGTTCCAGTATCAGGGGTTCCTCGGTATTTTGGGGGGCAAGTTACCAAGTCAAGTCATGTTTACCTTTGGCAGCCAGTCGAACTTCACGATCGGAGAACTGGTTCATTTTGAGCCGGACGCGATTGGCCAGGAACTGCTTACGATAAAGATGAGGCCGCAGTTTGGGTTTCTTCCGCACATAAAAGATGGCGTTCTCAGCAAAGAAGACCAACGCCGCGTCGAATCGGCCCTGGACGATGTCGTCCAGGGCTTCCGTTCATCTCCGCCAGCTTCAGTTATAGACCGATGCCGTGACGCTTTGACGGTGTTCTTGTCGATAGAGCTCCAGATAAGCGGTAAGGACTTGGGCTACCTGATAAAAAAGTATGATGCCGTGAAAGAGACAAGAACTGTGGTCGCTAGTCTTGCTCACACGGTGGGCAGATTGCACGCAAGGGGCAAGCCCGCTGAGACGAAATTTCCGCCCGTTTCGGATCGGCAAGCAGAGCTGGCGGTGGCTTCAGTGTCTGAGGTGTTGGTATCGCTTCGCTGGGCAACATGGTCTCAGGCGGCAATATAAGTCCTTAATGGAGCCCTTGTGATAGCGCTGCCACCTGAAATTCTTAAGCCCAGTGATTCAATTGGTTACTTCACGATCGATTGGATCAATGCTCCTGCGCCATTTCGTTTTGAATCAGGATTCCTATTTCCTCAAATGGGTCAAGGCGCAGTCTGCTGCAGGTTTCAATGTACCGATCGATATAGTTTCTGAGGCCGTCTGTGTTGGTTAAAATGAAATTCATAAAGCCTTGTTTGCCCTCGTTTGCCGGACGAATCTCCGTGAGGTTTAAATAAAGAGGGCCTATGGAACTGGTTTCCTCGATCCAGGAAGGATTTCTTCCAGCTTGACTGATTACGTAAATTGCCTTCACCTCAGGTAGGGTGAGTTGGTCTAGGAAATGGTTCAGGTTCACGGTGGGGTCTCTGTCACGTCCTGTTTCACTGACAATGGCTTCCACGCTCTCGACTATTATTTTAAGGGAAGCTGTTGCAGATTCCGCTTGGCTCTTGTGGTTCACGAGTTCGACCCTTTCTCTTCGTTGAGTTGAGCCATCATGATGCCACAGAATTGCGTTGTGTTTCGCAGGGTAGGCCCTGTCCGGTATCCACTGGCTGCCACTGCCGTCCATTGGGCCCACCGAAATAATTAGAGGCCCCAGCCTCTGGTTGCTCCATGGGTCATATCACGTTCGACTTGCTTTTCCAGCAGCCAAGCGTGCACCTCGGCATCAATCCAGCCGACGGCTCTGCCGCCAAGGTAGATAGGCCGTGGAAACGTGCCCGCATCAACATATTTGTACAGTGTGGACCTGGCCAGTCCGGTTTTATCTTGCACTTCCGCTAGCCTAAGTACCCTCATGTATGCACTCCTTCAGATATTCATAGGATGTCTCCGTTAGTCGGTGAATCCGGTGTCGTTGGCAAACAGGGGAGTGAGGCGACCGCGTAGTGGTTGACCCGGTCGCCGTATTTACATCTCTTGGCGCCCATACAAGTCCGAGACGTTCATGAGCGATACGTTGAATTCCTGACGCGCTACTCTGACCTGTAACTTCCGCTTGAGTCATCCCAGAAGTGGACCAGTGGATTGTGGTCCTGCCGGATCTCATCATGTCCTTCAATTGAGCCAGGTGACGCTTCGGTGTCCAGGCCTGTGAAGATCGCCCGCATGTCGCCGAAGGATTCAACCAGCCTCAACCCTCGCATTTGTCTTGCGGCTGCCAGGAACCAGGACCTTGCAGACGTATTCACTTTTGGTTTCATTGAATAGCGTGTAGCGCTGATAATTTTATTTCTAAGATCCTGATCCTCGCCAGCCAGTCGTCGAGAGTTGACGATTGGTAGGTAGTGAGCCTGCAGGGCTTGTTGCCATTCTTCCGCCCATTGAAGTTCAGAGACGTAGTTGACTCCGGCATGCATCGATGGGCTGACGCGAAGAAGGCAGTGGAAATGGGGGTGTGTTGACATGTAGTTGAGGCCCCCATCAACTAGGAAGCTTTCGGTTACCTCCACAAACCGAATGCCGCCCTGAACATGCCGTTTCCAGAAGTCCCGGTTCATCAAACGCCGGAAAGCCTGATTCATGTGTTCGACAGTTGCCCTCAGGTTGCTGACGTCGCAGTTGCGGACGGTCAATGTCAGATAAATCCACTTGTCCTGCAAGAGAGAAGGGTTCTGATCCAAGGTTCGATGGAGCTTACTGCAGTACCTCAAGGATTTCCGCCATTGGCAGATTGGGCAGCTACGATGCTTGCAGTACCAAGTGTCGAAGAAAGTGCCGTAGGCCTCGTCTGAATACGTTCTCAAGCGATTGGCGCACTCGAGGATACGCATGCCATCGCGGAGTGTGTTGCTGTCGGCTAAGAAGTGTCCAGCAACCTCCTGAGCTGATAGTTTCAGTTGGCTCAGGTATTCCAGAGTTGTGCCTTCGTGGTGATCGTTATTCATGTCGTTAGTCTCCATTTTCAGGGTTTTGGCGTTTTCAGATTTATCTGCTGAGCACGCAGAATTCGGCCCGGTATCGGACCAATTTGCCGAGGGTTGCCCCGGATTCTTGAAGATCAGGAGGTATTGAGGGAGTGGTTTGTGATCTAGAGAAGTTGTCTATTACTTAAATAATAAGAGGGGGTTATGCAGCTTCTGGCAGGGTGTTAGGTCTTTCAGGCGCTTGCTCAGTAGCAGCGGAAGCACAGCACTTCGTTAACCACTGTTTCACCTCTGCTTCTATCCAGCCTACGGCCGATCCAGTCAGGGGAACGGGACGCGGAAAATCTCTCTCATTGATGTACTTGTACACGGTGGCCCTGGCTAACCCTGTTAGTGCCATGACCTGCCTGATTCGTAGAATCCTGAGGTCTATTTCGCAAGTCCCATCCTCAATGATGGTGACTGCCCAGGGAGTAACGTGGTTCGAGCCTTCGGGAACTTGATCGCGGTCGCGGATGCGTTCGGCGATCCACCGATTTATCGCGGTAGCGTTCCAGCCTACGGACATGCCACCAAGGGTGGTGGCGGACGGAAACTTGCCGAGGCGTGAATACTTATACAGGGATGAGCGACCGAGGCCTGTTGTGTGGATGGCGTCTCTTAGCCGTAAAATTCGCATGGGTGGTTCTCCGGATGGTTACGTTCAAACCATTCGGAGAACCCTGTAGAACTTAATAGACGGTGCGTGGCGGGTGTCGATTCCCGGGTCTTTTAGCGACAGGATCTCAACTCAGATACCGCTATTTTCCTCCAACTTCTCGATTTTCGTCTCCTTATCCGGTTCGCTATGGTCTTGCGCGACTATTAGGTATCGATCCGTTGAAGGCTCCCGAGAGATCTGCGCCAATTCAAGCGAAGTTAATCGTGTAGCGTCGATTCCGAGTTGCCGAATAAGAAGAATCAGTTCGTCTGCCACAGTGCTTGCCATACTCAGGACCAGCCTGATCAGCATTGGCTTGTTCTTCCAAGTGGGAAAGGTGGTTGTCTTCTTATGTTGTAGGTTTAGGGGTAGCAACTCTTTGTAGAGGCTTCGAAGCTCTGTGGTAGTCATCGAGACTTTGCCCTTGGTCACTTTGACATGTATCCGCGAAAGAGCGTTGTCACAAGCAATTTGATCCACCACTGATTGGAGTGCGAACCGCAGGCCTGGGTTGCTTACCTCTCCGAAAAAACCCTCCACTAGTGAAAAATCCAGTTTCGCAGATTGTTTGATCGGAGGAGCGCATAGATTTTTCAGCGCCAACCGCGTCGCTTGCCGCCGGCTCAATCGCCCGCTAGCTCTTTCCACATATTTTTTTCTTTCGACTTTGAGTTTGCTGAAGAGCTCAAACATTCCGCAAACAATTTCGCCAGACGCAAGGGTTACCACCATCGGTTTTAAAACTGTTCGGTGTTCTGACGGTTTGAGAAATTGGTGGTCCAGGTTGAGCCAATAAACGGTAGTGGTCTTTCCTAAAATCCGCCCACTGGTTGTGCCTGGTATTGCCGAGAGCAAAACCTTTAGTCTTCGTAGCTTACTGATTTGGAGGTTTATCCTCTGGGCCGTCATCCCAGTGTAAGTGCTGAGCTTTTTCACGCCGAGGCCGCGGACTGCACCGCATTCATTGGCGAAACTAAAAAGGGCTATCAGAAAAACAATGTTGGCAGGCGAGAGCGATTGGGAATCTGCGTCGGCATCGGATGTTCGACAGGCTAGGAGCCTGTGAACGGATTCCAGATGAAGAACGCGCCCGGGATGCGTAGGTGTCAGGTTGCGCAACATCTCCGTGGTCGCCGCCGAGATGTCGATAAATCGTTTCGGGCGCCCCCTCTGACCGAAACGGTAATCGGGTTCAATATGGCCCGTATCGATCAGCTCGTTAATCACTTTACCGGCTCTCGCCGGAGGCATAGCCAGGTCAAGAGCGCAATCTTGAACGCTAAGTTGCAAAGGAAACGAGTCCCCATTTTCCAACCACAGCTTCATCAACGCATATCGCGCCTGGGGTGATAGTCCAGAGAGGTGAGACAACAGCGTAGTAAGTGACATTCAGACAAGGTAGTACACCTCACTGTCACTGTCGATGAATAAAAACGCAAAATTACCACTGTATATTTCGTTATATATTTGACACCATTTCTTAGTTGCGCGACTTAGTGATACAACTAAGTCGCGCAACTAAGTCATACCCATAAAAATATACAAAAGCAAGTAATAAGCAACGTAATATAATGTAAAAACAACTAAATCTTTATTGGGACGGTTATGCAAGAAGACTGGAGAAAAAGGGCCATCAGTTGGCTGGGAAGGAACAACGCGGATCAGCAAAATTGGGCAATTACATATCTTGGCAAAAAAGGTTGGTTTGCTCGTGGTAGGCGCTTTGATGAGTCGGCCTATGATTATTTGGTGACTCATATTCGTGATGCGCCAGGTACGCACAAGGAGCAAGAAGATTTGCGCCAAATAAAGCGTGCCTGGAGTCAGAAAAAGAAGCGCGACCAGAAGGGGCAAGCGATGTCCTATTCGTTCATGATGAGCAAAGCATTTGGCCCCCGGTTGCGCTATCTAGCGAAGAAGCGTGGTGAGCCGATGTATCGAGCCTTGGAGTCGATCATTTTTGACCATCACGAAGAGGTGAAGTCCCTTGCATGGCTCGATATGAGCAAAAAGCGGCTTAAAAACCGAATGGAGGAGGTGGATAAGAAGCTGAAGGATTTGGAAAGCAGTCGCGAGGAATTGGATTTGAAAGAGGCGGATGTCCAGAGCCGGTTGTCGGAGCTGGAAGATAAGGTTACAGGCGTTCAGTTGCTTGAGGATGAATGTTTGGAGCAAGCAGTGGCGTTGGACGACATGAAAGATCTGATATTAAGGCTATTAGCTGACTACACGGACGCGATTCACGCGCACGCGCTCAATCAATGGGTAATTGGGCAAACAGCCTCGCTGCCTCCGGTTCCTATGAGCTATCAGGGGCAATCAAAGGCCGCCCACTTTTTAAGGCCCTATCACGACTTGTCGGCTAACTTGTAGAGGTAATCTGACCAGGCCTGCATCATTTCGCGCCTCTCCTCGAGCCTCGCTGAGCGATTGTAGGCAGCCGCTACCAGGTTGCGCTGTTTGTGAGCCAGTTGAAGCTCAATTACCTCTGGCTGCCAGTTCTGTTCGTGTAGTAGGGTGGATGCTGTCGCCCGGAATCCGTGACCAACCATGACGGAGCCATCGTAGCCCATCGATTTGAGGGCGACATTAATCGTATTCTCTGACAGTGGCCGTTTCCGTTTGACGGATTCGAATACGAGGCTCTGATGTCCGGTGATGGTCTTCAGCTCTTTCAGTATTTCGACGGCCTGGGTCGAGAGTGGCACGATGTGATCAGGCACCTGACCCGCTCTCTTGGCTTTCTGAGTACCTTTCATGCGCTTTCCTGGAACGATCCAGGTAGCTTTGTCCAGATCAATCTCGTTCCATTCTGCGTTTCGCAGTTCGCCCGGCCGAAGGAACAGCATCGGTGCCAGTTTCAAGGCGGCTATTGTGGACGCATGGCCTCCGTAGGCATCAATTGCCTTCAGTAGCTTGCCTAACTCATCCGGGTTGGTAATCGCAGACCTATGTCGAGTTGGGGTGGTTTTGAGTTGGCCTCTCAGTGTGGCTGTAGGGTCTATCTCTGCACGATCTGCCGTTACTGCAAAACGAAAGATCTCGCCGATGCGTTGCCGGATTCGATGAGCTGTCTCGTGTTTGCCCTGTTCCTCTATGGGCCTTAGGGTTTCCATAACAGTCGACGGCTTGATTTCTTTGATCGGCAAGTGGCCCAGCTTAGGGAAAGCCCAGGTTTCGAGTCTTCTCTTCGCGACTTCCAGCGTACTGTCTGCAAGTTCCCCTTTCTTGAGTTTGAGCCAGTCCTCTGCGACCGCCTTGAAAGTGTCCGCCTGCTCTTTCGAGGCCGCTTTTTGCTCTTTTTTGACCTGGTTTGGATCAATGCCGTCGGCAATCTGCTCCCTGGCCTTGGCGCGACGCTCTCGGGCCAGTTTCAGCGAGACTTCAGGGTAGACGCCAAGTGCAAGCGTCTTCTCCTTGCCATCAAATCGGTACTTCATCCTCCAATACCTTCCGGATTGTTGGACGTCCAGATAAAGTCCGCCTCCGTCGGAGAGCTTGGTGCGTTTACCGAATTTTTCGAACTTTGCCGATTGGATCTTTTTGTCGTTTAGGGGGGTGATAGGCTTTGCCATGCGAGGGTTGAGCTCTTTTTGGGGGTACAAAATCTACTATAGCGGGGTGTATATTGGTTTGCACCCCAGATGTGCCCCCAAAATCTGTAGACTCAGGCGGAATATTGTAGATCGATAAGGACGCTGAGTTTCAGTAAAAATCTTTTAAAACAGCTGGTTGGGTCTGGATATAGATCAATGCGGAAGGGCGACTGGTACCCCCGGCAGGACTCGAACCTGCTACCTTCCCCTTAGGAGGGGGACGCTCTATCCAGATGAGCTACGGGGGCATTATCGCGAGAAGGGCGGTATGATAGCGGGCTAAGCCCCGAGGCTCAAGGTGCGGCCCGGTTTCGGTGATTGTCACGGAGTTTGTTTTGCCAGACCCTTTCTCGTTAAGCGTGATTGTTCCCGTGTGGATGGAGGCTGAGGGCGTTACCGACACCCTGCGTGCCGTGCAGCCAATTCGGGCAAAGGGGCATGAGGTGGTTGTGGTTGATGCGGGTAGCAGCGATCAGACAGTTGAGCTGGCTCGACCACTTTGCGACAGGGTGGTGGTCTCGGAGAAGGGACGGGCACTCCAGATGAACGCCGGTGCAGCGGCGGCAAAAGGGGATCTTCTGCTGTTCCTGCATGCGGATACACGCTTGCCGGCAAATGCTCTCGAGCACCTCGCAGGTTTTTTCCAGTCGCGTCGCGCCTGGGGGCGGTTTGATGTGCGGCTGAGCGGTGATCGACCGCTGTTCCGGATTATTGCCTGGTTTATGAATCAGCGCTCCCGCCTGACCGGTATCTGCACCGGCGATCAGGCCATGTTCGTACGGCGGGATGCCTTTGAGGCCATGGGTGGCTTTCAGCCTGTACCGCTTATGGAAGATGTGGAATTCTCACGTCGTCTTTGCCTGGTGTCCCGTCCTTTCTGTATAAAAGAGCCTGTTGTGACTGATAGCCGGCGCTGGCAGCAACACGGTGCCTGGCGAACAATTTTTCTGATGTGGAAGCTGCGCTGGCGGTATTGGCGTGGTGAATCGCCGGAGTCTCTGGCCCAAATCTACCGATCGGATGTTCGCAATGTCTCAAAGTAGTCCGTACTCGGCGGTTTTTCTGCAGTTTGCCAAATGGCCGGAAGCTGGCCGGGTTAAAACTCGCCTGATGCCCGAACTAGGCGCAGTGGGCGCACTTGATGCCCATGTTCGACTCACTCTGGCGGTGCTGGATAACCTGTGTGCAACCGGCTATCCGGTGGAATTCTGGTGGGACCGGCCGGTGGAGGACCGTCACGGTGACGCTGCCGAAATCATTGAAGAACTGGACGGTGCCGGCCTGGCCCAGCGAATTCAGGAGGGCGGTACGCTCGGAGAGCGGATGCATCGTGCTCTCAGTCAGTCTCTGCGGAGTTATGACCGGGCATTGGTTGTCGGCAGTGATTGCCCATCCGTGGATCCCGATTATGCGCGCCATGCCGTGGCTTGTCTGGCGGATTACGATGTTGTGCTTGGCCCCTCTGACGATGGCGGCTATGTGCTGATCGGTGCCTCAAGAGTGGCCGAAGGGATGCTGGATGACATCGCCTGGGGGACGCCTGAAGTGCTCGTGCAAACCCGCGAGCGTCTTGAGGCCTCGGGGCTCAGCTACTGTTTGCTCGAGCCCCGCTGGGATGTTGACGAGCCCGAAGACTGGGCTCGCTTTCTGCGTACCTGCTAGCGTTTTCAACTGGCGGGCACCGGTGGCAGTTCGGTCAGCCTGCCCAGGACGCGATTTGCCTCCAGGCCATCACCGCCGGTAACAACCTGCAGGCTCTGGGTTCGCGCCTGAACCGATTTGCGGAACGTCTCAAGCAATGCTTGTTGGCCCACACCCTGTACCGCGTTGGCGAGCTGTTCACGGGAATCAAAACTGTCAACGCCCCGATCAATCTCGCGCCAGTAGCGGCTGGAAATCTCGCCAAGCTGTCGATCCCGCTCCAGAAGCTTGCTGATGACGGCCTGCTTTTCACGCTCCAGGCGCTCCGGTGTCAATGCCGACAGGGTTTCCTCGAAGCTGTTGGAAAACTCCTGAACGGCCTGGTCGATCTCTGCGCGCGTTGCCGACGGTGACTGCACAACAAACCCGAGGGCAGGCGTTTCCAGCATTTCAAAAGCTGTCGCGTACACGATGTAGCCCAACTGGCGGTTGGTGCGGATCTCTTCATAGAAAGGGCTGCTGATTATTTGGGCCAGCAGGCGGAAACGGGCCCGTTCCTCGAAGCTGGTGTTGTCGCCCTGCATGTAGAGTGTATAACCAGTGTCGGGATGGTCTACCTCAATGGAAACCTTGGTTTCATTGTCAGGCAGTTGCCTTACCTGGCTGCGCTCGACCCGGGTCAGCTCACTGTTGCCAAGAACAATCGCGTCAACCTGCCGTGCCAGGTTGAGCGCCGAGGCTTCGGTGAGGTTGCCGTGGGCCAGCATAACCGGGTCAACCTGTGAGAGTAGGGCTTCCGAGAAGGACTGCAGTTCCTCGAAGGTTACTTCCCGGGCGGCCTTCAGCTTATCGTCGTTGGGCCAGGCGCCCTCAATCAAAGACGTTTGCACAAACTCGGAGGTCTGTTCCACGGGGCGGTCCTTGGCTTTATTCTGCAGGCCGTCTATCAGCTGTTGCCGGGCAATCTCGAAACGTTGCTCTGTCAATTCCGGTGCCGCCACCTGGAGCAGAATCCGATTCATCAGGGTGTAAAGTTTGTCGTTGTATCCGCCGACACGAACTGTGATACCCCGAAGATGGGGATAAACGCTGTAGTCCAGACCCGCAAGGCTGGCGGAGTAAGCCCAGGCATTCAGGTTGGTATTGATGGTGTCCACCAAAAGTTGGGTGAGCACGTAGCTTCGCGCCGAAGCGCGGGAGGCTGGCGTTCGGAGGCCTATAAACACGTTCGCTTTCGGAGTATCAAACCGCGTGTCCCGGGCGAACCAGACATCCATGCCTTCCAGTGCACCAAGCCTTATCGGCTGCTCCATGGTTCCACCCGGTACCATCGCCAGGTCCTCCGGCACAAACGGGTTCTCTGGCGGCAGGCGCAACTGGGCAGCCAGCTCTGGCAGGCGTTGAGCCCTGAGGTCTTCCGGATCCAAGGCTTCCCGGGTCCAGGCGGCGTCATACCAGTCAGTGCGATTTGGATTCTCCAGTTCAGGTTCCGGTGCCAGGACGAAGGCAAGGAGATTGTCCGGTGTCAGTCTGCCCAGAATGTCGCGGTACTGTTCCGGCGCAAAGCGCTCAACCAGCCAGGGTGCCCGCAGCACGTCTTCCGGGGGATAGTCCTGCAAGTAGCGGGAGAGACGCATGGCTTCGTGCAGGGGATTACCCTGCTCGCGGAACCGGAAATCAATGCGCGCCAGGTTCTGCATTTCGAGGAAACGCTGCTCGCTGATCCCTTTCTGGCGGACCTTTTCAATGTATTCGAACACCAGCGGTAGAATGTCCTCGTGGCGCGATAGTCCTTCGGGTGTCAGGGAAATGCTGATTTCGAGGGTGGCGTTTTCGCCGGTGTCCATGCCCAGACCCGCGGAGAGGCTCTCGGCCAGACCGGCCTTTTTAAGTACATCAAACAGACTGCCGGGGCCCTCATGGCCAAGCAGGTTAGCCACGTAGCTGGCCGGCTTGGTGCGGTAGTTGTCTTCCTGGGATGGAATAGGGAAGGTGAGCGAGAGGCTTCGAACATCCTTGAGTGCTTCCGCTGTTACCTTGGCTGGGAGGTCTTCTGCCCGATACAGATTGGCCACATGGCGTTTGGTGTCAAGGTTGCGGTTTTCAATGGCATTGAAGCGGCCACGCACCATGGATTCCAGTTCGTCCAGGGTTTGCGGTCCATAGACCGCCAGGCTCATGATGTTTGAGGAGTAATGCTGCTTCCAGAATTCGATCAGGTCAGGTCGCAAAGGATTTTCTTCTGTATTTTCCAGCGTACTGAGGTTGCCTACCGCAAACTGACTGAAGGCATGGTCCGGGTTGCTGGCAGCCTTTTTTACGGAATAGAAGCGGCGTCCATCTTCTTTCTGCTTGGCGCTGAATTCCGAGTGCACGGCGTTGCGCTCACGGTCCACCAGTTCGGGGGTAAACAGGGGGGCCGAGAACTGTTGAGCGAACCGGTCCAGTGCGGGTTCCAGAAATTCGGCCTGAATATCGAAGAAGTAGTTGGTGTCCTGGAACGCGGTGAAGGCATTGTGTTGGCCGCCATGGCTCTTGATGAACTGCTGGTATTCGCCCGGATCCGGGTATTTCTCGGTTCCCAGGAACAACATGTGCTCCAGGAAATGCGAGAGTCCCTCCCGATCCGCCGGATCATCGCCGCTTCCGACAGCAACATTCATTGAGGCAGCGGCCTTGTCGGCATCCCGATCCGAAACCAGGATAACCTTCAGGCCGTTGTCCAGTTCGATGAACCGGTACTGGTTGTCGTCATTGGGGCTCTTCTCGGGAATCTGGGCTGCAAGAGCAAGGGTGCTGAACAGCAAAAGCGCAAGCAGGGAAAACAGGCGTGAGATCGGGTTCTGCATGGAGTTCTTCCTGACGGTACGTGTGTTCATAGGCTCTCTGTGGTTCCGAGAAGAGTTTCGCGCATCAGTGCATCATTGCGTTGCGCGTGCTCTCAGGTTGCTGGTCGAGTGTTTTACGAGCCAGATCGGCGGCTTTCTCACCATCCAGCTGGCCAGAGGCGATACGCTCCAGAACCGTGGCCATGATGGCAACGGACTGGCGATAATCGGCAAACTCGGCCTGGAAGGCCTGGTCGATGGCCTCGTAGACCGCCTGAATCTTTTGCTCCCGGGAGCCCGTATTGTCGGCTGTGTCGTTGATGGCCTTCAGGCAGGCCCGGGCGATGGAAATGTAACGTTCCGCGTTTGGGTTGTCTTTCTGCATAGTGGGGATTCCGACGTTCGGTTTTCCAATGAAAAGGAGAGATGCCAAAAGGCGTGATAAGTTCCCGATTATGTCATTGCTGGCAGGCGCTTTCATTGCTTTGTGGTAATCCGGAGATTGGGCATGCATGGGGCAATTCCTGTGCTAGTCTCAGAATCATTGTGTCGGCAAACCGGTCAGGCCCGTTCAGCGTGCGGGAACGGAATTTTAGAGTAATGGCTCTATACAAAACAAAGGCTTACAGAGTAAAAACTCTAAAAAAGTTCGATACATGAAGGTTGCAATTAAGTACAATGCCGGCGTTTCCGGAAAACTCTAAGACTTTAGTCGTATGGGTGCCGGCATGGATAGACAACAACAGAGCAACAGGCAGGGTGGAAGATCGATGAATTATTTCCTGACGGGTGGCACCGGATTTATTGGCCGTTTCCTCGTGGAGAAGCTTCTGGCACGTGGTGGCACTGTCCACGTACTGGTGCGTGAACAATCCCAGGATAAACTGGACAAATTGCGTGAGCGCTGGGGCGCGGATGAATCCCAGGTGAAGGCCGTTATAGGCGACCTGACCAGCAAGAACCTGGGTATCGACGCCAAGACGATGAAGGCCCTGAAGGGCAATATCGACCATTTCTTCCACCTCGCCGCTGTTTACGATATGGGCGCCGATGAAGAAGCCCAGCAGGCTACCAACATTGAGGGCACGCGGGCTGCGGTAAATGCCGCAGAGGCCATGGACGCCAAGCACTTTCATCACGTTTCCTCCATCGCGGCGGCCGGTCTGTTCAAGGGCATTTTCCGGGAGGACATGTTCGAGGAAGCCGAAAAGCTGGACCATCCGTACCTGCGCACCAAGCACGAATCCGAAAAGGTGGTCCGCGAGGAATGCAAGGTTCCCTTCCGGATTTACCGCCCGGGCATGGTGATCGGCCATTCCGCCACCGGTGAAATGGACAAGGTTGATGGCCCGTATTACTTCTTCAAGATGATCCAGAAAATCCGCCACGCATTGCCTCAATGGGTGCCAACCATTGGTGTCGAAGGCGGCCGGCTGAATATCGTGCCGGTGGATTTCGTGGTTAACGCGATGGATCACATTGCCCATCTGGACGGTGAAGACGGCAAGTGTTTCCACCTGGTGGATACCGATCCGTACAAGGTTGGCGAAATTCTCAACATCTTCAGCGAGGCGGGCCATGCACCCAGGATGGGTATGCGGATCGACTCCCGAATGTTCGGCTTTGTCCCGCCGTTCATTCGTCAGAGCCTGAAGAATCTGCCGCCGGTGAAGCGGCTGACATCGGCTATTCTCGACGATATGGGCATTCCGCCCTCCGTGATGTCTTTCATCAATTATCCCACCCGGTTCGATGCCCGTGAAACCGAGCGTGTTCTGAAAGATACCGGTATTGAAGTGCCCAGGCTGCCGGACTACTCGCCGGTGATCTGGGATTACTGGGAGCGTAACCTGGATCCCGACCTGTTCAAGGACCGCACGCTCAAAGGCACGGTTGAAGGCCGGGTTTGCGTGGTGACCGGTGCAACGTCCGGTATTGGTCTAGCCACTGCGCAAAAATTGGCAGACGCCGGCGCCATCCTGGTCATTGGCGCCCGTAAGCTCGAGCGGCTGAAAGAAGTAGCTGCGGAGTTGGAGTCCCGGGGAGCAAGCGTGCACGCCTATCCCTGCGATTTCTCCGATATGGACGCCTGCGACGAGTTCGTGAAGACCGTTCTGGACAATCACGGCCACGTGGATGTGCTGGTCAACAATGCCGGGCGTTCCATTCGCCGTTCACTGGATCTGTCTTTCGATCGCTTCCACGATTTCGAGCGCACCATGCAGCTGAACTACTTCGGTTCCGTGCGGCTGATCATGGGTTTTGCGCCCAAGATGCTGGAGAATCGCCGCGGGCATGTGGTGAACATTTCCTCTATCGGTGTGTTGACCAATGCGCCCCGGTTCTCGGCGTACGTGGCGTCCAAATCCGCCCTGGATGCTTTTAGTCGCTGCGCGGCTGCTGAATGGTCAGATCGCAACGTGACCTTCACCACCATTAACATGCCGTTGGTGAAGACGCCGATGATTGCACCGACCAAGATCTACGATTCGGTGCCCACCCTGACACCCGAAGAGGCAGCCGGCATGGTTGCCGACGCCATTGTGTATCGCCCGAAGCGCATTGCCACGCGTCTTGGCATATTCGCTCAGGTTCTGCACGCCCTGGCGCCGAAGATGGGCGAGATTGTCATGAATACCGGTTATCGGATGTTCCCGGATTCGCCTGCCGCTGCCGGCAGCCGGTCCGGCGAGAAGCCGAAGGTGTCCACAGAGCAGGTGGCTTTCGCCGCTATCATGCGGGGCATCTACTGGTAATGCGGTAGCCCCTGAAGCCGCTGGGAGGGGGAGTTAATCCCCCTCTCAGATTAATAGACTGAATGAGATTTGCCTCTTTTATGAGTTTTTCTGGGCTAAAGTAAACGTGCCGATGGCCGATGCTTAGCGTAAGAACAATATAAAAGAAGGCCTATTGATGACTCTGAAAAAACGTCTTTTGCTGACTTTGCTGCTGGTTGGCCTGCTTCCCGTCATTGCCATCTCGTTTTTTAACGCCGAAATTGCCCGACAGAGCCTGAAGGAACAGGCGTTGCAGCAACTTTCTATTGCGGCGACCAATAAGCAGCGTAGTGTTGAGGACTATCTCAACACCATTTCCCGGCAACTGAAAGCCATGGCCAATAATCGCGGGACCCGAACGGCGGCCCAGGGGTTTGGTTTGGCATTTCAGAATTATGAAAAACTGGTACAAGAGGAGCAGTCGACCTTACGAGAAAACGTCGAGGCTTATTATCAGCAGAATTTTTTGCCACCCTTGCAGCAAAATGGTGGTGCTAAAGGACGTTCAGCGTCGGACTTCGTTGCATCCCTCAGCAAAAACAGCCTGGCTCTGCAGATGGGTTACATCGTGGACAACCCGAATCCTGTGGGTCAGAAAGACGAATTGGTATCGGCTGACGTCCATATCGCGCAGTTTTATAACACGCTTCACAAACAGTGGCACACCTCGTTCAAGGCGTTTCAGGAGGCGTTCGGCTACTACGATATTTATCTGATTGATGCCGATTCAGGCTATGTTATCTATTCCGTAGCCAAAGAGGTTGATTTTGCTACCTCCCTGAAAGACGGTCCCTACGCGGATTCTGGCCTGGCGGAAGCTTATCGTCAGGCGCTGTCTGACGGACAGGATACTGCTCCGACTTTTGTTGATTTTACTCGGTATGTACCGTCCTACGGTGCGCCCGCCGGATTTGTGGCAACCCCCATATATTCCGAAAAAGATGAGCGGCTGGCCGTGCTGGCCTTCCAGTTTCCCATCGACAGCCTGAACAACATCATGATGGAACGAGATGGCATGGGGGAAACCGGGGATGCCTATCTGGTGGGGCCGGATAACCTGATGCGGTCAGACTCCTACCTGGATCCGGAAAACCGCAGTGTTGTCGCGTCCTTTGCTGACCCGGAGAATGGACGCATTAGTTCGACATCGGTGGATGAAGCTCTGGCCGGGAATTCCGGTGAAGGCGTGGTTACGTCCTACCGGGGCGAGCCAGTGTTTTCCGCCCACAGGCCAGTTGCTGTAGGCGGGTTGAACTGGGCGCTGGTGGCGGAGATCAGCGAAGACGAGGCCCTGGCGCCGGTACGTGAAATGTGGACGCTGGCGGCGATAGCCATTGCTATTGTGATCCTGGCTGTGGTGGCCGTGGCGGTCTGGACCGCAGTGCGGATCATGAAACCCCTCGGCAAAGACCCGGCCGAATTGCAGGCACTGGCGGAGCAGGTGGCTGCAGGTAACCTGATCATTGATGCGTCCGAAAGTGACAGGGCGACGGGCGTATATGGATCCATGCTTAAGATGGTGTCGGACCTGAAAGAAGTGATCTTCAAGGTTGAGGAAGCTTCCCAGCGCCAGGCCAGTGCATCTGAACAATTGTCCGGTACTTCCTCGCATACTCTGGAGAGTGTGAATCAACAGGCAGAGCAGACTGAGCAGGTGGCGTCGGCCATTGAAGAAATGTCCTCCGCCATCAACGAGGTGTCCCGGAATACCTCGGAATCGGCAGCCAGTGCCAAGCGCACTCATGAGGCGGTCAGCCGCAGCGCCGCCGAGGTGGAATCCTCCGCTGATGACACCCGTGCTATGGCCAGGGAACTGGAGGAGGCAGAGGCCGGCATAGAGGACTTGCGAAAGAATATGGAATCCATCACCAGGGTTCTGGATTCGATCAAGTCCATCGCGGACCAGACCAACTTGTTGGCTCTGAATGCCGCCATTGAGGCGGCCCGGGCCGGAGAGCAGGGCCGGGGCTTCGCGGTGGTTGCGGATGAGGTGCGCAGCCTTGCCCAGAATAGCCAGAAGGCGACCGAGGAGATAAGTAGTTCCATCGAATCTCTGGTCAATTCGTCGGAGCATGCTTCACAGGTCGTTACCCGCTGCAGCGCCCAGGCCAGTGGTATTTCCGAGCGGGCAGGAGCCGTTGTATTGCAGCTTCGTGAGGCAGTGGATGAGGTCACCCGGATGTCCGGTATGGCCGAGCAGATTGCTACCGCATCTGAAGAGCAATCAGCCACGGCCGAAGAAGTAACGCGCAACGTATCTACAATTACTGAAAAGTCCTTTGAGACCAAACAGGCCATGGCCCAGATCTCTGAAGCCAGTGGTGACTTGGCGGCGTTGTCTCATCAGCTGAAAGATTCGCTGTCCCGGTTTAAAGTCAACTGAGTATCAAGCGTCGTTGAAATCATCGGCCATGATTGGCTCACAACTAAAAAACCCGCGACGGCGGGTTTTTTATGGCGGTTACTCGGTCTCTTCGGGGATCACCGGAGGCGGAAAGCCGCCCAGTTCTTTCCATCGATTCACAATGCCGCAGAACAGGTCTGCGGTTTTCTCCGCGTCATAGGCGGCGGAATGGGCTTCCTTGTTGCTGAAAGGAATGCCCGCGAGCTTGCAGGCCTGGGCCAGAACGGTGTGGCCGTAAGCCAGGCCGGCCAGGGTGGCAGTATCGAAAGTTGAGAAAGGGTGAAAGGGATTGCGACGGATGTCGGCCCTCAATGCGGCGGCAAAGATGAAGTTGTGGTCAAAGGTGGCATTGTGGCCTACCAGAACCGCCCGCTTGCAGTCGTGGTTTTTCACTGCCTTGCGAATGGGGCTGAAAATTTCACTGAGTCCTTCCCGCTCGGGTACCGCTTCCCGCTCCGGATTCCACGGATCAATGCCTGTGAAATCCAGGGCAGACTGCTCCAGATTGGCGCCTTCAAACGGATCAATCTGTTGCACGTGGGTCTCCGCTCGTCGCACCCAGCCGTCGTCGTCCATGGTCAGTATCACTGCCGCCACTTCCAGGAGGGCGTCCCGCTCGGGATTGAAGCCAGCGGTTTCCACGTCGACTACAACAGGCAGAAACCCGCGGAAGCGTCGGGACATGGGGTGCGGTGGTTTGTTTTCGTCAGTCACTCAAGCTCCGGTCTTGGCCGTGTGTGAGAAGGAATAAGCGAGGTTTACGCCAGTCGCCAGTGAACGGTTTCACCTGCCTTGAGGGGCACGATGGTTCCGTCAGACAGAGGTAGTTCCGCCGGCATGGTCCAGGGCTCCCGGACCAGAGTGATGGTATCGGTATTTCGCGGCAGGCCGTAGAAATCGGGGCCGTTGAAACTGGCGAATGCTTCGAGTTTGTCCAGAATGCCAAGTTCTTCGAAAATGTCCGCATACAGGCCGATGGCGCCATAGGCCGAGTAACAGCCGGCACAACCACAGGCGGCTTCCTTGCGATCCCTGGCATGGGGGGCAGAATCCGTGCCCAGGAAAAAGCGTTTGTTGCCACTGGCTACCGCGTCCCTTAACGCCTGCTGATGTCGGTTACGCTTGAGAATTGGCAGGCAGTAGAGGTGGGGGCGAATGCCGCCGACCAGCATATGGTTGCGGTTATACATGAGGTGCTGGGGCGTCAGAGTCGCGCCCAGGTTGTCGCCCTGGTGCTGCTGGACAAACTCTGCAGAATCGGCGGTGGTGATATGTTCCAGCACAACTTTGAGGTTCGGGAAAGCCTCAATGGTGGGAGCCAAAACCCGTTCGAGAAAGACCTTTTCCCGATCAAAGATGTCGATATCGGCATCGGTCACCTCACCGTGGACCAGAAGCAGCATGCCGCATTCCGCCATGGCCTCCAGAACCGGGTAGATATTGCGAATATCTTTTACCCCGGAGTCCGAGTTTGTCGTTGCACCTGCCGGGTAAAGCTTGGCGGCAACAACACCAGCGGCTTTGGCCTCCCGGATGGTTTCCGGTGTCATGCTTTCGGTCAGGTACAGGGTCATCAGTGGCTCGAATGCAGTGCCATCGGCAGCTGCGAGAATCCGCGCCCGGTAGGCGGTAGCATCAGCGGCGGTTGTCACCGGTGGTACCAGGTTGGGCATGATGATGGCGCGACCGAAGCAGGCAGCGGTAGCCGGCACCACATCGGTAAGAATGTCGCCGTCCCGAACGTGAAGGTGCCAGTCGTCGGGCCGGGTAAGAGTAAGCTTTTCTGTCATGGCAGTCGTCCGCAATACCTTTGGCGAGGCGTGCTGTGGGGCCTTGGTGGATAGCGCCCCGAAAAATTTGGCGAATTATACCAGAAGGCGCCGGTGATTGTTTTCGGTTTGGCGGCTAAAGAAAGCCAGGTGCAGGCCGTTAAGCAACCAGGTTCTGCTAATTCCCGGACTTTGATGGCAAGCACTATGGGATTCCGCCCTGTAAAACGTATGAAAACTCTGCTGGCAGCCAGCCTTCCTGTTCTGTTTTTGCCGGCAGTCGGGCAGGCTGCCAGCTATGGCGCTGGCATCGAGAATAGCCAGTGGTACCTTGCCGAGTCGGTATTCGAGTGTCGCCTGGTGCACGAGGTCCCCGGCTACGGCCGGGCGGTGTTCAATCATCGTGCGGGGGAAAATCTCAGCTTTTTCCTGGAGTCTGACGCCGCACTGATGCGACCGGGGCGGGGCAGTCTGGTAGTCGAAGCACCGGCCTGGCGTCCGGGAGTGGAGCCGAGGCCCCTGGGAACGGTCAATGTGTCCGATGATCGCCGTCAGGTTTCGCTGGATACGCGCCAGGCCTTTGTTGTTGCCCACGGCCTGCTGGATGGTATGCGCCCGACGGTTACCAGGGAGTCCTGGTTTGATGGCCGTCCGGTGCGGGTGCAGGTGTCCAATGTTAATTTTGCCGGTGAATACCAGCGTTACCAGCGTTGTACATCCAATCTCTTGCCGGTCAATTTTGACCAGATTCAGCGCTCAAGAGTGCCGTTTGCGAGCGGCAGTACCCAATTGTCTGATGCCGACCGACGGTTGCTGGATAACATCGTGACCTACGTAAACGCCGACACCACGGTTGAGCGGATTTTCGTGGATGGCCACAGTGACAGTATTGGCAGCCGAATCGACAATCGCGCCCTTTCCGAGGACCGTGCCAATGTGGTGGCCGACTACCTCAAGGCGAGCGGTATTGATGAAAACATGATCACCGTTCGGGCTCATGGTGACCAATACCCGGTATCCAACCGACCGGCAGATAACCGCCGCACCAATATCCGCCTGCAACGGGCTGGCGACCGCCCGGCGCTACAGCAGGCCAACGGTTACGGCGGCGAACCCCGGGGATAACCGGTTTCAGTAAACCGAGTCCAGCACTTCCAGGTGGGCGTTTACGCTCTCCGCAAGTGCTCTGAGATGGTAGCCACCTTCCAGGGTCGAAATGATCCTGTCATTGCTGTGCTCGTGGGCGACCGCGACAATCATTTCCGTCAGCCAGCGGTAGTCTTCGGTCTCCAGGTTCAGTTCCGCCATCGGGTCCATCTTGTGGGCATCAAAGCCCGCGGAAATCAGGATCAGTTGGGGTTTGAACTCATTTAGCCGTTTTAGCCAGCCTGTCTCAACTTGTTTCCGGTAGGCTTCAGAAGAGCAGTTGGCCTCAATCGGAATATTCACGATGTTGTCGGCCTGCCGGTGCACATGTGAGTGAGGGTAGAATGGGTGCTGGAAGCTGGAGCACATCAGGATCCGTTCGTCACCACCAACAATGTCCACGGTACCGTTACCCTGGTGCACGTCGAAATCGATAATCGCGACTCGCTCAAGGTGATGGAAGGTGAGCGCGCGCATGGCAGCCAGGGCGACGTTATTGTAGAAGCAGAACCCCATGGATTTCGCTCGCTCGGCATGATGGCCGGGCGGGCGGGCGCAAACAAAGGCGTTGGTTACCTGGCTACTCATAACCATATCCACGGCCTGGACGTTGGCGCCAGCGGCGAGGCGGGCTGCCCGCAAGGTGTCCGGCATCATCGCCGTATCCGGATCGGTAAACACCCGGCCCCTTGTTGGTTGCATCAGGTCCAGCTGATGGAGGTATTTCTCAGGATGCACCATCAGGAGCTGATCACGGGTGATCTCTTCCGGACGGACCCAATCCAGCTTCTGGTCGAGACCGGTATCAGCCAGGTAGCTGATGATAGCTGCCAGCCGCTCCGGGCTTTCCGGATGTTCCGGCCCCATGTTGTGTTTCATGAAGTCATCGTGGGAAAAGAATGCCGTGGTCATACGTCTCGGACTGCCTTCGATATGCTTATATTTTCTTCAAGCTTATCAGGGAAAACCGCACGATGCCGTGTTTCTTTGGTCTTATAGGAGCGATAGTCATTTCACATCGGGGGATCAGGGCCTAAGATAAGGGTTACACGCATAAGTAACCTGTTTTATTACATTTATTTCCCCCACGGCCTTCCGGCCAACCATAAAGGAGAGTCAGCTTGAGCACCCGGTATCTGGAGAGCCTGTTCAATCCCGCGTCTATAGCGGTGATCGGTGCGTCGGAGCGGGCAGACAACCTTGGCGGTATGGTATTGCGGAACCTGATGGGGGGCGGTTATCCGGGCCGTTTGCTGGTTGTTAACCAGAACGATTACGACAACGTGCACGGTGTGCCGTGCGTCAAGAAAGTCTCGAAAATGGATTTTTCTCCCGATCTGGCAATCATCTGCACGCCGCCGGACACCGTGGCCAAGACCATCAAGCGGCTGGGGGAGGCTGGAGTACGCACGGCCATCGTTATGACCGGTGGGATGTCCCGCACCCACAGTAAAACCGGGCAGCCCCTGATGTATTCCGTGCGCGAAGCTGCCCGGGAAACCGGTATCCGGGTGCTCGGCCCCAACACCATTGGCCTGATGGTTCCGGCCCGAAGCCTGAACGCCACCTACGCCCACATGGGAGCCATCCCTGGACGGGTTGCCTTCGTCGGCCAGTCCGGCACTATTGCCAGCTCCGTCATAGATTGGGCGTTCGCCCGGGGTGTGGGGTTTTCCTACTTTCTGACCCTGGGCGATGGCATGGATATCGATCACGACGATCTGATCGACTATCTGGCTCAGGATACCCAGACCCGCGCGATTCTCCTGCATATAGAGAACATCCCCAATGCCCGGCGCTTCATGTCGGCGGTTCGGGTAGCCTCCCGCACCAAGCCGGTGATTGCAGTTAAGTCCGGGCGGGTACCGGAATCCGAGTGGTTCCCCCACGATCTGCCCGATGGCCTGAAACGAAGCGATCCGATTTACGATGCCATGCTCCAGCGGGCCGGTGTGTTGCGGGTGGACGGTCTTGGCCAGATGTTCGATGCCCTGGAAACGTTAACCCGAATGCGTCCTCTGCGCCGCGAAAGCCTGGCGATCATGGCCAACGGCGTCGGCCCCGGAGTGTTGGCGGTGGACCGGTTGGCAGATCTTGGCGGGGAGCTAGCGGAACTGTCGGATTCCAGTATCGAGGCGTTGGCCGAGTTACTGCCACCTTACTGGACCCGCAAGAACCCGATCGACCTTAACTACGACGCCTCACCGGAGCTATACGGCCAGGCCATCAAGATCCTGGCCAAAGATCCGGAAGTGGCGAACGTTCTGGTGATGTATGCGCCGAGTCTGACCGAGGACAGCCTCCAGATTGCCGACGCTGTGGTGCAGGCCTCCAAGGGCACCCGCCTGAATGTGTTTACCTGTTGGCTCGGGCAAAGTACGGTCATGGACGCCCGGGAAGAGTTCTACCGGGCCGGGCTGCCGTCGTTCTTCAATCCCGAAAAAGCCGTCATGGCATTCATGCAGCACGTGCGTCATCAGCGGGTACAGCGGCTGCTGACCGAAACGCCCGAGTCGTTCACCGATCACTTCGCAGACCGAACCCATACCCGTCACGCTGTTAGCAGGGCACTGCGGTCAGGCCGTTACCACCTGTCGAACCGGGAGGCCAGGGACCTGGTGCGGGATTATGGCATCAGCACCATCGACACCATGTACTGCGACGACATGGAAGAGGTTCTGGAAGTGTTTGCGGTGGAGCGGCGCCCCATCGATATCACCATCATTCATGAGCAGGCCTGTCATCCTTTCCTGGATCTGAGTCCGACCCAGCGGCGTTACAAGGGGACGGTCCAGAAGCTCAACAGCGAAGCGGCCATTATGGATTCCTGTCGCTACCTGATGGAGGAATATCAGAGCCACTTCCCGGACAGTGGCTTTCTCGGTTTTGCGGTTCAGCGCTCCTACCAGCACGTGGGTGGAATCGAGTTCAGCGTGGGTATTACCAGGGACGCGTTGTTTGGCCCTCTGGTGGTGTGCGGGGCGGCCGGCGCCCAGATAAATGTTATGACCGATCGGCAAATCGCACTACCGCCGCTGAACATGGTTCTGGCCCGGGAACTGCTGCGCCGTACTTACATGTACAAGCTGTTGAAAGAGCACAGCCTGAAGCCGGAAGAGGACATCCGGGCGGTGTCGGAGACCCTGGTTACTCTCTCCCAGATTGTGATCGACATTCCGGAGATCCAGGGGCTGGAAATCTCGCCGCTGCTGTTCAACGAGCAGGGGGCCGTGGCGGTGAATATCGCTATCAACCTGGCCGACAAACCGGGGCGGCCGATCATTCAGCCTTACCCGCGAGAGCTGGAGGAGTGGATCGTGTTGCCGAGATCCGGTCGCCGGGTAATCATCCGGCCGGTTCTTGCCGAGGACGAGCCTGCCCATCGGGCTTTCCATGAATTGCAGTCGCCGGAATCCATTCGCTACCGCTTCTTCCAGTATCGCAAGCATTTCTCCCGGGAAGACGTTGCCCAGATGGTGCAAATCGATTATGACCGGGAGATGGTCTTTATCGCCAACGCGCCGAGGGAAGACGGCGAAGGGGAGGAAACTCTCGGAACCGTGCGCACCTGGACGGACGCCGACAACCTGCAATGCGAGTTCGCGGTTATGGTGCACGATAAAATGAAGGGCGAGGGCCTCGGCGTTGCCCTGATGCAGAAGATGATCGATTACTGCCGGTCAAGAGGCACCATGGAGATGGTGGGCAATGTGCTTCCTGACAACCGCCCCATGCTGCAGCTGGCGGAACACCTGGGTTTTGAGATCAAGTTCAACACGGAAGAGGAAGTCATGGATCTGAGGCTGGTTCTGAATGAACCGGAGAAAGACTGGCAGCGAGAGCGGTTGGGCAAGATCAACCACTGAAATTTGTGAACCCGGGGTCAGAAGAACTTCTCTTCTGACCCCGGGTTCATGGCTCTATTCTTCAACAATCGCCGAGCGGTCCTCGCCACCCAGTGCTTCGAGGAGTCCCGGAATCAGTCGGGACAGCTCAAGAGTCATCAGCGTGAAGGCCGCGTCAAACTTGGCTACGGCGTCGTCAACATCGACATCGTCCAATTGATCCTGAAGCGTTTCGCCGAATTTCAGGCGACGGATGCCCAATTCTTCGTCCAACACGAAGGAGACGTTGTCGTCCCAGGTCAGGGACAGTTTGGTCACCTGCATGCCGGCATCCAGATGATTCCGGATCTCATCGGCTTTCAGATCCAGGCCCTTGCACCGCACCACGCCACCATCTTCTGACGGGTCCTTCAGCTCGCACTCACTGCCCAGAACCACATTGGCAGGCAGATCGATGGATTCGTTCAGCCAGCCGGTGAAAGTGAACGCGGGCGCCTGTTCCACGGCAGGCGGGCGAACCGGCAGCGAGCCCAGGCTTTTGCGGAGGGTGGAGGCCAGATCTTCCGCCTGCTTGGCAGAGCCGGCGTCGACGACCAGGACGCCGTCCTGGGGCGCGAGGTAGGCGAAGCAACGGCGGTTCTTGGAGAAGGCCTGGGGCAACATCTCCAGCATCACCTGTTCCTTGATTTCGTCTTTCTCCTTGCGCCGGACCTTGCGGCCCTGCTCGAATTCGATAGCTTCGGCCTTTTCTTCAACCGCTTCTTTTACCACCGGGCCCGGAAGAATCTTTTCTTCCTTGCGCAGGGCAATCAGGTGATAGCCGTTGGCGCTGTGAACCAGCTGTTCGCCATGCTTGCCCAGCGGCGGTACCCAGCCCTGGCGGCTGGTTTCCTGGGGGCCGCAGGGTTTGAAGGCGTCGGCCTGCAGTTTTTCTTCCAGCTCTTCGGCGGAGATATCAAACGGTTTGGTAAAACGGAATACGCGGGCGTTGCGAAACCACATCAGGGCTGGTCCTTGTCTTTCATATTTGCATGATCTCTACGAGCACGGTTTTGATAATAAAGCCCACAACGCCGGCGCCCAGCACCGTAAACAGGGCGATGGTGCCGAATCTTCCGGCCTGGGATTTCTTGGCCAGATCCCAGACGATGATACCCATCCAGACAATCAGGCCGGTCAGAAACACCAGCATGGCGATCTGGGAAAACACTGCTTCGTTCATTGCTTACTCCGATATCAACGTGGATTACTGTTCATCCCGCAGGAAAACCCAGTTGTTCTTATCGGATTGGTCTTCGCTGAAGTAATAGCCTTCGAGGTTAAACCCTTTGAGGTCGTCGGCCTGGGTAATGCGGTTCTGGATGGCAAATCGGCACATCAGGCCGCGGGCTTTCTTGGCGTAGAAGCTGATCATCTTGTACTGACCATTCTTCCAGTCCTTGAATTGGGGGGTAATCAGCCGGCCTTCAAGGTCTTTCTTCTTTACACTTTTGAAATACTCATTGGAGGCCAGGTTTACCAGCACGCCGTCGTCGTCTGCCAGCAGCCGGTTGATCTCGTCAGTAATCTTGCGGCCCCAGAAGGCATACAGGTCTTTGCCACGGTTATTCTCGAACCGGGTACCCATTTCCAGGCGATAGGGTTGCATCAGGTCCAGCGGTTTCAGGACCCCATACAGGCCGGAGAGCATGCGCAGATGCTGTTGGGCAAACTCGAAGTCCTGCTCGCTGAAGCTCTCTGCGTCCAGGCCGGTGTAAACATCGCCCTTGAAAGCCAGTACAGCCTGGCGGGCATTTTCGGGAGTGAATGGTGTGTGCCAGTTCTGGAAGCGCTCAGCGTTAAGTTGCCCCAGCTTGTCGCTGATGCTCATCAGATTGCTGATCTGGTGCGGCTCCAGTTCCTTTAGCTGGTCAACCAGCTCACAGGCATCGTCGAGAAACTCCGGCTGGGTATAGCTGTCAGTTGCCAGCGGGCTTTCGTAGTCCAGCGTTTTTGCAGGGGAAATAACCATCAACATGTCAGGCAATCCTCATTGCAGGAATGTGAGTAATTCATCCCTGGTAAACGGCCAGTCCAGTTCCGCACCGGTGTCGTTGCGTCGCAGCACTGGAATTCGGGTGCCGTACCGCTCCACCAGCTCTTCGGACTGGGCAATATCCACCACGTCTACCGGTATGGGTTCCGGCATGGGCGTATTAACAAGCAGGGCTTCAGCCAGCTCGCACAAATGGCACTGGGATGTTGTGTAGAAAAACAGTTCCATTATTTCGGCTGTGCGTCCAGTTTCTGGCCGTTTACGCCCTGGCTGTCCTTGCCCATGAGATACAGGTAAATCGGCATCAGGTCTTCCGGTGCCGGATTCTGCTGCGGGTTCTCCGCCGGGTAGGCGTGGGCTCTCATATTGGTACGGGTCGCGCCCGGGTTCAGACTGTTCACCCGGACATTGTGGCGTTCGTCATCCAGTTCTTCGGACAGCAGCTGGCTCAGGCCTTCTACGGCAAACTTGGACACCGCATAGGCGCCCCAGTAGGCCTTCGCCTTCCGGCCAACGCCGGAGGACGTGAAGATCACTGAAGCATCGTCGGACTTACGAAGCAGAGGGATCATGGCCCGGCTGAGCAGGAACGGGGCTGTCGCGTTAACGTGCATGACCTTGTTCCAGGTTTCCGGGTCATACAGCTCAACCGGGCTGCGATCGCCCAGAATGGCGGCATTGTGCAGTAAGCCGTCCAGCTGACCAAAGTTGTCTTCCAGGGTCATGGCCAGCTCTTCGTAATCTTTCACCGCTGCACCCTCAAAGTTCATGGGTACGATGGCTGGCTTCGGGTGGCCGGCCGCCTCGATTTCGTCGTAAACCGTTTCCAGCTTACTGACTGTTCGGCCAACTAGTACGACCGTCGCACCGTGGGCGGCATAGGCCTTCGCGGCAGCCCGGCCAATGCCGCTGCCGGCACCCGTCACCATAACGATACGGTCTTTAAGAAGATCGGCGGGTGCTTGGTAATCGTGCATAACCTGTCTCCGTGTCAGGCTGTTACCGGCTGAACACCGGATCCTTAAATTGGCGCTCTATTGTAACAGCTTTGCCAGGTCCGTGACGGTGTCCGCGATAAGATCCGCTTGCCACAGGTCAATGGCTTCCGGCTCCTCAATGTAACCGTAGCGGACAGCGATGGTTTTCATGCCCGCATTTCGACCGGCCTCGATATCCCGTTCATGATCGCCTACATAAATCCCTGAACCGGGCTCGGTCCCCATCTGCTGACAGGCAAGTAGCAGGGCCTCGGGATGAGGTTTGCGCTGGGCGACATGATCAGGGCACACCAGGGCTGCGCAGCGGTCCGCCAGATTCAGCGCCTCAATGAGCGGAACCGCGAAACGGGCGGGCTTATTGGTAACAATGCCCCAGGGGGTGCCCTTTTTCTCAAGAGCGACGAGGAGCTCGTCCATGCCTTCAAAAAGGGTGGTTTCTACCGCTACTCCGGCCTCGTAAAGGTCCAGAAACGCGGTGTGCTTTTCCAGGTACTCCGGATGTTCGGGTTCCAGGCCAAAGCCCACCCGGATCATGGCGCGGGCACCGTTCGAGACCGAGCGTCGAATGTACTCTGGGGGCAGGGGTGGCAGTCCGTGCTGGTCCCTCAAGTGATTCAGGCACCGGATAAAGTCCGGTGCCGTGTCGATCAGTGTTCCGTCCAGGTCAAACAGGACCGCAGACGTGTGGTGAATGTTTTCAGGCTTCACGAATATCCCTGGCATGCATCAGGTAATTGACGTCCACGTCCCGGCCCAATTTGTAGATTTTGGTAATCGGGTTGTAGGTCATGCCGGTCAGTTCCCGAACATCCAGACCGGCGTGGCGCAGGTGATCGGACATTTCCGAGGGACGGATAAACTTGTTCCATTCGTGGGTACCCTTCGGTAGCAGCCGCAGCACGTACTCGGCGCCGACAATCGCAAACAGAAACGACTTGGGGTTGCGATTGATGGTTGAGACAAACAGGTGGCCGCCGGGTTTCAGCATGGCGGCACACGCCTTGATTACCGACGCGGGATCCGGCACGTGTTCCAGCATTTCCAGGCAGGTAACGACATCGTATTGGCCTGCATGCTCGCTGTCCTGCGACAGCTCCTCGACGGTAATCTGCCTGTAATCCACGTTCACGCCGCTCTCCATGCCGTGCAGCCGCGCCACGGAGAGGGGCGCTTCGCCCATATCGATACCGGTAACATGGGCCCCACGCTGAGCCATGCCCTCAGACAGCAGGCCGCCACCGCAGCCGACGTCAAGGGCGCGTTTTCCGGCCAGGGACACCCGCTCGTCAATGTAGTTCAGGCGCAGCGGGTTGATGTCGTGCAGCGGTTTGAATTCGCTCGTGGGATCCCACCAGCGGCTGGCCAGGGCTTCGAACTTGGCGATCTCGTTCCGGTCTACATTCTGGTTTGTCATGGTTGGTTCTGCCTGGTGAATCAATAGGAAATCGGTTAGTCAGCCTTCGTGCGGATTCGCCCGGCCCAATCCTCAACCCGGAGCATGAGATCGGCGACGTCAATGCGGGTAAGCCGGCCATCCTGTACTTGTGGTACGCCGTTAATCCAGCTGTGGCTTACTGATCTGCCATGGTTGCTGTATACAAGATGGGAGGCCGGATCGTAAACCGGCTGTAAAAACGGGTCACTCAGATCAATGGCAATGATGTCTGCCAGCTTGCCCTTCACCAGGGATCCCAGCTCGTGATCCCGCCTCAGGGCCCGGGCCCCGTTGATCGTCGCCATTTCCAGGGCTTTGTGTGCCGATAACGCCGAGGCGTCTCCGGCCACCACTTTGGCCACCATGGCGGCGGTACGGAGCTCTCCGAAAAGATCCAGATCGTTGTTGCTGGCGGCGCCGTCTGTGCCAATGGCCACATTGACCCCGTTGTCCATAAGCTTCTGCACCGGGCAAAGGCCGCTGGCCAGCTTCAGGTTCGATTCCGGACAGTGGATGATGTGGGCGCCCGATTGTTTAAGCAGGCTTGTATCGCTGTCGTCGATCTGGGTCATGTGCACGCACTGCGTTTCAGGGCGCAGCACGCCGAGGTCCGCCAGCCTGGCCGTCGGTCGCTGGCCGAGTTTTTCAGTAGCCTCGGCTACTTCAAAGGCAGTTTCGTGCAGGTGTATCTGGATGGCGGCACCGGTTTTTTCCGACAGTCGTGCGGCTTCGGTCATCGGGCCGTCAGATACGGTGTAGGGCGCGTGGGGGCCAATGGCCGGAATGATGTAGCCATCGGTTTTCCAGGTGTCTATAAAGTCGGCGCCCTTGCTCAGATACTCGTCCGGGCCGGCGCCCCAGGGGGTTGGAAAATCCAGCAGCGGAAAACAGATCTGGGCGCGCATGCCCGCATCATGGGCAACCTGTGCCGCGATCTCGGGAAAGAAATACATGTCCGAAAACGTAGTGGTTCCGGTGCGCAGCATTTCTGCCATCGCCAGTTGGGTGCCATCGGCAATGAACTGTTCGCTGATAAAGCGACCTTCGGCCGGCCAGATGTGATCATTCAGCCAGGTCATCAGCGGAAGATCGTCCGCCATGCCGCGGAACAGGGTCATGGCGGCATGGCCGTGCATGTTGATCAGCCCGGGCATGACGACATGGTGGGGAAGATCGACGGTTTCGCGGGTTCGGAACGTCTGGTCCGCCTGCGCCTGGGGGATTACGGCAGCCAGGCGGTTACCCTGGATTATGACGGCGTGATTCTCAAGTACCGTGCCTGCCGGCTCAATTGGAATCAGCCAGCGCGCGTTTATGCGGATATCGGCCGCGGTGATAGTGTCTGCCGTCATTCAATTCTGCCTTACAGCGCCAGGTGCGAAGCTGCCGCACCTTGAAAATGTAGCCCGGAAGTATAACCGTTATACTGGCAGTTTTCAGCGCTGAATAACCGGAGCAGTTTTCTATGGCAACAACCCCGAAACCCTCTTCCGAACGTGGCATTGGCACCGTTGCAATACGGTGGCACGGCAGCAGTCTTGAACTGCTGGACCAGCGCCTGTTGCCTGGAGAGGAGCACTGGATAACGCTGGAAGGAGCGGCCGGTGTATCGCAGAGTATCCGGGATATGGTGGTCCGGGGCGCGCCGGCAATCGGTATCAGTGCAGCCTACGGGGTAGCCCTGGCAGCCAGGCATGCCGGTGGTGGCGACTGGAAGGCGGAAATCAAGCAGGCCATCCGTGAGCTGGCGGCTTCACGGCCGACGGCTGTGAACCTCTTCTGGGCGTTGCAGCGCATGGAACGGGTGTTTCACGCCTGTCACTCCCTGGATGAGGCGGTAAAGCGTCTGGCCCGAGAGGCCGAGGCCATACACGAGGAAGACCTGGCGGCCAATTTTGCCATGGCGGAGCAGGCTCTGGAGTACATCGGGACCAAAGAAGCCATATCGGTGCTGACGCATTGCAACACGGGTGCATTGGCCACCGGGGGGTATGGCACAGCCCTCGGTGTGGTTCGCCGGTTAAATGAAAAAAAACTGCTGAAAGAAGTGTATGCGGATGAAACCCGCCCGTGGCTTCAGGGGGGCCGGCTGACGGCTTGGGAGCTGTCCCGGGACGGCATTCCCGTGACACTGAATGCCGATGGTGCCGCTGCTGCAATCATGGCCCGAAAAGACGTACGCTGGGTAATTGTCGGTGCAGACCGCATCACGGCTAATGGCGATGTGGTCAACAAGATCGGCACGTACAGCTTGGCGGTCCTGGCCCGTCACCATAGGGTGGGCTTTATGGTGGTGGCGCCGTCAAGCACCGTGGATATGGCCATGGCGTCAGGAGCGGATGTTCCCATTGAGGAACGTGACGGCATTGAGGTGCGGGAGATTCGCGGCATCGGGCTGGCGCCGGAGGGAGTCAGCGTATTCAATCCGGTCTTCGACGTGACACCGGCCAGTCTGATTGATGCCATCGTTACCGAAAAGGGAGTAGTGCATAACCCGAATATGACCGGTATGCGGGCGTTATTTGGTTGATCGCGTGGGTTGCTGCGGCCGTTTCTTTCCGGCCGCCGGCTTCTTCGATGAGGTTTCTACTTCCGGGTGCTTTTCTTCGTAGGCGGCCCGAAGCTCCGCTACCTGTTGTTCCTGCTCCTCAATAAAGTGCAGCGACATTTCAAAACTCTGGCGGGTGAACTCCAGCACTTTCTGGAAGCCTTCGTCCGAGAGTGAGCGAGCGTCGTCATGCCGGCGGAAGATGTTTATGAACTCCCGCTCTCGCTCGAATTGCAGAGGTAGCCTCGCCACGCCCCAGTCGTTCAGAATCTGCCAGACTTCCGGGTTGTAGTTGCGCGTGGTGCGCATAATGAACGGAATGGGGTCGTTCCTGGCAATGAGGGCGGCGAGCCGCAGAATCAGTTCGAAGGAAAGCGTGGACGTGCCGTTCTCAATGGCTTCCAGAACCGACTTGTCCCGCAGATTCAGGGCCTCGCTCATTTCGGACAGTGTGAGCCCGGCCACCTCCCGTATATCCCTGAGAGATTGGCCTGCGGTGAGCATCGCTCGCAACTGGTCCTGGGAATTGATCAGTGCCCGACCAACCCGGAGCGACGTATCGGTGGCTTTGACTCCGAACCGGAGCGCCGAACCTGTGAGGCTTGCCAGGCGGTCGATCAGGCCCTCGGGCGTGCGTTCTTGCGTCGCCGGCTGTTCCAGCTCTTCCACTTGTTCCAGCGAGCGCATGGCATGCAGGGCATCCAAAAGCATGTCCTGAAGCATTCGCGCTTTCTGGCGGCTATCCTGCCCGCTGGTGTCCTTTTCAGTCATGGGCCTGGAGGTGTCCGGTTATCGGCTTACGGCCGAAGCCGGAGCCTGAGCCGCGAACTGTTGCGGGTCCAGAATGGACGCCATGCGGTTATCCAGGTCCAGCATGTCCGCCATGATATGGCCACCTTCACGGATCACGAAATCCAGTTCTTCGTCGGTGGAATCCAGATCGGCCGCTTGCTGGTCCTGCCAGTCTTCCAGGTCTTCCAGGGAATCAAAAGGTGGCTGTCCTTTCAGTTCACGCCTGGCGTTGGCGATCGTCAGCCGCGTGCGTTCAATCTGTTCGTGCTCGGCGCGACGTTCTTCCAGATTAAGGCTGACACTGTCGGTGGCACGCTGTTTGGTCAGGAAGTCGATTTCCTGCTGCAACAAACTGAATTCGGGATTGGTTGAGAATCGCTCTTCGTGCCGCTTGCGAAGCTCATCAATGATTCCGCTGAAATCAAAATACCGGGTGTGCGGTACGGCCTCGATCTGGTCCCAGGGCAGGGCGTGATCCAGAGCGTCTTCACCTATGCGCGTCTTGTCGATACGGGAGGGAATCTCGATGTCCGGAATCACCCCTTTGTGCTGGGTGGAGCCGCCTGATACCCGGTAGAACTTTGACTGGGTGATCTTGAGTTGGCCATGGTTCAGCGGACGCACCGCCTGAACGGTCCCTTTACCGAAGGTCTGGGAACCGACAACCAGTCCCCGGCCATAGTCCTGGATGGCGCCAGCGAAAATTTCGGATGCTGACGCGCTCATGCGGTTGGTGAGTACTACCAGCGGTCCGTCATAGGCGACCGAAGGATCCTCGTCGTTCAGTACCTGCACATCGTTGTTGGCGTTGCGAATCTGAACGGTGGGGCCTTTGTCGATGAACAGGCCGACCAGATCGTTGGCCTCGTGCAGGGCACCACCACCATTGTTGCGCAAATCCATCACCAGTCCATCGACGCCCTCGGCTTCAAGTTCCGCGATCAGATTACGAACATCCCGGGTGGTGCTCTTGTAATTCGGGTCACCCGCCTGCATGGCCTGAAAATCGGCATAGAAAGTGGGGATGGTAATCACGCCAATCGTATATTCTTTGCCGCCGCGCTCGAGGCGGATGGTGTCCTTGCTGGCACTCTGCTCTTCCAGCTTTACCTCATCCCGTTTGATCGCGATAGTTTCGGTAATGGTCTCATCAGACGCATTGGCCGGAATCACCTCCAGGGTGACCGTGGAGTTACGCGGTCCACGGATAAGGTCGACAACTTCGTCCAGGCGCCAACCTATGACATTCACAGGTTTTTCGCCCTCCTGTGCGACCGAGACAATCCGATCTGCCGGTTCAAGCTGACCCTGTTTGGACGCCGGGCCGCCGGGTACCAGTCTTACCACCTTGGTATATTCGTTGTCGGACTGCAGGACAGCACCAATGCCTTCCAGAGAAAGGCTCATGTTGATGTTGAAGTTTTCGGAGGTGCGAGGCGAAAAGTAAGATGTGTGCGGGTCCCACATACCGGTAAACGCGTTCATGTAGGCCTGGAAGGCATCTTCACTGCGGGCCTGGTAGGCGCGTTTAAGCTGGCCTTCGTAACGCCGGCGGAGAGTTTCAATGATCGCCTCATCATCTGCGCCGTTCAGGCGCTGTGCCAGCACCGCGTTCTTGATGCGCTTTACCCAAAGATCATCCAGAGCCCTGGCGTCCGGTTCCCAGTCAGCTTCCGAGCGGTCGACCAGAATGCTTTCTTTGGCCGAGAAATCCAGCGAATCCAGGCCGTTATCAATGGTTTTGAGAGCAAACTGGAGGCGCTCGATAATCCGTTGCTGGACGAGATTGTAGATATCAAAGCCCGGCTGCAACTGGCCGGTTTTCAGGGCCGAGCCCAACTGGGTACGAATCTTGTCGAATTTTGCAATGTCGTCCTTTGACAGGTAGATCCGCTGGCCGTCCAGATAGTCAAGGTAGGCATCAAACACGTCTCCGGAGAGTTCATCGCTGATTCCGAGGTCCCGAAAATGGGTGAACTGCAGCTGACGGGCGATCAGGATATTGGCCCGCGCCTGATCAATCGTCGGTGCAACTGGCTCATAGACGGCTGGAGTTTCCACTTTGGCGTGAAGCCCCAGTGGCGCAGACAACAGCAATGCCACGGCCATTGCCTTGCACACTCCGGACCGAACAGATCCGGCCGGAGAGCGACGAGCCATAATTCTTTCCGCGATGGTCATAAATGCTTACCTGACGGTATTGGTAGCCACTCGGTTTTTGAGGGAGTGTCTACCCGTGACTGATTAAATTTATTGTAGGCAAGCACTACACCCGATGCCATAGGCAGGGCGTATCGGTTCGTGACAATCTGTCCATGAAGGCGCCAGGTTGGTAACCGGATGGTCATCCGCTGCGCTGGTTGGACAGGCAAGAGGTGGGTGCCGGGAGGGAGCGCATCCCTCCCGGCAATGAGTCGGCAGAGCCCGGTCAGGCAAACGGTGTGTTCGTTTCCGCCTTTTCCTGCAACAATTTCGGGGGCGCAAAGCGTTCGCCGTAGGCTTTGGCGAGTTCGGATGCGCGTTCCGTGAAGGCTCTTACGCCGTACTGATTGATAAACTGGATGGCGCCACCCGTCCAGGGCGCATAGCCAATGCCGAAGATACTGCCAATATTTGCATCCTCCACGGTGCGCAGCACTCCCTCTTCCAGGCAGCGGACGGTTTCAATGGCCTGGATGAACAGAATCCGGTCTTTGAGTTCCTGCAGTTTGACGGTCCTGGCCTTGTCTGCATCCACGAACAGGTTTTCCAGTTCCGGCCAGAGGTGCTTCTTGCCATTGGCGGGATAGTCATAGAAGCCGGCCCCGGCAGCCTTGCCCTTGCGGCCGTGCTCGTTGACCATCGCATCGATGACTGCTTCCGCCGGGTGGGCGTTCCAGCTGCCACCGGAGGCTTCAGTGTCTTTTTTGCTCTGGTCCCGGATGTGCTGCATCAGGGTCATGCTGACCTCGTCGGAGATGGCCAGCGGGCCGACGGGCATGCCGGCAAGCAACCCTGCATTTTCAATGCTAGAGGGGTGGATGCCTTCACCCAGCATACAGATGCCTTCGTTGACAAAGGTGCCGAAAACCCGGGACGTAAAGAAGCCCCGGCTGTCATTCACCACCACCGGGATCTTGCCGATCTGCTGCACGTAGTCGAACGAGCGTGCCAGGGTTTCATCGGAGGTCTTTTCCCCGACGATGATTTCCACCAGTTGCATTTTGTCCACGGGCGAGAAGAAATGCAGACCGATGAAATTCTCGGCCTTGGCCGACGCACCCGCGAGCTGGGTGATGGGGATGGTGGACGTGTTGGAGGCGAAGATGCCGTTTTCGACCAGCTTCGGTTCTGCCTCCCCGGTTACCCTGGCTTTCAGTTCGCTGTCTTCAAAGACGGCTTCGATCACCAGATCACAGCCCTCCAGATCATCCGCGGAATCCGTGGCTTTGATCCGGCCAAGGATCTCTGCCTTCTGCGCTTCGCTCATCCGGCCACGGCTGACCTTCTTGGCCAACAGCTTCTCGGAGTAGCTTTTGCCTTTTTCGGCATTCTCCACGGAGACATCTTTCAGAACCACATCGATACCGCGTGTGGCCGTGGAATAGGCGATACCAGCACCCATCATGCCGGCGCCCAGAACACCTACCTTGCGGAAGGTTTCTTTTTCAACGCCATCTGGCCGGCTGCCGCCCGCCTTGATGGCGTTCAACTGGAACCAGAAGGTACCGGTCATGTTCTTGGCAACCTGGCCAATGACCAGTTCGGCAAAGTAACGGGTTTCGATCAGGCTGCCGTTGTCGAAATCCACCTGGGCGCCTTCAACGGCGGCAGAGAGTATGCGCTCCGGAGCCGGATAACAGCCTTTGGTTTTCTGCTTCAGCATGGCCGGGGCAATGGCCAGTTTCTGGGCCATGGCGGGGTGGTGGGGTGCGCCGCCAGGAAACTTGAAGCCTTTCTGGTCCCACGGCTGCTGACACTTCGGGTTGGCATCAATAAATGCCCGGGCCTTGGTGATCATCTCGTCGGTAGAATCGGCCAGTTCGTCAACAATGCCAGCCTTGAGGGCGGCTTTGGGGTTCACCTTCTTGCCTTCCATCAGGAACGGGAAGGCCGCTTCCAGGCCAATCATTCGAGGCAGTCGCTGAGTGCCGCCACCGCCGGGCAGCAGGCCCAGTGTGACTTCGGGCAGCCCCAGTTGAATGCTGTCGTCGTCAATGGCCACCCGATGATGGCAGGCCAGCGCGATCTCCAGGCCGCCACCAAGCGCAGAGCCGTTAATAGCGGCGACAACGGGTTTGCCGCTGGTCTCCAGGAAGCGCATGTGAGATTTCAGGCCGTTGACCATGTCTTCAAAGGTTCGGGCGTCTTCCCGCGTAACTTTGTACAGCTCTTTCAGGTCGCCGCCGGCAAAAAAGGTCTTCTTGGCGGAAGCAATGATCACGCCGCGGATGTTGTCCAGGTCATCTTTCACTTTTGCGGCGGTTTCCGAGAGGGCGTCCCGGAACGCGGCATTCATGGTGTTGGCGGACTGGCCTGGCATGTCGATGGTGAGGGTCAGGATCTGGTCTGAACCCAGTTCATAGCGGATGGCACTCATAATCGGTTCTCCTTGAAAAGTGGACGGGTTCAGACGCGCTCGATGATGGTGGCAATGCCCATGCCGCCGCCAACGCAGAGGGTGGCCAGGCCGTAGCGCAGTTCGCGCCGCTCCAGCTCATCCAGCAGGGTGCCAAGAATCATGGCGCCGGTGGCACCCAGCGGGTGGCCCATGGCGATGGCGCCGCCGTTCACGTTCACTTTTTCGTCGGGAACCGAGAGTTCCCGCTGGAAGCGCATTACCACGGAGGCGAAGGCTTCGTTCACTTCAAACAGGTCGATCTGGTCAGCGGTCATGCCCGCTTTATCCAGCGCCTTGCGCGCGGCCGGCGCAGGACCGGTGAGCATGATAGTGGGGTCGGTACTGGTCACGGCTGTGGCAATGATTCGGGCACGGGGTGTCAGGCCCATGGCCTTGCCCTTGGCCTCGCTGCCGATCAGCATGGCGGTGGCGCCGTCGACAATGCCGGAGGAGTTGCCGGCGTGATGCACGTGGTTGATCTTTTCCACGTAATGGTATTTTTCCCGGGCAACACCGTCGAAGCCCATTTCGCCCATCATCTGGAAGGAGGGCTTCAGGCCGGCAAGGCTCTCCAGGGAGGTGTTGCCACGTACGTGCTCATCACGATCCAGAATGACCACGCCGTTCTGGTCGGTTACCGGAATGATGGATTTGGCAAAGTAGCCGTTCTGCCAGGCATTGGCCGCCTTCTGCTGAGATTTTACCGCGAAACCATCGACATCTTCGCGGCTGAAACCCTCGAGCGTGGCAATCAGGTCTGCACCGATACCCTGGGGCATGAAACCGGTATGAAGGTTGGTTTCCGGGTCCGTAGCCCAGGCACCGCCATCGGAGCCCATGGGCACCCGGGACATGGCTTCAACGCCACCGGCCACCACCATGTCTTCCCACCCGGAGCGCACTTTCATGGCGGCCAGGTTAACTGCTTCGAGGCCGGAGGCGCAGAAGCGATTGAGAGTTACGCCGGCGACTTTTTCATCCCAGTCGGCCGCCAGGGCCGCTGTTTTAGCGATATCCGCGCCCTGATCGCCCACCGCGGTGACGCAGCCCATCACAATGTCGTCCACCTGGGCGGTGTCCAGACTGTTCCTCTCCTGCAGCGCATGGAGCACCGTGGTCAACAGCGTGATGGGCTTGACGCTGTGAAGTGATCCGTCTTTTTTACCGCGCCCTCTGGGGGTGCGGACCGCATCGAAGATATACGCCTCGGTGGTCATTGCTTGTCCTCTGGTCAAATTGTTCTCGGATTTGATTAACCGATGACACAACCATAGCCGGTTGCAGCTGCGGGGGGTAATGACGCGGGCTGCCAATCGCATTGGCGAAATTGCTCATCAACCATGACAACGAGAGAGGTGGCTTCTATGGTGTTAGAAACCGCAGACGAATTCAGGAGGCGCAAGCCATGTCTCTGCGAGATGCGATCGACAATTTCTACGAACGGCTGGTGGTGGATGCCATTGAGGCAACGCGGGAGGAGTCTGACACAGCGGACTATCTTACCGATGTGATGTGCGTGGCCCTGAACCGGCTGCCCACGCGGTATTATCGTCATTCAATCGATATGATGTTCTATCTGGCCGACGAGGAGCTCAAGGAGATGAAACAGAGGTCCCTGGCCGCTGTGAAAGAGGCCAGGGAGTTCGTCAAAGAGCATCAGCGGGAGTAAACCGCAGGCCGCATCAGGCCGGGTTCAGGTTGGTGAGGGCCTTGTTCAGACGCTCGGCCAGCCCGGTGTCGGCATTTTTGCCAATGCCGCCCAGGCACCAGCTCGCAAGCAGCTTTTCCACATTCTGTATCTGATCGTTGCCGTTGTCCGCAGCCCCCATGCCATCGGCCAGGCGCTGGACCTGGATTTCCATGCGACGCTGCTGATCTGACTCCGGTGATGGGACGCCGCACAGAATCTCTGCCCGGATCACCAGCTCGACCGGATCGCTTGCTTCCGGGGACTCTGCCAGTCCGAACCAGTGTTTCGGCGCTGAATCATCGGTGGTTTCGCCTTTTGTGGCAGCCACCACCAGAGACTGCCACGAGGCCATTTTCGCCTGAAGCTTCAGCGTGGAGAGGATCTGGCTCAACCGCTGCTTTTCCTGTTGAAGCTGTTCTCTGACACCCTTGGACAAGCTTGACGCGTCGATCTCTCCCAGCGTCGTCAGCGCTGACGCAACCGCCTGCTCATCACTGTCGGAGGATACCCCTGAAACCTGCGCGAGACTCGCCTGTGCAGACTCATCGGCGGCCCGGGATGCCTGCTGCTGTTGCGTGCGCTCGGCATCGCGGCGGGCAAAGATCTGGTCGCAGGCCCTGCGGAAGGCCTGCCACATTTTCCGGTCCTCCCGATGACGGGTAATGCCGATGGCTTGCCACTCTCCCTGCAGCGCCTTGGCCTGATTCATGGCCTCCTGGAGCGGTTCGTGGTCAACCAGTGCCTCGGCTTTCTCCACGATCGCCTGTTTCAGTGTTTCGTTTTTCCGGCGTTCCTCATCCAGTGGCGCCTCCAGTCTTTTGAGCAGTTCATCGAAGCGCTTCTGAACGGCACGATTGTCCCGGAACTCCACTGGCCAGGCTTCCTTCCACTCCTGGCGGGCGGTCTGATGAATGCGCTCGGCGGCCTTCCAATCGATCGAGGACCAGTCAGCATTGTTCAGAAAGCTTTCAAGCTGCTCGCAAATGGCGGACCGCTTTTCCAGATTGGCCTGCTTCAGGCCGGACTTTGCAGAAAAGTAGGCTTTGCAGGGTTCATAGGCCTTGTCGGACGCGGCCTTGAAGCGCGACCAGAGAGTCCGGTCTGAAGAGCCGCCCAGGTCGCGCCATTCATTCTGCAGTTCCTTGATCCGCTCTGCCTTTGCTTCAGGATCCATAGGTTGGTCTGCCAGGTATTCCATCTGCTCGCACAGGGCAATCTGCTTCGGTTCGGTCGCAAAGCCCTGCCAGTCCGAGAGCTCTCTCAACTGACCGTTAAGCAGTTGGATCCGGGCCTGAAAGGGTTTGGCGTGTCGCTGGTCCAGATCGCGGAAGTACTGCTGGGCAGTTTTGAACAGCTGTTTTGATTCTTTAAGCTGCTTGGCCTCCAGGGCTTCTTCCAGCTTTTTGAGATCGGCTTCAAGGCGATTTGCCAGGCCCTTCTGCTGTTCCTGATCAACACCGGGCTTGCTCGATGCCCTGGGTTTTCCTGCCAGTTTTCGCAAAGGCTCAACCAGTGCAGGGACAGGGTAACCTTCCGGCCAGTTGATCTCGGCAATAAGGGTTTTTGCCCGGGCGCGCTGCTCGTCCGTGGCATCGCCTTCACCGTCGAGCGCAGCGCCGAGTTCGAGAATGGTTTCTTTGTCCTGGGTAATCCTGCGAACAGCGTTGAGGTAGTTGCGCAGTGCCAGCATCGCGGTCTCGTAGGATTTCTGTTCCTGCTTGTCTACGGCTGTATCCCGTGTTGCTTCCAGCCATCGGTTTTCCTGGGTTTTCTGCAGTGCATCCAGAGACGCTAGTGAGGGCAGTGTCTCTGGCGGTTGCGACTTGAGGTCATCCAGTGTGCGGGTCAGCAGATCGAGGGTTTCCTGGCGTTGGCGCTGCTGCTCGCGCCGGCGCTTTTCATCTTCTGCCGCTGACTGAAGGTCCGTAATGCGCTCCCTGCACTGGTGAACCGCTTCCAGGAACGTTTGCGCCTGTTCCGGTGTGGCGTACTCTTCCACCTCTGTCCATTGCTTCAGCAGGGCATCAAGCCTCGCCTCGTAAAGCTTGGTGTCGTCGCTTCTTGCCTGGTCCTCGGCGTGGCGAATTAGGGTGGCGATGGTCTGACTTATACTGGCCAATCGTGCCTGTTCTTCGCGCCGCTCCTGAAGTGCGAGTTTAACGATCTGGTAGACGCCCTTATCCCGGCCTTTGGCCCGTTTCTGAACTTCCTGAAGGCAGCTTTCATCGGTCAGCTTGCTGGCGGCAGCCTGTCGGATATCGGCTGTGACCCCCTCAATCGCCAGTTTCGCCAGAACATTCTGCGATGGCGAACCCTCAAGGGTTCCCAGCTGTTCTTCTCTTTGACTGGCTCGGGTATCCTCCTGTTCGGCAGGCTCTGGCTGGGTGGCTTTCCGCTGTTTGGGTGTTGCCTCGGTTGTCTTGCGGGATCTGAACAGTTTCTGGATGAACGCGGCCATAAGAGTATCCTTGGGTGTTGAAACCAGTTCACGGTGTCGGGCAAAGTTGGACCGCCACCGGCCATCGGCCTCCGGTTGGGGATGCCGGGTAGTTTGACGGGTCAGTCTGAGGTGCTGACCAGTCGAAAAATTCGCGGCTAGTCTAGCGTTTTGTGTGCGTGTGCGGAAAGGGTCTGTATGGCAAAACAGGAAAATCAGGACGATCAGGATTACCGGGCCCGGGCAACGGCGCTGAGACTGCTGGCCAGGAGGGAGCACAGCCGCCTTGAGTTGAGCCTGAAGCTTCGTCAGCGAAAGGTGTCTGGAGACATTATCGACGCCGTTCTGGATGACTACGAGAAAGAGGGTTGGCTTGACGATGACCGGTTTGCTGACGTCTACGCCCGCCAGAGAATGGACCTTGGCTATGGCCCGCTACGGATTCTTGGTGAACTTCAACAGCGTGGGGTGCACAAGACTCCGGAGTGTGTTGACGAGATGACCGAGGAAGACTGGTGCCAGCGAGCTATCGGCATCCGGGATAAACGGTTTGGGCTGGCGGATCTAAGTGAAGACTGGGACGAAAAAGTGCGTCAGGCGCGCTTTCTGAATCGTCGGGGATATTCCGCCAGTCAGGTGGAAAGGGCACTGGAAGCTCGTGCTGACTAGACCACTTCGGGAAGCCGCTTCAAAGGGTCGGGGGGATCATGCCCAGCTCTGCCGGCAAGCCAGCCCGGAGTTTTTCGTCTGGCTTCAGTCTGTCTGAAAGAACGCCGGCTTTCTGGCTTTCCTCCATCTGCACGATCTGCTCTTCCTGTTCTGGCGCCGGCGTGGCCGGTTCGTTGAGCCGGGCCAGAACATCGTAATAGCGCCGGATATTCTGAACGTAGATCACCGGTTCATGGCCACGGGCATAGCCAAAACGGGTTTTGGTATACCATTCTTTTTGCGCCAGCAGTGGCAGGAACTCCTTCACATCCATCCAGCGGTCAGGGTCTTTTCCAGCGCCCTCTGTCAGGCGGCGGGCATCTTCAAGGTGCCCAAAACCAACATTATAAGAGGCAAGGGCGAACCAGGTGCGATCTGGTTCGGGGATACGTTCCGGGATTTTCTCATGCACGATCCGGAAATACTTGGCGCCACCCTGGATGCTTTCCTCCGCATCCAGCCTGTTGTTGATTCCAATGTGGCTGGCTGTGTTCCGGGTCAGCATCATCAGGCCGCGAACTCCAGTGGGAGACACCGCGTTGGGTCGCCAGTGGGACTCCTGGTAACCGATGGCCGCGAGCAGCCTCCAGTCCATATTGAAGTCCCTGGCGTAGTCGCGAAACAGTGACTCGTATTTGGGGAGACGGTTTTCCACATGATGCATGAAGGTGCGGGCGCCGACATAATTGAGCCGGTCCAGGTGACCGTAGAAGCGCTCGGCGATCTGGGCCAGAGTGCCGTCGGCCTCCAGGGTGTCCAGGAACTGCCGGGCAGCTTTTGCCAGGGATTCATCCTGCGCCGCCGGGAAAAACCAGGCCAGTTCGCCGGGTTCCCCAACCGCAAACGCCTCCTTCACCATCGGGTAGAACACGTGGTTCAGGTCGAGTTCATTGGAGGAAACCATCGCGTAGGGGAATTCGCCGCTTTCAACACGGGACAAAACGCCAGCGGCGTCGAGCCCGGGATGCACTTGCCACTGAAGCTCCGCAGTTTCCCCGCGGGCTTTGGTGAGCCGATGCTCATGGTTGCTGTCGGCCACCACATGAAGGGGTTTTCCGGCCAGGTCTTTCAGTGATTCTGGTCGCTCCACGTCCCGGTTATAAACCAGTATCGATTGCGCAGTAATGCCGGTAGCCACGGTATGATACTGACCGATCGTGTCCGGCTGACTGGAAAGCCCCAGCATGCCCAGGTGGGCATAATTCTTGTCGAGCACCGACAGGATTTCAGTGTTGTCATCGGCGACGCGGATCCGGAGCTTCACGCCCAGCTCGTTGGCAAACAGCTTTGCCAGCTCGTAATCGTAGCCGGTGGGGCCATCCTCCGTTTCCACGTAGATAGAGGGGGCCGTCCTGGTGATCACGTGCAGCACCCCCTCATCCCGGATTTCCTGGAGAGTGCTGGGTTGTGAGCATCCAGTCAGTAGTAGGGCGGTGCCAAGTAAGCGAAGCGTCCTGGCGGATGCGCCTGTAAAAGCAGCAAGAATTCTGGGCAAGTCCCTGATCTCCGTCACGTCTGGATCATCTGGCTGCAGAGCCGCTTCCGGACCTGCACCCCTTTCTATCCTGAGCGTGGAATTCCTTTCCACCTTTTCAATGATCCTTGGTGTCGGATGGCTGGTCAATAAATCTGGTTAATTAATATGCAAAACAATGTCAATTGTACGGTCAGGGATTAACGCTTCAAGCGCTGTATCCTGACCCCGCTTTCGAGTATCATGGCGGCCTTTCAAATTGCACCCAGGCTTCCCCGTTTCGCGCGATACAGGTTGATATCATGCTTGAACTTCGCGGCGCACCCGCGCTTTCGCCATTCCGCTCCCGCAAATTGCATTCACGGATTCAGGATATCGTGCCTGAAGTCGAGCATGTCTACGCAGAGTTCATGCATTTTGTCGACCTGGAGTCGGACCTCTCCGACGCAGAGCAGGCCATACTCGACCGATTGCTGACATACGGCCCCAGCGTGCCGGTTGAAGAGCCAGACGGCGTTCTGTTTCTGGTCGTGCCGCGCCCGGGAACGCTTTCACCCTGGTCCAGCAAGGCCACGGACATCGCCCGTAATTGTGGACTTCGTCAGATTCACCGCATCGAGCGGGGCACCGCCTACTACATTCGTTCGGGGCGCAAGCTTGGTCTGGAACAGCGCGAGAAGATCGCAGCCCTGTTGCATGATCGCATGACCCAGAAAGTCTTCCATGAAATGGGCGGGGCAGAGCTGCTGTTCAGCCACGAGGAACCGCGACTCCTCGGGCGGGTACCCGTTCTGGCAGGTGGCCGGGATGCGCTGGTTGAGGCGAACTCACGCCTGGGTCTGGCGCTGGCTGAGGATGAAATCGACTACCTGGTGAAGTCTTTCACCGATCTTGAGCGGGATCCGACCGACGTCGAGCTCATGATGTTCGCCCAAGCTAACTCAGAGCACTGTCGACACAAGATATTCAACGCCTCCTGGGATATTGACGGTGAGGGCCAGGAAAAATCTCTCTTTGCGATGATCCGCAATACCTTTGAAATGAACAGCGAAGGTGTCCTATCCGCATACAAGGATAACGCCTCGGTGATTCGGGGTAGCCGGGGTGGCCGCTTCTTCCCGGATCCGGAGACTGGGATCTACGGGTATAACGAAGAAGATATTCACATCCTGATGAAGGTGGAGACACACAACCACCCGACGGCAATTGCGCCTGCGGCCGGAGCGGCAACAGGCTCTGGCGGCGAAATTCGCGACGAGGGCGCGACCGGTCGGGGCTCCAAGCCCAAGGCCGGTCTGACCGGTTTCACAGTTTCCAACCTGAACCTGCCGGACGATCCTCAGCCATGGGAAATCAACTATGGCAAACCGGAGCGGATTGCTTCAGCTCTGGACATCATGATCGAGGGCCCGATTGGCGGTGCGGCGTTCAACAACGAATTCGGCCGTCCCAATCTGGCCGGCTATTTCCGCACCTTTGAAGAGAAAGTGCCGGGTGCCGCTGGCGAGGAAGTCCGTGGTTACCACAAGCCGATCATGATTGCAGGTGGGCTCGGCAATATTCGGGAAGAGCACGTGGAGAAAGGCAATATCCCGGTGGGTGCCAAGCTCATCGTCCTGGGCGGGCCTTCCATGCTGATCGGTCTTGGTGGCGGCGCTGCTTCTTCCATGGATTCGGGTTCCAGTAACGAAAACCTGGATTTTGCGTCGGTTCAGCGGGATAACCCGGAGATGGAGCGTCGGTGCCAGGAAGTGATCGACCGTTGCTGGCAGATGGGGGACGAGAACCCCATCGCGTTTATTCACGATGTTGGTGCCGGCGGTCTTTCCAATGCCATGCCGGAACTGGTGAAAGATGGCGGCCGCGGCGGCAAATTCGAGCTTCGCGATATTCCCAGTGACGAGCCGGGCATGTCACCGCTGGAGATCTGGTGTAACGAATCCCAGGAACGGTATGTGATGGCCGTGGCTCCGGAAAATCTGGAGCGGTTCGATGCCCTTTGCCGCCGTGAGCGTTGCCCTTATGCGGTGATTGGTGAAGCGACAGAGGCTCATCATCTTGAGCTGGCTGATTCCTACTTTGATGACAAGCCGGTCGACCTGCCGATGGAAGTACTGTTCGGCAAGCCGCCTCGCATGCACCGGAGCGTCAGTCGCGCGTCCTTCACCAAGCCCATATTCGACTCCACCAAAATCGATCTGGACGACGCGATTCGCCGCGTTCTGCGTCTGCCGTCCGTCGGCTCCAAGAGTTTTCTGATTACTATCGGGGATCGGACCATTACCGGCCTGGTGGCACGGGATCAAATGGTGGGCCCCTGGCAGGTGCCGGTCGCCGATGTGGCTGTCACAGCCACTTCCTTCGATGTCCGTACCGGTGAAGCTATGGCCATGGGCGAGCGCACACCGGTTGCGACGATTGATGCCCCTGCGTCCGGCCGCATGGCCGTGGGTGAAGTTATTACCAATATGGCGGCCGCGCCCATCGGAAAATTGTCCGATATCCGTCTGTCGGCAAACTGGATGGCGGCTGCCGGACATCCGGGCGAGGATGAAAATCTCTACGAAACTGTTCGCGCGGTAGGCATGGAATTGTGCCCAGAGCTCGGTATTACGATCCCGGTCGGCAAGGACTCCATGTCCATGAAAACCATGTGGGAAGAAGACAACGGCGAACAGAAAAGTGTGACTGCACCGCTGTCATTGATTGTCAGTGGCTTTGCGCCGGTAACCGATGTTGCCAGAACCCTGACGCCCCAACTGGTTAACGATGCCGGCGAGACTGATTTGATCCTGGTGGATCTGGCTGCAGGCCAGAACCGCCTGGGTGGGTCTGCTCTGGCCCAGGTTTACCGTCAGGTCGGTGCCGTAGCGCCAGACCTGGACGATCCCGAGGACATCAAGGCTTTCTTCGCGGTCATTCAGGGGCTGAACACAGACGGTAAGCTGTTGGCCTACCATGACCGATCCGACGGTGGTCTGTTCGTCACTTTGGCCGAAATGTGCTTTGCCGGCCGTTGTGGTGTCGATATCAAGCTCGATGGTCTTGCCGAAGATCGAAGCCAGTTTGCCAGGGAGTTGTTCAACGAAGAGTTGGGTGCTGTTATCCAGGTGCGCAGGGAAGACACCGGTTTTGTCCTTCAGCAATTCTCTGCCGCGGGTCTTGGCGACTACATAAGCGTGATTGGTAGCCCGAATGATACCGATAGCCTGCGCCTCACCTTTGAAGGTGGCACAGTGGTTGACGAGTCCCGCGTGGAGCTTCAGCGTCTGTGGGCTGAAACCAGCTACCGCGTTCAGTCGCTCCGTGATAACGCCGATTGCGCCCGTGAAGAATTCGATAACCTCCTTGATGCGGAAGATCCCGGTCTTCACGCCGAGCTTTCATACGACATCAACGAAGATGTAGCCGCCCCCTATATCAACAAGGGAGCCCGTCCTAAGGTTGCAGTTCTGCGAGAGCAGGGTGTAAATGGCCAGGTTGAAATGGCGGCAGCGTTCGATCGCGCCGGGTTTGATTCTGTAGACGTGCACATGAGCGATCTGCTCTCTGGTCGGGTTACGCTGGATGGATTTAATAGTCTGGTTGCCTGTGGCGGTTTCTCCTACGGTGATGTTTTGGGCGCCGGTGAAGGGTGGGCCAAGTCAATCCTGTTCAGTGATCGGGTCAGGGACCAGTTTGCGGCATTCTTCAATCGCCAGGATACATTGGCGCTGGGAGTGTGCAATGGCTGTCAGATGCTCTCCAACCTGCACGAGCTGATTCCAGGCAGCGAAGGCTGGCCTCGTTTCGTACGCAACCAGTCCGAGCAGTTTGAAGCACGGCTGGTTATGGTTGAAGTGATGCCATCGCCATCTGCGTTCATGGACGGCATGGCCGGATCTCGCATGCCCATTGCGGTTGCCCATGGCGAGGGAAGGGTTGAATTTGCCAGCGGCACATCGGCAGACGCGCTCTCCGAGAACGAGCTTGTGGCGTTGCGCTACGTGGATAATCGGGGGCAGGCAACGGTTCGTTATCCCTATAACCCGAATGGTTCGGAAGCCGGAATTACCGGGGTAACCACCCGTGACGGCCGGGTTACCATCATGATGCCGCATCCGGAGAGGGTGTTCCGGGCTGTTCAGCATTCCTGGCGTCCGTCAGAATGGCAAGAAGACGGTTCCTGGATTCGTATGTTCCGGAATGCGAGACGCTGGTTCGGTTAATTTCCCGCGCCAGGAAAGAGCCGGTTTTGGATACGCTCAACAGGAGCGTTTTCTCCAAAGCCGGCTTTTTTATTGGCTGCCCCGTTTCTGGGCGTTTTTCAAGGGAAAAGTTCGGAGAAAATGGCAAAAATTCCCTTGACTCAGTATTTTTATGCACATTGCTGGTGCCTTCTTGTTTGTTCTGTGAACAAAGACCGGGAAATCGGTTCAACTTTTGCGCAAAAGTTATAAGCTATTGAAAAATTTAGAATAAATGAATCAGGTGATTTTGTCGCCAATTTAACGGAAGTGCAGTGATTACGGGGTTTGGGGGCGTGTTCCCAAAAACTTTCCCCAGAGTTATCCACAGATTCTGTGGGTAAGTGTCTAAGCTATTAATCTGTACAAAAAATATCCGATCCCAGGGAGGATTTTCGATGTACAAGATGTGTTATTTCGTTCCGGAAACCCATGTTGAGCAAACCAAGCAGGCATTGTTCGATGCCGGGGCTGGCCGTATTGGTGATTACGATTGTTGTGCCTGGCAGAGTCTGGGAAAGGGGCAGTTTCGTCCACTTGAGGGAAGCGACCCGTTTCTCGGAAAAGCCGGTGAAATCGAAGCAGTGGATGAGTATAAGGTTGAGCTGGTTTGTGCAGACGAGCTGATACAGGATGCCCTCGCAGCCCTCAAACGGGCCCATCCCTATGAAGAGCCCGCTTACGAAGTCTATCGAATGGAGGAGCTGTAGTCGGCGGCCTTATTTGCGGTCTTTCGACATGGGGTGGCGGATGTCGCTCACATGGACACCGAAGGATTCGCGCCGGTAGTCGGCGAGGAATAGCTCCAGGGTACGCTTAACGGTTGGAAAGGAGATTTCTTCCCAGGGGATTTCGTCCAGCCCGAACAGCCTGGACTCCAGAGACTCCTCACCAGCCCCGAATTGACCGTCTTTCAGGGTGGCCCGATAGAACATGTGAACCTGGTTGATGTGCGGAACGTCGATGATTGAGTAGAGACCCTCAATATTCACCTCAGCGAGGGCTTCTTCCATAGTTTCCCGCTCAGCGGCCTCAATGGTGGTTTCTGCGTTCTCCATGAATCCGGCGGGCAGCGTCCAATAGCCGTAGCGCGGTTCGATCGCTCTCCGGCACAGCAGTATCTGGCCCTCCCATACGGGAACGGTGCCGGCGACAATGCGAGGGTTCTGGTAATGTATGGTATCGCAGCTGACACAGACATAGCGGTGACGGTTATCGCCTTCGGGGATGCGTTGTTCAACCGGCTGGCCGCATGTGCTGCAGTACTTCATGATTTTCCCCGTATACTGAAATTGGTTTGGTAGTCAGTTTAACGATCCCGGCTGCCTCTGTCTCATCCAACCTCCGGATGTAACGTGGAGACGAACATTGCGTGATTTACTTGCCGAGCGCCTCGCCGGCTATGCGCCGCGGCAGCTGGCGCTGGATTATCCCGAGGCCGGGATTCTGGTTCCGATAACCGATGATCACCGCAACCCTGAAATGATTTTTACGCTCAGATCTGAGAATCTGAGCACTCATCGCGGGCAGGTAGCTTATCCTGGCGGGAAACGTGATCCTGAGGATCCGTCCCTGGCAGCAACTGCGCTGCGTGAAACCCACGAGGAGATTGGACTACCTCCAGACCAGGTGCAGATTGTTGCACCTCTCAGCCAGGTGATGTCCCGTTATGGGATCCTGGTTACTCCGTACGTGGGCGTGATCCCCGGAGATCATCCTCTGGAGCCGAACCCTCACGAAATCGAAAGTGTATTTCGTGTGCCTCTCTCTTTTTTCCTTGAGGATCGGCGCGAGCGCACAGACGCTCTGAATTTCCTGAATCATACGTTCTATGTGCCCTGCTATCGGTGGGAGCGCTACGAAATCTGGGGGCTGTCGGCAGTGGTTCTGGTTGATTTTCTGAACGCTGTGTACGATGCCGGAATTGACTTGCTTGAACCGCCTGAAGGAGGTTGAGATGTTTTACCAGTTGAACGACCGAACGCCGGAGTTGGAAGGTGAGGGGCACTTTGTAGCCGGGAATGCGTCGGTGATTGGCCGGGTCCGGCTGATGGATAAGGCCAGCGTCTGGTTCAACGCGGTGATCCGTGGCGACAACGAGTTGATCACGATAGGGCCGGAAACGAATATCCAGGACGGTTCCGTTCTGCACACCGACCCGGGTATGCCGCTTACGCTTGGAAGGGGCGTAACGGTTGGCCACAAGGTTATGCTTCACGGCTGCGAGATCGGAGACTATTCATTGATTGGCATCAACGCGGTTGTGCTTAATGGAGCGAAGATCGGCAAGCATTGCCTGATTGGCGCCAATGCCCTGATTCCAGAGGGAATGGAAGTACCGGACGGTTCCATGGTTGTCGGGTCTCCTGGCAAGATCAAACGGGAACTCAACGATAACCAGAAGAAGATGCTGGAAATGAGTGCGCAGCATTACGTACAGAATGCTGGTCGCTATGCCGAAGAGCTCAAGCCCTGCGAGCCGAAAAAATGAGTGTCGCTGACAAAGTTCGCTCGCCCTGCGTGAGCATCTGTGCGCTTGATGAAAATGACATCTGTGTGGGCTGCCATCGGAGTGGTGATGAGATCACTTTCTGGAGCAGGATGGATGACGACGAGCGGCGCGAGGTGCTCCGGAAAGTGGCGGAGCGCGAAAAAGGTTCCTTGGTTCACGGCTAACATAGGTGTTGGTAAATCATGACTGACTCAGTTCGAATTGGTACTCCTCTCAAAGGTAACGCTTTCAGGGTTTTGTTCTGTGGATCCGGTGAGCTTGGTAAGGAAGTTGTCATTGAGCTTCAACGCTATGGCGTTGAGGTGATCGCCGTGGACCGTTATGCCGATGCACCGGCCATGCAGGTGGCTCATCGGAGCCATGTCATCGATATGCTGGATGGCGTCAGTCTGCGCCGCGTCATCGAGCAGGAAAAACCGAACCTGATTGTTCCTGAGATTGAAGCCATAGCAACGCCGGAGTTGGTCAAGTTGGAAGAAGAGGGGTATCACGTTATTCCAACGGCGAGGGCGGTAAACCTGACAATGAACCGTGAGGGGATTCGTCGACTTGTGGCAGAAGAGCTTGGATTGCCTACCTCACCCTATCGCTTTGCAGGTTCCCGGGAGGAATACCTTGCTGCCGTTCAGGAAATCGGCCTACCGCTGGTCGTTAAGCCGGTTATGAGTTCCTCGGGCAAAGGGCAAAGTACGGTTAAGACCGAGGATGACATTGAAGCCGCGTGGGAATATGCGCAGTCTGGCGGGCGCGCTGGCAAGGGAAGGGTGATCGTCGAGGGTTTCGTGGACTTCGATTACGAGATAACGCTGCTGACCGTAAAGCACCGGGATGGAGTTTCGTTTTGTGAGCCCATAGGACATCGGCAGGAAGACGGAGACTACCGTGAGTCCTGGCAGCCCCAGCCGATGGCGCCGCTGGCCTATGAGCGTTCGGCCGAGGTTGCCCGTGCTGTGGTGGAAAATCTTGGTGGGTATGGCATTTATGGTGTCGAGCTCTTCGTCAAAGAAGACAACGTTTGGTTCTCTGAGGTATCGCCACGCCCTCATGATACCGGGCTGGTAACTCTCGTTTCTCAGGACCTCTCCGAGTTTGCGCTCCATGCGCGGGCGATTCTGGGTCTGCCTATTCCCTCGATACGTCAGACCGGCCCGTCAGCTTCGGCGGTGATTCTTCCTGAAGGAGATTCAGCAGAGGTTTCTTATGCTGGGCTTGAAGCGGCGCTTTCGGAGTCGGACACCCAGTTACGTCTTTTCGGAAAGCCAGAATTAAAGGGGCGACGTCGAATGGGTGTGGCACTGGCAAAAGGTGCTTCCCTGGAGGACGCGCGAAAGAAGGCGCGCAGCGCTGCACAATCGGTCATCGTCGAAACGTGAATTATTTTCCGATTCCGGTGTCATAAAGAGAAGTTTTGAGCTTTCTTGAAAAAATTCAAAACCAACCGTTGACACCTTCTGAGAGGTCTGTAGAATGCGCATCTCTTTCGAGGGACAAGCCACTTACGGCGGTCTCCCGAAGCGATGCAACTGTTTGAAAGTACTGAAGAAAACGAGTTTCAAGATTCTTCAAATAAACGGTTGACAAGGCAGCGGAACGATGTAGAATACGCGGCCTTGATTGAGCAACAGCTCAAACGCTCTTTAAAAAGTTAACCAAGTAATTCGT
>NZ_CAJXKQ010000022.1 GCF_913055835.1 uncultured Marinobacter sp. | reverse complement strand
AACCTGCGACCCCTTCGTCCCGAACGAAGTGCGCTACCAAGCTGCGCCACACGCCGATCAACGGCCGGTATTATACGGATTCGCTTTGGTTTTACCAGCCCTCGGCGGATAAAAGGGCATCCGTAAATTTGCTGAGATTGTCGTAGATACTGACATCGGCGCCGGGTATGGGCCTGGCGTCGAGGTGGCGCTCTGTATCCAACCCGTTGCCGGTTCGAACCAGTACCGGACGACAGCCTTCAGCGTGGCCGGCCTCAAGATCCTTTCGGCTGTCACCCACCATGATGACGCCTTCCAGGCTGGCGAGATGAAAATGCTCGCGGATCTGCTCCAGCAGGCCAGTCAGTGGCTTGCGGCAGCAGCATTGGTCGTCGGGGTGGTGGGGGCAGTAGGCTATGAAGTCGATGCAGCCGCCCTGGGCTTCCACCAGTTGCTCCAGCTTTTCATGCATGGCGTCCAGTTCATCGGTGTCGTAGTAACCCCGACCTATGCCGGACTGATTGGTGGCAATGGCAATGCGGTGGCCGGCATTACAGAGCCGGGCCACCGCTTCCACGCTGCCGGGAATGGGGTGCCATTCATCCGCCGAGCAGATGTAATTACCATCGTACTCATTGATGACCCCGTCCCTATCCAGAATGATCAGCATCGCTGTGCGCGCGTTCCTTCGGCCGGTCTCAGCCTGCTGTGGGCAGCAGGGAGATGTCCGCAACGCGCAGGAACAGGTTGCGCAGCCGGTTCAGCAGAGCCAGGCGGTTGTTCCGGACGGCCTCATCGTCGGCCATGACCATCACTTCATCAAAGAAGTTGTCCACCGGTGCCCGCAGGCTGGCTAGTGAGCTGAGGGCGCTGGCGTAGTCGCCGTTCTCGAACAATGGCAGCACCTTGGCAGCCTGCTGGTCCACCTGCTCGGCCAGGGCCTTTTCGGCGTTGTCCTGCAGCAGGCTGGCCTCGACGGTTTCACCGATGCTGTCACCACCCTGCTTGGTCAGGATGTTGGAAACCCGCTTGTTGGCGCCAGCCAGGGCCTGGGCCTCGGGCAGCTGGCGGAAGGCTTCCACCGCTTTCACCCGGCGGTCGAAATCCAGCGGGCGGGTCGGACGGCGGGCGTGCACGGCCAGGTAAACCTCGGCGCCAATGCCCTGCTCGTCATAGTGGGCGCGGAAACGCTCAAGCATGTAGTCCACCACGGTGCTGGCGGTGTTCTGCTCGGTCAGTACCGTGAAGTTCTCTTCGGCCCACTCGCAGCAGGTCTGCAGGTCCAGCGGCAGCTCTCGCTCGATGATAATGCGCAACACACCCAGGGAGGCACGGCGCAGGGCGAACGGGTCTCGGGTGCCTGATGGCGGCTGGTTGATGCCGAACAGGCCCACCAGGGAGTCCAGACGGTCTGCGATGGCAATGGCACAGCCGGTGAGAGTGGTCGGCAGGTCATCGCCGGCGAAACGGGGCATGTACTGTTCGTTCAGTGCCTTGGCCACGTCTTCCGGTTCGCCGTCGTTAGCGGCGTAGTACTGGCCCATGATGCCCTGCAGATCGGTAAACTCCAGGACCATTTCGGTGACGAGATCGGTCTTCGCCAGCATGGCCGCGCGCTCGGCCAGGGCCGGATCGCTGCCGATGGCATCTGCAATTTTCTTTGCCAGGGCCGCGACGCGTACCGACTTGTCGTAGATGCTGCCGAGTTTCTCCTGGAACACGATGGGCTTGAGGGCGTCAATGCGGTCTTCGAGTTTTGTCTTCCGGTCTGTCTCGTAGAAGAAGGCGGCGTCGGAAAGGCGGGGCCGGATCACTTTCTCGTTACCGGAAACAACCTGGGACGGATCCTTGCTCTCGATGTTCGCCACGGTGATGAACAGCGGCAGCATTTCTCCGTCGGCAGCCACCACGTGGAAGTACTTCTGATGTTCCTTCATGGAGGAAATCAGGGCTTCGGCCGGGACTTCCAGGAAACGCTCCTCGAAGCGGCCCATCAACGGCACCGGCCATTCGTTCAGCGCGGTGACTTCGTCCAGCAGGTCCTCATCAATGACGGCCTTGCCACCGGCTTCCTTCTCGGCCAGTTCGGTCACGCAGGCACGGATCTGTTCCCGACGCTCAGCGAAATCGGCAATCACATAGCCTTCCTGCTTGAGGACGACTTCGTAATCGTTCGGCGTGGGCACGATCAGGGATTTCGGGCAATGGAAGCGATGGCCGCGGGTCTTGTTGCCCGGGGTCAGCCCCATGATCGGCGCCTCGATCACCTTGTTGCCGAACAGCATCACTACCCAGTGGACCGGGCGCACAAACTCGGTGCGGTGCGCACCCCAGCGCATGCGCTTGGGAATCGGCAGGCCGGCCAGGGATTGCTCCACCAGTTCCGGCATCAGCTCTACGGTGGGCTTGCCCTGCTCGACCGTGCGGTAGACCACCCAGGCACCCTTGTCGGTTTCCAGGGTGTCGAGCTGGTCCGGGGTAACGCCCAGAGAGGTGGCGAAGCCGGTCAGCGCGCGGGTCGGGTTGCCGGCGTCGTCGAAGGCTGCCTTGACGGCAGGACCACGTTTTTCCACCGACTTGTCCGGCTGCGCATCCGCCAGATCCCGGATGCGCACGGCCAGGCGGCGCGGAGCGGCGAAGGCTTCAACCTTGCCGAATTCGATCCCGGCGTCTTCCAGCCCCCGGGCAATGCCCTGGGTGAAGGCGTCAGACAGTGGCTTGAGGGCCTTGGGAGGCAGCTCTTCGGTGCCCAGTTCGACCAGAAAATCCTGTGTAGCCATGGTTATGCGTTCCCCTGTTCCTGCTGTGCCTTCTTCGCTTTCTTGCCCTTCTTGCTTTTCGCCTTGTCGTCGGCGGCCTCAGCGGCGGCGAGGACTTCCTTTCGCAACGCCTCCGGGGCAAGCGGGAAGCCAAGTGAACGACGGCTGTCGAAGTAGGCCTGGGCGACTGCGCGGGCCAGGGTGCGAACCCGCAGGATGAAGCGCTGACGCTCGGTTACCGAAATGGCGTGCCGGGCGTCCAGCAGGTTGAAGGTGTGGGAGGCTTTGAGCACCTGTTCGTAGGCCGGCAGGGCCAGTCCGGCTTCGATCAGTCGGGCGCTTTCCCGCTCGTGAACGTCGAAGCTGTGGAACAGGAATTCGGTGTCGGCGTGCTCGAAGTTGTAGGTGGACATCTCCACCTCCTGCTGGTGGAACACGTCGCCGTAGGTGACCACGCCGTCCGGTCCTTCGGTCCAGACCAGGTCGTATACGCTGTCGACGCCCTGCAGGTACATGGCGATTCGCTCAAGCCCGTAGGTGAGCTCACCGGTGACCGGGAAGCATTCCAGGCCGCCGACCTGCTGGAAATAGGTGAACTGGGTCACTTCCATGCCGTTGAGCCAGATTTCCCAACCCAGGCCCCAGGCGCCCAGTGTGGGAGACTCCCAGTTGTCTTCGACAAACCGGATGTCGTGCACGAGTGGATCAAGGCCCAGCGCGCGCAGGGAATCCAGGTACAGTTCCTGAATATTATCCGGTGATGGTTTCAGAACCACCTGGAACTGGTAATAGTGCTGCAGGCGGTTGGGGTTCTCACCGTAGCGGCCGTCAGTGGGGCGGCGGCTGGGCTGGACGTAGGCGGCGTTCCAGGTTTCCGGCCCGATGGCACGCAGGAAGGTGGCCGGGTGGAAGGTGCCGGCACCCACTTCCATGTCCAGGGGCTGGAGAACCACGCAGCCGTGCTGCGCCCAGAAATTCTGCAGAGCCAGGATCAGGCCCTGGAAGGTCCCGATATCCGGAGTTGTCTGTTGCTTTGCCTTGTCTGTCACGACGGTTGCCTGCTGATCAGTCTGTGTGTGGCGCCCCGGCTGTCCTTCGGGGCACTCCGAAAAAAGAAAGGCGCATTATACGCGTGCTGGCTGTGTATTTCTAAGTCAGAAGAAGGTGAGTCCAACCTGGAAGAGTTTTTCCACATCCCGGATACGGGTTTTGTCCACCAGGAACAGGATAACGTGGTCGTCGGGCTGGATCCGGAGGTGATCGTGGGCGATCAGGACCTCATTGCGGCGAACGATGGCACCGATGGTCGTACCCTCTGGCAGATTGATCTCGTCCAGCCGTTTGCCAACCACTTTTGAGGACCGGTGGTCGCCGTGGGCAATCGCTTCAATTGCCTCGGCAGCGCCCCTGCGTAGTGAGTGAACGTTTACCACATCGCCCCGGCGTACGTGAGTCAGAAGGCTGCCAATGGTGGTTTGCTGGGGCGAGATGGCCACGTCGATGTCGCCACCCTGGATCAGGTCCACGTAGTCCGGGTTGTTGATCAGGGTCAGTACCTTGCGGGCGCCAAGGCGCTTGGCCAGCAGTGAGGCCATGATGTTGGCTTCATCGTCGTTGGTTACCGCGCAGAACACATCGGTATTCTCGATGTTCTCTTCCAGCAGGATGTCCTTGTTGGCAGCGTTGCCCTCCAGCACCACGGTCTTGCGCAGATTCTCCGAGAGCATCACGCAACGCTCGTGGTCCCGCTCCAGCAATTTGACCTGATAACGGTTTTCCAGGGTATGGGCCAGCCGCTGACCGATATTGCCGCCCCCACAGATAAAGATGCGCTTGTAGGGTTTTACCAGCGGTTGCAGCTCGCTCATCACCGACTTGATGTGATCGCCGGCGGCAATAAAGAACACTTCATCACCGTCCTCAATAACGGTGTTGCCCTCGGGCATGATCGCCCGGTCTTTCCGGAAGATAGCCGCCACCCGGGTATCGATCTTGGGCATGTGGGTGCGCAGGTAAGACAGCTCGTGCCCCACCAGAGGGCCTCCCCGGGTGGCGCGAATGGCCACGAGGCGGGTCAGGCCCTTGGAAAACTCCAGTACCTGAAGTGCACCGGGATTCTCGATCAGCCGGGTAATGTGTTTGGTCACCAGGTGTTCGGGGCTGATCAGAACGTCAATCGGGAAGCCCCGCAGGCTGTCGAGATCCTTGGTCTGGTCGCGCTGATAGAAGAGCTCGGATTTTGCCAGGTAGGCATTGGCGCGCACCCGACAGATGGTGGTCGGGGTCTTGTACAGCAGTTTGGCTACCTGGCAGGCCACCATGTTGGTTTCGTCGCTGTTGGTGACGGCAATCAGCATGTCGGCATCTTCCGCACCGGCCTGTCGCAGTGCCGTGGGATAGGACGCCGCGCCCTGGACGGTGCGAATGTCGAGCCGGTCCTGCAACTCGCGCAATCGGGCGCCATCACTGTCGATGATGGTGATGTCGTTGGCTTCGTTGGCGAGGTTTTCGGCGAGTGTTCCGCCGACCTGGCCGGCACCGAGAATCAGGATTTTCATGGTTCGGGTTTCTCCAGCACGGCATAGAAGAAGCCATCATGGCTGTCCGGATCGGGGAGCAGTTGCCGCCCTGCTCCCATGTCGCGCCCCCATTGAGCATCTGGCTCAATATGGATGGCATCGGTCTGCTGTTTGCAGAACCGCTGGATTATACGGTGGTTTTCCTGCGGGAACACCGAGCAGGTGGCGTACACCAGCCGGCCTCCGGGTTTCAGGATAGCCCATAGGGCCTCCAGTAACCCGAGTTGTATGGCCGCCAGCGGGGTAATGTCGGATTCTCTGCGCAACAGTTTGATGTCCGGATGTCGGCGAATCACGCCGCTGGCGCTGCAGGGCACGTCCAGCAGGATGCGATCGAATACCTCGCCGTCCCACCATTGTCCGGTCGCGGCGGCATCCGCCTGTTTCAGCGTGGCGTTGAGATCAAGGCGATCAAGGTTTTCCTGCACCCGGGGCAGGCGTTCAGCGGATTCATCAATGGCCACCACTTCCGCCAGCTCGCCACAGCTTTCGAGAATCGCACAGGTTTTGCCCCCGGGAGCGGCACAGGCATCCAGCACTCTCTGGCCCGGGGCAAGCTCCAGCAGGGTTGTGCACAGCTGCGCTGCCTCATCCTGCACGCTGACGGCGCCGTCAGCGAACCAGGGCAATCGGTCGACAGGCACAGGATTGGCCAGTTGAATGCCGTGGGGCGCGAATCGGGTCGGGCTGGCATCAATGCCAGCCTCTTTCAGCAGGCCCAGGTATTCATCCCGACCGAACCGAAGGGCGTTCACCCGTAAGGTCATGGGCGCCTGGGCATTGTTGGCGTTCAGAATCTGTTGCCAGTCATCGGGCCAGTTGTGGCGGAGCTTTTCCACCATCCACACCGGGTGACTGAAGCGGGCCGACTCATCGGCCGGCTCCGGCGCGCCTTCTCGCTCTGCTGCCCTCAGAACACCATTAACCAGTCCTGTAAGGTGAGGTTTGTCCAGGGCCCGGCAGGCTTCCACGGTTTCATTGAGTACTGCGTAGGTGGCCTGTTGGCTGAAGCGCAACTGGAACAGGGCCACCAGCATCAGGTGATGGACGATGCGGTCCGGCTTGCGCAGGGGTTTTTTCAGCCGGCCATTAAGCTCGCCATCCAGCCGGTGAAACCAGCGGCAGGTGCCATAGCAGAGGGCCTGGAGTTCGGGGCGTTCATTCGCGGGGAGGCGATTCAGGGCCGGTGGCAGGCACTGGGACAGGGACTGGCCATTTTCCACGGCCAGCATCACGCCAGCAGCGATGGCGCGCATGGGTTGTTGTCGGTCCCCCATGTCAGCGCAGCTCCTGGCCGGGCATGAGCAGTTCCTTGCCACCGTTGATCAGGTCGTTCACGCTCTGGGCACGGGAGCCTGGCAATTGCAGGCGGGTGATGCGCAGGGTGCCGCTACCGCAGGCAATGTCGATACCTTCCCGGTCTCTTTGCACCACGGTTCCCGGCAGACCATCGCTGGTGGCAACCAGGGCCCGGGCCTCGTGAATGCGGATTCGCTGATCACCCAGATCCGTGTAGGTTCCGGGCCAGGGGTTGAAAGCGCGAACCAGCCGCTCGATGGCTTGGGCGTCTCTGGTCCAGTCAATATGGCCTTCGGTCTTGCTCAGTTTGCTGGCGTAGCAGGCCAGCTCGTCGTTCTGCGGTTCCCCGGTAAGTTCACCTTTCCGAAGCAACTCCAAAGCCTTAGTGATGGCCTTGCCACCGAGCTCCGCGAGGCGGTCATGCAGGCTGCCCCCGGTGTCGCTGTCGTCGATAGCGGTGAGGGATTTCAACAACATGGCCCCGGTATCCAGGCCTTCGTCCATTTGCATGATGGTGATACCAGTTTCGGTATCGCCCGCGGCGATGGCCCGCTGGATTGGTGCAGCGCCGCGCCAGCGGGGCAGCAGCGAGGCGTGGATGTTCAGGCAGCCATGGGTCGGGATGTCCAGCACCGCCTTCGGCAGGATCAGGCCATAGGCGGCGACAATCATCACGTCCGGTTTCAGGTCGGCCAATTGCTTCTGAGCTTCCGGCGTTTTCAGTGTTTCGGGCTGGAAAACCGGGATCTCATGGTCCAGAGCCACCTGCTTGACCGGGCTGGGCTGCAGTTTTCGACCGCGACCGGCAGGCCGATCCGGCTGGGAATAAACGCCAACAATGGTGTGGTTGGCGTCAATCAGTGATTTAAGCGCGGTTGCCGCGAAATCCGGTGTGCCAGCAAAAACGAGTCGCACGGTGTTTTGCTCTCTGTTCCGTTGTAATACGAAAAGACCGGGTCATGGCCCGGTCCGGAAGCTGGTGTCTGTTTTTCGCCTGCAGTCTGATCAGGCGCTCTTCTTGTGCTGCTTCTCCAGCTTCTTGCGAATCCGGTTGCGCTTCAGCGAGCTGAGATAGTCAACAAACAGTTTGCCGTTCAGGTGATCCATCTCATGCTGGATACACACGGCCAGCAGGCCTTTCGCTTCGAGTTCGAACGGTTTGCCGTCCCGGTCCAGCGCCCGGATGAGGCAGTGTTCGATGCGTTCGACGTCTTCGTAGAAACCGGGTACCGACAGGCAGCCTTCCTGCATGGCTTCCCGTTCGCCGTCCAGCACTTCCACCTCAGGATTTATGAACACCCGCGGCTCGCTCTTGTCCTCGGACAGATCCATAACGATGATCTGCTTGTGAACGTTCACCTGGGTGGCTGCAAGGCCAATGCCGGGCGCATCGTACATGGTCTCGAACATGTCGTCGATCAGCTTGCGGTCGGCGTCTGTTACCTCATCTACCGGCTTGGCAATGGTACGCAGACGGGGATCCGGGTATTCGAGAATCTCTAGTATCATAGGTCGGTCTTTTCGCCTGTATGTCGGGACGCCTGCAGAATTATGCCGACGTCTCTTTTGACTTTGCTGCTCTTTGTAACAGTGTGAAACTGATCTCCGAAATGCGACAGCGTACTGCGCAAATTTTCGCCCTGCCTCTACTATTATCGGGGCAGAACCCCAGCTTTCAACGGCTGGCGGGGTTATCAACGTTTATAAGACTATTATCCAACAATTCGTCGATTGAGTACAAACTGATCAGTTAATAGTTAAAATCTTTCAACGGCGGGATAGAATTTACTGGAAGAACAAAAGATAACATCACAATTTGCGAGACTTCTTCTATAGTAACTGGAATAACAACGTAATAAGCTGCAGGAAACTGACTGCATCCCAACAGAATGCAAAGAATCAAGGCACGCGATCAAGGACTTACACAATGAGGAAACTGCTGTACGCTCTGGCAGCAACTACGCTGCTTTTAACCTCCTGGGCCCATGCTGCACCGGAGCTGCGGTCCGATCATCCCGAGCGTTACACCGTAGTTAAGGGTGACACCCTCTGGGACATTTCGGCCCGTTTTCTGAATAACCCCTGGTACTGGCCGGAAATATGGCATGTAAACCCGCAGGTCGCCAACCCTCACCTGATTTACCCCGGTGATCGCCTTGCCCTGGTTTATATCGATGGCAAACCCCGGATTACCAAGGTTGCCAGCAACGATGTGGTGAAGCTGTCGCCGAAGGTGCGCTCCGAGCCTATTGATACGCCCATCCCTGCCATTCCGCTGGATGCCATCGGCAGCTTCCTCACCGACACCCGCATTGTCAGCCCGGAAGAGATCAATGGTGCTCCCTACGTTCTCGAAGGTGAGGATGGCCGGATCATCACGGGTGCCGGCGACAAGCTCTACGCTCGTGGTGAGAAGCCTGCGGACAAGGTAGGGATCTTCCGTCGCAGCAAGGAATTCCGCGATCCGGAAACGGGCGAGTTCCTTGGCCTTGAAGCCCGTAGTATTGCCCGTGGCGATGTGGCCCGGGAAAACGGCGACGTGCTGACCGTGAATCTGACCAGCTCCAACGAAGAAGTTCGCATCGGCGACCGGCTGATGGTGAGCGAAGACCGCCGTCTGACCACCAGCTTCGTGCCCAGCGCTCCTGATCAGGATATTGAAGGACAGATGATCTCTGTCGACGGTGGCGTCAGCCAGATCGGTCAGTTCGATGTGGTGGCCATCAACCGTGGAACCCGGGAAGGGCTGGAAGCCGGCAACGTGATGGCCGTTCTGAAAAGCGGCAATCTGGTACGTGATCCGGTGACCGGAGAAACCATCGAGCTGCCCTCAGAGCGTGCCGGGCTGCTGATGGTGTTCCAGGCCTACGAAAAGATGAGCTACGGTCTTGTACTTCAGGCCACCCGTGCTTTGACAGTGGGTGACAAGGTCACCAACCCCTGAGTGACTGACTACCGATAGACAAATCGGCCGGACCAGGACGGTCCGGCCTCGTTGTTTCCAAGGACGATGCCGTGTTTTCCTCTGCCTCAGCCCAATGGCTGTTTCTCACTTGCCTGCCAAACCTCGGCCGCACCCGTCGGCGTGAACTGCTGACAGAATTCCCTGACCTGCCCCAACTGCTCTCCATGAATGCCGCAACCTTGCGGGCCATGGGCTTGGCGGCGGACGCCATAAACGCGATTCAGGCCTGGCAGCAGCAGGATTTGTCCCATCCGGCCATTCGTGAGGTCCGGGCCATACAGGACCAATGCGCCAGGCATGGCATCGGCATTCTCACCTGGCCGGACCCAGATTACCCGGAGCAGCTCCGGCACATTCACGATGCGCCCCTGGTGCTTTACACCCGGGGTGATACAGGGCTTATGGCCCGGGACCAGATTGGCATTATCGGTAGCCGCAAGGCCACTCGAGCCGGTCTGGACCACGCACGGCGGTTTGCTTCGGAACTCAGTACCCGGGAATTGCTGGTGACCAGCGGTCTGGCACTGGGTGTCGATGGGGCTGCCCATGCCGGTGCACTGGATGCCGGTTGCCCCACCATAGCGGTGATCGGCTGCGGCCTGGACCGTATCTACCCCCACCAGCATCGGCGCCTGGGTGAGCGGGTTATCGCCAGCGGACTGATGATTTCCGAGTATCCCCCCGGCACACCGGCAAGAGCCGCGCACTTTCCCCAGCGCAACCGGATTATCAGCGGCCTGAGCCGTGGGGTGCTGGTGGTGGAAGCGGGTCTGCGCAGTGGCTCCCTGATCACGGCCCGGATGGCGTTGGAACAGGGGCGGGAAGTGTTCGCCATCCCCGGCTCGGTGCATAGCCCGGTTGCCCGGGGCTGTCATCATCTGATCAAGCAGGGTGCCCGACTGGTGGAAACGGTGGATGACATTCTGGAGGAACTGGGCGCCTGGTGGTCCCCGCTGCATACGCCTGAACCGGCGTCAGAGCCCGAACCAAAGCGCCATGACAAAGGGCCTCTCGCCGGCCTGGACAGTCGGGAAATCGCGGTGTTCGAGGCTTTAGGGTATGATCCACAATCAACCGACGCACTGAGTTCAGCAACCGGTCTTCCCGCCGATCAGCTCATGCAGTCCCTGTTGCTTCTTGAGTTGCAGGGCCTGGTCAGTTCGGCACCGGGAGGCTTCCAGAAAATCGCCTGAATCTGGTGTAACCATCTACCCTGATCGATTCTGACAAGAGCAGTATGGCCCACTCCCGCCCCCTTTCTGACTGGCAACTACACTGTGCCCGCCGCACGGTTTTCAGTGGCGGTGTTATCGCCTATCCCACCGAGGCTGTCTGGGGCCTGGGTTGTGATCCCTGGGACAAGGAGGCGGTAGAGCGCATTCTGGAGCTGAAACAACGCCCGGTCGAGAAAGGCGTTATTCTGGTGGCGTCGTCCGTTGACCAGATCCGCTTCCTGCTCGACCCCCTGCCTCAAACGCTTCAAGCCGAGGCCGAGCGCCACTGGCCGGGCCCGGTGACCTGTCTGCTGCCGGACCCAGAGCGCCAGATTCCGGAATGGGTGCGCGGAAACCATAGCTCCATTGCGGTGCGGGTCAGCGAGCATCCTGTGGTGCGGGCTCTCTGTGATGCCATCGGAATGCCGCTGGTCTCGACATCCTGCAATCCGGCCGGGCGTCAGCCAGCCCGGCATATCTGGCAGGTGAGGGGGTACTTTGGCGATCAGCTCGACTGGATAGTGCCCGGGGCACTGGGCGGCAATCGCAAACCCAGCCGTATTATTGATATTGTCAGCGGTCAGCAACTTCGTTAGGAGCGTTTATGGCACAGCAACCCGATAGCCAGGCGGTAAAGCAGTATCTGCTGGGCCTGCAGGAATCTATCTGTAGCCGGCTGGAGGCCATCGATGATGGCGCATCCTTCATCCGGGATTCCTGGGACCGGCCGGAAGGCGGTGGCGGTGTCAGCCGGGTGATCACCGAAGGCCGGGTGTTCGAGAAAGGTGGTGTCAACTTCTCCCATGTGATGGGTGACACCATGCCGGCCTCCGCCACGGCCCACCGTCCCCATCTGGCCGGTGCTCCCTGGCAGGCCATGGGTGTTTCGCTGGTTATCCATCCCAACAATCCCTATGTGCCAACCTCCCACGCCAACGTCCGGTTTTTTATTGCCACGCCAAAGAACAGTGAGCCGGTGTACTGGTTTGGTGGTGGCTACGACCTCACGCCCTACTACGGTTTCGAGGAGGACTGTGTGCACTGGCACAGAACGGCCCGAGCCGCCTGCGAACCCTTTGGAGAAGGCACCTACAAGCGTTTCAAGGACTGGTGTGACGACTACTTTTACCTGAAACACCGGGACGAACCCCGGGGCGTCGGTGGGCTGTTCTTTGATGACCATAACACCGGCGACTTCGAGCAGGATTTCGGCCTGATGAAAGCCGTGGGTGACAGCTATATTGATGCCTACGAGCCCATTGTTCGCCGCCGCATGGACCACCCATTCGGCGACCGTGAGCGGGACTTCCAGCTCTACCGCCGCGGGCGTTACGTGGAATTCAACCTGGTTTATGACCGGGGCACCCTGTTTGGCCTGCAGTCCGGCGGCCGGACGGAATCCATACTGATGTCCCTGCCGCCTCTGGTGCGCTGGGACTATAACCGGACCGCCGAGCCCGGCTCGGAAGAAGCCCGTCTTACCGACTACTTTCTGACCGGTCGCAACTGGCTGGAGACCCAAGATGACTAACGAGCTCTACGCGGTGGTTGGCAACCCCATCAGCCACAGCAAATCGCCGAGGATCCACAGCCTGTTTGCCAGCGAGACTGGGGAACCGGTCGAGTACACGGCGATCCAGGCGCCGCTGGATGATTTTGCCGGCACTTTGAAGCAATTCTTTGAGCGTGGCGGAAAGGGCCTGAACGTGACCGTGCCGTTCAAGGAAGAGGCCTGGAGGCTGGCCGATCGCCGCACCGAGCGGGCCGAGAATGCCGGCGCAGCAAATACCCTGTACCTGGATGACGATGGCCGGCTCACCGCTGACAACACCGACGGGTGCGGGATTGTCCGGGATCTGGTTGCCAATCACGGTGTCGCGCTGAAGGCGACCCGCATTCTGGTGCTGGGCGCCGGCGGCGCGGTCCGTGGCGTTCTGGGTCCGATCCTGGCGGAGCATCCTGCCTCGATTACCATTGCCAACCGGACGGTCGCCAAGGCGGAAGCCCTCGTTGACCTGTTTATACCCGTGGCCGGCGAGACCGTGCTTGCCGCCTGCGGATTCGAGCAGCCCGGTGAGCCGTTTGACGTGATCATCAACGGCACCAGTGCCAGCCTCCAGGGCGATTTGCCCCCGCTGTCGCCGAAAGTGATTGATGAGCAAACGGTGGTCTACGACATGATGTATTCCCTGCAGACCACTACGTTCAATCAGTGGGCGCTTGAACAGGGCGCACAGATCGTTCATGACGGGCTTGGTATGCTGGTAGAACAGGCAGCGGAATCGTTCCGGATCTGGCGAGGTATCAGCCCTGCCACCCGCCCTGTCATTGAGGAATTGCGTAACGACTGAGCCGGGGCGCCCGGATTGGGCTATGCTCAGGGTCAACATTCCGTAGGGATTTTCGATGGATATTCTTACCCTTGTGGGGCTTGTGGCTGGTGTCCTGATCGTCATTCTGGCGATGCTGGCCAATGCCTCCTTCCTGACGTTCCTGAATCTTCCCGGGCTTGCCATTGTGGTGGGCGGGACCTTTGCCGTTACCCTGATCAAGTTCCGAATGGCCTCGGTAATGAGCGCTTTTCGCCTGGCCATGTCGGCAGCCTTTACCGACCGCATGGCGCGGCCGGCAGAGTTGATCCGGGAAGTGGGATCACTGGCTATGGTGGTGCGTAAAGAGGGCATTCTGGGCCTGGAAAACCACCAGACGGATAATGAGTTCCTTCAGAAGGCTATCAATCTCTGTGTTGACGGCCACCCGCCGGAACTGGTGGAGGAGGCGCTGGCCCAGGAAACCCAGCAGACCGCCGAGCGGTATGAAGTGGCTGAACGCGTGTTCCGGGGTATCGGCGAATCGGCCCCGGCCATCGGTATGCTCGGCACCCTGGTGGGCCTGGTGCAGATGCTCAATACCCTCGACGATCCTTCTTCCATTGGTCCGGCCATGGCAATCGCCCTGCTCACCACCCTGTACGGTGCGTTTATTGCCCAACTGATTGCCCTTCCCCTGGCCGACAAGCTGCAACTGAAAGCGGAGGACGAGGCCCGGAACCAGATGCTGATCATTACCTCCATCAAGAACATCATGCGCGGCGAGAACCCCCGGGTGATGACCGAACTGCTGTCTTCGTTTGTCCACCCGGAGCAGCGCACCGGCCTGGCGCCGGAGCGGGAGGCCTGAGGGTTTGGAACTGGTCCAGAAGAAAAACAGGAAGCGTCTGCAGAACCAGACGCCGGCCTGGATCGTTACCTTTGCCGATCTGGCCACACTGCTGCTGACCTTTTTTATCCTGCTGCTGTCGTTTGCCGAAATGGACGTTGAGAAGTACCGGGCCATGGCCAATTCCATGGCGGTCGCCTTTGGCTCCAGCAATGTCCTCGCGGAGGATATTGGTGGCTCGCCGCTGACCATAATTGAATCAGAGACAGTCTCCCTCCCCGAACCAACAGAGTCCCAGACCAGGGAACCCGAGTTCATTGATGAGCGGGCGGAGGGGGCTGCGCCCACCCAGATTCCGGGAGGTGTGATTGATCTGGCCAGCCGTATGATCCGGGAACTGGAATCGGAGGTGGCCTCCGAGGCCCTGAGTGTCAATTACGACCAGAACCAGGTGGTCATCCGCTTCTCGGAGGAGGCTACTTTCCGATCTGGTGAGGCGGCCATAAAACCCGAGATGATCCCGATCATCGAACGAGTGGTTAACGTGCTGTCTGCCTGTACCGGTGATGTGCTGGTATCCGGCTACACCGATGACAGGCCCATTTCCAGTGACCGCTACCGTTCGAACTGGGACCTTTCTGCGGCTCGCGCCGTGTCCGTGGTGCATGAGCTGGTGATGAACCGCCAGGTACCGGCTGAGCGGGTAGTGGCGGCCGGGCGCGCCGAGACCAACCCGCTTGCGCCCAATGACACGCCGGAGAATCGTGCCCTGAACCGGCGGGTAGAAATAGCCATCCGCAATCCTGAATGCAACGACGAAGTGCCCACCGGGGACCTGCCTGTCGAAATCATGCCCTGAGTCTTATAGCCGGTGTGCAGCTTCTCATGCGCAATCCATATAACTGTACTGCTTTCAGGGCTTTATACTGTGCGTCCGAGAATTGACTGGCACAGTGAAGCGAGAGAGCAAACATGAGTGGACCGGACAAGCCGAAAGTGATTGGCGAGGAATGGAGCGATGAGCGGGTCAGGAGTTTTCTGGATATCCGCCCCTGGGATGCTGCCGAGAATGCCGACTACCATGCCCTGGTGAAAGCCTACCAGGCCATGCGGGCGGACGATTTCGAACGCTTTATCGGATTTTTCATTGCTGAAGGCCGGGACCTCAATGCCCCTGGCCCCGAAGGCGAAACCATTCTGGACCTGATCTCGCGGCATCGTCGCAGTGTGGATTATGCCAGGGCACTGGAAAAGGCGGGTGCCAGGCAAACCGCCGCAGCCGGGAATTGATCCCGGCGCGGTCGTCGGTTGTAACCTGAGGTTGTCGACCTTTATTGCACGTCGACTTCTATCGCCTTGGGCTCTTTTGGTTCGGCTTTCTGGAGCGTCAGGGTCAGCATACCGTCCTTGAAGTTTGCCTTTACGCTGTTTTCATCGACGTTGTCCGGCAGCGTAAAGCGGCGCAGGAAGCTACCGTAGAAACGCTCAATCCGGTGATGCTTTTTGTCCTTGGTTTCGTCTTCGGTTTTGCGCTCACCCTGAATGCTCAGAACGCCCTCGTGTACCGTTACTTTTACGTCTTCCTTCGACATTCCCGGCAACTCGGCCTCAATGGTGAAGGCCTCCGGGGTTTCCTTGATGTCTACGGCCGGAGCCCAGTCGCTGCGGCTGAAAAGGTCTTTGCCTTCGCGCTCGCTCCCTGAACGGGTCAGGCCGAACATGCGGTTATAGCGGTTCATCAGGTCTTCGAACTCATTAACCGGATTCCAGCGGGTAAGATTGCTCATAAAGCATCCCTCCTTTGTAAACGAAACGAATCTGAATAAGTGAACATCAGCTTCGATCGCGGAACAGCTCCATGCCGGTGGCGCCAGCCGGATGGTTATCCGTGAACCTCTGCTATTTTCGAATGTAGGTGCACCAGGGATGTTTTCAAGGGTGGGTTTGATGGAATTTTGACCAGGGTCAAGTCGGGTTCAGAGTTCACCGAAATGACGGTGCAGGAACGGGCGGAAACGGCTCATGGTGGTACCGGCGGTTTCCGGATCGGGCCGGATGCCGGGTCGAAATCCCGGTAGCTCTCCGGACAGGAAGGGTTTTACCAGTGCGGGGTCGGCACTGATGACATGAACGATGACATCCCGGCTGGCGTCCTCCCCCGTAATCAGTGGTGCCGGCTGGTGGTCACCCAGGATGATCATAAGGGCGTCCTGGCGCAGGTAGTGGGCAGCGAAGCCCCCGGCCACCTCCAGGGCGTAGGCAATCGCCTGACCGTAATGTTCGCGGACCCTGTCAGGATCGCGCCACAGCGAAACCGGAGCCTCGCCGGCGCCCTCCCATTGGCGGAATACCTCGCCGTTGCCGATGTTTTGCCAGTCGTCGAGCACCGGCAGGACCGGCACCCACGGGGCATGACTGCTGATCAGGGCCAGTTCGGCGAACAGTGGCCCCTGATGGGCTTCGCGAATGGCCTGAAACCGGTGCCAGGTGTACTGATCGGGCATGGTGACCCAGTTGAACGGTGGCCCCTGGTAATCCAGGTCATCGTGATCGTAGATCCGGTCATACCGGAACAGTCGGCCCTCGGGCCAGGCCTGGGTGATCGCAGGCATGACGGCCAGGGTCTTGTGCCCGGTGCTGCGGAAGTCATCGATCAGGGTGGCGTAGCCGCTGCTGAGCAGCGTCTCGTAGGCAAGCTGGTTGTGGATCCACTGGCCACTGAGTACGGACAGGTGGCCCAACCAGGATTGGCCCCCCTGGATGGGCGATTGCAGCCGGCCGGTGGCGACCGTCAGCCCGGCCGCTTCGAGTGACCGGCCCATGGCTTCAAGCCCCGGGTTGACTATGGAACGGTAACGCTCGTCGATAACCGTCGAGACGCCATAGGACTCGACAAACCCCAGAATCACATCGGTTTGCGCGAGCTTTGGCATTGGTGTGGCCCGGCCTTGTTGACCGGGCTGGGTGTTCAGCTCGGCCGCAAACTTCCGCGTTGTCATATGCGTGTGAGTTATCAGGGAGGCCTGGTTGGCAACGAAAGCCAGCGCCGGGCTGCCAATCCATGGGGTTACGGCCCCGGCCAGGAACAGGCCGGACACCAGCCAGAGGGGTTTGCCCAGGCGCGCCGGGGAGTGATGGGCCAGCCGTTCCAGCCCGTAGTGAAACAGCCAGGCCACCCCGGCAAGCACGGTTGCCATAGCGGCGAGGGCTAGCACTGCCCAAACGGCGCCCAGGTTGGTATCCAGCAGGTTCCAGGCTGCATCCAGCAGACCCAGTTCCAGGTACAGATTCAGCCCGCGGCCCAAACTTTCCCGAACCAGGGTATCTGCCAGAACCAGAAGAACCAGCAACCCGTACAGGGCAGCCAGTGCCTGTGAAATGCGGTACCTCTGTTCCGGCTCCCTGAGCCCGCAAATGAGGGCCCAGACAACCAGAGCTTCCACAGAAAGCCATGGATTATCGCCGGGCAATGCCACGGAGGGAAGCAGGAACAGCCCGTTCAGAACCAGCAGCCAGACCAGTATCACGAAGCTGTCTCCAGCCAGGCCAGTTCTTTCCGTCGACGGGGCAAGGGACCCCTTTCCGGGGTAGCGAGTTCAACCGATTGTGCCATGGTAGCCAACAGGGCTCGCCAGGGCGATTCGGGAGTGGCATACCAGGCCTGCCAATGCAGGGCTTCGAGGGCCTCCGGATGATTGCAGATAAGGTTGAGTTCCTGGCAAGTCAGGCCCTTTTTGCCCTGCGCGGCACAACGATTGACCAACCGCTCCAGCGCCCGTGCTTTTTTACCGGTCGCCGGCTGCCGGCCATCGCGGGAGACGCGGGCAAAGACCGGCGACAGGACTGCCTGTTCGAACCAGCTCAACCGACCCGGATTTCGGCAAAGTTGGGGTGCGGCGTCGGCCAGTTCAATCACTCTTGTGGTTCGACCATCCTCAGGCACTTGCAGCCAGGTGCCTTTACCCGGCCTTCGGGCCAGCCACCAGGCCAGGGCCGGTGCCAGAAGCACCGGTGCCATCACCGGCAGCGCCCAGGGTGTCAGCGTCGGCGCCTGCTGGTGAATGAGCGCAAGGCCTGCGGCCGCTGAAAATAGAAGCAGACCAACGTGCCGGAGACTGAGGCCGGGGCTGAGACCGCCAGACCTGTTCTGTCCCTGCCAGCCCACCCTGAGATTCAGCAGAGCCCGGATCACGTGGAGAGTGTGAACCAGCATCCGGATCGGTGCGAGTGCCAGTGCCGTGAGTGTTTCGAGAAAGGTATTGCCACAGAGTCTGAACAGGCCCCCGAAGTTGGAGGTTCGCCCGGCCAGCCCGTGGTCGATCACGGCCAGCAACCGGGGGCCGAAAAGTAGCAGCGCCGTTACCACGACCAGCAGAATGCCCGCGCCAGAGCCGGTTTCGGTGGTTGCCATTACCCCCGGCAATGCCGGCCCAGTATTCGGTCCGGCCAGCGCCACATAGCCGGAAAGTCCCAGGAAAACCAACCAGAGGGGCGAAGCGAGGTAGGACAGAATGCCGGTCACCAGAGCCATCCGGTGGGCCAGCCGTATTTCGCCCAGGGTTGCCAACAACCACATGTGCTGGAGATTGCCACGACACCAGCGCCGGTCGCGAATCAGATCGTCTTCCAGGGTTGGTGGTGATTCCTCGAAACTGCCGGCGATGGCCGGTTCCAGCCAGACTTCATAGCCTGCCCGGCCCATCAGGGCAGCCTCGATAAAATCATGGCTGAGCACCGGCCCCCTGAACAGCCCGGGCCCCCGAAGCTTGCGCAGACCACAGTGGGCCATGAACGGAGCCACCCGGATGATCGCGTTGTGTCCCCAGTAGGTGGCCTCCCCCAACTGGATGGCTGCCAGCCCGGCACTGTAGAGCCTGCCATAACACCGGTTGGCAAACTGTTGCAGGCGGGCAAACCGTGTTTCTGCCCGGGCCAGGCGGGGTGTGGTCTGGATAATTCCCGCCTCGGGGCGGGCTTCCATGAGCTCTATCAGCCGGGTAATGCAGTTGGAACTGAGCAGACTGTCGGCGTCCAGAACCACCATATAGCGGTAGCGACGCCCCCACCGGCGCAGGAAATCGGCGATATTGCCGCTCTTGTAATTCAGGTTGATGTTGCGCCGTCGATAGAACAATTGCTGGTCGGGACCCAATTCCCGACGCAGTTGCTCGCAGGTCGCCTGCTCCTCCAGCCAGATGTCCGGGTCGCGACTGTCCGAAAGCACGAAGAAATCCACGGTGCCCGCGTGTCCCTGTTGCTCAAGATCCTGGATGATCCCCTTCAAACCATTGAAGGTGTGCTGAACCGGTTCATGGCAGATGGGCATCACCACCGCGGTTGGGGCAGAGAGCGGCGCGGCGGCCCCACTGGGCCTGACACGGCTGGATACGCTCAAGGGGTCGCCCCCGAAACGAAGCGCGACGAATCCGAAAACCGCGGTCCAGAAACCCACGCCAATCCAGGCAAACAGCACCCCGAAAACCGTCAGTACTGTGGCCGTTGTTCCCGTGGCGGCCTGATCCGGAACGGTCTGGGCAAACAGAAACATGCCGGCCAGGGTTTGTGTGGCCACAAGGAAAACAAGCAGGAAGCGCCGCCGCAAAGCAATCGGGCGCCAGGACCCGGCACTATTCACGGGGATACCCGATACTGGCCCGCGTGATGGGTGGCAGATGGCGAACCGGATGGGGATCGGGCAGGGCAAACCAGTGGGGCAATAGCTCCAGCAATTGCCCGTTACTCAAGGCCGGATTTCCGGCCCTGTTCGCCCGCAGCATGCCGTGCAATCGTGCCCGGGTTTCCGGACCGGTCTCATGGCCTGCGGCGCGCAGGTACAGCAATGCTCTGTCAAACGGTTCGTCCAATGTATCCACAAGGATCTCCGGGATGCGGGATTACCCCGAAACATACGGCTACCGCTCAGACTTCAGACCACTGGTTTACTGATCGTTAAGATATTCATCCTTCAGGCGGACGTAGTTGGCGGCGGTGTACTTGAAGAACCCCCGCTCCTTATCGGTCAGCGCCCGGGCTTTTTTGCAGGGCGATCCCACATAGAGATGCCCGGATTCCAGGGTCTTACCGGGCGGCACCAGACAGCCTGCTGCAACAATCACCTCATCTTCCACCACGGCCCCATCCATAATGATGCAGCCCATGCCCACCAGCACACGGCTGCCGACGGTGCAGCCATGCAGCAACGCCTTGTGGCCCACCGTAACATCGTCGCCAATGGTGAGCGGATAACCGCCGGGGTTGTAGTCACTGGCGTGAGTGATGTGCAGAACTGAGCCATCCTGGATGCTGCAGCGGTGGCCAATGCGAATCTGATGCATATCGCCCCGCACCACGGTCATCGGCCATATGGAAACATCATCGCCGGTTTTAACATTGCCAATCACCACCGCACTTGGATCGACCCACGCCCGTTCCCCAAAATGTGGCGCGTTACCCTTGTGTGAACGTATATTCGTCATTACATAGTACCTGTTGAGAATTTACCCGTAGGCCCGGGGCGCCTGTGGGAGAGTCCGTTCCAAAACTGTCTGTCGCCATGGATGGCGACAGCCAAGCGCCACAGGGATGTGCCGCAAGGAGCGTGTTTTGGAACGGACTCTCCCACAGGTGCCAGCCCCAAGGGTTCAATAGATCAAACTACCCAAGATTCGACTAGCTGAGAAGGGGACCTATGAATAACCCGCTACTGACTGACGACCTGTTGCCGAAGTTCGACCATGTCCGCACCGAGCACATGGAAACGGCAATCGACCAGATTCTCAGTGAAAACCGGATGAAGATCAGCCAGCTGGCCGAGCAGGAAGAGCCCACCTGGGAAACCCTTGCCCAGCCGATGCAGGCCCTGGACGACAAACTGAGCAATGCCTGGTCGGTGATTTCACACCTGAACGGCGTTATGAACAACGACGAACTGCGCAAGGTGTACAAGAACTGCCTCGAAAAGCTCACCGAGTACAGTACCGAGGTGAGCCAGAATGCGGCCCTCTGCAACGCCTGGAAGAAGCTGGCCGAGCGAGACGATTTCAAGAACCTGAACGAAGCCCAGCGCAAGTCCGTGGAAAACACCCTGCGGGATTTCCATCTGGGCGGTGTGGACCTGCCGGAAGACAAGAAAAAGCAGTACGCCGAATTGTCCCGGGAGCTTTCAGAGCTGTCCAACAAGTTCAGCGACAACGTGCTGGACGCTACCCAGCACTGGTACAAACACATCACCGATGTGGATGAACTCGCCGGCGTCCCCGAAACCGCGATCGAGAGCGCCAAACAGGCGGCCAGACAGAAAGAGCTGGACGGCTATGTGATCACCCTGGATTTTCCCAGCTTCTACCCGGTAATGACCTACTGCGACAACCGGGACCTGCGTCGCGAAGTGTACGAGGCGTTTGTTACCCGCGCCTCCGACCAGGGCCCGGATGCCGGCCAGTGGGACAACACCCCGGTGATGGCGGAAATCCTCAAGCGCCGCCATGCCCAGGCCAAATTGCTGGGCTTTGACAACTACGCCGAGCGCTCCCTGGCCACCAAGATGGCCCGCAGCAGCGACGAAGTGCTGGGCTTCCTGAACCAGCTGGCGGCCAAGTCCAAGCCCCAGGCCGAGAAAGAGTTTGCCGAGCTTAAAGCCTTTGCCAAGGACGAGTACGGCGTGGAAGACCTGCAGGCGTGGGATATCGGCTACTACAGCGAAAAGCTCCGTCAGAAGCGCTACGACATCTCCCCGGAAACCCTGCGCCCCTGGTTCCCCGTGAACAAGGTGGTGCCCGGCCTGTTCCGTGTGGCCGAGAGGCTGTTCGACGTACAGATTGAGGCGAAGCCCGAAGTGGAAACCTGGCACGAGGACGCCACGGCGTATTGCATCAGCCGCAACGGCGAACCCCTGGCCTGGTTCTATCTCGACCTCTATGCCCGCCAGGGCAAGCGTGGCGGTGCCTGGATGGCCGACTGTCGGGTGCGCTGGCGCAACCTCCGTGGCCAGCTCCAGCTGCCGGTGGCCTTCCTGACCTGCAACTTCACACCGCCGGTGAATGGCAAGCCGTCGCTGCTGACCCACGACGAAGTGACCACCCTTTTCCACGAGTTCGGCCACGGCCTGCATCACATGCTCACCCAGGTGGACGTGCTGGATGTGTCCGGCATCAACGGTGTCGCCTGGGATGCCGTCGAGCTGCCCAGCCAGTTCCTGGAAAACTGGTGCTGGAATCCGGAATCCCTAGGCCTGATCGCCTCGCACCACGAAACCGGCGAGCCGCTGCCGGAAGATCTGTTGCAGAAACTGCTGGCGGCCAAGAACTTCCAGTCCGGCATGGCCATGGTACGTCAGCTGGAATTCTCCCTGTTCGACTTCCGCCTGCACGCGGAATTCACCGATGAAGCGCCCACCAACCCGCTGGACATGCACCGCAAGGTCCGTAGCGAGATTGCCGTGGTGGAAGCCCCGGAATTCAACCGCTTCCCCAACTCCTTCTCGCACATCTTTGCCGGTGGTTATGCCGCGGGCTATTACAGCTACAAGTGGGCAGAAGTGCTGGCGGCCGATGCCTTCTCCCTATTCGAGGAAAAAGGCATCTTCGACCCGGAAACCGGCAAGGCATTCCTCCACAATATCCTGGAGAAAGGCGGTTCGCAGGAGCCCATGGAACTCTTCAAGGCCTTCCGGGGTCGGGAACCACAAGTGGATGCGCTGCTGAAACAAACCGGCATCACGGATGAGGCTGCCTGAGACGAAATGGTGTCGGATTACGCGTCGCTAATCCGACCTACACGGCTTTTGTCGGATTACGCTTTGCTAATCCGACCTACAGGATGTTGGCGGGAGGACAGAGCCGACTAACGTAGGTCGGGTTAGGCCAACGGCCGTAACCCGACAACCACTGCCCAAACTTACGGGAGTTTTACTATGGCGAGTCCAAAACGCTTTATCGCCGGCGCCGTCTGTCCCCGCTGTGCGGAGATGGACAAGATCATGATGTACACCACCGACGATGATGAGCAGATTCGCGAATGCGTGGCCTGTGGCTTCACCGACGCGATGTCGGACTCCGAGCAACCGGCCAATCCGGAGCTCGAGACCCGGGTGAACAAGCGCAAGAACGAGGACGATCACACGGTCAAGCAGGTCGTGTTCTTCAAGTCTTCGGCCGACGACGAGTAAGCTGTTCTTCCTAGCCTGCAGGTTTGCGGGCGGAGAGGCCATGGGAATGCTTTTCTTCTGGGGAAAAGCAACTCGCTTCGCTCAGACATCTTTTCCCCGCCAGAAAAGCACACCCACACCCTCTCTACCTGACTCAAAAGATATTTCTTTAGGACAAGGTCTTTTCAGCGATATCCGTGAGTTCTTATGTGAGGGGGCCGGATTATTTTTCCCGCCGGAAATTGATGTCTGAGCGCAGCGAGTTGCCATTTCCAAGGGAAAAATAATCCGGCCCCCTCGCAATTCCCCTCAACACGAAGGCTACAAGGGACGGCAAACTCCAAGCTCAGAGAACCATAGCCGCCAACCACCCAAAGCCAAGCAGCGGCAGGTTGTAGTGCAGGAACGTCGGCACCACGGTATCCCAGATGTGGTTGTGCTGGCCGTCGGCGTTCAGACCGGCGGTGGGGCCGAGGGTGGAGTCGGAGGCCGGGGAGCCGGCATCGCCCAGGGCGCCGGCGGTGCCGACCAGGGCCACGATGGCCAGCGGGCTGAAGCCAAGTTGCAGGGCCAGGGGCACGTACAGGGCGGCGATAATGGGGATGGTGGAGAAGGACGAACCGATACCCATGGTAATCAGCAGACCCACCACCAGCATCAGCAGGGCGGCCATGGCCTTGTTCTCGCCGATAACGCTCACGGAACTGTCCACCAGGGTGGCGATCTCGCCGGTTTCCCGCATCACTTCGGCAAAGCCCGAGGCCGCGATCATGATGAAGCCGATCATCGCCAGCATCTTCATACCCTCGGTGAACAGGTCATCGGCCTCTTTCCAGCGCACCACCCCGGACAGGTTGAATAGTACGAAACCGGCCAGGGCGCCCAGGATCATCGAACCCAGCCAGAGCTGCACCACGAAAGCGGTAACAATGGCCGCCAGGGCCATCACCAGGGTGCGTGGGCTGTAGCTGGTGTCTACCCGTTCGGCTCTGGTGATGGTTTCCAGATTGTAGCTGCGACCACCGCGGTAGCTGAAAAAGACCGCAATCAGCAGGCCGCAAAGCATGCCCAATGCCGGCAGGGCCATGGCTTTCATGACGCTCAGGCCGGAAGCATCGACGCCATTGGCGTTGATCTTGGCCAGCAGGATTTCATTCAGGTAAATGCCGCCAAAGCCGACCGGCAGGAACATGTAGGGGGTGATCAGGCCGAAGGTCAGCACGCAGGCGACCAGGCGGCGGTCCATGTTCAGCTTGGCCATCACGTACAGCAGGGGCGGCACCACCAGCGGTATAAAGGCAATATGGATCGGCAGGATGTTCTGGGACGAGATGGCAATGGCCAGCAGCAGACCGATGATCAGGAAGCGGACGCCGTTTACGGCGGCACCTTCTTCCTGGCGGCCGACCAGGGCAAGAGCCTTGTCGGCCAGGGCGTGGGCCAACCCGGATTTGCCGATGGCAACAGCAAAAGCGCCGAGGGTGGCATAGGACAGTGCCACGGTAGCACCGCCGCCAAGGCCGTTATTGAAGGCTTCGATGGTGGCTTCCAGGGACAATCCCGCAATCAGGCCGCCGGACACGGCGCCGATAATCAGGGCAACAACAACGTGGATGCGGCACAAACTCAGGACGAGCATGATGGCAACCGCAGCGACAACGGCATTCATGGCAAAACTCCGGGTAGGAATTAATGGTCTTTCCGGCCCCTTGTGAGGGCCGGCATCATGAAAAGCGCGGTAATGTGCAGGAAATGGGCGCGGTAGTCAAAGTGGTTGTGTAACGGTCAGGCTTCGTCAAGGCGGGCGAAGCGGGGCACCTGCTCACCGGCGACTTCGACGGTTTCCCGGAACATGGTCAGAGGACGCACCCAGAGGCTGAAGTCACCGTAGAGGCAGCGGTACACCACCATCTGCTCTTCGGTTTCACTGTGCCGGGCAACGCCGAGGACTTCATAATCCTTGCCCTTGTAGTGTCGGTATTTCCCCGGACGTATCTCGTTCTTGCGTTCGGTCATTATTGGCCTCAATGGATTCGGTCTATGCTGGCCCTGTCGTTACGGAGGACGTAGCATTCGCAACCGTCTAAACTGGAAAAATTGCAGGGATGCGTACGACTCAGTCAGGGCCTGAAAGTGTAGAACACCAGGACGGGCCCGGAAACCGGAAACAGCTATGGTGCGGCAGTTATACTGCGTCCTTCTCATTGTATTCTCGCTGGCATGTCTGGCCAGCGTGCCTGTTCAGGCCGCTCCCGTTGCATTCGACTGGCTGGAAGCGCCCGCTGATGAATTGGCACTGGAAGACGTTCGCGCCCTGCCGCCCAGCGAGTGGCAGAGATCCGGCTCCAGCGAGGTGTTCAATCGCGGTTTCAGCGATGGCAGTTTCTGGCTAAAAATCGAGATTCCCCCAGAACCTGCGAACCGGGTGATGGAGATCGGCTATCCGTTGCTGGATGAGGTGTCTGTGCACTGGGTGCTCAATGGTGAGCTGATCCAGACCCACCATACCGGTGACACCCTGCCGTTCAAGAGTCGCCCGATCCACCATCGCAACTTTGTCTTCCTGGTGCCGTCGAATACCGAGCCGGTCACGGCTTTCGTTCGGGTAAAAACGCTCGGATCCGTCCAGATTCCGGTCGAAGTGACACCCTCGGCCGAATTCCTCGCCAATGAGCAGTTTTCCTACGGGTGGCAGACGATGTTTCTGGGCATCATCATTGCGATGGCGCTCTATAATCTCTTTCTGTTCGTCATCGTGCGCCACTCCACCTACCTCTGGTACGTGTTGACCGTAGTGTTCACCGGGCTGGTTCAGCTCAACTTCAATGGCCTGCTGTTCCAGTGGCTTTGGCCAAATGCCCCTGGTATCAACCAGTATTTCACCATTCCGGTTATCTGTGCTGCCCTCTTCTCCGCCATTATTTTCGCCATACGTTTCCTGAACATTCGGCATTACAGCCTGAAAAGCTACCGGTTCCTGCAGTGGGTTCTGACAGTGGTATTTGCCTGCCTCGTTTTCGGTCTGTTTGGCAGCTATCAGACGGGTATCGTGCTGGTTAGCGGCATTGCGGCAGTGGTTACGCCAGCGGCCTGGCTCATCGGTTTTCTGGTCTGGCGCAAGGGCCAGGTTCTTGGCGGCTTCTACGTGTTGGCCTGGACGCCGCTTTTGATTGGCCACCTGATTCTGGCGGTCAGCAAACTCGGTTTCATGCCTCGCAGCTTCCTCACCGAGTTCATGCCTCAAATCGGCGTGGCGCTGGAGGTCGTTCTGCTGTCCTTTGCCCTTGCCTATCGGATCAATCTCGAGCGTCGCAAACGCCATGAGGCGCAGGAACAGGCGCTGGCAATCCAGCAGCAGGCCAACCTGACTCTAGAGCTGCGGGTTCAGGAGCGTACCGACGAACTGGAACGGGCCAACGAGCAGCTCAGGGCAATCAGCCTCACCGACGGGCTGACCCACGTGGCTAACCGTCGACGGTTTGATGAAAAACTGCAGGATGAATGGAAGCGGGCCCAGCGACACGGTCATCCGCTGAGCCTGTTGCTACTGGATATTGATCACTTCAAGCGGGTAAACGATGAGCTGGGGCACCTGGTTGGCGACGATTGTCTGACCGAGGTCGCCGCTCTTTGCGCCGCAGAAGTCCAGCGGTCCGGCGATCTGCTGGCTCGCTACGGCGGCGAGGAATTCAGCATCCTGCTGCCGGCGACGCCGGAAGAGGGTGCGGTTCGGGTTGCCGAGCGAGTGCGTCTGGCGGTGGCCCGTGCCCAGGTCCATGCCGGCGAGGGGGTGGCGCCAGTCAGCCTTACCATCAGCGTGGGCGTTGCCTGCCTGGTACCAGACTCGGACATGGAGCCCCAGGAGCTGATCCGTCAGGCCGATGAGGCACTGTACGCCGCCAAGGAGTCCGGCCGTAACCGGGTTATGGTGGCCAGGGACTTCAGGCCAGCGACTGTGCCCGGCACCTGAAGTCCCCCGGATTTTTCAGTTCTTCAGCTTGTACCGCCCCGGTCCGAGGAAGATCACTGCCACCGCCGTAAACAGGAAGAAGCCCTGCAGCTCCAGCGCCCAGCCGCCGCTGCGTCCAAGGCTGAGGAGTTCGTTGCCATGAACCAGGATGATGGCAAAGAGCATGTTGAAAATAATCAGCAACGCACCGATCCGGGTCTGATAGCCAAGGATGACCATCAGCGGCGCAATTATTTCGCCCACATACACGCCGTAGGCCAGGAAGGTCGGCAGCCCGTGGCTGGCCAGCTCGCCTTCAATAAAACCGATGCCGTTGAGCAGTTTCGCTATGCCATGGAACAGCATCAGGCCACCCAGGGTCAGGCGGATAATCAGTTTTCCCAGATCAGCGTTTTCGAGCAAGGTATGGTTCTCCGTTTATAGATTGCGAATGTCAGGGTACAGCGGCAGCAGCTGCTTGATCAGCCGGTTCTGGGCGCCCGTGGGAATGTCGTTCTGTTCCATCGCCAGGATCAGGTTCTCGGCCAGGGCATTGAACTGGGTGTCGGTGATGGCCATGTCGGCGTGGAGTTCGCGCATCTCCCGTCCGGTGTAGGTGCAGGGCCCACCACTGAGTTCGCACAGCTGGTCCGTCAGGTTGTGGTGGAACTGGGCCACATCCATGCCCTTAAACTGCTGGTTGATGCGATCGTCCTCGACGATCAGGTACAGCAGGTCTTCCACCACGTTGGCGATGCCTTCCCGTTCACCCAGTTGCTGATACAGGGATGCATCAGGTTGGCTGCTCATACTCTGGCAGCCGCCCAGAATCATTGCCACCCCGAGCAGCAGGCTGGTGATCAGAAGCTTGAGGTTCCGTTTTGCCATGATCAGAAACTCCCCTGCAGCGAAAGATACAGACCTTGCTGATCTTCCAGCGTGGCCACGTCACCCAGGTTGACCAGAGCGCCGGTGACCGCCAGGCGGCGGTCCGGAACCCAGGCGACGAACACATCCCACCAGTCATCCTCGACGGCAAAGCCGAGATTGTCCGGTTTCTGCCGGTATTCGGCGCCCACCAGCCACTGACGGTTGAGGAAAAGCCCGACGCTGCCCTCCATCATCAGCTCATGGCTGTTGTTTCGGTCACCGCCAAAGCCCAGCAGCCCGCCCTGATTGGCCCGTGTTGCCCGCGCGGTCAGGTTAACCAGCAGGTTGCGCTCCATTACCGCGGCGAAGAACAGCTTGCTGCCACTGACATAAACATCGGTGCCACTGTCATCCCGGGCGCCGATTGCCGAGGGCACGGTGAAATCCCGCTGGCGCTTGTACTGAATGCCCGCAGACCACTGGCCCCAGGGAGTGTAAAGCACATCACCGGCGAGCCGCACCTTGGCGCCAAAAATGTCCTGGTTCAGTTCGTCCTGCTCAAGGCCGAAGCCGTCTTTGAGGGTAAACACCAGGCTGTCCAGATCCAGGGTCTGGCGGGCGATCGTGATTTCCAGACGGTTATTCCAGTTCAGCCCGGCGCCGGTCACCGAAAGCGAGTAATCGTCCACTTCGGCCCGGCTCAGGGCCAGGGTGCCGCCCCACTCTTCGTCGCTGGCGTAACTTCCCAGCAGGGCCCAGGGCACCAGGCCGCCGCCGGCACTGCCCTCTATGGTAGTAACGCCTCCTGTGGCCCAGATCCGGCTGCCGATGTCGGCCATGGCGGCGGGTGCTATCAGCAGCGCCAGGGATAGGGCCATCAGACGTCTAGCTGTCATTCTGAATACTCCGGGTTGGTTTGGGTCAATTCGTTGCGGCGGTCAGCCAGGGAACGGGCTGTCTCCGGCAGGTCCTCCGGTGCGACCGGACGGCTCAGATAAAAGCCCTGGCCCAGGTTGCAGCCCCAGTTTTGAAGAAGGCGCCAGGCCTCCAGGTTCTCGATGCCTTCGGCCACGACTTTCAGCCCCAGGCCGTGGGCCATATCGATGGTGGACTTCACGATCAACTGGTCCTGGGGCTCGGAATCCAGTCTCAGTACGAACGATTTGTCGATTTTCAGCTCCTGTACCGGAAGCTTGCGCAACTGGGACAACGAGGAATAACCGGTACCGAAATCGTCTACCGACAAGGTCACGCCCAGCTCCCGGAGCCGGTTCAGGGTGGCCATGGCTTCTTCAGGATCTTCCATCAGGGCACTTTCAGTGACTTCCAGAGTGACCTGCTCCAGGCCGTGATGCCAGTCGTGAAAGGTTTCCTCGATATGTCTGGTCAGAGCGGACCAGGTGAGGTCCATGGCGGACAGGTTGATGGCCACCCCTGCGTCAACACCCTGCTCATGCCATCGCCGGGCATCGCTGGCCACCCGCTGGAGGATATGGGCTGTCAGATCGTGGATCTGCCCGGACTGTTCGGCAAGAAAGATGAACTCTTCCGGGGAGATAAAACCCAGCTCGGGGTGAACCCATCGCACCAGGGCCTCCACCTGCACCAGCTCGCCGGTCTGGCTGTTCAGTTTGGGCTGGTAGTTCATGTGCAAGCCGTTATCCAGGATTGCGGTGTGCAGATCGGTAACCAGCTTCAGTTCCCGGAGATGACTTTCATCCTGCCCGGGCTTGTAGCGGGTGAAGGCTTCGGGGTGGGCCTCGGCCTGCTCGAAGGTAAGGTTGAGCCTCCGTCGTAGGGCATCGGTATCAGAGGCATCTTCCGGCAGTTCCATGGTGACGACGGTGACCCGGAGGGAGAAGGGAGTCTGGTCCACCTGCAACGGGGATTCGATAAGGTCGTGAAGTTCCCGGATCCTGTGGTTGCCCTCCCTTGGTGGCAGTGAAGGAATCAGGGCCAGGAACTCCCCACCGCCGGTGCGGGCGAGGATACGGGCATCCGGGAGTGCCTGCTGTAGTCGCCTGGCAATGCCAATCAGGACTTTGTCACCGAACTCCAGACCCAGGGTATCGTTGATGTCGGAGAGGTCGTTCAGCCGGATGCCCACCAGGGTGCCCCGGCCGCGGCTATCAAAAAGGTCGGCGGCCTCCTGCATCAGGGCGTTACGGTTCTTCAGCCCGGTGACATCATCATGGGTTGCTGCATACCGGATCTGGGCTTCCCGTTCCCGAAGGCCAGACAGCATATCGCGCAGGGCGTTTCGGAGCTGGGTCAGTTCGCCGCCAGCCCGGATTGCCGGTGCCTGGGGCGTAGTACCCTCGCCGATGGCCCGTGCGTAGCTTGCCAGTTGCAACACCGGGCGCCCGAGGTTCCGGGCAATAACCAGCGCAAGCAGAATGGCGAAAATCAGGATGGCGGTCACCAGCAGGGAAATCTCCACCGCCCGTTGGTAGTAGTTCTGGAGCGTGGCATCACGACTGATCAGCAGCACCGCCTGAATGGCGGCGGGCTCGGATTTGCCCAGGTTGATAATGCGGGTGAAATAGCCGGCGCTTTCGATAAAATTGGCGCCACCGGAGGCGCCGGCGAGTTCCTGTTCCAGGTTGTCATCGATACGGGTGGTGGCAGCAAAACTGCTCAGGCTGCCTGTCTGGTCCGATCTTGCCCGGAAAATCACCGAAGTCCCACTGAGCCGGGCGATTACTTCGGCCAGGGCTTGGTCCATGGCGAAACCGGTAACCAGCCAGGCCCGCAGACCGGGCGCCTCGATCGGGATTACCAGAACCTCAAAGCCCCGGCCGTCAATGGCCCTCAGTGCCCGGGTAAAACCGTTGCGGCGGGCGTTTACCAGCTGTTCCGAAGCTATTTCAGGAAAAGGTCGTTGCAGGGTTGAGGCCAGGGGTTCCCCCTGACTGTCGAGCAAGAGTGCAAAGTCGGCGCCCACCCTGCCGCTGTGGTTTTCCAGGGCGCTGTCGATGGTTGCCGGGTCGCGGCTGGCAATGGCGGAGCGAAAGCCGAAATCCTGAACCACGACGCTGAGCCGGGACAGTTCCAGCTCGGTGCGCCGGTCAATGACTTCGTTGGTCAGCCGCTCACCGATGGCCAGTTGCTCGAGGGCCCGGCTTTTTTCATCCTCGAACAGGTACACCATCAGCAGGGCCACGATCACCAGACTGACCAGGGCCACCAGTGAAATCATGGCGGCAATCAGTCGGCCGCGGAATCCGAGACGAGACGCCAAACCCATCAAAGCTCCCGGAAGCGTTGCTGAAGACGGTCCAGTGAACTTTCTGCGGCAGGTTCGGGCTCAAGGTTGAGGGTTACCATTGCCCGCCCGGTGCCAAGTTCGATCTCGCGGGTGACCGGGCGGGTGTTATCTGGCAATCGTGGGTGCCAGATATCAATTGCCACCTTGTTCTGCCCGCCTTCGGTACTCTGAGGTGCGATGGACAGGGTGACCTTGCCAGAGGAATCCGTCCGCCCTGTGGCGGCGGTATCGGTGACCACCACAAAGCCCTGCATGTGATCGTGAATGTTGCACCCCAGTTCAACAATGCCTGGTTCATCGAAAACGATGGGCGCTGCCGGACGGTCAGCGTAGAGTTCGATGTTGAAGGTTTTGGCCGGCGAGAACGAATAGACGTGATGCTGGGTGTTGTCGCGGTTCGGAAAATCCACGCTTGAGCCGACGGGGACCACCAGAACCTGCGGATGGAAGGCGCGATCCTGCTGGTAAATTTCGGTGGAAAGCGGCTCGGGCTTGCGCCCGTCTTTTATGGAAACCACGGCATTGGCCACGGGCTCGGTGCTGCCATCCAGGGTGACGGTCAGGGACAGCTCGTACGCGTTGGCTGCCACCGCCATGGCAGACATCAACAGGCCCGCCACTACTGCAATCGCTGATACTCTCATTAAACCTCTGAACCTGTCAGGCCAGGCCGGAACCGAGGGAAAATCGAATGTGATTCCTTACCAACAGATTTTCCCAGTAATGCCGCATCCAGTCCCAGGCGGCGTTGTTCACTTGCTCGACAAACGGGTCGAGGTTCAGTTCGTAGTAGTCCGGCGTGCCTGCTATCTGCAACACGGTTACGGTGATGGAGTCGTCCAGCTCATTGGCAAAGGGCTCGCCTATCAGCTGATGGGCCAGCAGGTTAGCACGAGTTGCCTCTATATCCACGATTTCGCTGGCTCTCGTGCACCGGTTGTTTTCGTACATCTCTTCCATCAGCCGATGGCATAGATAGGCACGAATCAGCAGGCCATCGAGACCGTCATAGCGAACAAGAAGTGCCGACGGCTGGGTGAAATACCGGATCGCGGCATTCACGAATGGTTCGAACAGATCGGCTTTGCCCGCTTCACGGGCACAGGCCTCCACGCACTCGATCAGACGTGGAGCCATTTCGATGTATTCAACCACAAACTGGAACAGGCAGGTGGCGGGTTGGTAGCCCTCGATAGTGACCGCAGACGGCAGCGCGGCAACCTTTTCGTGGAGTTGCCGGAGGAAGGTTCCGGAGCGGGCCTCCTTGCGCCGCGCCTGGTCAATAATCTCTAGGACTACCTGTGGTGTCATTTCAGGAGATGCCGATGTCTGAACGAATTGAGGTCGCAAGGCGCCTCCCGTTGTTAGCAACTGATAGCAACGAGTTCCCGGGCAGGAGAGGAGGGCTGGCTACCACAACGTGCCTGCCTGTCCAGACAAGTGTAGCCGAGATTTTTCCACCTGCTTTTCCGCCATTGCGAAAATACACGGCCGTAATGTTACAGATTGAATCTGCGTCACTGGCTCTCGAACCACCGGCCATGACGGGTGTGGGACCAGCAGAGCCAGCCCATGCTCACGGCCCGCGCCACCATCAGGGAAATCAGCGCGAACCAGAGCCCGTGATTGCCCCAGCCTGTGGTCAGCCACCACGCCGGTGCAAACACGGCCAGGGCCGAGAACAGCATGGTGTTCTGCATGTCCCGGGTCCGGGTGGCTCCGATGAACACCCCGTCCAGAAGGAAACCCCAGACTGCGGCAAACGGTAGCAGCCATAACCAGGGCAGGTAACGCCAGGCGGTGGCTCTGACCTCTTCGATACCGGTAAGCAGCGAGATCAGCCAATGTCCGCCGGCCACAAAAACAATGGTGAGCAACAGGGCGCCCCAGAGTGACCATCTCAGGGCACTGCGGAAGACCACCCGGAACTGGCGTCGGCTGCCTTTTCCCACGGCTTCGCCAATCAGCGCCTCGGCGGCATTGGCGAAACCGTCCAGGGCGTTCGATATGAGTAGCAGAAAGGTGATCAGAACCGCGTTTGCCGCCAGGATGGTGTCGCCCTGGCGGGCACCCTGGGCGGTAAAGAATGCCAGCACCAGCAACAGGGCGATGGTGCGAACCATGATGTAGCGATTCACCCGGAGGATCTTCAGGTAATCCTCCAGTTTGCCGAACAGGGCGCGGGTGAGTGTCTGGCCTTCAGGCATCCGACTCAACACGATCAGGAATCCGATCGTGGCGGCACCGTACTCGGCAATCACCGTGGCGATGGCCACGCCTCTGCTGTTCCAGCCCAGCACGGTAACGAAGAGTATATCCAGCACGATGTTCAGGCCGTTGGCGGCAATCAGCATGATCATGGGGCCCCGGGGAAACTGGGTGCCGATCAGCCAGCCAACCAGCGTGTACTGGCACAGAACGGCCGGCGCGCTCCAGATCCGGATAGCTGCATACTCGGCCGCCAGCTCGGTAACGCCCTGACTGGGATTCATAAGGGTCAGACCTGTCTGGATCAGCGGCTGGTGACACAGAATCAGCAGCACGCCAATCCCCGTTGCCAGCAAGACCGAGCGCAGCAGTAGAGCCACCTGGCTGAAGCTGTCGCGCTTGCCCCATGCCTGGGCCGCCAGGCCGGTCGTGCCCATCCGCATGAAGCCAAAGGTCCAGTACAGGATGCTGAACAGATTGGCGCCCACGGCAACGGCGCCCAGATATTCGGGGCTTTCCAGATGCCCGAGCACGGCAGTGTCCACCAGTCCCAGCAGAGGCACAGTGAGATTGGTGAGCATCAACGGCCAGGCCAAAGCCCATAGTCGCCGGTCGGTCGCCGGGAGGTTAAAAGTCATATTCTTTTTAAGTCTTAAAATTCCGTGGTTAGCTTTTTTGGATTTAGCCGATTTTTTAGTCTTTTTTTGATCTGTGTCTATACTCGAATCTGAGGTATCCGTAAGCAGGCTTCCACTCTGGTTTTTCTGGTGTATGCGAGCGCCAGTGATACCGGTGGGATAACGCAAAATCCGACAAGAATAACACTCTGTGGAGACACAGTATGCGCGTGCACGCTCAGCGGGCAGGTGCCCTTTTAGGCGGTCTGATGTTCCCCGCCTGGTCCATGGCGGACTGGACACTGAACATGACCCCGGGGGTGACCGGCACCAGTAATGAAATTTTCAGCCTTCACATGACCATACTCTGGATCTGCGTCGTCATTGGCGTCGTGGTTTTCGGAGTCATGTTCTGGTCTATTTTTGCCCATCGAAAATCCCAGGGCGCCAAACCGGCCAACTTCCACGAAAATACCCTGGTCGAGATTCTCTGGACCATCATACCTTTTGTCATTCTGGTTGTTATGGCGATTCCTGCCACGGCGACCCTGGTCGATATGTATGACACCACGGAATCGGAAGTGGATATCAAGGTCACCGGCTATCAGTGGAAGTGGCAATACGAATACATTAATGAGGATTTTGGCTACTTCTCCAACCTCTCCACACCACGGGATCAGATCGAGAACCGTCAGGCCAAGGGCGAGAATTACCTGCTGGAGGTGGACAACCCGCTGGTGATTCCGGTGGGCAAGAAGGTGCGCTTCCTGTTGACGGCCAACGATGTTATCCACTCCTGGTGGGTGCCGGATTTCGGCGTCAAGAAGGATGCCATTCCCGGCTTTATCAACGAGACCTGGACCCGTGTGGACGAGCCCGGTATCTATCGCGGTCAGTGCACCGAGCTTTGCGGCAAGGACCATGGCTTCATGCCGGTCGTTGTCGAGGCGGTTCCCGAGGAGGAGTACAACGCCTGGGTTGCCGAAAAGAAAGAAGCGGCCGAACGTGAACGCCAGCTGACCCAGAAAGACTGGACCATGGCCGAGCTGATGGAGCGCGGCGAAAAAGCCTACCAGACCGCCTGCGCCGCCTGTCACCAGGCGGATGGCAGCGGTGCTCCGCCGGCCTTCCCCGCGCTGAAGGGCAGCCCTATTGCAACCCAGGACATGGCGGCCCACATCGACATTGTGGTGAACGGCAAGTCCGGAACGTCAATGCAGGCTTTCGGCAACCAGCTGAGCGAAGTGGACCTGGCGGCGGTGATTACCTACGAGCGGAACGCCTGGGGTAACAACACCGGTGAAATGGTCACTCCGAAAGAAATTTTTGATTACAAGAACCAGCAGTAATCATCGCCAGATAACAGATATCACCAGCCACAATAAATGGCGGTAACGGGGGTTTTCATGAGTGCGGTTGCAGATACCCACGCCCAGGATCATCATCACGGCCCGGCCAAAGGCATCAGCCGCTGGCTGCTGACCACGAACCACAAGGATATCGGGACCATGTACCTGATATTCAGTTTCGCCATGTTCCTTCTGGGCGGAACCATGGCCATGGTCATTCGGGCAGAGCTGTTCCAGCCCGGTCTGCAGATTGTGCAGCCCGAGTTCTTCAACCAGATGACCACCATGCATGGCCTGATCATGGTCTTCGGTGCGGTCATGCCGGCCTTTGTGGGCCTGGCCAACTGGATGTTGCCTCTGATGATCGGGGCGCCCGACATGGCACTGCCGCGGATGAACAACTGGAGCTTCTGGCTGCTGCCCTGCGCCTTCCTGATCCTGGTCTCCACGCTGTTCATGGAAGGTGGTGCGCCCAACTTCGGCTGGACCTTCTACGCGCCCCTGTCGACGACCTATGGGCCGCCCAGTACCACCTTCTTCATTTTTGCCGTCCATATCATGGGTATTTCCTCGATCATGGGCGCCATCAACGTGATCGCCACCATCCTGAACCTGCGGGCGCCGGGCATGACCCTGATGAAAATGCCCCTGTTCGTCTGGACCTGGCTGATCACCGCGTTCCTGTTGATCGCCGTAATGCCGGTACTGGCCGGGGTGGTCACCATGATGCTGATGGACATCAACTTTGGCACCAGCTTCTTTGACGCCTCCGGCGGCGGTGACCCGGTGCTGTTCCAGCATGTGTTCTGGTTCTTCGGGCATCCCGAGGTGTACATCATGATCCTGCCGGCCTTCGGGGCGGTTTCCCACATAATCCCGGCGTTCTCCCGAAAGCCGCTGTTTGGCTACGCCTCCATGGTCTATGCGGTGGGCGCCATCGCCCTGCTTTCCTTCGTGGTCTGGGCGCACCATATGTTCACCGTGGGTATTCCCATCGTGGGTCAGCTGTTCTTCATGTACGCCACCATGCTGATTGCGGTACCGACCGGGGTGAAGGTGTTCAACTGGGTGGCCACCATGTTCCGGGGTTCTCTTACCTTTGAGGCGCCCATGCTGTTTGCGGTGGCCTTCGTGATCCTGTTCACCATCGGTGGTTTCTCCGGCCTGATGCTGGCCATCGCGCCGGCTGACTTCCAGTACCACGATACCTACTTCGTGGTTGCCCACTTCCACTATGTACTGGTACCGGGTGCGATCTTCGGGATCTTTGCTTCCGCCTACTTCTGGCTGCCCAAGTGGACCGGCCACATGTATGACGAAACCCTGGCCAAGACCCATTTCTGGCTGTCGTTTATCGGTATGAACCTGGCCTTCTTCCCGATGCACTTCCTGGGCCTGGCGGGCATGCCGCGCCGTATTCCCGACTACGCACTCCAGTTTGCGGACTTCAACATGGTTTCCAGCGTTGGTGCCTTCATGTTCGGTGCCACACAGCTGTTGTTCCTGTTGATCGTGGTCAAGTGCATCAAGGGTGGCAAGGAGGCTCCTGCCAAGCCCTGGGATGGCGCTGAAGGCCTTGAGTGGACTGTGTCCTCACCGGCGCCATACCACACGTTTGCCACTCCCCCGGAAGTGAAGTAACCGGAGCGCGGGCCCATGACAGACCAACAGGTGAACAACTCAGGCGCACCCCGGGGCAATGCCCGGGTGGTGGGCTGGTGCCTGGCCGGCGTTGTCGGCATGTTTGCCTTCGGGTTTGCCATGGTGCCCCTGTACGACGTGTTCTGCGAGATTACCGGGATCAACGGCAAGACCGGTGGCCGGTACGAGTCCACCGAGGTGGCCGAAGCGGATATGACCCGCACGGTGAAAGTCCAGTTTCTTGCGTCCAATGGCCCGGGGATGACCTGGAAGTTTCGCCCGGTCGTGCGTTCCGTGGAGGTGCATCCCGGGGAGCCGACCACGGTGAACTTCTATGCGGAAAATCCGACAACCGAGGCCATGGTCGGGCAGGCGGTCCCAAGCCTGGCACCTTCGGAAGGCACACTGTACTTCCACAAGACCGAGTGCTTCTGCTTCAACCAGCAACCGCTTGAGGCCGGTGAAAGCACCGAAATGCCGCTCATTTTCATCGTCGACAAGGACCTGCCCGAGCACATCACCAAGCTCACGCTGTCCTACACGCTGTATGACCAGGGCAAGCAGCCGGCGGTAACGCAAACTTCCCGGAAAGACACAACAACAAACGATAACGGATAAGCCATCGGAGACTGTCATGGCGGAAAACCAGACCTATTACGTTCCGGAACAAAGCAAGTGGCCCATCATAGCGACCGTTGGCCTTGGGGTGACCCTCTACGGGGTGGCCGCCATCATGGTCAATGGCAAGCAGGGTGAGAGCACGACAGGCGCCTGGATCATGTTCCTGATTGGCGCCCTGATCATGGCGTATATGCTGTTTGGCTGGTTCGGAAACGTCATTAAAGAGAGCCGGGCTGGGTTGTACAGCGAACAGATGGACCGCTCGTTCCGCTGGGGCATGAGTTGGTTCATCTTCTCAGAGGTAATGTTTTTTGCGGCGTTTTTCGGCGCCCTCTTCTACGTTCGCGTGTTCGTTGTGCCCTGGCTTGGCGGTGAGGGCGACAAAGGCAGCACGAACATGTTGTGGGAGGGGTTTTCGGCCAACTGGCCACTGATCAACAACCCCAATCCTGAAGCCTACCCTGGCCCCAAGGAAGTCATTAGCGCCTGGGGCCTGCCGTTGATGAACACCATTCTGCTGGTCACCTCGTCATTCACGATTACGGTGGCTCACCATGCCCTGAAAGTGGGTAACCGGGCGAAAACCAAGCTCTGGCTGGCGATAACCATTGCTCTTGCACTGGTCTTCCTGTTCGTACAGGGCTACGAGTACATGCACGCCTATCAGGATCTGGATCTGACCCTCAGTTCCGGCATATACGGCAGCACATTCTTCATGCTGACGGGCTTCCATGGCGCCCATGTGATGCTGGGTTCGTTGATGCTGATCATCATGCTTGTACGCATCAACAAGGGACACTTTACGGCCGAGAAGCATTTTGGCTTTGAGGCGGCGGCCTGGTACTGGCACTTCGTGGATGTTGTCTGGCTTGGCCTGTTTGTTTTTGTTTACATTATTTGAGGTTCAAGGATCAGGGCGTCGGGTTAAGTGTCAGGGCGCCCTGCCAAAGCGCGATCAGAATGATCGCCAGGAGCAGTATGCTAAGCGCGACCCGCACCGCCAGAGAGTTCACGACCCGATGGGTTTTGCCGCCATCCTTGATAAGAAAGAACAGGCCACTGAACAGGCTCACCACAACGGCAAGCATCAGAAAAACGATTACGGCCTTGAGCATGAGAGCTCCTGTTTCTATGGGTGTTGTGAATGTATGGGGCGGAAAAGGTTCCGGTCTTGCTGAGGTCACTATAGCAGAGCATGTCTGATTCGCAGGGCCAACACCGTCAATGGCAGTTTGACTGGCGGTTGCTGGTCTTCAGCGGCGTCTTCCTGCCCATACTTATAGGCCTCGGTGTCTGGCAGCTGAATCGGGCGGAAGAAAAACAGCTTCTGCTGAACCAGTGGCAGCAGGAAGCTGAAAGCCGGGCCTGGCAGGACATGGTGTCCGGTGATCTGACCCGTGGTCGGCCTCTGACACTGACGGGTATGTACGGAAGCCGAAACTGGCTGCTGGACAACCGGACCCGTGATGGCATCCCGGGTTATGAAGTCCTGACAGAGTTTCGTCCTCTGGAAGGGCCGCCGGTGGTGGTTAATCGCGGTTGGGTTCCGGCACCGCGCACCCGGGACCAGCTTCCGGAACTGGCAACGCCTGAAGGCATTTTCACGCTGGAAGGCCGGATCAGCGACTACCCGGTACCCCCAGTCCTGATGGATCAGCCGGAGGCAGAGGGTCAATGGCCCCGGCGGGTACAAAGTCTCTCTGAGCGGGCTGCGCGGCAGGAGATCCCGGAACTTCCCGGCAAAATCGTACGACTTTCAGGGGAGCGCCAGCCGGGGGCTTACCAGGCGGATTGGGAGCCAGACATGATGGGACCACAAACCCATTACGGATATGCCACGCAGTGGTTTGCGCTGGCCGTGGCGCTGACTATATTGACGGTAGTGGCGAGTTATCGAAAGACAGGAGCCAATAATGACAATGACAATGGCTAACCGGATATCCGACCAGGAAAAGAACGAAGGGCCAACCCCGGAACAGGCCCGTCGGGGCCGCCGCACAGCGTTCCTGCTGTTTGCGCTCGGTTTTGGGCCCATGATTGTCGCAACCATCATGTTCTACACCGGCTGGTTGAACCCGGCGGGTCACACCAACAACGGCGTTCTGCTCCAGCCCGTGGCGCCGGTATCGACACTCAACCTTGAAACGGCTTCCGGCACACCGCTGGCGGAGCGCTTCGGTCCGGATAAAGCTGACCCGGACTGGCTGATGATCGTGTCCGCTGGACAGTGTGGCAGCCAGTGTGAAGAACTGCTCTACCTGGCCCGGCAGGTGAATATTGCCCTCGGCAAGAACGCCAATCGCGTCTCCCGGGCAGCGGCACTCGGCAGTGTACCTTCGGATCTCCAGGCGCGGTGGTCTTCCGAATACAGCTCCATGGAACGTCTCGTGCCTGCGGCCGGTACCCAGCCCAACTGGCCACCCGGCATCAACCCTGAAGCCGAGCCCCGCATCCTGCTGGTTGATCCGTTTGGCAACGTGATGATGCATTACGGTTCCGAGCACACCGGCAAGGATATGCTGGAGGACCTGAAACACCTGCTCAAACTGTCGCAGATCGGTTAATGGCCAGAGCGGAGAGTCAGCCTTGAATCAGTCACCTGTTTCCCCATCCACGGCAGCCCACAAGATGGCAAAGTGGGCAACCTTTGCCGTTTTACTGGCGGTTGTCGTGATCATGCTGGGTGCCTGGACCCGCCTGGTGCACGCGGGGCTCGGGTGTCCTGACTGGCCGGGGTGCTACGGTTTTCTCACGGTGCCCCAGAGCGAATCGAACATTGCTATCGCGAATGCGCGTTTTCCCGATACGCCGGTGGATGTGCATAAAGGCTGGCCCGAAATGATCCATCGCTACGCCGCCGGAACCCTGGGACTGGTGGTTTTCGGGTTGGCGGGCTATGCCGTTCGCCACCGGCGAGAAGGTGTTCCTGTGAAGCTGCCGTTGTTTATTGCCGGATTTATCATCCTGCAAGGCGCCTTTGGCATGTGGACGGTGACCCTGAAATTATGGCCGCAAGTGGTGGCACTGCATCTTCTTGGTGGCTTTACCACGCTGAGCTTGTTGACCCTGCTGACTTTTCGATTGCGACGGCAGGCCAGGCAAAAACGGGATCAGGAGCCACCGCCAACGACTGCATTGGCGGGTTTCCGCCCCTGGCTGTATGGCGGACTGTTCCTGGTGGTAATGCAGATTGCGCTGGGAGCCTGGACAGCGGCCAATTACGCGGCCGTTGCCTGTACCGACCTGCCCACCTGCCAGGGACAGTGGTGGCCCGAGGGTATGGATTTCCGCCACGGCTTTGATGTCACCCAGCACGTAGGCCCCAACTATCTCGGTGGCCAGCTCACGGCAGACGGGCGGGTTGCCATCCATGTTACCCACAGGCTCGGTGCCATGGTGGTGCTGGTCTATTTCACGGCATTGCTGGCACTGATGTGGCGGCGACGCGGGGATACGGGACTGGACCCCGCCATCAAGCTGGTGGCCGTTGTCTTGAGTGCCCAGATCCTGTTGGGGCTGGCCAATGTCATCTTCCATATTCCCCTGTCCATCGCCGTGGCCCACAACGCCATGGGAGCGGGACTTTTGTTGTCGGTGATTCACCTGATCTGGCAGCATCAATTGTTACCGAAGCCACATAGCGCCAAGGCACCACATACAACAACAATGAACCAGGAGGTTACGGCATGAGCGAGCAAGTGGAAGCACTGCCGGCCCAGGCTATTGCGAGCGATTCCAACACATCCATTTCCTGGCGTGACTATCTGGAGCTGACCAAGCCCAGGGTGGTCGCGCTGATGATCCTCACCTCGGTGATCGGCATGCTGCTGGCCGCGCCGGGCGTGCCCGGTTGGGGCGTGTTGATATGGGGTAATCTGGGTATTGCCCTTCTGGCGGGCGCGGCCGCGGTGGTCAACCATGTGGTGGACCAGAAAATCGACACGGTTATGGCCCGGACCCGCAAGCGGCCGGTAGCCACCGGCAAGATTGCCCCCATGGACGCCTTCCTGTTTGCGGCCATTCTCGCCAGCGTGGGCATGGCGGTGCTCATGTGGCAGGTGAACCACCTCACTGCCTGGTTGACCCTGGCTTCCCTGGTCGGTTATGCCGGTGTCTATACCCTGTTTCTCAAGCGGGCCACGCCCCAGAACATCACTATCGGGGGGCTGGCCGGTGCCATGCCGCCGCTGCTGGGCTGGACCGCCGTCACCGGCCAGGTCGAGGGCCATGCCCTGCTGCTGGTGCTGATCATCTTTGCCTGGACTCCGCCGCATTTCTGGGCACTGGCCATCCACCGCAAGGAAGAGTACGCCAAGGCGGGCATTCCCATGCTGCCGGTCACCCATGGCAACAAGTTCACCGAGCTGCACATTCTGCTTTACACGCTGATGTTGCTGGCGGTCAGCCTGCTACCTTTTGTCACGGGCATGTCCGGCGGAATTTACCTGGTGGGCGCCCTCGCCCTTGGCCTGCGCTTCCTGCAGTACGCTGTGCGGCTGTTGAAGGGTGATGACCGGCGGGTAGCCCTGAATACCTTCAAGTATTCCATCACTTACCTCATGGCTCTGTTTGTGGTATTGCTTGTGGATCATTTTGTATTCTTCTGAGTCAGAGAGTTGACGCAGGCTGGGATGGCTTTCCGAAACACGCTGTGAATACGTCCGTGTACGCTCGGCTCCGCCATCCCTGGCTCCGCACGGTTTCGGAAAGCCATCCCAGCCCGCTTATCTGACCTTTGAATTGGACGGTCCATGAAAACTTCCAGCTCTATTCGCCTCACTCTGTTTTTCCTGCTGTTAATCGTCGTTCTGATCTTTGGACTGGTTGTCGGACGACAGGTGTTCCTGGTGGGCAACGAGGAACCGATTCCGGCGCCTGAGCTGACGGAGTTCAATACCTATGTCTATGATCAGCCTCGGCAATTGGCAGAGTTCACGCTGACGGATGAGAACGGTGAAACGGTCACCCGGGAAAGCCTGAGGGGCCGCTGGACTTTTGCGTTCGTCGGCTACACCAATTGCCCGGATATCTGCCCTGCGGCCATGGCCAACCTGCGCCAGACCGACAAGCTGCTTTCGAAGGAACTGCCCCAGCCGGATTACCTGCTGGTGAGTGCGGATCCCGAACACGACACCCCGGAAAAGCTGAAAGCCTATACTGATTTCTTCGGTGAGAACTTTCACGGTTTGACCGGTGATCTAGAGACCCTTCGGGAACTGGCCAAAAGCCTGAGTGCGGTATTTGTGCACCGGGAGGTGGACGGCGAGTTGTTGGTGGATCACAGTGGCCACTTCGCCCTGCTGAATCCCGATGGCGAACTTGCTGCGGTGATCCAGCCGCCCCATAATCCGCACAACCTGGCCGAGACTTTCGAGCGGATCTATCAATGGGCGAAGGCCAACCGTGACCGGGTAAGCTCCTGACGCCCTGAAAGCCCGGAACCGATGCTCCCGATCGATGCCATTCTCCCAGAGCTGCAAGCAGCCCTGGACCAAACCAGTACTGTACTCCTGCAGGCCCCGCCAGGTGCCGGCAAAACCACCCGTGTGCCCCTCGCTCTCCTGAATGCGTCCTGGCGAGGTGATGGCAAGATCCTGATGCTGGAACCCCGTCGCCTGGCGGCCCGGTCTGCGGCGCGATTCATGGCGCGGCAACTCGACGAGAACCCAGGCCAGACCGTCGGCTATCGCACACGGCTGGACACGCGGGTGTCTGCTGGTACCCGCATTGAAGTGGTGACCGAGGGCATCCTGACCCGACTGATCCAGGCCGATCCGATGCTGGAGGACTACGCGGCGGTCATCTTTGATGAATTCCACGAGCGCTCGCTGCAGGCCGATCTTGGTCTTGCCCTGGTTCGGGAATCCCAGCAGGCCCTGCGGGAGGATCTACGACTGCTGGTGATGTCGGCCACCCTGGATACCGCACCCATTGCCAGGGTGCTGGGAGACATCCCGGTCATTACCAGCGAGGGGCGGGCGTTCCCGGTAGAGGTGCTTTACCGACCGGCGCCCCGCAACAGCCGAGTGGTGGATCAGGTAACGACGGTGGTCCAGGACGCTTTGAGGGACCAAGCCGGTTCCCTGCTGGTGTTCCTGCCCGGTGCCGGAGAGATCCGCCGGGTTGCGCAGCAGCTCCGGGGAAACCTTCCGGACCATGTATTGATCGCACCGCTTTACGGAAACCTGAAATCGGAACAGCAGGATCAGGCCATCTCACCGCCGCCTGAGGGCAAACGCAAGGTCGTGCTGGCCACAGCCATTGCTGAAACCAGTCTGACCATCGAGGGGGTCCGGGTGGTTATCGACAGTGGCCAGCAGCGCCGGGCGGTGTTTGATCCCAACAGTGGCATGACGCGATTGGTGACCGGCCGGGTATCCAAAGCCTCCGCGGAGCAGCGCAAGGGCCGGGCTGGTCGGGTGGAGCCGGGAATCTGTTACCGACTGTGGAGCGAATCGGAACAGTTTGGACTGGCCGATTACACGCCTCCGGAAATTCTGGAGGCTGATCTGGCGCCGCTGGTCCTGGAGTTGGCCCAGTGGGGCGCCCGGGAGGCCAAGGCCGTTGCCTGGATCGACGAACCCCCGGCGGCCCATTGGCGACAGGCGGTGACCTTGCTGCAGTGGCTGGACATGCTCGATACGGACGGAGCGATCACGGATCACGGCAAAGCGGCCCGTGCACTGGGCATCCACCCGCGCCTGGCCCATATGGTGCTGAGAGCCAGCGCTGTCGGGCTTGGAGGGCCTGCCGCTGCACTGGCTGCCCTGCTCGAAGAGCGGGACCTTCTTGGCCCCGGCGCCGGAGCAGATATGCACGAGCGGGTTCGAGTGTTCTACGGGGAGCGACGAGATCGCGCCCAGGATGTCGCCCGGCTGAAGGCCGTGCGCCAGTCGGCCAGCCGGATTTCCGGATCGCAGCCGGCTGACACGCAGGTACCGTCGGAGACGGAGGTTGGGCGGTTGCTGGCCCTGGCCTATCCGGATCGTATTGCCCGCCGGCGACCCGGCAAGGCGCCAAGGTATCAGCTCAGCAATGGCAAAGGCGCGGCGCTGAGAGAGGATGATCCCCTGGCCCGGAACGACTGGCTGGTGGCGGCCGAGCTAGACGGTCGGGCCAGGGAAGCGAGCATTTACCTGGCTGCTCCGGTGGATATCCCGGATCTGGAACTGGACCTGTCTGATCACATTCACGAGTCCGAGGAGGCGCTCTGGGACGACAGCCAGGGCAGGATCGTGGCGAGACGCGTGCGAAAACTGGGTGAGCTGGTGCTGCAGGAAACACCGATTGCCCATGTGGATCCGGAACTGGTCCAACAGGGCCTGGTCAACGCCATCCGGAAAAAGGGTCTGGACAGTCTCCCCTGGAATGACGACAGCCGCCAGTGGCGGGCCCGCGTGCGGTTGCTCGCAGAAACTTTCCCGAGAGATGGCTGGCCGGACACAACCGATACTTCCCTGCTGGAAAATCTGGAACAGTGGCTTGGGCCCTTTCTGGTTGGCATGAATCGCTGGTCCGATCTGGTTAGGGTTGACCTGCTGCTGGCGCTGAACAGTCTGCTTGACTACCCGGCCCAGCAGCAGCTGCAAGCCCTGGCGCCAACGCACCTGACGATACCGACCGGACAACGGGTGCGCCTGGACTACACCGCCGACAATGGCCCGGTTCTGGCGGCCAAGCTGCAGGCCCTGTTCGGCTGGACAGAAACCCCGGCCGTGGCCGGCGGGCGGGTACCGGTGGTGATCCATCTGCTGTCACCGGCCCAGCGGCCTCTGGCGGTTACCGCGGATCTGGCCAGTTTCTGGCGCAACGCCTATCCCGAGGTACGCAAGGACATGCGTGGCCGATACCCCAAGCACCCCTGGCCGGAAGATCCCTTCACCGCCGAGGCCCAGCAGGGCACGAAAAAACGCCCTGCTCGCTGATCCGTTGGCTGACCAGCGAGTGCGGCACCAACTCGAAGTAGACGTTCCGGGGGCTTATCCATTTGCCTTCAGGGGCGTTGAGTTCGTCTACCGGCATTTCCTCGAGTTCAACCGCCCCGGAGTCTGCGTCGCTGTTGCGGAAGCTGTCGGCCAGAACCCAGAAGGGCTTTCCGGCGGCCCGGGCTGCCAGGGCCAGCAGGTGGGTGCCGCTTTTGTTGATGAAATAGCCGTCGGACAGCCAGGTATCGCATCCAGTGACCACCACATCAGCCTCGGAGACAAACAGGCCCATCTGGGCATCGGTAATCAGCATGACGGGTACTGAGAGATCATCGAGGGCACGGGCCAGGGAATGGCCCTCGAATCCCGGGCCGCTCTGGGTACAGATGACAGAAAATGACTGGTGTTCTTCGGCCATGCTCCGGAATAGCGCCAGGACCACAGAGCTGGCACTGTGGGTCATAATCACGGGGGCTGTCGGCAATTGCTCGCGGGCGGACCGGGCAATGGTGGTGGTGGCGTTCTGTAACTGATTCCGTGTGTCCAGGAGAGCCTGTCGCGCGGCACGCGGATCTCTGGCCAACCGCTGATCGACCATGCCCAGGGCGTTGCCAATCACGATCATATTCGGGCGGGCAGCCCGGAGCTCTGCCAGCAGCCGGGAAACGGTCTTGACATCCGGCCTGACCTCGTCCAGGTAGGACAAGAGTTCGCCGAGGGTATTCAGTGCCAGCTGAGTGGCACCAGACTGCAAATCTTTCCGTACCCCGGCCAGAATAGCCCGTGCCCTGGGATCAAGTCCCTGCATTCTCTCTGTCCCTTTGCCTCGCTTGATTCAAGGGTAGCAGGATCAAGGCTTTTTCGTGATTAACGGGTAGTGAAAATACCGCTTGCCAGAACCCCAGCCCTGTATAAAATACGCGCAATTCAACCCTCGAGTGCGCAGTATCCATGCACCTTGTTTCCTTCGATATTTTCCGGACCCTGGGCTTTCCCAACACCACCGTTCTCAAGCCAGACCAGTTTCTGCGTCATAAAGAACTGTTGCGGGAGGCAGACTGGGTACTGTTCCCCGAATACTGGCAGCTAAATGCCCTGGTGCACGGTCTCAAATGCCGGGTGTTTCCAAGCGAAGCCAGCTACCGCATCGGCCACGACAAGGTTGAAATGACCCGCGCATTCCAGGCGGTCGCGCCGGAGCACGCACCCTGGACGATGATCGAGGCCAATGGCCCGGTGGAACGGGATATGATCTGGGACACCATGTCTCATCCGTTCGTGGCAAAGCTACCGAAGGCCAGCATGGGCGAGGGCGTCTGGCTGATCGAAACCCGCGAGGACTGGCGCCGCTACTGCGATCGGACCGATGTGCTCTACGCTCAGGAATACCTGCCTCTGGACCGCGATGCCCGTATTGTGGTGGTCGGTGACAGGGTGCTGACGGCCTATTGGCGCACCCAGGCTGATCAGGGCTTTTACAATAACGTGGCCCGCGGCGGTCGCATTGATACCAGTCCGGTTCCAACGGTAATGACCGATCTGGCGTTGAGGCTCGCCCGGGAGCTGGGTGTTGATCACGCAGGGTTTGATATTGCCCTGGTGGAAGGCTATCCCTACGTCCTGGAGTTCAACCGGCTTTTTGGCAATCAGGGACTCGGTCAGGGTACCGAATTGCAGGAGGCCATCCTGGGCTATCTTCGCGAACAGACTGCGCCGGAAGACCCGGATGGGCCCACGGAGCCGACGCCACTCTGGCCGGTGGCTGTCTGAGACTTTTCCCGCACGATTTCATGCCATTGGCGTTGCTTTCGTCGTTCATTACTTATGGGTAGATATGCTCATATCCGGGCCTGAAAAAAAGCCCGATGATCGCGCCATCTGACGGGTGCTGCAGCCTTGCTGTGGCGCCTTTTTTTATGCCTGTTTGCCCTGTGGAGGGACACACCACCCATGACCGAAGCCGCTAACGCCAACATCGCCGACTACTACGAAGCCGACACGTTCAAGCGCATCAAGGACTTTGCCGACGGCAAGGAAACCCCGTTTGTGGTGATTGATACCGCAACGATTAACCGTCAGTACGACGAGCTGATCGAGGGTTTCCCCTACGCCAAGGTGTACTACGCGGTAAAGGCCAACCCGGCGCCGCAGATACTGACCATGCTGCGTGACAAGGGTGCCTGTTTCGATATCGCGTCGGTGTACGAGCTGGACAAGGTGATGGCCCTGGGCGTGAGCGGTGACCGGATCAGCTACGGCAACACTATCAAGAAGGCGAAGGACATTCGTACCTTCTACGAGAAGGGCGTGCGTATGTTCGCTACCGACTCCGAAGCGGACCTGCGCAACATCGCCAAGGCGGCTCCGGGCTCGAAAGTGTACGTGCGCATCCTGACCGAGGGTACTCTGACGGCCGACTGGCCGCTGTCCCGCAAGTTCGGCTGCCAGACCGACATGGCCATGGATCTGTTGATTCTGGCCCGTGACCTGGGCCTGGTGCCTTATGGTGTGTCTTTCCACGTCGGTTCCCAGCAGCGGGAAATCGGTGCCTGGGACGCGGCCCTGAACAAGGTGAAGGTGATTTTCGAGCGCCTGAAGGAAGAAGACGGCATCGAGCTGAAGATGATCAACATGGGCGGCGGTTTTCCGGCCAACTACATCACTCGCACCAACGAGCTGAAGGTGTACGCCGAGGAAATTGCCCGTTTCCTGCACGAGGATTTCGGCGCCGATCTGCCGGAGATCATCATCGAGCCGGGCCGTTCGCTGATTTCCAACGCCGGCGTTCTGGTGAGTGAGGTGGTGCTGATTTCCCGTAAATCCCGCACTGCCCTGCACCGCTGGGTGTTTACCGATGTGGGCAAGTTCTCGGGTTTGATCGAGACGCTGGATGAGGCGATCAAGTTTCCGATCTGGACGGAGAAGGCGGGCGAAGGCGAGGACTGTGTGATTGCCGGGCCGACCTGTGACAGTGCCGATATCATGTACGAGCACCACAAGTATCCGTTGCCGTTGAATCTGGCCATCGGGGATCGGATGTACTGGTTGTCTACCGGTGCCTATACCACGACGTATAGCGCCATTGAGTTTAACGGGTTTCCTCCGTTGAAGGACTACTACATTTAAGTTCTGAGTCTGGCCGCGAAGCGGGGAAGCTTTTTCTTCTGGGAAAAACAACTCGCTTCGCTCAGACATTTTTTCCCGGCAGAAAAAGCTTCCCCACTCCACGGCCGCTCGGGCTTTATTCGGGGAGTCCGCGAGGATTAGGGGTCAGAAGAACGCTTTCTTCTGACCCCGTTTTCAGCGTTTAAAGGATCAGCTTTCGGGCTGGTCCTTTTTTCGTTTCAGGTCGAGGGTAAAGGCCAGGGGCAGGACCAGGAGGCTGTAGGCGATGATGGTTAGGATCGCGTGTCTCGCATCGCCGGTCCAGTCGGCGATGAGGCCGCCGAGCATGGGCACGGAGAAGGCCATGGTGTAGCCCACCAGGAAAGTGCCTGCGGACAGGCGGCCTGTTTCCGAGGATGAGACTACCTGGGGTGGGAGGGCGACCAGGAGGATGAGCAGTATGCCGGCCGTGAGGCTCATCAGGGTGGCGCTGGCGATGGACCACCATCCGGTGAAGGTAATGGCGCCGAGGGTGCCGAGGATGCTGATGCCGGCGGTAACGATGATGACCGAGCGACGCCCGACCCAGTAGCGGGCCATTTTCAGCATGGTCAGGGAGGCGAAGACCTGGGCGATGTTGTACCAGAACAGGGCTTCGGAGAGCTTGTCGAACTGGCTCTGTTGCTCCATCAGGTTGCCCATGTAGGCGTTCAGGCCGAAGAACATGGAGCCGGAGAGGCCCAGCAGCAGGCCGATTTTGAGGGTGAGCGGGTTGCTCCAGTCCGGCAGCCAGGAGACTTTGCCTACCGGTCTGGCCCGGTCGCGTCTGGGCAGGTAAAGCGCGGCAGCAACCAGCAGGGCCGGCAGGGACCAGGCCAGTAGGGTGGCCCGCCAGCTGTTGTCCAGCAGGGGCATGAGTACGGGCAGGGTGATGCCGGCGCCGATGAATTCGCCCATCAGCATGCCGTTCATGTAGATGGCGGAGCCGAGAGCCAGATGGTGGGGTTCCAGCCACCGAGGCAGCAATGCCGGAAGAGCGGGCTGCATCATGGCGACACCCAGGCCCATGACGGCACTGGCGAGCATCAGGGTGAAGGTGTCGGGCACCAGGCCGCGGCCGGCGGAGCCAATAACCATGATGACCATGGCAAGCGCCAATGTATTGCGTGGTCCTATCCGGGCAATGGCCAGGGAGCCGGGCATGGAGCCGATGGCCAGCATCAGGATAGGCAGGGTGGTCAGGGCGCCAGTGAGGGCCTGGGTCAGTGCCAGCTCGTCGCTGATGAATGGCGCCAGGGGTGGCGCGACCAGTACCGGTATGCGCAGGTAAACGCCGGCCAGCCAAAGCAACACCGCCACCGGCAGCAGCTTGGCTGGCGGTGGCGGTGTGGTCGCGGCCTGGTGTTCAGCCACGGTCAAAACGAATCAGTCTTCGCCGGTATCAGGCAGGTAGGCGCCGTCTTCGTCGTGGACTTCACGGCCGGTTACCGGCGGATTGAAGGCACAGATCAGGCGCATGTCCTCGGTGCCACCGTAAAGGGTGTGCTGGTCATGCTTGTCGAGTGCGTAAAGGGTTCCGTCGGTGATTTCGTGGGTTTCACCGGTCGTTTTGTCCAGGATCTTGCCGTTACCGGCAACGCAGTAGACAGCTTCCAGGTGATGCTTGTACCAGAGGTTCAGTTCGGCGCCGGCCGGTATGATGGTCTCGTGGAAGGAGAACCCCATGCCGTCTTTTTTCAGCAGCATACGGCGGCTGGTCCAGCCCGGTCCGTGGACTTCACGCTCGGTACCGATGATGTCTTGCACTCGTACGATTTTCATTCGCATTCCTCATTTTGTGATGGAATAGCCTTTAAGTATAAACATCGTTTTCAGTTGCGGTTCAACCGCCAATCGTCGTAAACGGTCATGGCCTGTTCGATCGAGTTAGCGAATTTTTCCCGCTGATGTTCATCCAGAGGGCGCCGTTTCCGGCTTTTGTCGAAGGCTTTCTGAATCTGTTGCCGGCTCGATTTTTCCAGGCGTTCGAGCCAGTGATGGTCTGCCGGCTCAAGGTCCAACAGGTCGCGGCCAGCGTGATTTCGGTGGGAGATGTGCCACCAGTGATCCACCGCCCTTCCTAATACAACATAGCCGAACTGGCTGTCCTGTACAGGACCGAAGGTGGCGGTTTTCAATCCGTCCCGGAGCACGCCGATGTTCAGCGCTGGTAGCGCCAGCCTATCGCCGTAGAAATAACTGCCGGCGGCACCGATCAGGCCGCCCACCAGAGCGCCGGTTCCGAGGGAGGAGCCGAAGGTCAGTGCGTCGATACCGGCACCGCTGACGGCGCCCGCGCCGAAGCCGGCGGTGGCCAGGTAGCGCTTGCTGACAGCCCAGGCTTTGCGGCTGTCTTCCGAGAACAGGTCGTGCTCACTGTGCCACTCCAGTTCGGCTTCCTGACGGCGGATACGCTGGTGCTGGTACAGGTGTTCGATATCCACACGGAGGGTCTGTTCCCGCTTCCTCTGATGGCGGTACCAGTTCCTTCGTAGCTGGTCCGCCAGCGAATCGTCACTGGTCCCGGCAGCCTGGCCAGCGGTCAGGGTGCGTTTCTCCTGGAACGACATCATGTCCTCGAGTGCCCTGGCGATCAGTGCGGCGGCCTGTTGGCGGCGCTGTTGACGCTGGGCGGACAGGTAGTGAGTGGCCTGCTCCAGTGGCGCTTCCCAGTCGGGTTCCAATTGTCCGAACGCCCTTAAAAGCCCCAGATGTTGTTCGAACGGGGCGCGAACAGCGTCGAACCGGCGAACAACCTGAAAGAACTGGCCCAGTGCGGCCTGCCAGGTTTCGCTGTAGTCGTCGGCGCCGATGCTGTTAATCAATGCCAGACTCGGGCGGCCGGTCCAGCGCAGGATGGTCATTTCCGCCTCGTGCTCGGCGCTGTAGGGCACCGAGCCGTCCACCACGTAAATGATCCCGGCACCCTCAATGAGGGGCATCAGAAGCTCGCACTCGTCGGTGAACCGGCCATCGCCCTGATGCTGGGTAACAAAGGCTCTGACTGTGTCCCCGTGGTCGGAGGCGGAAACACTGTGGGCCTCCAGCCATTCCAGTACCCGGCGCGGACGCTGGAAACCGGGGGTGTCCACCAGGGTATAGAGGGTTTGCCCGTCCACTTTCAGCGGATAGGCCTGGTGCTTGCTGGTGGTGCCGGGTTCCAGGGCAATGGCAATAGCATCGTTCTGGGACAGGGTGGCCACGACACTGGACTTGCCCTTGTTCGGGTGCCCGACTACGGCAAACGTGGGCGCTTGAATCATGGTTGTTTCCCGACCGTTGAATAGGGATCCCGCAGCTGGAAGGAGGGCAACGATACCTGAACAAACTCACTTCCAACCCGCTCGGCAAAACGGAGCCAGGGCTGAACCTGGTGGGCATCGGGCTCCTGGTTGCTGTCCGCGGCCAGGGGAACCAGCGCGACCCGGGAGCCATTGGGCCAGATGCCACGGGCTGTCTCCAGGAAATCCTGCAGTTCACCAGTGGGGGGCTGCCAGCAGCGCACCAGCAGAATGACCGCATTGGAACGGTTGTTCAGCTGCCCCGCGATCCGGCGGAGCGTCTGGTCGTCCTCTGACAGGCTGGCGCTGCCGCCGGCCGGAAGCACGAGCTGTTTGCCTGACCGAAGGGCCTCTGGCAATTCCGGTTCCCCGGCGCCCGCCCAGCACAGGAGAATGTCACTGTCGGGCAGTGGCCGCACATTGCTTCGGGCGCTGGTGTCCGGCAGGTCGTCGGCATCATGGTGGCTGTTACCGGTGTCCAGGGCGGGTGTTTCCATGCGATACATCAGGGCGTGCATGGCCGGATGACTGGCCAGCAGGCGACGGGCCTTCTGTCGTGTCTGCCCTGCGGCCAGGCCCCAGAGAATGAGACGTGGCAACAGCACCCAAACTGTCCACAGCATGGTGACAAATGGCCACCACTGGCCCCACAGGGCCGGGTCGGGACTTGCCGCCGGGTCTCCGGCCCGGAAAAAGCGCGTTGCTTCGACCAGGGCAAGATCCGGGGCGGCTGCCGGCCAGGCCCAGGCCCAGGGGGTGGCGACCGTGCTTATCAATCCGTGATAGCGCGCGGCAGCGGTGTCCAGTGTAGTGCTCCAGCCGAAGGCGAGATCCTGAACAACGACCATGGCCAGCAGGGTGATCAAACCGGCAGTGGCGAAAACCGTACCGCCCAGGTGCGCCGCCCTGGCCATCAGGAGTGGCTGGAGTTTGTTGAACATTCCAGGGCCAGATTCGGCCCCGAGCCGCCGCCCCAGCCAGCGCCAGGGCTGCCATCCCGCGAGGGATTGCAGGGTGGTGAACAGGGCGAGCACCAGGTGCAGAGCTGTGAAGGCCAGAAAAACCGTGATGTTGATGCGTTGGCCTCCATCGTAGAACAGCAGGCCGGCCATGGTGAGCACGCCTGCAATCAACCCGACCGCGGAAAAACCAGCAGCAACCCGACGCCAGGTTGCCAGGGTTCGGTCGGTGGATGCAGGGGTGGACCGAGGTCCGCTGAGTCGATTCAGGTGGGCCAGCCAGCGGGCGGCGTTCGGGGCCACGCCCTGCTCTTCACACACCAGTGCGAACTTGCGGTCCCGGCGATGCAGGAAGGTGGGAGGCTGTGATCTGTCCCGCTGCACCTGGCTGTCAAATTCCAGCAGCAATCGGAGGGGGCTGTCGGTCATTCAGGGTTCCGGTGTCGAATTCGGTCTGTCGGGCCCTTTGGGCTTTAGTGCTAGGATATAGGGAGACCTGCACCTGATACCAGACAACGAGAGTCCATGCCCCATCATCTGATGAACCTGCGCCATGTACCTGATGACGAGGCCGAGGAAATCCGGGCTCTGTTCGATGCCCACGAAGTGCCCTATTACGAAACGCCGCCAAGCCGCTGGGGCATCAGCATGGGCGGTTTCTGGGTGCACGACGACGATGAGGCGGCCCGGGCCAGGGCGCTGCTGGACGAGTATCAGCGGCAACGTTATGAAACCCAGCGGCGGGCTTACGAGGAGCACCTGGCCCGGGGTGAATCCGGCGGTTTCTGGTTCATGCTCAGGCAGCGGCCAATCCGGACCCTGGCGGCCTGTATTGCCATTCTGGTGATCATGGGCCTGAGCCTGCTGCCGTTCATCCGGATCGGGTAGCGTTCTGGAAATCAGTGACTTTTCTTGCGATCGAGGAACGCGATTGCCTCGTCAACCGCATCGCCGGCCGTCAGAAAGCTGGTGACATGGCCTCGCAGGTGCATTTCGTAAAGTTCGCTGTATACCTGATGACTCGCGAGAACGTTCCGGAAACGTTCGGCCTGGCTGAAGGGTACGAGCATATCCACGGTGCCGTGAAACAGGAAAAAGGGCGGTGCATTTGCCGTGATATGCCTGATCGGTGAGGCTTTTCGATAAGTGTCCGGCATCTCCTGCTGCTCTCCACCCAGGAATTCCCGGATCAGCTTGCCCGAACCAAACGCCATGAGGTCGGAGGGCAGTCCGCCGGCGACAACAGCTTGCAACCGGGACTCCGGCCCGCCATAGGGTTGGTTCAGCTCGCTGTCGGAGCTTGCCACCACCGCAAGCAGGGCAATTAGATGGGCGCCGGATGAAAACCCAAAACCGCTGACTTGCTCGCGGTCGAGGTGGTACTCGTCGGCATGCTCGTTCAACCACTGGCGGGCCATCTGTAGATCGTGCAGCTGCGCCGGAAAGGTGTATTCCGGTGCAAACCGGTAGTCGATGTTCAGCACCGCGAAACCGCGGCCGGCCACTTCTTCCGCGATCCAGGTCATGTCTTCCCGGGACCGTCGCTGCCAGCCACCCCCGTGAACCATCAGGACCACCGGATACCGACGCTCTGAGGCGCTATGTTCTGGCAGGTAAAGATCGGCAAACAGGCGTTCGGGCCAGTTATCGGGGGAGAACTGTACATTGCGCTCTACCTGAAAAGACTGCTCTACCGGTAACGCCGCGCTCTCTGGTCCATTGTGGTGGGTCGCGCAGCCGGCCAGAACCAGCAGGCTGCCAATGACCCCGGCCAGTCCACCCCATCTGGCCCCTGTTCGGTAACCGGGCACTGGGATCTCCTTTTTCATTCAGGCGGATTGAAGTGTTCCGAGAGAGTTACGACGGGCCGATAGTGATGGATGTCGGTGCGGGTCGGATTACATTGTTCGGACTCCATTGTCCGACATTCAGTACAGTGTCCGGATTTAAGGACAATCTGTACAAAGCACGCAATGGACGTGCTTTTCGATGATTGCAGGTCGCAGCGCTGTCCGGAAATCCGGAATAATTCTTTCAAGTTCAAGTAAGTGGTAAATGTAGTTTATATAAATCAGTAACATAGCCAATTGGCACAGGATCCGCATGGCGTTCCCGGGGCCTGGCTCGAGGCCTGGTCTGTTCGTTTACAACAACAAACAAGGAACGATCATGAAACGAATAATGCTCTGCGCCCTGATCGGCGCCACGGGGATGACCCTCACTGCCTGCAAGGATGGAAAACCACCCTTCAACGAGATCCCTGACTTTATCCAGGGCGACATAAACCAGACCAGCTACGACGGTGTTACCGATGACCTGTTGACGGCAGGCCTGGGTGCCAGCGGCCTGGCCACTTCGCCCGCACCTGCATTTGCAGACCCTCTGAACCCTACAACTGCAGAACTCCGTCGGTTGGCGATTTACAACAATTACCGCGCGTTGGTGGATACCGCTCCCGGCGGCGGCTACGGCACGTTCTTTGGCCCCCAGGTGGGTACCAGCGGTGAAGGCCTGATTCCGGGCGACGAATACATTGCCTACATGGCGGTGCCGGGTACCGACGTGCCGGTGACGGTCATGGCCCAGGTGCCCGATAGTTTTGATCCTGATCGCCCCTGCATGGTGACGGCGCCGTCTTCCGGCTCCCGTGGCATCTATGGCGCGATTGGCACCGCCGGCGAATGGGGGCTTAAAAAAGGGTGTGCCGTTGTCTACACGGACAAGGGCACCGGGACCGGCTCCCATAACCTGGCCACCAACAACGCCCAGCGCATTGACGGCACGCTTACGTCTGCGGATGAGCCAGTGCAGTTCCGGGCTGACCTGACGGAGCAACAGCGCGCAGACTTCAATAGTGCCTGGCCAGACCGTTTTGCCTACAAGCACGCCCACTCCAAAGCCAACCCGGAAGCGGACTGGGGCCTTCATGTGTTGCAGTCCATTGAATTCGGCTTTTACGTGCTCAACGAAAAGTTTGGTCGGGAATTGGGCAACGGCGAAACGTTGCTGACCATCAATCCAAAAAATACCGTGGTTATTGCCTCCAGTGTGTCCAATGGCGGTGGTTCTTCCGTTCGCGCTGCTGAGCAGGACACGCGCGGACTGATTGACGGTGTTGCGGTGTCCGAGCCCAACGTGAACCCGCAGGTGGACCGAAGCTTCACCATTCGCCAGGGCGAAGGCCCGGTTATTACCGAGCACAGCCGCAGCCTGCTGGATTACACCACGGCTCTTGCCGTTTATCAGGGCTGTGCCAATCAGGCACCGGCGATCCGGGACGATGCGCCATTGAATGCCACCTTCAATCCCCCCGCAATTGGCGAGAATATCTGTAATTCCTTGGCCAACAAGGGCCTGGTGAGCGGCGCCACTCTGGATGACCGGGCTACCGACGCGCTGCGCATCCTGAACGAAGAGTTCGGTATTCAGCCTGAGCAGAATCTGCTGGCGCCCGTGCACTTTGGTCTGGCGGTGGCTCAGAGCATTTCCATGACCTATGCCAATGCCTATGGCCGGACCGGTGTCGAGGATCGGGTCTGTGAGCTCAGTCTGGCGGCAACCGATTCCGCCGGAGCCGTGACCCAGTTGGCGCCCGCTGCAGAGGCGGCATTGTTCTCGGTCAGCAACGGCATCCCGCCGTCAGCCGGGGTGAATATCGTGTACGATGGCGCCGATGGTCAGCCCACCAACCTGCCTGCCAGTGCTTCACCAAGCACCAATCAGTTGGACTACGGCCTGGATGCACTCTTGTGCCTTCGTAGCCTTGCCCAGGGCAGCGACGCCATTAGCGGAGCCGATCTGGAAGGTGCCGATGCCGAGCTGGCAGCGGCCATTGCCGGGGGTATTGCCGAGGTCCGTGCCTCGGGTGATCTGCAGGGCAAGCCGACAGTCTTTGTCACCGGTCGTGCCGATGCGATCCTGCCGATCAACCACACGTCCAGGCCCTATTTTGGCCTGAACCAGCGAGTGGAAGGGAAGAAAAGCAACCTCCGGTACTACGAGATCCTCAACGCCCACCACCTGGATGTGCTTAATGGTTTCCCGGGCGTTGCTGACCGCTATGTGCCGCTGCACCACTACTATTTCCAGGCGCTGGATCTGGTCTGGGCCAAGCTGACCGAGAAGCAGGCATTGCCGCCAAGCCAGGTGGTTCGCACTGTGCCTCGGGGCGACATCGCGACACCGCTGGCGGAAGTCAATCTGCCGGCGATCAATGCCGAACCGGATGCCGCAGACAGGATTGTCTTTGAAGACGACCAGGTCCGGATTCCGGAATAAACGTGCCACCGGCCGGCCTGTTATCGGGCCGGCTTCGTTTGCCCCCGGTACGGGGGCCCCATATACTTCCGTGACTGCACCCGGCCTGCCGGGTGCCAGGGTTAATACCATGAACGACATTCGACCCGTTGGTGCGCGGTACATGACAGAGCTGTTTTCCGACAAGAACAAGAGTGGCCTGACCCGGGACCTGATCGAAGCGCTGTTTCCGATGTTCGAGGAGGCCAGTGCCGGTGCGATTGCGGTCGACAGGAATGCCCGGATTACCTGGATCAACAGCAGTTATTCCCATCTGCTTGGCCTCGGCGATCCGTCACGGGTCATCGGCAAGCCGGTGCGTCAGGTGATTCCCCAGACGCGTATGCCGGAGGTCGTGGAAACCGGCAAGCCTCTGTTGTTGGATATCATGGAGCACAATCAGCAGCAGCTGGTTGTGACCCGTCTACCCTATTTTGACGATGACGGCGAGATCGTGGGCGGGGTTGCGTTTGTCCTTTACGACGACCTGCAACCTCTGACACCGCTGGTGTCCAAGTACCGGCGGCTGCATCAGGACCTGGCGGCGGCCCGTAAGGCTCTGGCCAAGAAGTCCCGGGGCACCCGCTACAGCCTTGGCGACTTTGTCGGGGCAAGTCCGGCGGCGCTGGAAGTAAAGCGAAGGGCTCGTCTGGCGGCCGGGCGCGACATGCCGGTGCTTCTTCTGGGGGAAACCGGCACCGGCAAAGAGGTGTTGGCCCAGGCCATTCATACGGTCTCGGTCCGGGCCGAGAAACCGTTTGTGGGTGTCAACGTCGCAGCCATTCCGGATAACCTGTTGGAAGCCGAGTTCTTTGGGGTTGCGCCGGGAGCCTACACCGGTGCCGACCGTCGTACCCGGGACGGCAAGTTCCAACTTGCCAATGGTGGCACGCTGTTTCTCGACGAAGTGGGTGATATGCCGCTGCCGTTGCAGGCGAAGCTGTTGCGTGCGCTTCAGGAAGGCGAGATTGAGCCGCTGGGATCCAACAAGGTGGTTCCGGTGGATGTCCGGGTAATTGCCGCCACCAGTCGAAATCTGGAAGTCATGATTGCCGACGGTGAGTTCCGGTCGGATCTCTACTACCGCCTTAATGTTCTCGAAATTCCGATTCCACCGCTGAGGGACCGCCTGGCCGATCTCGGGGTGCTGTGTGAGGCCCTGCTGGAAGAGATTTGTGAGGGGCTTGAGCTGCGCGGTGAAATTACCGATGCCGGTGTATCCGCCCTGGGAAGTTATGACTGGCCGGGCAATATCCGGGAACTTCGGAATGTGCTTGAACGGGCCCTGACCATGGGCGAGGAGGGCGGCCTGCTGGATGCAGACGCAATCTTCAAGGTCTTGCCGCGCAATGGAAATCGCCCGGTATCCTCCCTGACGCCGCAACCAGTCCGGCCGCTTTCGCAGACCCTTGCAGAAGCTGAAGCCCATGCCATCGAGGAAGCCCTCGTTGCCAGCCGTGGCAATCGCACCCGGGCGGCGAAGCTGTTGGGCATTTCCAGATCGGTACTTTACGAAAAACTGGCCCGACTGTCCTGAAATCCGGACGCATGTCCTGTTGTCCGTACAATTACGTACGACTGAGGTCTTAGTGTGTCCTGGTTTCCGGACATTTAAGGGCGCACCCTCTCCTGGCCTTTTCTCCAAGCCATTGAAATAGAATATAAAAAGTATTCTGGCACAGTGCCTGCAATCTCCGGTGTGCAGGACGTCAGAACAATGCAGAGAACAAGACTGACGCTAACTGTTGGACCCACAGATTTATCTTGTCCGTCTGTTCCTGCGTTCTCTGACTATACTCAGATCAGGCCCCGGCTATCCGCGCCAGGCCAGATACAATAACAATGCTAGGAGACTTGCCAATGAAACTTCTCAAGGCTCTCACCGGTGTGGCCGGTGCGATCGCTCTCACCACGGGCTCTGCGTTTGCCGACGATCTGCGCTGGAAGATGCCCGTAGCCTTCGCTACCAACCTTCCGGGCCTCGGTTCTCCCGCTGCCTGGGTGGCAGACAACCTCACCACCGCTTCCAATGGCAGCATCCAGGTCCGTGTCTATGAGCCGGGCAAGCTGGTTCCGCCGTTCGACATCCTGCAGTCCGTGTCAGACGGTAAGGTATCTGCCGGCTACACCTGGATCGGGTATGACCAGGGCAAGGTGCCTGCGATTCCCCTGTTTGCCGCTGTTCCCTTCGGTATGAAGCCACCGGCCTACATCGGCTGGTACTACTACGGTGGCGGCCATGAAATGCTGCAGGAAACCTATGCCAACAAGGGCTTCAACGTACACGCACAGCTGTGCGGTATCATCGGGCCCGAAACAGCGGGCTGGTACTCTGAGCCCATCGAAACTCTGGAAGACTACCAGGGCCTGAAGATCCGCTTCGCCGGCCTGGGTGGCAAGGTTCTCGAGAAACTGGGCGCTTCTGTCACCATGATGCCCGGCGGCGAGCTCTACCAGGCACTGGAGAAGGGCACCATCGATGCCACCGAATTCTCCATGCCCGCAATCGACCAGATCCTCGGCTTCAACCAGGTGGTCAAATACAACCTGTTCCCGGGCTGGCACCAGCAGTTCACCGCCCAGTACATGCTGATCAACCAGGACGAGTGGGATCGTGCCACTGAAGCCCAGAAGGCACTGGTTGAGGCTTCCTGCACCGCGGCGACCACTCGCGGCCTGGCTGAAGGCGAGTACAAGAACGGCAAGGTTCTGGCCGAGTTCCAGGACAAGGGCGTTCAGGCCGACCAGATCCCCCGAGACGTTCTGCTCAAGCTGAAGGAAGTAACCCAGGAAGTGCTTGAGGAAGAGGCGGCTAAAGATGCCGACTTCAAGCGGGTCTATGAAAGCCAGCAGGAGTTCATGGAATCCTACAAGGTGTGGGACACCCGGGCTTATGTACCGGCGGACCTGTAAGGTTCGGGGCTGACCCTGAGTACCGGACCCGGTTCCGGTGCTCTTCGATTTAGTCTGGATGGCCCTGCGGGGCCATCCTTGTTTCACGGCAGGCTTTCTGAACGAGGAACTGTTGTATGGCAGTGTCTGATAAAGGCTCTCCGCCCGAGGTGCATGCGTCGGCGTCGGACGCCGGTCAATTTATTCATCACCACACCGAGTTTCCTACCACCCGTTTGAGCAAGGTTTTGGACGGTGTGATTTCTGCGATAGGTAAAAGTGCGTCCTGGCTCTGGTTCGTGGTCACAGGCGTGATCATTTACGCGGTGGTCGGTCGCTATGCCTTTGGCATGGGCTCGGTCACTCTGGAGGAAGTCCAGTGGCACCTCGCCGGGGCCGGATGGTTGTTGGGGCTCGGCTACACCCTGGTAACCGATGATCATGTCAGGGTGGATGTCATCCATGAGCGCCTCTCGCTCAAGGGCCAGGCCTGGATTGAACTGTTTGGACTGGTGTTACTTTTGCTGCCGTTTCTGGTGTTGGCGGTCTACGAAATGATTCCCTATGCGGTGAGCTCCTGGGAGCAGGGCGAGACCAGTCAGGCACCTGCGGGACTTCCCTACCGCTGGATCCTCAAGGGCATTCTGGCGCTGTCGTTCGGCCTCCTGATTGTTGCGGCCCTGTCCCGTCTGCTGAAAGTTACCGCTTTGCTTTTCGGCTTTCCGAAGCCAATCCGGGTCGAATCCGGTGAGAACAAGAAAGAGGATGCGTCCTGATGGAGCTTGAAACCCTATTTGTAATTGGCATGTTCCTCACGTTCGGGGCGCTGTTGATGACCGGTTATCCGGTTGCCTGGGTATTGGGTGGCACCGCGGTTATCTGGACCGTTGTTGGTGTGGTTGCTGTTGAGAATTTCGGTGCCAATCTCTGGTTCGATTACCAGTCCTCCATGGGTCTTGTGCCCGAACGAATATGGAAGGTGGTAAGCAGCGAGACCCTTGTCGCCCTGCCCATGTTTATTTTCATGGGCATTATGCTTGACCAGTCCGGTGTAGCTGAGCGCCTGATGAATAGCATGGTGAAGCTGTTCGGCGCTGTTCGTGGTGGTTATGCCGTTACAGTTATCGTGATCGGCGTATTGCTGGCCGCGACCACCGGAATTATCGGTGCCTCTGTGGTGCTTCTGGGCATGTTGTCTCTGCCTGTGATGATGGAGAACAAGTATGACAAGGGATTTGCCGTGGGTACGGCCTGTGCCACGGGAACCCTGGGTATTCTGATTCCCCCTTCCATCATGCTGGTTCTGATGGCGGATCGCCTGGCGGTTCCCGAAGCATCGGTCGGTGATCTGTTCATGGGTGCCTTCTTCCCCGGCCTGATGCTCGGTGCCATGTACGTGGCTTACGCGATTATCCGCCCGATGCTGCAACCGAACATTGCGCCGGTGCCGGCGGGTACCGAGAAAGTGAGCTGGGCCATCGTCTGGGAAGTTGCAAAGGCCGTGGTACCAACAGCCGCGCTGATTCTGGGTGTGTTGGGCTCCATCTTTGCAGGTATAGCTACGCCAACGGAAGCTTCCGGTGTGGGTGCCCTGGGCGCTCTGCTGTTGGCCCTGATGTCTGGCCGGCTGAACCTGAACGTACTCAACTCCTCCATGCAGCAGACCACCCGAACGGCTGCGTTTATTTTCGCCATCTTCCTCGGTGCGACCGCGTTCTCTGTCGTTTTGCGGGGCCTGGGTGGCGACCAGGTGATTGAAGATGCCCTTCTGGGTCTGCCGTTCGGACCCTACGGCGTTGTGCTTACCATCCTGTTTGGTGTTTTCCTGCTGGGCTTCTTCCTGGATTGGGTCGAGATCACCCTGATTATCCTTCCGCTGGTGGCACCAGTGGTGCAGCAGCTCGGTTTTGATCTGGTGTGGTTCACCATCCTGTTTGCCATGTGCCTGCAGACATCCTTCCTGACGCCGCCGGTCGGATTCGCGCTGTTCTACATCAAGGGTGTGGCGCCGCCGGAGATCAAGGTCACCGATATTTATCGTGGCGTTATTCCGTTCATCATCATCCAGCTGGTAGCTCTGGCCATCGTGTTCGTGGTGCCGGAAATCGCGACCTGGCTGCCGAGCGTGGCTTACGACTAAGGAGAAAATAATAATGCGTCTGGATAACCGGATTGCCCTGATTACCGGTGCTGGCCGTGGCATCGGTCGGGCCATTGCCGAGGCTTATGGCCGTGAGGGGGCCAAGGTCGCTGTGGCTGATCTGACTCTTGAGACGGCACAGGAAACGGTCGCCGCCATTGAGCAGGCCGGCGGCACCGCCATCGCCCTCGAAATGGATGTCACCAACGAATCTGCAGTTGACGTAAACGTCAATTATGTGGTTAAACAGTGGGGTGGCCTGGACATCGCCATCGCGAACGCGGGCATCCAGCATATCGACCCGGTGCACAAGCTTGCCTATTCCGATTGGCGCAAAGTCATGAATGTGCATCTCGATGGTGCCTTCCTGGTGACTCGCGCCGCTCTGAAGCACATGTATGACAGCGGCGGCGGCACGATGCTCTACATGGGGTCGGTGCATTCTCTGGAAGCATCACCTCTGAAATCGCCCTATGTGGCCGCCAAGCACGGCATGCTTGGGCTCTGCCGGGCGGTGGCGAAAGAGGGTGCGGAACACGGGGTGCGGAGCAACATAATTTGCCCCGGATTCGTGCGCACGCCTCTGGTGGACAAGCAGATTCCTGAACAGGCCAGGGAGCTGGGCATTTCCGAAGAGGAAGTGATCAGTAAAGTTATGCTCAAGAACACTGTGGACGGCGAATTTACCACTCTGGAAGACGTGGCAGAGTTGGCGGTTCATCTGGCTGCATTCCCCTCTGCGGCTTTGACTGGCCAGTCCATCGTGGTCAGTCACGGCTGGCATATGCAGTAACATTCAGGAGATATGGATGAGCAATGAAGAACAATCACCGGTAGTCTGGTCTCCGTCGGAGGACACCCTGGCCAATTCCCGCATGGGCCAGTTCAAGTCATGGCTCGAGCAGCAGGGCTTTGGACCGTTTGCCGACTACCACGCACTGCACCAGTGGTCCATTGATGAGCTGGAGACCTTCTGGCAGAAAGTCTGGGATTACTGCGGCCTGATCTGCGATACCCCGGCTGAAAAAGTACTGGGCAAACGGGAAATGCCGGGCGCCGAATGGTTCCCGGGCATGAAGCTGAACTTTGCCGCCAACCTGCTCCGGCTGGCGGACGGTGAGCATGCCGACCGGGAAGCGGTGGTGGCCTACTGCGAAACCCGCCCGGTCCTACGTAGGACCTACGCTCAACTCAAAGCGGACGCGGGCGCCCTGGAAGCCTTCCTGCGTGACAAGGGTATTCAGCAGGGTGATCGTGTGGCCGGTGTTGTTACCAACGGCTATGAAGCCCTTGTTGGTATGCTGGCTGCGACAAGCATGGGGGCCATCTGGAGTTCTGCCTCCCCCGATTTCGGCATCGGAGCCATTCTTGACCGCTTTGGCCAGATTGAACCTTCAGCGTTGATCGTGGTGAATGGCTACGGCTACGGCGGCAAGGTATTCGCCCGCCAGCAGGACTTCGCAGAGCTGATTGCCGGATTGCCTACTCTCAAATCAGTGGTCAGTGTCCAGCAATTGCCGGACGAGGCTCCGATTGCCGGAGACCTGGTTTCCACCTGGGAAGACGTACTGGCCTACGGCACAGGGAATGCACCCTCGTTTACGCCGCTGCCCCCGGATCACCCGGTCTATATCCTGTATTCCTCCGGTACCACCGGCAAGCCCAAGTGCATCGTTCACGGCAACGCCGGCCTGCTGGTCAACCACGCCAAGGAACTGATGCTGCACGGCGACGTGGGGCCCGAGGACCGTTTCCTGTACTTCACCACCTGTGGCTGGATGATGTGGAACTGGCAGGCCTCCGCCCTGATGACCGGGGCGGCCGTGATCACTGTGGATGGCTCGCCGGGTTATCCAAGCCTGAACTTCCTTTGGGACACCGTGGCGGAAGAGAAAGTCACCCACTTCGGCACCAGCGCGAGATTTATTGCCGGCTGCCGCAAGGCCGAACTGCAGCCTGCAAAAACCCTGGATCAGAGCAAGCTGCGGGTGGTGTTCTCCACCGGCTCACCGTTGTTACCGGAAGACTATGACTGGGTATACACCGACGGCGCCCCCGGCGCCCTGCTCGGCTCCATTGCCGGTGGCACCGACATCTGCGGCTGCTTCGTGGGCTCAACGCCGCTGCTGCCCGTTCGTCGCGGCGAGATCCAGTGTCGCTTCCTCGGTGTTGATGCCGTGGCCTACGGCGACGACGGCCAGCCGGTCAGCGAAGGCCGGGGCGAACTGGTCTGCCGCCAGCCGCTGCCCTCCATGCCGGTCAGCTTCTGGCAGGACCCGGGCGACGAACGCTACAAGGACGCTTACTTCAGCACCTTCCCCGGTGTCTGGGCCCACGGTGATTTCATCGAATTCACCGAACACGGCGGCGCTATCATCTACGGCCGCTCTGACGCCACCCTGAACCCGGGCGGCGTTCGAATCGGCACCGCGGAAATCTACCGCCAGGTCGAAACCGTCGCCGAGGTTAAAGACAGCCTCGTGGTGGGACGCCAGATCGACGGCGATGTGGAAGTGGTGTTGCTGGTGGTTCCGGCCGATGGCCAGGCCATCACCGATGACCTGTTGAAACAGCTCAAGAGCCGAATCCGCGAGGGGGCAAGCCCACGGCACGTTCCCCGGCACATTGTGCAGGTGAACGACATTCCGTACACCCGCAGTGGCAAGAAGGTGGAGCTGGCAGTGGCCCGTTTGATCAACGGTTCGAAAAAGGCGGACAACCGGGATGCCCTGGGTAATCCTGAGGCGTTGGATCATATTCGGGAGCGGTTGGCTGAGGTTGGGTTGTTGCCCGATTGAAGGGCTGAAATCTGAGGGTGGTTGTCGGATTACGCCGTTGGCTAATCCGACCTACTGTTTGCGGGTGATTTTGTTGACAATAACTAGCCTGCTAGGGTCTCGAAATTGGCCGTGGAATACCACTGAGCAGTCGGATAAGCGGGGCGGGTGAGGCCTTCCAAAACTGTGCGGAGCCATGGATGGCGGAGCCC
>NZ_CAJXKQ010000021.1 GCF_913055835.1 uncultured Marinobacter sp. | reverse complement strand
AAGACGGCTCTGCACCTGATTCCGTCCGGCATACTGCGGCAGGATGTCCAGTGCCTCATCGGTAACGGTGTAGTACTGTCGCCGGAAGCCCTGCTGAAAGAAGTGCGGGAGCTGGAGGCTAACGGTGTTGCCGTTCGTGACCGCCTGAAAATCAGCCTGGCTTGTCCGATCATTTTGCGCACCCACGTGCGTATTGATCAGGCCCGCGAACGTGCCCGTGGCAATGACAAGATTGGTACCACCGGCCGGGGAATTGGCCCTGCATATGAGGATAAGGTTTCCCGCCGGGGTGTTCGGTTGGGCGACCTGTGCAACCCCGCCGATTTCGAGATCAAGCTGCGGGAAATCATGTCGTACCACAACTTCGTTCTCACCGAGTACTTCAAGGAAGAGGCCGAGGATATCGATGCGGCCCTGGAAGAACTCAAGCAGATGGGCGAGGAAATCCTGCCCATGGCCGCAGACGTAACCGATATTTTGCACGACTACCGCAAGCGCGGAGAGCACATCCTGTTCGAAGGCGCTCAGGGCTCGTTGCTGGATATCGACCTGGGTACCTATCCGTACGTGACGTCCTCCAATACCACCGCTGGCGGCACCGCTACCGGCTCCGGTTTTGGTCCGCTGTATCTGGACTATGTGCTGGGTATCACCAAGGCCTACACTACCCGGGTGGGTTCCGGCCCGTTCCCGACCGAACTGTTTGACGATATGGGCAAGCACCTGGCCGTCAAGGGCAACGAAGTGGGCACCACCACCGGTCGTTCCCGTCGTTGTGGCTGGTTTGATGCGGTCGCCCTGCGCCATGCTATCCAGATCAACAGTGTGTCCGGTATCTGTCTGACCAAGCTCGATGTTCTGGACGGGCTCGAGACCGTGAAGGTGTGTGTCGGTTACAAAACACCGAACGGTGAAATTTTCCGGCCGCCCATTGGTTGCGACAGTTACAAGGACATCGAGCCGGTGTACGAGGAGTTGCCAGGCTGGAGTGAAAGCACGGTTGGCCTGACCAGCGTCGATCAGTTGCCGGAGAACGCCAAGGCCTACATCCGTTTCCTGGAAGAACAGATCGAAGCGCCAATCGACGTGATTTCTACGGGTCCGGATCGTATTGAAACCATCACGCTCCGTCATCCGTTCGGCGAGTAATCGCTGACAGAGGAAAAAACCGCCCTGCCGAAAGGCACGGCGGTTTTTTTGTGTTCAGGGCTTCTCGGCGATCACGGTGGCCCGAAGTGGTCCGGGGTAGCCTTCCACTGTTTTTGATGGGTCGTCCGGATCCAGAAAGTCCTGCAGGGAATTAAAGCGCATCCAGTCAGTACTGCGCTGTTCCTTGGTGGTCGTCTCGGTTAGATCCACTACCCGGGCATTGCGGAAACCGGTACGGTCGAGCCAGCGCAGCAGGGTGTCGCAGGTGGGCAGGAACCAGACATTGCGCATCTGCCCGTAGCGATCCTCGGGCATCAGGCTGAATCCTTCAGGGCCCTCAACTACAAGGGTTTCCAGAACCAGTTCGCCACCCCGGCGCAGTGTTCCCTTGAGCTCCAGCAGATGATCCAGCGGCGAACGCCGGTGGTAAAGGACGCCCATGGAAAAGGTGGTGTCGAAGGTTTCAAGATCAGCGGGCAGATCCTCCATCCGGATCGGCAACAGGTCCACAGGAACATCGCCCAGGTAATCCTTGACGCTGAAGAACTGGAACAGGAACAGGAGTCCGGGATCAATACCGATCACCCGACCGGCTCCTTCCCCCAACATGCGCCAGCAGTGGTACCCGGAGCCGCAGCCCACATCCAGTATCCGGCGGCCAGAGAGGTCTGAAAGGTAGGGCGAAACCCGGTCCCACTTCCAGTCGGAGCGCCACTCGGTATCAATGTAGGTGCCGAAAAAATCGAAGGGCCCTTTGCGCCAGGGCATAAGACCGCGCAGTCCGAGCTCCAGCTGTTCCTGCTGTGCCGTGCTCATTTGCTGCGAGGAATACAGGGTAACCGCAGAGCGGTCCAGCGTCGCTTCCACCTGATCGAGGTCAGGCAGGCGGTCAAGAGCCGTCTGCCAGCGATCCAGATCGCCATGGGGGCGGTCTTCGAAGCGGTGGACCAGTTGCTGCCGGAGCAAAGTGGCCCAGTGCTCCAGGCCATCTTCCGCGAGTTCATTGATGATGGGCCCAAACCGGGCTTTCCAGTCAAAATCTGCCATGGTCATTCGATGGTTTTGTCAGCCTTGATGGCGAGCATGGAAACAAAGTTGAAGCACTGGTACCACACCACCACATCATTGAAGCCCGCTGCGAGCAGTCGAGCCCTGTGGGCCACCAGTGTTTCGGGGATCAGTACCTGTTCGATGGCGGTGCGCTTCTGGCTGATCTCAAGATCCGAATAGCCGTTGGCGCGTTTGAATTCGTGGTGCAGTCGGGTCTGAATGGCCTGTTCGTCTTCGGACTCAAAGCGGATTTTCTCTGACAGAATCAAAACGCCGCCCGGAAGAGTAGCGTCAGCAATTCGCTTGAGAAGATTGGCCCGTTTTTCCGGATCCACAAACTGCAACGTGAAATTCAGCGTGGTCACCGAAGCGTTGCTGAGTTCAGTGTCCAGGATATCTTCGCATCTGAGGGTGACGGGGAGGGCACAGTCGTCCAGGGCAATGTAGTGCTCGCAGCGTTCGATCATGGCGCTGGAGTTATCCACGCCAACGAGGACGCAATCCGAATGGGAAATGCCGTGGCGCATCGCCAGGGTTGAGGCGCCAAGGGAGCAGCCCAGGTCGTAACAGTGGGAGCCGGGTTGGGCGTACTGTTCGGTGATGACCTCAATCATCGGAATGATGGTAGTGTAGCCCGGAACAGAACGACGAATCATGTCCGGGAAAACCCTGGCTACCGATGCGTCGAACCGGAAATCCTCTGGCCGGCGTTCTGTGGCAAACAGCCGGTCCGTTACTTGCTCGGGGGCCTCCGACGGCTTTCGGGATTTAACCATTGGAGTCGGGTGCCTCGGGGGTGGGTGGAACGGCAGGCCCTGTCGGTGACGGCCGGGAGCAGCGCACACCCCGGTTCTTGTAGTCCACCAGAATGCCCCGGAATGACGGGTCCACATCGGCGGCAATCGCCAGATAGCCATTTTCGCAGACCGCATGCAGTTCCGATGCCTTGGGCGACATGCGGAACGGATTGTCCTCGGTCACATGAATGGCCTGGAAGTCACCAACCGGCATGTGATCCTTGTTCTCGCTGTGGCTGATCTTGCCGCTCATTTCCAGCGCAAGAACAGTGCCGATCACCGCGACCAGGGCGGTTACGATCAGGCTTCGGACAGTGTAACGGGCCTCATTCTGGCTCATGCCTACCTCAAATCAATTGAATGTAAAGTGTTACTCAGTATTGCCCCGGCACCGTGATGGCGGGAGATTGCAGGGCGGATAACTGTTCCCGGAGGGAGAGAATCTGGTCTGACCAGAATCGTGGCTGGGCGAACCAGGGGAAAAAGCGCGGAAAAGCAGGATCGTCCCAGCGTTTTGCCAGCCAGGCGCAGTGCGCGATCTGTCGATAGCAGCGCAAGGGCTCAATCAGATGGCGTTCACGGCGATTGAAATCACGGAACATCTCGTAACCTTCCAGCAGTTCTCCAAGCTGGGCGCCCCGCTCTACGTCGTCGCCGTTAAGGAGCAGCCACATGTCCTGAATAGCAGGGCCTGTGCGGCAATCGTCCAGGTCCACGAATAGCATCTGCTCGTCCCGGCACAGGATATTACCGGCATGACAGTCGCCATGAAGTCGCAGGGTTTCCACCGGGCCGGCTTCATCAATCCGTGCGGCACAAAGTCTTTGCAGGTCAGGAATCAGGCTATCCCAGGCGGGCCTGAGATCCGCCGGAATCCAGTCACCTTCCACCAGGAGCCGGTTGCTGGCTTCAATGCCTTCCAGCAAATCCATGCCAGAGCGATGGGCAAAGGGCTTCAGGGCGCCAATGTTGTGGATCTGGCCAAGCCACTGGCCCAGACGGTAAAGCGTGTCCGTCACACTGGTGTCCGGCGCCTGCCCGCCACGTTGGGGAAACACGGCAAACAGGAATTCGCCATGGCGCCCGAGGGAATCGCCGGAAGCCAGTTTCATCGGGGCAACTACCGGAACATCGGCTTGCAGAAGCTCCAGAGTGAACTCATGCTCTTCCCGGATTTCCGCTTCGCTCCATCGGCCCGGCCGATAAAATTTGGTGATAACCGGGGCGCCTTCATCCAGACCCACCTGATAAACCCGGTTTTCATAGCTGTTCAGTGCGAACAGACGGCCACTTACCGCGAACCCGGCCTCCTCCATGGCATCCAGAATGACATCCGGCGTCAGGGAATCGTAGGGGTGGGTGGATGCCGCAAGTGATGGGTCATGGGTCATAAAGGAACGTTTCAGAGCCTTGTGTCGTATTTGGATTTCATGGGTTGCAGATGGTACCAGTTTTCATGGAGCTCCGAGCCCCTACAGGCGTCACGGAAAAGGCATTAATCCCAAACTGGACCCAAGTATAACTGGTATCTCTTGACTAGTAGTAATGGTTCCCGATGAGGGTACTTTTCTGGGAAATTTGAGAATGGGGTATGCTCTTTCATTGGGAGTTGTTTAGGGATAAGCGGACGTGCCAGAAGAAATGCTCGAAACACAAACCGTTGTAATCGGCGCCGGCGTCGTTGGGCTCGCCACTGCCCGCGCTCTTGCCAGAGCCGGCCACGAGGTCATTGTGCTGGAAGGCGCGGGCCGGTTTGGTGAGGGTATATCCTCTCGCAACAGCGAAGTCATTCATGCCGGCATCTACTACCCGGAGGGATCACTTAAGGCGGAACTGTGCGTTGCAGGCCGAGAGCGGCTATACGAGTATTGCCAAACCCACAAAATCGATCACCGGAAGTGTGGCAAATGGATTGTGGCTGCCGATGAATCGCAGAATGGCAAGCTCAGGGATATTCAAGCGGCTGCGGCCCGCAATGGCGTGGAGCTAGCCCTGCATGAGGCAGACAGGGTCGCCCGTGAGATTCCGGAAGTTCGCGCCAGTTCCGGCCTCTGGTCCCCGGAAACCGGCATCATCGACAGCCATGGACTTATGCTCTCACTGCTCGGTGAGCTCGAGGATGCTGGCGGCCAGCTCGTTCTCCGATCACCCGTGGTGGCCGCCGAATCGGACGATCACTGGCATCGTCTTCGCGTGGGAGGCGACCATCCGCTGACTCTGAAAGCGAAAAACGTCATCAACGCCGCTGGACTCGCCGCTGTTCCACTGGCAAAAACCTGGGCCGGTCTGCCTGATGAATACAAACCCCGGCAGTGGTTCGCCAGAGGCGTCTACTTCAGCTACAGCGGCCGAACAACCTTCAAAACCCTGATCTACCCCGTGCCAGAACCCGGCGGCCTCGGTGTCCACCTCACCCTGGACCTCGCCGGCCAGGCCCGCTTTGGCCCGGACGTGGAATGGATCGAAAAGGAAGATTACACCGTTGGCCCTGACCGCCAGGAAGCCTTCGCCACCGGCATCCGCCAATGGTGGCCAGACCTTGACCCGGCCCGACTTCAACCCGCCTACGCCGGTATCCGGCCAAAACTGGCCGGCCCTGACGGCGGCTTTGCGGATTTCCGAATTGATGGACCGGAAGATCACGGTTTGACGGGACTGGTTAATCTTTTTGGCATTGAATCGCCTGGATTGACGTCTTGCTTGGCAATCGCGGATTTTGTGCAGAAAAAGCTGAACTGAACAACTTACTCAACAGTCCGGGCGCCGGGCAGGCAGGCCCTCCCGGGATTGTAGAGGGCCATGGATGGCCCGAAACAAGCGCACAGGGAAGTGCTTGTAGCGTATCCCGGGAGGGCCTGCCTGCCCGGTGCTTGCTCCCAAGTATGAGTTAATGGCCTTTCCCGGCGAATGCTCCAAAGTAAATGCGGTTAGTCGCACTAACCGGGTGTCCGGGCCAAAGCCCAAACCTGAATCTCCCTAGCCCCGGCATCCCGAAGAACCGAGGCCAGCACCCGAACCGTCGCCCCCGTCGTCACCACATCATCCACAATGGCCACCCGCTCAGGCACCGTGGATGTCACCTCGAACACCCCGCGAAGATTCGCCAGCCGCGCCTCCCGGTTCAGCTCTCGCTGTGCCCGAACCTGCCGGACCCGCTGCACCAGCCCGGGAGCAACTGGAATGTTCAGTTGGGCCCCGATGGTCTCGGCAATGTCCTGGGCCTGATTGAAACCCCGCTGGCGCCGCCGTTTGGCATCCATTGGAGCAGGTACCAGTACCTCGGGCCTGGTGGCACCGCCATGGTGCAATGACTTTTCAAGAAAGCCGGCAAAATCCGAGATAAGCGGTCGGCCGAACTTGCGCTGGCCATTGTATTTGTAACGGCCAATCATGCCGTCCAGCGGGTACTGGTATCTCCAGGGTATGCATGACCTATCGAATGGTGGCGGGTGCTTCAGGCAATCGCCACACAGCAGTTCCGAGGATGGAAAGGCAAGGGGCAGGGCGCAGCAGCGACAGTGCCAGCGGTTAACCGGTAGATCGTCCCGGCAGGGCTGACATAAGCCATTGAAAGCATTGGCGGAGAGGCAGGCGACACAGAGTCCGCCATGTTTTACGCTGTTAACCTTTTTATCCGTGAAGGTTGACAGCCAGTTCAGTCCCTTTATCATCTGATTCATCCGTAAACCCAGAGACCGGGAAAGGTTAACAGGACTTTTACATGACCGCTACAGAACTCCGCCACGACTGGACACTGCAGGAAGCCCGCGAGCTTTTCGAACTTCCCTTTAACGATCTTCTCTTCCGTGCCCAGAGCGTGCACCGCCAGCATTTTGATCCCAACGAGGTGCAGGTGAGCACCCTGCTGTCGATCAAGACCGGCGCCTGTCCGGAAGACTGCAAGTATTGCCCCCAGAGCGGTCATTACAACACCGGCCTTGAGAAAGAAAAATTACTGGAAATCGAGAAAGTGGTTGCCGAGGCCCGTGCCGCAAAAGAGAAGGGCGCTTCCCGGTTCTGTATGGGTGCCGCCTGGCGCAGCCCCTCCAAAAAGGACATGCCCTACGTCCTGGACATGGTGAAGCAGGTGAAGTCCCTCGGGCTTGAGACCTGCATGACCCTTGGCATGCTGAAAGAGGAACAGGCAGCAGAGCTGGCCGATGCCGGCCTGGATTACTACAACCACAATCTGGACACCTCCGAGAAGTACTACAGCCATATCATCACCACACGTACCTACCAGGATCGCCTGGATACGCTGGACAATGTTCGCAAGGCCGGCATGAAGGTTTGCTGTGGCGGCATTATGGGCATGGGCGAAGATGAGGATGACCGGGTTGGGCTGCTGGTCCAGCTGGCAAATCTGCCTCACCATCCGGAAAGTGTGCCTGTGAATATGCTGGTTAAGGTGAAAGGTACGCCTCTGGAGGATGTCGAGGATCTGGATCCGTTCGAGTTCGTCCGGATTATTGCGGTAGCGCGGATCATGATGCCTGCGTCTCACGTTCGTCTGTCCGCGGGTCGGGAGAATATGAATGAGCAGATGCAGGCCCTGTGTTTCATGGCTGGCGCCAACTCGATTTTCTATGGTGAGAAGCTGCTGACCACCGCCAACCCCGAGGCTGATGCCGATATGTTGCTGTTCAAGCGCCTGGGGATTCGTCCTGAGCAGCGGGAGCAGTGTGCTTCCGAGGAGCAGGAAGAGGAGGCGATTGCCGAGGCCGTGGAGTATGAGGCGACTCGTCACATGTTCTATGACGCTACCCGGGAATCTGCCTGAGTTTAAGAAGAGTTGCTGAACTCGGGGGAGCAGGCTACGGGCAGGGCTCTCCGGGATACGCTACAAGCACTTCCCTGTGCGCTTGTCTCGGGCCGTCCATGGCCCTCTACAATCCCGGAGAGCCCTGCCCGCACCCTGCCAGAACCTTCGGGTGCCCTCATGGCACTGAATCTGATTCAAAGCGTAACGGTTAACCTGGAGCGATGCCCGTGCGGGACTTTGCCCTTGAACTTGAAGAGCGGAAACAGGCCGGTCTGTACCGGACGCGTCGGCATGTAGCCGGTCCCCAGCGGCCCTCTCTCATTGCGGACGGCAAACCTTTGCTGTCGTTCTGCAGCAATGATTACCTTGGTCTTGCCAATAACCCTGCCAATATCGAGGCCCTCCGTAATGCGCTTCCAGAGACAGGGCTCGGGGGCGCGGCTTCTCATCTGATTTGTGGCCATCATGATGCCCATCACCAGTTGGAGCTTCGTCTGGCGGAGTTTACCGGGCGCAGTTCAGCGCTGTTTTTCTCCACGGGTTACATGGCCAATATGGGGGTTATTTCGGCGCTGGCTGGGCGGGGCGATACGATTTTTTCGGATCGGCTGAATCACGCCTCCATTATTGACGGCTGTATTCTCAGCCGTGCCCGGGTTCGGCGTTACGCCCATGGCGATGTGGCGGCGCTGGAGGCGATGCTGGTGGAGACCTCCGGGCACAAGCTGGTGGTCACCGACGGGGTGTTCAGCATGGATGGCGATGTTGCGCCGTTGGCGGAGTTGGCCCGGGTCTGTAGGGCACACGATGCGCTGCTGGTAGTTGATGATGCGCACGGCATTGGAGTTCTGGGGCCCGAGGGCCGGGGCAGTGTTGCTGAGTTGGGTTTGTCTGAGGAAGACGTACCGGTGCTGATTGGGACCCTGGGCAAGGCGGTCGGCACCAGCGGTGCGTTCGTGGCCGGGCCGTCAATGTTGATGGACTATCTGGTGCAGAAAGCCCGAACCTATATTTACACCACGGCGATGCCGCCGGCGCTTGCGAAGGCGACCATGTCGAGCCTGGATCTTATTGAACGCGATCAGGGGCGCCGTGATCATGTGTTGGAGCTGGTATCCCGGTTCCGGCGGGAGGCCTCTGCCATGGGCTATGAGTTGATGCCCTCGCGGACGCCGATCCAGCCGATTATGATTGGCGATAATCACGATGCGCTGGCGCTGAGCCAGGCGCTTGAGGAACGAGGCTTGCTGGTTTCGGCGATTCGACCGCCCACGGTTCCGGTGGGCGAGGCGCGTCTGCGGGTCACGTTCAGTGCCGCACATTCCCGGGAGGATCTTGATTGTCTGCTGAAAGCACTTTCAGATTGCCGTCATCTGATTCTAAAGACGGATGTGGCGATATGAGTTCCGGCAGGGTCTGTCCGCGCCTGGTGGTGGTCGCCGGCTGGGGTGTTCGCGCAGAGATGCTGTCGGAACTCTATGGGTACTGGCCCGGGGAGGTGGTGCCCGTGTCCCTCGACGATGAGTTGCTGGCCCGTTGCCATTCCCTTTCGGAAGTCACTGATGAGCTTTTGTCGTTGTATCCGCAGCCGTCTGTCTGGATGGGCTGGTCTCTGGGCAGTCAGGTTGTGATGGAGGCTGCCGCGCGGCAGACCGGCGCGGTATCCTGTGCCATCACGATTGGTGGTTTTCCGAAGTTTGTTGCCGATGAAAGCTGGCCCCATGGTATGCCTGAAGGGGATTTCCGGGCTTTCAGCAAGGGTATACGGCGAGACCCCCAGAGGTATTGGCTGCATTTTCTGTTATTGATGATCAACGGTGCCGCAAAAGAGCAGCAGGAACGGCAGAGCCTCAAGCCCTGGCTGGAAAAAGGCACCCTGGTTTCTCACGAACACCTCTGCAAGAGTCTTGCGTGGCTGGAGAGCGGGGACCAGCGGGCGTTATGGCATTCACTCGCCACGCCGGCCCTCCATGTGATGGGTGAAAACGACATTGTGGTCAGATCCAGGGCCCGGGATCTTTCGCTACCCGGGACAAGCGGGCATGCGGTCGTCCCTGGCATGTCCCATTGGCCCGGTGGCTGTTCAGCGTCGGATTGCTGGGAGGCGATTCAGGCGTTCTTTGCCTCGCAGAAAGCATTGTCATGGGCATCATGAGCTTTCGGGGCGCGGCCGCCGGCATTTCTGAAACGCTCAAGTCCGATATTGCCCGGGGTTTTGGCACAGCCAGTGGTACCTATGAAAGCGCCTCCAGGCTGCAGCGTTTTATGGGCAATACCATGCTGCAAAAATTCCAGTCCCGTGAAAGCCAGCGCATCGATTCGACCGTCCTGGACCTGGGGTGTGGTACCGGTTGGTTTGCCCGAAAGTTCGCTAATTCCGGGCGCGTTGAAGCGCTGGTGGGGATTGATCTGTCACCTGGCATGCTGGAAGAGGCTCGCGAGAATGGGCCTGAAGGGATCAACTGGATTGTAGGAGATGCGGAGCACTTGCCTTTACCCGATGGCAGCGTGGATCTGGTGTTCAGTAATCTCATGATCCAGTGGTGTGATGACCCCCGTGCAGTGCTTCGGGAATGCCAGCGCATACTGCGTCCCGGTGGATTTCTCATGGTTTCCACGCTGCTGGATGGCACGCTTCGAGAGCTGAAAGCGGCCTGGCACGCAGCGGACCCTGGCCATCAGCACGTAAACCGCTTCGAGACAGACCTTGCCTTGCAGGCCAAGGTGCGTGCGGAGTTGCCGGGTGCCGTTGTTGAAAACCGTACCATCAGGCTTCCCTACGACTCACCGATGGCCCTGGCAGGTGAGCTTCGTCATCTGGGTGCGGGCTTCCGCGGGGCTGGCCGACGACGAGCGGTTACGGCACCGGGGAGATTGCGGGAAATGTGCAAGCAGTACCCGAAGGAGCCGGACGGCACTATTATGGCAAGTTATGAGGCTGCCTGGATTTACTGGCAGAAACCACAGGACGCGTTAACCGGGAAACAATAATGGCCAAGCAATCCTACTTTGTAACGGGTACCGACACGGGGGTTGGAAAAACCCTGGTATCCGCAGCCATACTTCATGCGGCCAGGGCCATGGGGAAGCACACCCTGGCCATGAAGCCCATTGCATCTGGATGCGACCGGACGCCCGAAGGCCTTCGAAACGAAGACGCCCTGATTTTGCAGAACGCTATTACCGAGCCGCTGGCTTATGAGCTGATCAATCCGGTAGCGCTGGAACCGGCCATTGCGCCTCACGTAGCGGCTGAGCAGGCGGGGCGTCATATAACCTCTGACCGACTGGTCGGGTTTTGTCGTGGCTTGCAGATTCGTCCGGCAGACTTGCTGCTCGTGGAAGGCGCGGGCGGCTGGCGGGTCCCTCTTAACGACAGGGAAACCTATTCGGAGTTTCCCCGCCAACTGAACATGCCGGTTATTCTGGTGGTCTCACTCCGCCTGGGTTGTATCAACCATGCCATGCTGACGGCAGAAGCCATCAGGGGTGACGGTCTGCGGTTGGCAGGGTGGGTTGCCAATCGGACCGAATCCGAGCCCATGAGTTGCGAACAGGACACTCTGAATTACCTCGTTAACCACATGGGCTCGCCCTGCCTGGGTATTCTTCCCTGGCTGGAGCAATCGAAACCGGAAATGCTGGCTGGTTACCTGAATATTGACGGACTGTTTGAAAATTGACCAGATATATGGCTTAATCAAGTCAATTAATGGTCATCAGGCAGCGCGGTTATGATCAGTAACACTCTCGCAGTTGGAATCCAGGGCATTCAGGATGGCATGGTCGGCATGGAAAATGCCGCCCGCAAGATTGCCCGTGGTGGCACTGATGGCCCCCAGGGAACCGCAGAGGGTGCGGGTAGCCTCATTGAGCCCATTGTTGATCTCAAAATCTACGAGCGCAGTGTTGAAGCTTCCGCGCAGGTGGTAAAAACCGCGGACGAAACGCTGGGAACGCTTCTGGATGTCATGGCCTGATCACTGAAAGGGCGCCGAGTCCGTGCTTTCCTCTCTCCCTCCTGTTCCCCCGTTTTCCCCCGGGGCCTCTTTCCAAGGCCAGATTTCACCGCGAGTCCAGACAAATGGCTCGGCAGCGGCCGAACCCGAGACGCCTTCTGCAGGCGCCAGATTCACTGAGGCTTCAGGAAAAGCAGAGTCCGCAAGAGAGAACCCGGAATCAAAACCCGGTGGCGAGAGCTCCGAAAACCCGCAGGGGCTAACGGAGCAAGAGCTAAAGCAACTGACCGAGCTGAAAGCCCGGGACCGTGAGGTCCGTGCCCATGAAGCCGCGCACCAGGCGGTTGGTGGTCAGTATGCCGGTGCCATGTCGTTCACCTACCAGCGGGGCCCGGATGGCGCCCAGTATGCGGTGGGCGGCGAGGTCTCCATCGATATTTCCCCCGTACAGGGGGATCCCCAGGCAACCATCGAAAAGATGCGCATCGTACGTGCAGCAGCCATGGCGCCGGCAGAGCCCTCGGGGCAGGATCGGGCCGTTGCCGCCCAGGCCATGCAGATCATGCTTCAGGCCCAGTCGGAGCTTGCTGCCGAATCCGGGTCCTCTCCACGGGCAGCAAGCGATGCCTATCGTGAAGTCTCTGCGATGGGAGACGTCGAGCAAGAAGGTGAGGATAGCCGCGTCTCATCCTTCGAGCCGGTGTCTGCCTGACTCCCTCCCGAAACAGTCCTGCTCTGCTCCATAAATGTCCTCTGGTTACAGGCCACTTGTGCCCGGCATGCACTGTCATGGCGCGTGATCCGGTGACAGTTCGCAACACAAATTTTGCATCCGGCTATTGACAATTCTGTGCCTGTAAACGTATGTTTCAAACAAGTGTTTAATTAAGGCTGCAGCGCATTGCGTTGCGGTGTCTGAGCAAACCCAAGGCCAGAAGCTGTCAAACCTGATTCAGCTGAGCCCGAGAACCGAGGTGGATTCCATGCCTGAGTACAAAGCGCCCCTGCGTGACATCAAATTCGTAATGACCGAGCTGCTGAACAGCGAGCAGCACTACGCCAACCTGGAAGGTGCCGAAGACGCTACTCCGGATATGGTGGATGCCATTATCGGGGAAGGTGCCAAGTTCTGTGAGCAGGTTCTGTCTCCGCTGAACCAGGTGGGTGACAAGGAAGGCTGTACCTGGAGCGAAGACGGTGTAAAAACACCGACTGGCTTCAAGGAAGCCTACCAGCAGTATGTAGAAGGCGGCTGGCCGTCCATGACCGCCGATCCCAACTACGGTGGCCAGGGGCTCCCGCATTCCCTCGGTCTGGTTATGAGTGAGATGGTCGGTACCGCCAACTGGTCCTTTGGCATGTACCCGGGCCTGAGCCACGGCGCCACCAACACCATTGAAGAGCATGGTACCGAAGAGCAGAAGCAGACTTATCTCACCAAGCTGATCAGCGGCGAGTGGACCGGCACCATGTGTCTGACCGAGCCGCACTGTGGTTCCGATCTTGGCACCCTCCGCACCAAGGCCGAGCCGAATGCCGATGGCACCTACGCCATCACCGGTACCAAGATCTTTATCTCTGCCGGTGAGCACGACATGGCCGAGAACATCGTCCATATCGTTCTGGCACGTCTGCCGGGCGCACCGGAAGGCACCAAGGGCATCTCCCTGTTTATCGTGCCCAAGTGCCTGCCGAACGAAGACGGCTCTGCTGGTGAGCGTAACGCCGTTTCCTGTGGTTCCATCGAGCACAAGATGGGTATCCACGGCAACGCTACCTGCGTGATGAACTTCGACGGCGCCAAGGGCTGGCTGATCGGACCGGAGAACAAGGGCCTGAACTGCATGTTCACCTTCATGAACACCGCTCGTATCGGTACCGCGATCCAGGGTCTGGGTGCCGCCGAGCTGGGTTTCCAGGGTTCATTGGCCTACGCCAAGGAGCGTCTGGCGATGCGTTCACTGAGCGGTCCGAAGAATCCGGAAGGCATTGCTGACCCGATCATCGTCCACCCGGACGTGCGCCGCATGCTGCTGACCCAGAAAGCCGTCGCGGAAGGCGCTCGTGCCCTGATATACCTGACTGCGCAGCAGGCCGATATCGTGCACAGTGGCAAAACCGAAGAAGAGCGTCGCGCCGCCGACGAGGCCCTGGGCTTCCTGACGCCAATCGCCAAGGCCTTCCTGACCGAGATCGGTTACGAGGCCGCCAACCTGGGCATGCAGGTGTTCGGTGGCCACGGCTTTATCTCCGAGTGGGGTATGGAGCAGAACGTCCGTGACGCCCGTATCGGCATGATTTACGAAGGCACCACCGGCATTCAGGCGCTGGATCTGCTAGGCCGGAAGGTTCTGATGACCCAGGGCGAATCCCTCAAGGGCTTCACCAAGCAGGTGCATCTGTTCTGCAAGGAAAACGCGGAAGACGAGCAGCTCAAGGAATTCATCGAGCCGCTGGCGGCCATGAACAAGGAATGGGGTGAGCTGACTACCAAGATTGGTATGTCCGCCATGAAGAACCGCGAAGAAGTCGGTGCGGCCTCTGTGGACTACCTGATGTACTCCGGCTACGCGGTCTTCGCCTACCTGTGGGCGCGGATGGCCAAGGTGGCCCTGGATAAGATGGTTGAAGGCACCACCGAGGAAATGTTCTACAACGCCAAGATCCAGACCGCGCGCTTCTACTTCAAGCGTATGCTGCCCCGGGCCAAGGGCCACGCGGAAAGCATGCTGGCTGGCGCCGACAGCCTGATGGACATGCCGGAGGAAGCCTTCGCCATCTAAGGCGCGGGCACCGAAGGACGGTTCCAGAGGACAGAAAGCCCGCGCTCCCCGGAGGCGGGCTTTTTTCATGAGTTGCGGTCCGCTTTTAGGGTAGAATAAGCGCCCATAAAAATAAGCTTCAGCGGACACATAGCCCGAGCAGGTGTGACCGGCCCCAAGAGAGGCCTTATTGCCACCTGAACAGACTGACAGAATTTTTGGAGAGTTTTAGATGGCTGATTATCAGGCACCCCTACGTGACATGCGTTTCGTTCTGAATGAGGTTTTCGATGCCCCGGCCCTTTGGGCTTCACTGCCCAAGGTTGCCGAGCATGTGGATCCGGAAACTGCGGACGCCATTCTGGAAGAAGCCGGCAAGATCAGCAGCGGTGTGCTGGCGCCCCTGAACCGCGAGGGTGACGAGCAGGGCTGCAAGTGGAACGACGGTGAGGTGACTTCTCCGGACGGCTTCAAGGAAGCCTACCAGACCATCGTTGAAGGCGGCTGGAACGGCCTCGGTGGTAACCCGGACTTTGGTGGCATGGGCATGCCCAAGACCCTGGTGGCCCAGTTCGAGGAAATGATGCAGGGTGCCAACATGGCGTTCGGCCTGGCTCCCATGCTGACAGCAGGTGCTTGTCTCGCCCTGGACGCCCACGGTAGTCAGGAACTGAAAGAAAAATACCTGCCCAACATGTATTCCGGCGTCTGGTCCGGCGCCATGGATCTGACCGAGCCCCATGCCGGCACCGATCTTGGTATTATCCGCACCAAGGCCGAACCCAATGACGACGGCTCTTTCAACGTTACAGGTACCAAGATCTTTATTACTTGGGGCGAGCACGATATGGCGGAGAACATTATCCACCTGGTTCTCGCCAAGTTGCCGGATGCGCCCAAGGGCCCGAAAGGCATATCCCTGTTCCTCGTGCCCAAATTCCTGGTGAATGACGACGGTTCCCTCGGTGAGCGCAACAGCTTCAGCTGCGGTTCCATCGAGAAGAAGATGGGTATCAAGGGCTCTGCCACCTGTGTCATGAACTTCGATGGTGCCAGGGGCTGGTTGGTTGGTGAAGAGAATAAAGGCCTGGCGGCCATGTTCACCATGATGAACTACGAGCGTCTGGGCGTGGGCATTCAGGGAATCGGTGCTGCCGAGGCCTCTCTCCAGAGTGCCCGGGAATACGCCCTGGACCGTATCCAGAGCCGCGCGCCCACCGGCGCACAGCAGCCTGAGAAGGCCGCCGATCCGATCCTCGTGCATCCGGATGTACGCCGCATGCTGCTGACCATGAAAGGCTATGTGGAAGGCGGTCGGGCTTTCTCCACGTATGTTGCCCAGTGGCTGGACATCTCCAAGTACGCCGAAGACGATGAACGCCGCAAGCACGCTGAGGGCATGGTGGCGTTGCTGACCCCGGTAGCCAAGGCATTCCTGACCGATCGCGGCCTGGACGCCTGCATCATGGGCCAACAGGTTTTCGGTGGCCATGGTTTCATCCGCGAGTGGGGCCAGGAGCAACTGGTCCGGGACTGCCGTATTACCCAGATCTATGAGGGAACCAACGGTATCCAGGCGCTGGATCTCATGGGCCGGAAAGTGGTTGGCAGCCAGGGTAAGCTGTATGAGCTGTTTGCCCAGGACGTGGCGAACTTCCTGGAAGAGAACAGCGGTGACGAGAACCTGCGCCCATTCCTGGAACCGCTGGCAGCGGCGGTTGAGCGTCTTGATGATGTGACCGAGCATGTGATCAAACAGGCCGGGGATAATCCGAATGCCATTGGCGCCGCGTCTGTCGACTACCTGGACCTCTTTGGTCTGACGGCGCTGGGTTACATGTGGGCGAAGATTGCCAAAGCCGCTGCACCCCAGGCTGAAGCGGATACCTCCGGCTTCTACAGCGGTAAACTGAAGACAGCGCGGTTCTACTATGATCGTCTGTTGCCAAAGACGGTTTCGCTGGCGGAAGGTATTCGCAGTGGCAGCGAGTCCATGATGGCGCTTACTGCCGAAGAGTTCTGATTCCCGTCCGAGAATCAGGCATAAAAAAACAGGCCCCTTGAGGGCCTGTTTTTTGTGGCTAACGGGTCACGAGACTGGCTCTCCGGTTCCTAGAGTCGCTCCATTCTCTCTGGATTGGTGACGAAGGGGTTCTCGTTACCCTGGATTTCAGCAATGCGCCGGTGCCGGGTGAGTTCGCCATCATCCGGCGGGTCCAAGCGGTTCCAGCCCTTGAAAACCGCGGATGAGCCCAGCCAGGGCAGGTCGTAGGTGTCCACCATATACGCAACGGTGCGGGCAACATCGCCTTTGACCCGGACCGGAGGCTCAAAGAACTGGGCGCTTTGGCGAATGCCACAGTCATCCTCAGTGACCGACGTACCCAAATCTTCGTAACGGGCATTTCGGCGTCCCATCTCGGTCCGGCTGCGTACCGGTATCATGTTATGCAGATCAGACGCGATCTGACGGTAGCGGTTGTCCTGTTCACATTCTCGTGAGGTGCCGCAGTCGAGTGCGCTGCGCACATCTGCCAATGGATAGACGTAGCCGTCTGTCAGCACGAAACCTTTGCTGGTGAAAGCGGTATTGCAGAAGAAGGAGTTGCCGCCATTTGCATAGAGGTTGCCCCAGAAGTGATCGGAAACGACGGTCTCCGGATCGCTGAACCGGGTATTCTGGCCAATCACAAGGGTGGTGGTAAGCAACAGACAGAGTGCTGTAGGTATCAGTAGGAAGTTTCTCATACGCCTTTTATACCTCGCAGTGTGCTCAAGCGACGCGGTAATTCGGGCCCTGTTGATCAGGAGTGGTCAGGATTTGATCAAGCGGGTCAAAACTATGACGCTTTGTTCACTGATACTGTGAAGTATGACACAGAGGCTCCAAACCACGGAGCCTCCGAGGTAGAAATTTGTGGCGTAGTGTTAACGGGTTAACAGTTTTACTTCAGTTTGTTGCGGATGTTCTGGTAACCGGTTTTCAGGTCTTCGCCCAGTTTCTGCGCGGTTTGGCGGGCTTCCTGGGAGGCATTTTCTGCATCGTGCAGAACCTGATCAAGCTTGTTTCTGAATCGATCCCAGTCTTGCTCAAGGTCATCCCATTCGTCTTTAACGTCTTCCCGGGCCAGATGCATCTGAACGCGCGCTTCATCCCGGTACTGTTTTACCTTTTCCGACAGCTTTTTGAGCTCTTCTTGAAGACTCATATCAAGCACCTCCTTGGATTGTTGGTGTGCTTACAATGCGCCCGATTGGAAAAAACTGTCAAGAGGCCGTGCGGGCCAGGCGTGAACAAGAAGGGCAGAGTTTGATTCAGGTCAGGAACGACCCGCAAGCAGGGCAGACATATCCCGCAAATAGTGCCAGGGGGTGAGGGAATCGAAGCCTTTGGCGGCACGATCAATCTGGCTGCAAAGGCTGATGGCCTCATTCAGTTGGGAGCGGTTGAGCCGGCGTGCGGCCTGTTCCAGTGCCCGGGCCCGTTGAGGCTGGAATACCCCCCGTTTTTTCAGAAAGGCGGCGGGATTTTCCGACTGGCCGGCCGGCGATTTCAGCTCAAGCAGCAGATTCAGGTCGCGACTGAGGACGGACAACAGGCCCAGCGGGTTTTCACCTTCCTGCTGCAGAACCGTGATCATCTTTCCGGCGTGGGGTGCCCGGCCACTGATCAATTCCGTTACCAGTTCAAAGCCATTGAACCGGGAGCTGTCCTGGACCGCCTGTTCAACGGTTTCCTCATCAATGGTATTGCCGTTTGCCAACAAGGACAGCCTGTCGAGCTCCTGGCTGGCGGCAAGCAGATTACCCTCAAGTCGTTCGCTCATAATGGCCAGGGCGCCCCGGGTCAGACTCAGGCCACGGTTGCTGGCCCTCTGCTGGAGCCAGCCCTGGAATTTGTCGGCATCGACCGGCCACACCGGCACATGCACGCCTTTTCCCTGAAGCTCCTTGTACCATTTCCGGCGGGTTTCAGCGGCGTCCAGGCGAGCACTGATCAGTAGCAGAATGATGTCTTCCGGAGGGTCTGCCAGCACCCGTTCCAGCACTGCGCGGCCATCACCCAGCTTGCCGGTTGGCAGATGGATCTCAATCCGCCGTTTTTCGGCGAACAGCGACATGGCACTGAACTCCTCGCCAACGGCATTCCAGTCCAGTTGGTGGTCGGCGTGAAAGGTCAGGCGGTCGTGAAAGCCGGCATCCTTTGCAGCCTTTCGAACCTGATCACAGCATTCCTGGACTAGCAGTGGTTCATCACCGGAAATCAGATAGACCGGCGAAAGGCCCTTTTTCAGAAGCTGGGATAACTGTCCCGGGTTGGTCTTCATGGCTGACCTGTGGCTGGGGCGTCGGCTTCCTGTTTACGCTGGTATTCGCTCCGGATGGCCTCGATTCTCTGCGGGGTCAGCGGTGCCAGCCGGAATATCACCTGCTGTGCCAGACGATCATCCATTTGCTGGCGCAGGGTTTCCTCTTCCCGTTGTCTTGCCAGAACGTTGGTTGCGTCGTACCGGTAGCTTTCGCTGGTGTTCAGGCGTGTTGTCGCCACCATGGGGACCCGGTCTGCGCTGATCACCTCAAGCTCAACGGAGTGCCGCAGCGTATATTCAGCAGCCGCAGCCTGCGCCGTGATGGCGCTTGCACGACGGTCACGCTCGAAGTTCTTGAGCCGCAGAATGTAGTCGGCGTCCGCAACCGGCGCGAGCCGGACATTGCCCAGACCAAGCTGTTCCCGTAGTGACCGACACAGGGTCTCGGGCACCTGTGATGAGCAATCCACCGCCAGAGGCTCCAGGGCCGAAGAAACCGGCGGAGCGCCCCGCAACTGGAACCCGCAACCCGCCAGAAGCGTAGCCACGACGGCTGCGGGTACCAGGCGGGTTGCGGATCTCAGGGCGGAGTGGCGAGACATATCAGTTGGCTACCACGTTCACCAGTTTGCCGGGAACCACGATAACCTTGCGCACCGTAGCCCCCTCTGTGAAGCGCATGACGTTTTCGTTTTCCAGCGCAAGCTTTTCCAGGTCCGCCTTGCTGATGTCGGCGGGCACGTCTTCTTTTGCCCGCACCTTGCCGTTGACCTGCAGGACCACCTGGATCTGGCTGCGAACCATGGCGGACTCGTCAGCTACGGGCCAGGCCGCATCGACGACTGGCTCTTCATGACCCAACGCCTGCCAAAGGGTGTGGCAGATGTGCGGAACGATCGGCGACAGCACGAGTACTGCAGTGTCCAGAGCCTCCTGACGGACCGACCGGGTCTGGGGTTCGTCACCCTGGAGTTTGCCAACATCGTTGAGCAGCTCCATCACGGCGGCAATGGCCGTGTTGAAGGTCAGCCGCCGGCTGATATCATCACTGACCTTGGCAATGGTCTCGTGAGTCTTGCGACGCAGGTTCTTCTGGTCATCGTTCAGTTCGGCCGCGGCCACAGCCGACGCGGGGCCGCCTGCCGCATGCTCGTTCACCAGGCGCCAGACCCGCTTGAGGAACCGGTGTGCACCTTCGACACCACTGTCTGACCATTCCAGGGACTGTTCGGGTGGCGCCGCAAACATCATGAACAGGCGTACGGTATCGGCACCGTGCTCGTCAATAATTGCCTGGGGATCGATGCCATTGTTCTTGGACTTCGACATCTTGGTGACGCCGCCGGAAACCACCGGCTCGCCATCCTCTTTGTGTACTGCCCGGACAGGCTGACCTTTTTCGTCACGCTCAACGGTGACGTCGGCAGGGGAAATCCAAACCTTGCCGCCCTTGCCATCGTCGCGATAAAAGGTCTCCGCCAGGACCATGCCCTGGCAAAGCAGCCGGTTGAACGGCTCGGAACTGGTGACCAGGCCCACGTCCCGCAGCAGCTTGTGGAAGAAGCGGGCGTACAGCAGGTGCAGGATGGCGTGTTCGATACCGCCGATATACTGGTCCACCGGCAGCCAGTAGTTGGCGGCGGACGGGTCCAGCATGCCCTGATCATAGTTGGGACTGCAGAACCGGGCGTAGTACCAGGAAGACTCCATAAACGTATCAAAGGTGTCGGTTTCCAGAGTCGCCGGCTGGCCGTTGAACTCGGTCTTGCACCACTCAGGATCGGCCTTGATGGGAGACTGGACACCGTCCATTTCCACGTCTTCGGGCAGACGCACCGGCAGCTTGTCATCGGGCACCGGCATCTCGGTGCCGTCTTCCAGTGTCATCATCGGAATCGGCGCGCCCCAGTAGCGCTGGCGGGATACACCCCAGTCGCGCAGGCGGTAGTTTACCGTGCGCTTGCCAATGCTGTGTTCTTCCAGGAATTTCGCAATCTCATCGAAGGCTTCGTCGCTGCTCAGACCGCTGTACTTGCCCGAGGAAACGAGGATGCCCTTCTCGGTGAAGGCCTGCTCCTGGACATCAATCTCCCGGCCGTCGCTGGCGGCAATCACCTGCTTGATAGGCAGCTTGTACTTGCGGGCAAACTCATGGTCCCGCTCATCGTGACCGGGCACTGCCATCAGGGCACCGGTACCGTAGTCCATCAGCACGAAGTTGGCGACCCAGACCGGAATCTCTTCCTGGGTCAGCGGATGAACCGCCTTGAAGCCGGTATCGATACCGCGCTTCTCCATGGTGGCCAGCTCGGCCTCCGCGGTCTTGCTGTTGCGGCACTCCTCGACAAACTCAGCCACGTCGCGATGACGTTCCGCCGCCTCTTTGGCCAGCGGATGCTCTGCGGCCACGGCCATGTAGCTCACGCCCATCAGGGTGTCGGGGCGCGTAGTATAAACAGTCAGGCCACTATCACGGTCTTTCAGTGGAAAAGTCAGCTCGGTACCTTCCGACTTGCCGATCCAGTTGCGCTGCATGGTCTTGACCTGCTCGGGCCAGTCTTCCAGCTCATCCAGATCGTTCAGCAGTTCCTCGGCGTAATCGGTAATGCGGATAAACCACTGGGGAATCTTCTTCTGTTCAACCAATGCCCCGGAGCGCCAGCCGCGGCCGTCTACAACCTGCTCGTTGGCCAGAACCGTCTGGTCCACCGGGTCCCAGTTAACCGTGGACATCTTCTTGTAGACCAGGCCCTTCTCATACAGGCGCGCGAAGAACCACTGTTCCCAGCGATAGTAATCCGGCTTGCAGGTAGCCAGCTCCCGATCCCAGTCGTACCCGAACCCCAGCTGCTTGAGCTGGTTTTTCATATATTCGATATTGGCGTAGGTCCACTTGGCAGGAGCGGTCTTGTTGGCAATGGCAGCATTCTCGGCGGGCAGGCCAAACGCATCCCAGCCCATGGGCTGCATAACGTTCTTACCCTGCATGCGCTGGTAGCGGGAAATCACATCGCCGATCGTGTAGTTACGGACATGCCCCATGTGCAGCTTGCCACTGGGGTAGGGGAACATGGACAGGCAGTAGTACTTGGGTTTGCCCGGCTCTTCCTTGACCATAAAGGTCTTGTTCTCTTCCCAGAAATTACGGGCATTCTGTTCTACGTCACGGGGATTGTATTGCTCGTCCATTCCTGCCATTACCGAAATTACCTTGTGTGGAAAAAATAAAAGCCTGTATCAAAATCACGTCCGGAGCGGGCCGGACATTCTAACGCACACTAGCCTTTACAGGTAGTCTGCCAATTTTCTGTTCTTGTGCCAGACTTACAGTATTGGTGGGAGACGGCGGCCGGTGCGGCTTCCTGAGACACGCCGTAAATACGTCCCTGTAGGCTTGATCGCAGCATCCATGCTGCTCACAGTCTCAGGAAGCCGCACCGGCCGCCGTCCCGAACCTTGGGAGCAATCCTCAAGAAGACGAGCACTAAATGTCCGGGAGGCAGGGTGTGTCAGGTCTTTCCGGGACTGTCTGCAGCATGGATGCTGCAGTCAAGCGTACATGGATGTATTCACAGCGTGTCCCGGAAAGACCTGACGCAGCCTGACTCCTACACCCATAGTTTGATTTAACGCCTGTTTTTTGGAACACCGAGGTCCATTTCAAGGAGCAGTTATGACACAACCAGAAAGAAGTCATCTCTCAGGAAAGGCACTGGAAGTTTACGACCGTATGCTGGAGCGGGTAAAAACGCGCCTCCATGACCTGGAAGAAACATCGCTCCAGAACCTTGAGGAAGAAGTCCAGAAGGCAGTGGAGTTCGAGTACGAGCTCGAGGAAATGACCAGGGATGAAGCGGCCCTGCTCGGCGAATACCTCCAGAGGGATCTCGAGCACCTTCTGCACTTCGTGGAGGAAACCGGCGAAGGCCTGAGTGAATGGTTGCAGCTTGATATGGCGTTACTGGAACACCAGTTGGCGGACAGTCTTTTGTCGGTGGCTGACAAAACGGTTGTGGACTTCCTGGAGCTGAAACAGAAGCTGGAAAACAAGGAAGTGGGCCAGTATATCTCAGGGGAAGTGGCTACCGCCGGCATGTTCCAGTGTCTGAACTGTGGGCACATGCGGTGTCTGACAGCCACCAGCCATCTCGAACCTTGCGAAGCCTGCGGCTCCCACTACTACGAGCGGGTTACGAGCCGCTGGCCGAAACAGGAGGAATGATCCGCTCCCGGACAAATACGATCAGGATGACCGCCAGGGTCAGGACCGGCCAGGAGCCTGTCTGCATGTAGGGGGTGTTGCCCGTGGCGGTGAACACCTCGCCGGTAAGGGTGGCGCGCTCGAATTGGGGAATGGTCTCGGTCAGCTCGCCCCGGTGATTGATGATCGCAGTAACACCATTATTCGTGCCGCGGAGCATGTACCGACCGGTCTCCAAAGCCCGCATTCTGGCGATCTGCAAGTGCTGCAGCGGGCCAATGGAGTCGCCAAACCAGCCGTCGTTGCTGATGGTGAGCAGCAGGCCCGAGCCGCGGGCGTTGAAGGCAACAAAGTCAGGGTAGGCGACCTCGTAGCAGATAAAGGGCATCACGTTGATGCCATTGGCGGTGAGAGGATCCTGCCACTCAGGCCCCCGGCTGAAATCGCTCATGGGCAGATCGAAAAAACCAATCAGGCCCCGCAACACACTTTGTAACGGCACATACTCCCCGAACGGCACCAGCTTCTGCTTATGGTACATACCTTCGCCGTTGCCGATGGCCATGATGCTGTTGTGGAAGGTGAAATCCTCAATGCGGTCACTGAATCCGTACCAGGGTATCCCGGTAATCAGGGTGCTGTTCTCCCCCAATTCAGCATTGATGTGATCAATGATCTTGCCAGCCTGATCCTGGGGGATGGGAATGGCCGTTTCCGGCCATAGAATCAGGTCTGTGTCCCAGTGATCTTCGGTCATCCCCAGATAGGTGACTATCTGATCCTTCAGGAACTCCGGGTCCCACTTGATCTGCTGGGGGATATTGCCCTGCATGGCGGCAAACGAGGTAGGCTCCTCGCTCAGATCCGTCCAGTCGAGGCGGTTCATGGCCGGAGCAACCAGCCAGGGAATCAGGGCGATAACGAGGGTAACGCCTGCAGCCACCGGTTTGAGGTGTTTAAGCAGCCACCAGCCGCCGTAAAGTGCAGCACCGGTGGCGGTAATCCAGAAAGTAATGCCATGCACGCCGGTAAGAGGTGCCAGCCCGGCGAGCGGGCCGTCTGTGTGGGCCGTGCCCAGGTACAGCCAGGGAAAGCCGGTTAGCAGCCAGCCCCGGAGCCAATCACCAAGGATCCAGATAGCGGGGAACAGGATAAGCCGCCGGGCCGGGCTGTCCTTGGCAAGTTTGCCCCAGAACCAGAAGGCCAGGCCATGGAATAGCGCCAGGCCCGCTACGAACAGAACCGTCAACAGAATGGCAATAGGGATTGCCGTGTTGCCGTGTTCGCTGATGCTGATATAGACCCAGCTTGCGCCGCTGCCGAACAGGCCCAGGCCAGTGAGCCAGCCGGCCCGGAACAGTTTTCCAGAGGCCATGGGAACCGTGACCAGGAGAATCAGCAAAACCGAGACGGGCCCCAGCCACCACAGGCTGAACGGTGAAAAGGTCAGGGTTTGCAGGGCGCCGGCGACCACAAGGGCCGCAGCGCCCAACCAGGCGTTGGAAGACAGCGGGGTTTTCAGTGCTCTGGTGTTGGAGGCATCACTGGTCACTTCGCGTTACCTGCAGCAGACGGATTACACGGTTATCGGCGTTGGCAATGGTAAAGCGCAAACCGCCGAATTCAACCGATTCGCCCCGTCTGGGCAGGTGTCCGAATTCCTTGAGAACCACGCCACCAATGGTATCGAATTCCTCTTCGTCCATTTCGGTCTCGAAGAACTCGTTGAAATCATCAATGGGCGTTACTGCTTTCACGGCGTAGCTGCCATCGCCCCGGGCCTTGATGTGGGTTTCTTCATCAAAGTCGTGCTCGTCTTCGATCTCGCCAACAATCTGTTCAAGCACGTCTTCAATGGTAATCAGCCCGGCGGTGCCGCCATATTCGTCCACCACAATGGCCATGTGATTTCGGTTTTCCTTGAACTCCTTGAGCAGCTGGTTCAGGCGCTTGCTCTCGGGAACGAAGGTGGGCGGGCGCAGGATTTCCCGAATGCGGTTCCAGTTGAGATCGTTGTTCAGGGCCAGGGGAAGCAGATCCTTGGCCAGAAGAACGCCAATCACGTCGTCCTGGCTGTCCCCGATAACCGGGAACCGGCTGTGTGCAGAATCCATGATTTCACCCAGGAATTCCTTGGGCTCCTGGGATGCCTTGACGGTGACCATCTGCGAGCGGGGGATCATGATTTCATCTACCCGCATGTCGATCACCTGCATGGCACCTTCGATGATGCTCATGGCATCGACATCGATGATGTTCTGGGACTCGGCGTCCCGCAGGATTTCCAGCACGTCCTCGACGGACTCAGGCCCGCTGGAGAAGGCCTGTGATATACGTTCCAGCCAGGACTTGCCGCCCTGACTGCGACTCGACTGATCGTCGCTCATGAGTCTTGTTCCGTTTCCTCTGCTTCGTAGGGATTGCCAAATCCAAGCTGCGCCAGCAGCCGGATTTCGAGGGCTTCCATGACCTCGGCATCATCGTCTTCAATGTGATCAAAACCCTGAAGGTGCAGCATACCGTGCACCACCATATGCGCCCAATGGGCGTCCAGGGGTTTGTCCTGCTCCCTGGCCTCTTTCTCGACAACCGGTGCACAAATCACCAAGTCTCCGGCCAATGGCACCGTTATACCGGCTGGCGCCTCAAATGGGAAGGACAACACGTTGGTCGGATAGTCCCGCCCCCGGTACTGGTGATTCAGCGCCTGGCTCTCTTCGGTCCCGACAATACGGACCGTCACCTCGGACGGATCCTCGCCCTGCCACGCCAGTTGCGCCCATTTGTGAACCTGCGCCTCCGAAGGTATTCCCGGCGCTTCAAAAACCTGCTGAAAATCCACAGTCAGCCTGCTCACTGGCCGGTCGCACTCCCATCGTCAAAGGAATCGTAGGCTTCCACGATACGCTGGACCAAAGGGTGGCGCACCACGTCTTTGGCTTCGAAACGGGTAAACCCGATGCCTGGCACCTTGCTTAGAACACCAGCCGCATGAATCAATCCGGAATTCTGGCCGCGGGGCAGGTCCACCTGGGTGGTGTCGCCGGTAATGACAGCCGTGGAGCCAAAGCCGATCCGGGTCAGGAACATCTTCATCTGTTCCCGGGTGGTGTTCTGGCTTTCGTCCAGAATGATGAACGAATTGTTCAGTGTACGGCCGCGCATGAACGCCAGCGGCGCAATCTCGATCACGCTTTTCTCGATCAGACGGGTAACCTGGTCAAATCCGAGCATTTCATACAGCGCGTCGTAAAGAGGGCGCAGATACGGATCCACCTTCTGAGCCAGGTCGCCGGGCAGAAAACCAAGCTTCTCACCAGCCTCCACCGCCGGCCGCACCAGCAGAATCCGCTTCACCTGCTCGTCTTTTAGGGCCTCAACGGCACAGGCCACCGCCAACCAGGTCTTGCCGGTACCCGCCGGCCCGATCCCGAAGTTGATGTCGTGGGTGCGGATGTTATGAACGTACTTCTGCTGGTTCGCGCCCCGGGGCTTGGCCTGCAGCTTCGGCGTCTTGATCACCGTCACGGCGCCATCGTAGGGCACGTCCTCCGGCAGACGCTCAAAGCCGGTTTCCCGGATAAACAGATGCACGGTATCCGGCGGAATGTCATCCGTGGCCTCGGTTTCCCGATACAGATGCCGGATAACCTCAACGGCCGCCGCCACATGCTCGGTTTCCCCTTCCACCCGGAAGTGATGCCCCCGCCTGCCGACTTTCACATGCAGGCGCTTTTCAATCATCTTCAGGTTTTCATCAAACTGGCCACAAAGCGTCGCCAGCCGACGCTGGTCCACCGGGTGCAGGTCAAATTGTCTGTGATCGTTGGCGTTCAAAAGTGCTCCGTTTTCGTTTACTCCCTTGGGTTTCTCCTTCGGGAGTAAGTGTTTCTGATGTTCGGTTAACGGGCAAGGGCCGGAGGGACTTTCCAAAAAACGCCCGTAAATACATCCATGTAGGGCTCGGTCGCGCCATCCCTGGCGCTCCACGTTTTTGGAAAGTCCGCCCGGCCCTTGCCCTCTACGTTCTATGTGCAGGCCCGAAAGTTAAAAAACAAGTAGGTCGGATTAGCCGGAGGCGTAATCCGACAGGTTTAGTTGTGACAGGCACAATGTTGGATTACGACTTCGTCTAATCCAACCTACAGCCCAGTGCATTGCCATCTGATTTGGGCATGCAAGGGAGTAATCCGCGGGGAGTGGTGGGGCTTTCTTCCCAAAAATGTCGGCGGCCAAGGATGGCCGACGCCAAGCGCACATGGGCGGAGCAAACGCTTTAGAAGCGAAGCTTCACGTGCCGCGGAGCGACAGCAATCTATGATTGCTGGCTGGACCCGCTTGCGGGTGCTCGTAGCGGTTTTTGGAAGAAGGCCCCACCACTCGCCAAACTCCCAAGCCGGACGAATCCCGAATAAGGCCTAAAACATCTCCGAGTTCACAGGCACCCCACGAAGTGAGTTGGGATAAGCCTCCACAATATCGACATCAATAAAGTGCCCGACAACCTCCGGATTCTCATGCCGGAAATTCACAATCCGGTTGTTCTCGGTACGCCCCGCGTATTCGCCAGGGTCCTTCTTGGACAAACCGGTCACCAGAATCCGCTGGGTGGAACCCACCATCTTGCGGCTGATATCCATCACATTCTGGTTCAGCCGATCCTGCAGGATGCTCAGGCGCTGCTTCTTGACGTCCATCGGCGTATCGTCCGGCAGGTCAGAGGCCGGTGTGCCGGGACGGGCGCTATAGACAAAGCTGAAGGACATATCGAAGCCGATGTCGTTGATCAGCTTCATGGTGTCTTCAAAGTCTTTCTCGGTTTCGCCCGGGAAGCCAATGATGAAGTCCGATGAGAAACTGATATCCGGGCGGATCTTGCGCAGGCGGCGGAGTTTGGATTTGTACTCCAGGGCCGTGTGGCCACGCTTCATGGCGGCCAGGATACGATCGGAGCCGCTCTGAACCGGAAGGTGCAGGTGGCTGACCAGTTCTGGAACGCGCTCATACACGTCAATCAGTGCGTCCGAGAATTCCACCGGGTGAGACGTGGTGTACCGAATGCGGTCGATGCCGTCGATGGTGGCGATCAGCTCGATCAGCTCCGCCAGGTCCATGGTGTCGCCATCGTGGGTTTCGCCCCGGTAGGCATTCACGTTCTGGCCCAGCAAGTTAACCTCGCGAACACCTTGGCTGGCCAGATGTGCAACCTCGGCAATGACGTCATCTGCCGGGCGACTGACTTCTTCCCCTCGGGTGTAGGGCACCACGCAGAAAGTGCAGTACTTGCTGCAGCCTTCCATGATCGAAACAAACGCGGAAGGGCCATCGGCGCCGGGCTCGGGCAGGTTGTCGAATTTCTCGATTTCCGGGAAGCTGACGTCCACCACGCCAACACCGTTACCCTTGGCGCGCACTTCGGTAATCATGTCCGGCAGGCGATGCAGGGTCTGGGGGCCAAAGACCATATCCACGTAGGGCGCGCGGTCAATGATGGCCTGGCCTTCCTGGGAAGCCACGCAGCCGCCCACACCGATGATCATGTCCGGCTTTTTACTCTTCAGTTTTTTCCAGCGGCCAAGCTGGTGGAACACCTTCTCCTGGGCTTTTTCCCGAATGGAGCAGGTGTTCAGCAGCAGGATGTCGGCGTCGTCGGGTGAATCGGTCATTTCGACGGTTTCACCGGTTTTGAGTAGGTCTGCCATGCGGGCAGAATCGTACTCGTTCATCTGACAGCCGTGGGTTTTGATGTACAGCTTCTTGGCCATGGGTCTCACGTAATCTGGTGGATGTTGCGCCGGGAACTGGATGATTTAAACGGGGCGCCAGCAAAAAGGAACTGCGTATTATAACGGGGTGCTCATTCTTCAACCACCTCTGTCTCGGATTGTTGCTAGTACGGTTGTGGTATTATTTCGTGCTTTCCTGCTTGGGTGCAGGAAGCGCTTGGGGGATGGCTTTCCAAAACACGCTACGAGCACATCCATGTGCGCTTGTTTCGGGCCGTCCTTGGCCCTCAACAGTTTTGGAAAGCCATCCCCCAATCACTTCCCGGACGCCTGAGTTACTGCAAAAAACGTAGGTCGGATTAGCCAAAGGCGTAATCCGACAATCCCGATAACCAATACCAAACCACCACAATGACCCCCGAACGCCTAGCCCGAATCAAACAAACCCTCAACACCCGGCAACCAGACCTGAGCGTCCTCACTGACCAGGTTCACAAACCCCGGAACCTCTCCGCCATCATCCGCTCCTGCGATGCGTTCGGTTTGGCCAATATGCACGTGGTCTGGCCGAGGGAAGGCTTCCGGGCGTTCCGGAAAACCGCCGGCGGCAGCTACAACTGGGTCACCACCCACACCCACCGGAGCATGGACGAAGCCATCGCTGCTTTGAAAGGGCAGGGCCATAAGATCTATGCAGCCCAATTATCCGACCGGGCCATTGATTTTCGGGAGGCCGATTACACCGTGCCTTGTACCGTAGTCATGGGGAACGAAGTGGATGGCGTCAGCGCCGACGCCGCGGCCCAGGCCGACGAGCACATCGTGATTCCGATGATGGGAATGGTGGAGTCGCTCAACGTCTCGTCCGCCTGCGCGATTATCCTGTCCGAAGCCCAGCGGCAAAGAAAACTGGCCGGCATGTTCGACCAGTGCCGTCTGCCAGACGGCGAATACAACCGGCTGCTGTTTCGCTGGTGTCAGCCTACGGTCAAACGCTACTGCGACGACCGCAATCTGCCATATCCGCCCATCGATCCGGAAACGGGTGAATTGGTCGACGGGGTAGGCTGGATGCAGGAAGTAAGAAAACTGAGGGCGAATCGCCCACGATGGGATGACGAACCCAAAATCACCGCAGATGAGCAATAAAAGGAAATTACTCTTTTGTGAGATCGGTCCGGGGGTGGGAGGTCTTTCTGCCGGAAAAAGATGTTTGAGCGAAGCGAGTTGTTTTTCCAGAAGAAAAGACCTCCCACCTCCGGGCCAGCCCGCTAAACCAGAAGGCTACGAAACAGAAGCTGGAAATCTACTCCTCACGAGCCTCCAGGTACCGCTGAAGCTGCTCCCGCAGGGCCTTCGGAAGCCGGGTAATCGTCAAGGCGTCTTTGTCGCGGTCATAGTAAACCGCCTGATTCACCAGATCGGATGAAAATGAAACGCTCATGCCGCCGCCAGAGCCGGCGATCCGCACGAGTTTCTTGACCTTGCGATGATCAGGGTGAAGCACACCGCTCTCCGGCAATTCGGCGGTTTTCGAGGCGAACTCCTTGAAGCGTTGCGGCTCGCTCTCGTCCAGGTAGCCGGACAGCGCCTCAATTTCCACTGGCTCGCCCAGGGCATGCTGTTCCTTGCAGAACTCGTAGGCCTTGTTGCGAACCTCGCCCGCTTTCTCTGGCTCCGAGGATTTTGCGAAGGCTTCCACAGCATCCAGGAAGGTCATGGTTTCCTTTTCCACATCTACCTGATTGGTAAACCCACACAAGCGGATGAACAGCTCTCCTGGCTCCCCGGTGCCGCGACCATGCACCAGTGTCAGGTAGTTCTCCGCCGGATTGTTGCCGCGCCAGTCATCCAGCTCGATGCGAACGGCCAGGTTCAGGCGCGACAGGCTGAGAACATCGGTCGCGTCTAATGACTGGTTGCCGTCGAACCGCATGGCGCTGTCGGTTTCCAGAATAAACAGGTAAACCACCTCGGCGTCCGCCAGGGCGTCATGAACAATCATCAGGTGGCCATCGAATTCTTCCTGGCTACCGGTCAGCAGTTCCTGCCATTGCCCGAACAGGCGATCGGTCATGGCGCCGAAGGTTTGTTTGTCTTCCAGATAGTCCTTGAGCCAGGCGCTGAACGGGCACTCGCCCAGGTCTTCGGAGAACCGGCCGTATTTCTTGCCGGGCTTGCTGTTGAACAGGCGCTTCATCTGCTTGTGCAGCCCCTCGTAATCGCCACCGGGCTCCTGCAGGGCCTCACCGGTGACGAGGCGGGCTGGCTGGCCCGGCTGGTACTGGCTGGCGAAGGCAGTGCGGAGGTGTTTGATGGCCATTTTTGGCTCCTGTTCGTTGTTTCGGTTGACTCAGAGAGGCGGGATTCTGCCACGTATTGGCGTTGGATTCATTGGTAGTCTGCTGGTTCTGGTGGTGGGCCGCAGGGCAGGTGCGTATTTTTCTTACGAAAAAACAACTCGCTGCGCTCAGACATCTTTTTTCTAGAGAAAAATACGCACCTACCCCACGTCCACGAGCGTTTCAGCGGTCCGCCAAAAGAAGAACGAGTGTTTACCCTGCTTTGGCTTTGGGAGCTAACACCAAGGTATGTCGGCGACGGGGTGGGGGTATCTTTTTCTGCCGGAAAAAGATGTCTGAGCGAAGCGAGTTGTTTTTCCAAAGAAAAAGATACCCCCACCCCGGCGCCAGCCACCGAAGCAGGGATATCTCATGTCGACTCAGAAGTTAGAGATCAAACCCGCTTGCTGCGAACCAACTCCTGAACAAGTTTGCTAACAGCCTCAGGAATCTCCTGCTCGCTGTCCGCGGTTGCCCCCGCGTTTGCTACGTCAGTGCCGAGGTTAACGGCAATGGCAACCAGACCGTGTGAGGTCAGAAGTTGGGCAACGCGGCGGCGTTCGTCTGCATCGCCGGCGTTTTCTTCGGTGACCACAACCGCCGTTTTGCCCTGGTCGAACAACGCACGTTCCACGGCGAGGGCCAGTGCCGGGGCCTGGCGACCATTACAGGCAATGATCGCCGGTTTCTGGGCCAGGCGGCGTTCGCGCTCTTCGGCCGAAACGGGGTCGAGAGATTCGCCGGAATCGGCAAGTCCAGCCACCATACCCGCACCGATGGTGACGTTGGACAGCCGGTCGATCACGATAAAGCTACCGGTAACGTGGTTGCGCTGGTACGGATCGAAGGCGATCGGCTGGTTCAGGGTCAGCTCGCACAGGCCGATTTCGTTCAGCTGGAGCTGGCTCGGGTTGGCCTGTTGTTCCAGGGTATTTACGTCGGTTTGATGATGAATCTTCTTCACCGTACCGGAAGTAAAGGTCGGGCCCAGCTTGATGTCATACAGCCGACCGGTTTCCAGTGGCGCATCGGTCATCCAAACGATGTTAGCGTTGAAGCGGTTGCCCACTTCCGGCTCATCTTCCACCTTGACCAGCATATCGCCGCGACTGATGTCGATTTCATCAGTCAGGGTGAGGGTGACCGCCTGGTCAATATAGGCCTCTTCCAGGTTGCCATCGAAAGTTACAACTTCTTTGACAGTACTGGTGCGCCGCGAGGGCAGGGCCATGACCTTTTCGCCCGGGCGGATCACGCCGGAGGCGATGGTGCCGCAGAAGCCGCGGAAATTGAGGTTCGGGCGGGTAACGTACTGAACCGGGAAGCGGAAATGCTCCAGATTCTTGTCACGGCCCACTTCCACGGTTTCAAGGATTTCCATCAGGGGCTGGCCGGTGAACCAGGGCGTCTTCTCGCTCTTGTTCACCACGTTGTCGCCTTCCAGGGCGGAAATCGGCACGAAGCGGATATCCTTCAGGCCCAGTTTGGCGGCGAACGCCAGGTAGTCGTCCTTGATTTCGTTGAAACGCTCTTCGCTGAAGTCCACCAGGTCCATCTTGTTCACGGCCACCACGATGTGGCGGATACCCAGCAGGGAGGCGATGTAGGAATGGCGCCGGGTTTGGGTGAGAACACCGTGGCGGGCGTCGATCATCAGGATCGCGACCTGTGCGGTGGATGCACCGGTGGCCATGTTACGGGTGTACTGCTCATGGCCCGGGGTGTCGGCGATGATGAACTTGCGCTTGTCGGTGGAAAAATAGCGGTAGGCAACATCAATAGTGATGCCCTGTTCCCGCTCGGCCTGCAGGCCGTCCACCAGCAGAGCCAGATCCAGCTTCTCGCCGGTGGTGCCCATCTTGGCACTGTCGGTTTTCAGGCTGGCCATATGATCTTCGTAGATCATCTTGGTGTCATGGAGCAGGCGGCCGATCAGGGTGCTTTTGCCGTCGTCCACGCTACCGCAGGTGAGCAGGCGCAGGAGTTCCTTGTTTTCGTGCTGCTTCAGGTAGGCCTGAATATCTTCTGCAATCAGATCAGACTGGTGTGACATCTTAGAAATACCCTTCCCGCTTTTTCTGTTCCATGGAGCCGGCTGAATCGTGGTCGATCACCCGACCCTGGCGCTCGGAGCTCTTGGCCAGCAACATTTCCTGGATGATGTCCGGAAGCGTGTTGGCTTCGGATTCGATGGCGCCCGTAAGCGGGTAGCAGCCCAGGGTCCGGAAGCGAACCGATTTCATCATCGGTTTCTCGCCTTCCTTGAGGGGCATGCGATCGTCATCCACCATGATCAGGGTGCCATCACGCTCAACGACCGGACGCTCGGCTGCAAAATAGAGCGGAACGATGTCGATGTTCTCAAGGTAGATGTATTGCCAGATATCCAGTTCCGTCCAGTTGGACAGCGGGAACACGCGGATGCTCTCGCCCTTGTTGATCTTGCCGTTGTAGATGTTCCACAGCTCTGGCCGCTGGTTCTTGGGATCCCAGCGATGGTATTCATCACGGAACGAATACACGCGCTCCTTGGCGCGGGATTTTTCCTCATCGCGACGGGCACCGCCGAATGCTGCATCGAACTTGTACTTGTCCAGAGCCTGTTTCAAAGCCTGGGTCTTCATGACATCGGTATGTTTTGCACTACCGTGAGTAAACGGCCCGATTCCCTGATCCACGCCTTCTTGATTGGTATGCACAATCAGGTCGAGGCCAAACTTTTCAGCCACGTTATCCCTGAACTTGATCATGTCCCGGAATTTCCAGGTGGTATCAATGTGCATCAACGGGAAGGGCGGTTTACCCGGGTAGAAGGCCTTCAGGGCCAGATGGAGCATTACCGCGGAATCCTTGCCGATGGAGTACAGCATTACCGGATTGTCGAACTCGGCTGCCACTTCCCGGATGATGTGGATGCTTTCCGCTTCCAGCTGTTTCAGGTGCGTGAGGTTGTATGTGGTCATGATAATCCGTTGCCGCCGTGCGGGCCGTTTTGGCTGTGCGAATGTATTCGGCAACTATACCAGAGGGGGTAAGGGCATAAGAAGACGCCCAACTAGACATTGGCGTTATAACAATATAGCAGTGGCGGTCTCGGGGCGTCTGGTAACCGGGGGTTACGTTCAGGACGGATTGCGGGAATCAGCCAGCAACTTGGCCACGTAGCGGTCGACGTAATCGAAGCCGTTGCCTTCAAACTCCGCGAACTGGATGCCGAGCTGGAACTCATCCCGGGCAATACGCCGCATGTGAACGATGTTGCCGTCGGCAATAATAGAGACAGGTTGTGTCGCGACGACAGGTACGGCGAAGCGGGTCTTCACGGCAATCCAGTTGCCGGGAGCCGGTGCCTTTTGCTCGGGTATGAGCTGCTTTACCGTCTCCTGGTTGCAGGAGATCATCACCCCGGTGCGGGAGAGATTGGACACCGAACAGGTCAGGCAGCAGCCGTCCGGTTTTTCAATCGTGATGTCCGTGGCTACATCCACCCGCTGTTGGTTGCGCAAATTCAGTTTGGCGGCGACAGGTTTCATGTTGACTCTTCTGGCGTGTCTGGTTGCAAATGAGGCTGCCTTTCCCATAAATCTCTTCCAGAAAAAACACTTAAACGCATGAAAGTGTAGTTGTTTACTTTGTGATCAGCAAGAAGCCTGCCGTCTATAGTGGCAGATTTGTTAAATCTTTCTGAACAAGGCGTCACAAATTTTGACGTCTGTCAGTTTATCTAGCCGCTTTTACTGATCGGAGTTTTGCTGCAGGCGATCCCGCAGCTGGTGTAAAATACCGCCCTTCACTCATTTATGGGCTCGTGCCGAGCTCCGGGAATTCCAAGCTTTTTATGACAGATAAAACCCAGAACTTCGTCGCTTCCGGTAACGGTAAAGTCGGTTTCATCAGCCTCGGCTGCCCCAAGGCTCTCGTAGACTCCGAACGCATCCTCACCCAACTGAGGCTGGATGGTTACGATGTTGTGCCCACCTATGACGACGCCGACATCGTTGTGGTCAACACCTGCGGTTTTATCGATGCCGCCAAGCAGGAATCCCTGGATGCCATTGGCGAGGCCATCAGTGAAAACGGCAAGGTGATTGTCACCGGGTGCATGGGTGTGGAAGCCGACAAAATTCGCGACACGCACCCGGGCGTACTGGCCGTTTCCGGCCCCCACGCCTATGAAGAGGTGGTCGGCGCGGTTCACCAGTTCGTTCCCCAGAAAAAACAACACGATCCCTTTACTGATCTGGTTCCGCCCCAGGGCATCAAACTGACCCCGCGGCATTACGCGTACCTCAAGATCTCCGAGGGCTGTAACCACCGCTGCACCTTCTGCATCATCCCCTCCATGCGCGGTGATCTGGTCAGCCGCCCCATTGGGGATGTGATGGACGAAGCCCAGCGCCTGGTGGACGCCGGCGTGAAGGAGCTTCTGGTTATTTCCCAGGACACTTCCGCTTACGGCGTTGACACCAAATACCGCACCGGCTTCTGGCAGGGGCGGCCGCTGAAGACCAAGATGCAGTCACTGTGTGAAGCTCTCGGCGAAATGGGGGTGTGGGTGCGCCTGCACTACGTTTACCCCTATCCCCATGTGGACGACATCATTCCCCTGATGGCTGAAGGCAAGATCCTGCCTTACCTGGACATCCCGTTCCAGCACGCCAGCCCGAAAGTCCTCAAGGCCATGAAGCGCCCCGCCCACGACAGCAAGACTCTGGAGCGGATTCGCAAGTGGCGGGAAATCTGTCCCGAGCTCACCATCCGCTCCACCTTCATCGTCGGCTTCCCCAGTGAAACCGAAGAGGACTTCCAGTACCTGCTGGACTGGCTGGATGAAGCCCAGCTGGATCGTGTCGGCGCGTTCAAATACAGCCCGGTGGAGGGTGCCAAAGCTAATGAGCTGGACGGTGCGGTTCCCGAGGAAGTAAAAGAAGAGCGCCTGGCCCGTTTCATGGAAAAGCAGGCAAAAATCTCCGCGGCCCGCCTGCAGGCCAAAATCGGCACGACGATTGATGTGCTGATTGATGAGGTCGACGAGGAGGGCGCCATCGGTCGCTCCAAGGCCGATGCGCCGGAGATTGACGGTATGGTCTACCTCAACGACGAGACTGACCTTGTTCCGGGTGAGATTGTACAGGCGGTGGTTGAGCATGCCGATGAGCATGATCTTTGGGCTCGGCTTCTTTGATGTCGTCTAGCTTGGGCTCCTGGCCTTCTGGTTCTGGGGGCGAGCCTCGGCGGGAGGAGCAGTAGGTCGGATTAGGCGAAGCCGTAATCCGACAAAGGAGTCTGTCGTTCAAAGGTGTCGGATTACGCTTCGCTAATCCGACCTACGATTTTGCTTTCATGTTCTGTCTTCGCGAGGACACGCCGCCAGTTCGAGTGCCGTGGTGGGTAGAGCCTCCCAAAAATCTGGAGCGCCAGGGATGGCGCGACGAAGCCCTACAGGGATGTATTTACGGGCGTTTTTTGGGAGGCTCTACCCACCATGGCAGCCCTCCAAACTAGCAGGCTTGGGCCGAAGCCAAGAGCCACGGCCCAAGCCAAAGTGGTTACCCCTCAAGCTTCCGAACAAGAATCTCGTTGAACAGCTTGGGATTTCCCTGGCCTTTGGAAGCTTTCATCAAAGGCCCCATAAAGCCACCAAGCATCTTCTTCCGCTTCTTGGGGTCTTCCTCGTTCTGATACTGAGCCACCTGATCCGGCATGCCGGCCAGAACCTCATCCACCATGGCTTCCAGAGCACCTGTGTCGGAAACCTGCTTCAGACCCTTGGCATCGATGATGGCGTCGACGTTGTCGTTCTCGCCAGACCAGAGCGCCTCGAAGACCTTCTTCGCGCCAGCGGATGAGATGGTATTGTCGGCAATCCGCACCACCAGATCGCCCAGCTGAGCACCGGTGATAGGCGAGTCGGCAACCGATTTCTCTTCTGCATTTAGCCGGGCGGAGAATTCGCCCTGGATCCAGTTAGCTACCAGTTTGGCATCTTTGCCATGGCTCACGGCTTCCTCAAAGAATGCGGCCAGTTTCGAATCGCCACTGAGCAGGCCGGCGTCGTAGTCGTTCAGACCGTACTGGTCCATAAAGCGGGCTTTGCGAGCGTCCGGCAGTTCCGGAAGGCTGTTGCGGGCTTCTTCGATGAAGGAATCGTCGATCTCCACCGGAAGCAGGTCCGGGCAGGGGAAGTAGCGGTAGTCGTTGGCTTCTTCCTTGGTGCGCATGGAGCGCGACTCGTCGCGGTCGCCGTTATACAGGCGGGTTTCCTGTACGATGCTGCCACCGTCTTCCAGAATGTCCATCTGCCGCTCCACTTCGTGGGCGATGGCCTGTTCCATGAACCGGAACGAGTTCAGGTTCTTGGTTTCGGTGCGGGTGCCCAGCGTGTCAGAGCCCTTCGGTTTCAGCGAGATGTTCACGTCAAACCGCATGGAGCCCTGGGACATATCGCCGTCGCAAATGCCCAGTGACGTCACAATGCTGTGCAGCTTCTTGGCAAAGGCGACCGCTTCTTCCGCGTTGTTCATATCCGGTTCGGTGACTACCTCAATCAGCGGGGTACCTGCCCGGTTCAGATCCACGCCCGTCATACCATGGAAATCCTCGTGCAGGGATTTGCCGGCATCCTCTTCCAGGTGGGCGTGGTGAATGCGCACCCGTTTGGTCTCGCCATTCGGAAGATCAATGTCCACATAGCCGGGACCAACAATCGGGCGCTCCAGCTGGGTTGTCTGGTAGCCCTTGGGCAGGTCCGGGTAGAAGTAGTTCTTCCGCTCGAATACCGAACGCCGCTCGATCTCCGCGTTCACTGCCAGGCCAAACATCACCGCATAGCGGAAAGCCTGTTCATTGGGCACCGGCAGGGTGCCGGGCATGGCCAGGTCAACCGCGTTGGCCTGGGTGTTGGGCTCGGCGCCGTAGGCGGTGCTGGAGCCGGAAAAAATCTTGGTCTTGGTGGCGAGCTGAACGTGAATTTCCAGCCCGATCACAATGTCCCACTGCATACTCGTTCTCCTGTCCCGGGCTTATTGCGGTTCACGCTGGTGCCAGTCGGTCACCTGCTGGAATTGATGGGCGGCGTTCAGCAAACGGGCCTCGGAGAAATAATCCCCGATGATCTGCAAACCCACTGGAAGGCCGTCAACGAAGCCGGCCGGCACTGACATGGCCGGAACGCCCGCCAGGTTGATGGCGATGGTGAATACGTCTTCGAGGTACATGGTCACAGGATCGCTGGTCTTCTCGCCCTGGATAAAGGCAGGCGAGGGGGTGGTCGGGCTCATCAGCACATCCACTTCCTTGAAGGCATTGATGAAATCCTGCTGGATCAGCCGCCGAACCTTCTGGGCCTTGAGATAATAGGCATCAAAATAGCCGGCGGACAGGGCATAGGTGCCCACCAGAATCCGACGTTTCACCTCTTCGCCGAAACCCTCTGCCCGGGAGCGGGTGTACAGATCCATCAGATCCTTCGGGTCCTCGCAGCGGTAGCCATAACGTACACCGTCAAACCGTGACAGGTTGGCGGAAGCTTCGGCCGGCGCGATCACGTAATAGGCCGCAATTGCCAGTTTTGCGTTGGGCAGTGACACCTCTTTAACAGTAGCGCCCAGCTTCTCGTATTCCTTTACCGCATTGCGAACCTGCTGCTCCATCGCCGGGCTGAGCTGATCGCTGAAGTATTCCTTCGGCAAGCCGATCTTCAGACCTTTCAGCGGCTCATTCAGAGTGGCTGTGTAATCCGGCACCTCCCGGTCAATGGACGTTGAGTCCTTCGGATCAAAACCGGCCATCACATTAAGCATCAGGGCGTTGTCTTCTGCTGTGCGGGCCATGGTACCGCCCTGGTCCAGACTGGAGGCAAAGGCAATCATCCCGTACCGCGACACCCGGCCATAAGTCGGCTTAAGCCCGGTAACCCCACAAAGCGCCGCTGGCTGCCGGATCGAACCACCTGTGTCAGTTGCGGTGGCCGCGGGAATCAGCCGAGCCGCAACCGCCGCAGCCGACCCACCAGACGAACCGCCCGGCACCCGCTTATTACCCTCACTCAACCCCCACGGGTTGGTCACCGCACCAAAATAACTGTTCTCGTTGGACGACCCCATGGCGAACTCGTCCATATTGGTCTTGCCCAGACACACGGCACCCGCCTGGCGGAAATTCACCGTAACGGTCGCGTCGTAGGGCGGAACAAAGTTCTCAAGCATCTTCGACCCGCAAGTAGTGCGAACGCCGTTGGTGCAAAAAATGTCCTTGTGCGCAAAAGGAACCCCGGTCCAGGCCGTGGCATTCCCCGCTGCCCGCTGCTCATCCGCCACCCGGGCATCGGCCAGCGCCTGCTCCTCGGTCACGGTAATAAAACTGTTGTACTTTGAATCTTCCCGCTTGATGCGGTCGAGGAACTCCTGGGTCAGCTCCACGCTGGAAACCTGGCCGCTCCCCAGGTCCCGGGAAAGCTCTGCTACGGATTTGTTATGCATGATGAATCCTGAAATCGCTGTTCGTCAGATCGTTCAATTCCCATGAAACGTTCTATGGCTCACTCAATAACCCGAGGCACCAGATAAAGCCCGTTCTCGGTAGCCGGCGCAATCGCCTGGAACGCCTCCCGCTGGTTGGTCTCGGTTACCTCATCAGCGCGCAGGCGCTGGACCGCATTCAGCGGATGGGCCATGGGCTCAACCGAGTCGGTATCGGCCGCACCCAACTGATCCACCAGATCCAGAATATTGCCCAGATCCTTCTCCAGAGCCGAAACCTGCTCGTCATCCACACGAATGCGGGCGAGCACAGCGACTTTCTCAATGTCCTCACGGGAAATGGTCACGCATTGCCTCCCAGGTAAATGAAATGTCGGTAATAAAAGAAGCCGGAATCTTGCACGGGGTCCGGGGGTGGTTGGAAAAGGCTGTCCAAAACTGTTGAGGGCCATGGATGGCCCGAATCAAGCGCACAGGGATGTGCTTGTAGCGTGTTTTGGACAGCCTTTTCCAACCGCCCCTGCACCCAAATAAAAATTAAGGGCAGTATGGTAACAGATTCGAACAATGGCGGGAGGCCCCAGCCCATAAGGTAAATGTGTGAACGGTAAGGCGTGAGGCCCGTTCGCGCCTTGCCTGCAGGGGTGCTCACTGCTAAAGTTGCCGCATCTTTTCTTTGCGACTGCAACTCTCAGGTTGAAACTACACGAATGTTGATAAAAAGACTCCGAGGCATCTTCTCCAGCGACCTGTCCATCGATCTGGGCACCGCCAACACCCTGATCTACGTGCGTGAGCGCGGAATCGTGCTGAACGAGCCCTCGGTAGTGGCCATTCGCACCAACAACTCCCAGAAAATGGTTGCCGCTGTCGGCGCCGAAGCCAAGCGCATGCTTGGCCGTACCCCGGGCAACATCACCGCCATCCGCCCGATGAAAGACGGCGTAATTGCAGATTTCGTGGTAACCGAAAAAATGCTCCAGCACTTTATCCATAAAGTGCACGAGAACAGCTTCATTACCCCGAGCCCCAGAGTGCTGGTGTGCGTGCCCAGCAAGTCCACCCAGGTCGAGCGCAAGGCCATCCGCGAATCCGCCCTCGGCGCCGGCGCCCGGGAAGTCTTCCTGATCGAAGAGCCCATGGCGGCCGCCATTGGTGCAGGCCTGCCGGTTGAGGAAGCCAGCGGCTCCATGATCGTCGACATCGGTGGTGGTACCACCGAAATCGCCATTATCTCCCTGAACGGCATCGTCTATGCCGAGTCCGTGCGCGTTGGTGGTGACAAATTCGACGAAGCCATTGTCACCTACGTGCGCCGCAACTACGGCAGCCTGATTGGTGACTCTACCGCCGAGCGCATCAAGCACGAAATCGGCTGCGCCTACGAAGGTCTCGAGATTCGCGAGATCGATGTGCGCGGTCGCAACCTGGCCGAGGGCGTGCCCCGGGCGTTCACCCTCAATAGTGAAGAAATTCTCGACGCGCTGCAGGAATCCCTGGCGCAGATCGTTCAGACCGTCAAGAGTGCCCTTGAGCAGTCTCCGCCCGAGCTGGCATCCGACATCGCCGAGCGCGGTATCGTACTGACCGGTGGCGGCGCACTGCTGCGCGGCCTGGACAAACTGATCAGCGAGGAAACCGGCCTGCCGGTGATCATCGCTGAAGACCCGCTGACCTGTGTTGCCCGTGGCGGCGGCAAGGCGTTGGAAGTGATTGATCGGGGTGGCATCGGAATGTTCTCCCAGGAGGGATAATCCTGTGGGGAGGGCTCGCCATTAAAACCATCTTCGTCCAGGGGCCTGTTCCCGGCTTCAGACTCCTCATTGTTCTACTCGTATCGGCAGCCCTGGTGGTTGCCGATGCGCGTTTCGACAAGCTCTCAACCGTGCGAAGCACCATCGCAACCGGCCTGGCGCCCGTGTACTGGCTGGGCAATGCGCCCTATGAGTTTACCGACTGGTTCGCCGGACTGTTTGAGAACAAACAGGATCTTCAGGAAGAGAACGAAGACCTCCGGGCCCGTTTGCTGATTCTCGAACGTCGCGCCCTGAAATACGCTGCGCTTGCGTCCGAAAACAACGAACTGCGCCGTCTGATGAACTCGTCTGAAGTGCTGGATGATCGGGTGATTGTGGGTGAAGTGGTTGGCGTATCCCCGGATCCTTTTTCCCATGAAATTATCATTAATAAAGGTCGCAGTGACGGCTTGTCGCCGGGCCAGGCCATTCTTGATGCCCATGGCCTGATGGGGCAGGTGGTGCAGAGCAGCCAGATTACCTCTCGCGTCCTGCTGGTCTCCGACAGCAGCCACGCCGTGCCGGTGGAAGTGGTGCGCAACGGTTTGCGGGCAATCCTGCTGGGCACCGGCGATACCGATACCCTTGATCTCGTTCACGTGCCGGACACGGCTGATATCCGTGAAGGCGACCTGTTGGTCAGTTCCGGCCTTGGTGGCCGGTTTCCAAGGGGCTATCCGGTGGCCGAAGTCAGCCGCATTTCCAAGGAGCCGGGCGAGCCCTTTGTGTCTATCGAAGCCACCCCCAAGGCGCAGTTGAACCAAAGCCGTCTGGTGCTGGTGGTTTTCCCGCCCGAGAGCGCCGCGCCGATGGAAGCCGAATCGGATGAAGGCCAGCCCGCCGTCAATGTAGGCGAAGAGAGCAGCCAGGGAGGGCAGGACTGATGCTATCGGTAATCAGCTATCCGGTTTTTGTGCTCTCCGTAGTAGTTGCCCTGGTGTTCAGCATTTCCCTGTTCCCGGTGGGGTGGTTCGAATTCCGCCCGGAGTGGTTGGGGCTGGTCGTTTTCTACTGGACATTCCGGGCTCCGGCCCAGTTTGGCATCCTGCTCGCCTGGTGTCTGGGTCTGTTGCTGGATGTACTGGAAGCCACCCCCCTTGGCGTCAATGCCATGGCCATGGCGCTGATCGCCTTCCTGGTGCTCACCATCCATCAACGTTTGCGCATGTATCCTATGCCACAACAGTGCCTGATGGTGTTCCTGTTGCTGGGTATCAATCAGATGCTGGTGCACTTCGTGAAGCAGTTGTTGGGTGCCGACGACGCTGGATTCAGCTACCTCTGGCCGGCCCTGACCAGCGCGCTGGTGTGGCCGGTATTCTGTATTCTGCTGGACAACATCAACCGCAAACTGGGTTAGCCATGCCATCCATCATTCTCGCCTCGGCCTCGCCGCGCCGGGCGGAGCTGTTGCAGCGAATCGGTCTGAATTTTTCGGTTTCCCCGGCGGACATCGACGAAACCCCGGGCGCTGACGAAACCCCGGAACACTACGTGGAGCGATTGGCTCGGGAAAAGGCTCTGGCTGGGGCGGAGTCTTCGCCGGAGTGCCTGGTTCTGGGTTCGGATACCTCCGTGGTGCTCAATGGCGAGATACTCGGTAAGCCGTCAGACCCCACCGAAGCCCGGGAAGCCCTGGCCCGCCTCTCCGGCGCGACTCATCAAGTCATGACTGCCGTGGCGCTGGCGGCTGAAGGGCAATGCCAGTCCGTCCTGGTCATCACCGAGGTTTGTTTCAGGCAGCTTTCTGCCGAAGAGATTGAAGCCTACGTGGCCAGCGGCGAACCCATGGACAAGGCCGGAAGTTATGGAATTCAGGGCCTTGGTGGTATTTTTGTTAATGAGCTCCGGGGTAGCTACAGTGCCGTGGTTGGTCTGCCGCTGCAGGAAACCGCTGCATTGCTGGCTGGTGCCGGTTACCCGGTCTGGAAAAACTGGCCGCGCAGTCTGGAGAGCCAAACACTATGAGTGAAGAGATTCTGATCAACGTCACCCCGGTGGAAACGCGGGTGGCCCTGGTTGAAAACGGCATGCTGCAGGAAGCCTACATAGAGCGCACCAGCAGGAAAGGCATTGTCGGCAACATCTACAAGGGCAAAGTGGTGCGTGTTTTGCCGGGCATGGAAGCGGCGTTCGTCGATATTGGTCTGGAACGGGCTGCATTTATCCATGCCTCCGATGTGGTCCCGAGTCAGTCCAATGGCGATGAACCTGCCGATACTCCGAAAACCGTTCCCGATATTCGAAGTCTGCTCCGTGAGGGGCAGTCCCTGGTGGTCCAGGTTACCAAGGACCCGATTGGCACCAAGGGCGCCCGCCTGACTACCCAGCTTTCCATTCCTTCCCGATATCTGGTGTTTATGCCAGGTGTCAGTCATGTTGGTATTTCCCAGCGGATTGAAGATGACGCGGAGCGGGCACGGCTGAAAACCCTGGTCGAGGAGGCGGCAGCGGAAGATAAGGATGTCCAGGGCGGCTATATTATCCGCACAGCGGCAGAGGCGGCTTCGCCTGAAGACCTGATTGGCGACATGGCCTACCTGCACCGATTGAGTCTGTCGATCCAGGAGCGAATTGCCCGCGTCCAGGCACCTGCGGTTGTGTACCAGGATCTGCCCCTGTTTATTCGCACAATCCGGGACCTGATCCGTCCGCAGACCGAAAAGGTACGCATAGACAGCCGCGAGAGTCACCAGAGGGTGATGGAGTTTGTCGAGGAGTTCGTTACCGAATTTGCCGACAAGGTCGAGTATTACCCGGGCGAGCGGCCTATCTTTGACCTCTATTCGGTGGAAGATGAGATCCAGAAAGCCCTGAGCCGAAAGGTCCAGCTCAAGTCTGGTGGCTATGTGATCATTGACCAGACCGAAGCCATGACCACCATCGATATCAATACCGGCGCGTTCGTAGGGCACAGGAACCTGGAAGAAACCATCTTCAAGACCAACCTGGAAGCCGCCCGGGCGATTAGCCGTCAGCTGCGCCTGCGAAACCTGGGCGGTATTATCATTATCGATTTTATCGACATGGAAGATCCGGAGCACCAGCGTCAGGTGCACCGGATGCTGGAAAAGATGCTGGAGCGGGATCACGCCAAGACCAAGATCACCGGGGTGTCTGAATTGGGCCTGGTGGAAATGACCCGCAAGCGCACTACAGAGAGCCTTGGCCAGGTGCTTTGCGAACCCTGCCCCATCTGCGACGGGCGGGGTTTCCTGAAAACCACCGAAACCGTGTGCTATGAAATCTTTCGGGAAATTCTCCGGGTTAATCGCGCCTACGATGCCGAAAGTTATCTGGTCATGGCCTCCCAGAGTGTGGTGGATCGCCTGCTGGATGAAGAGTCGGACAACGTGGCCGATCTTGAAACCTTCATCAGCAAGACCATTCGCTTCCAGGTGGAACCGTTCTACAGCCAGGAGCAGTACGATGTTGTTCTGCTCTGACCCCGGGAAACCGCGCCAGTTAGCGGATTAAGGGGCCCGGATGTCCTCTGCTGATCAACAACCGCCACTTCCGGAGGGCCTGCCCGAGAGCCCTCCCGTCCGGATATTGGCGCGGCTGGCCAGCCTGATCTGGTGGATGCTGTTAACCCTGCTGGTGCTCCTGGCCCTTTACGCCGGGCTGGGTCGCCAGCTGACGCAGAACGTGGACAGCTTTCGTGATGATCTGGCCCGGGAACTGTCAGATCGATTAGGCCATGATGTCAGTATCGGGCGCCTTTCTTCCCAATGGTACTGGCTGGACCCCGCATTTACAGCCCGCGATATTCAGATCAGCCACCCTGACACCGATGTCGTCGTTGCCAACCTCCAGCATCTCAATATTCGCTTTGATGCCCTCGCGTCGCTGACCCGCCTGAGAATCGTCTTTGAGGACTTCCAGGCAGACGGCCTGGAGCTGACGGTCAATCAGGAGCGGAGCGGCGATGTCGCTGTCAGGGGCGCAGACCTGCCAGAACCGGTGAGTAATCAGTTGCAGGAGTGGCTGGAGCTCGCCGGCAACTGGCTATCCGATCCCTATGTGAAGATTACCCGGGTCAATCTGGGCATCCGGGACAATCAGGGCAATATTCGCCACCTGGATATTCCCCAGCTGGACCTGGATTACCGCCGTGGTTTTTTCCATGCCTCAGGACGCGCCATGCAGTCCGGCACCACCGAGCAACTGGCCAGTTTTGCCCTGGTGGGCCAGCACTTTTTCCGGGGTGACTTTACCGGTCAACTGTATCTTGATGTGGACTCCGGCCGGCTGTTTGATGGGTTGATTGATGAGTACCAGTGGCGGACGCTGCGGGTTGAGGGCTTTGATCTCGGCGGAGAAGCCTGGCTTACCTTCCGTAATGGTCTGTTGCAGCAGGTGACCGGAACGGTTCGAACGCCCTATCTGCAACTGGGCGTCGGCTATGAATCCCTGGCGCCTCTGGAAGACATTCAGGCCAGATTCGGCTGGCGTCGACATGACAGTGTGATGACCGATGAGACCCTGGTCGAGTCTGGCGCCTTCGCCCTTGGCGAGTGGTATCTCAAGCAGCTTCAATGGACCTGGGACGGCGATGTGGTTTCACCCTTCAGTCTCCGTCTGGCGCCCTCGGATGGTGGTATGTCCGTCATTGCCGACGCCCTACCGCTTGCGCCCACCCGTCGGCTCGCCGCCAGGCTCCCTTTGCTGCCTGATCGTGCACTCAGGGCTCTTCAGGACTATCGACCCGGCGGCTTTCTGGATCAATTGAAAATCTTCTTCCCCGACGGCGCACCGGAGGGTTTTGAGCTCTCCGGACGTTTGCGCGAGGTCAGCGTAAGGGCCCATGGTGGGGCACCGGGTATCACTTCCGCCAACGGCGACATCTTTCTCGACAGGCAAAAGGGATATGTCCGGATTGAGGCGGGAGAGTCTCCGGTCTCACTCGAGTTTCCTCAGCTTTTCGGTGGCGCCTGGTCCTTCCCGTCAATTGAAGGCGACGTGGCCTGGCAACTGGATGGTGCGATTACCCGGGTGTTTTCAGATGGCGTTCGAATGCGTTATGGCGAAGCCACCGAGCTTGAGGGTGCCTTTGACCTGAGGATGGACCGCGAAGGTGAGGATAACCTCGGTCTCAGGGTTTCGGTGAAAAACGGAAATGCCGGGATGCTGGCGGATTTTGTGCCGGTCAAAGCGGTTAACCAGGGATTGTATAATTGGCTTACCACAGCAATCCTCGAGGCGGATATTACCTCGGGAACCTTCTTCGGCCACGGCCAGATAGGTTCGGATGCCCCAAAAGGGTCGTTTGTTACGTCCATGATCTACGAATTTGACCGGGCTTCCGTTCGCTACGATGACTCATGGCCGGTAGTTACAGATGCCCGGGGCAACGTCAGGGTTCACAACGGCGATACGCTCGTCCGACTTGAGGCTGGCCGTACCGGAGGTCTCGACCTCGATCCCGGCACCGTCCGCGTTATTCCCTCAGAGCAGGGCACCCGGGTAAGGGTGGATGCCTCGGCTCTGGTGCCCGGTGAGTCGGTTGGTTACTGGATGGAAAGTAGCCCATTGGGAGACATGGCAGGTACGGAGGCCCAGAAACTGCAGTATGAGGGAGAGTATCAGCTGGATCTGGGTATTGACCTGCCGCTGGATTCCGAACAGTCGCCTGTGGTTGAAGCCAGCATTGCCGCCGCAGGGGGATCCGTCATCTATCCAGCCGCGGGGCTGGCCTGGCAATCGGTTCGTGGTGGCCTGACCTATCACAGTGAGGACGGATTCTCTGGCGGTCCCCTGACTGCGGAGTTTTTCGGTGAGCCGGTCACCATTGCCTTGAGCAAAGCCCGAACCGGCAATGCACTGAGTATTCGCCAGTCCGGCTCGCTCCTGGTACCCGAGGTGTTCGCTCGCGCAGGCCTGACAACCGATTCCGGCTTTGGCCTGCGGGGCAAGGTTGCCTATACCGCCGAACTGGATGTCGGGGCTGAGTCAACATCCGGCATCCGCGTGCGGTCCAGTCTTGAGGGGCTGGCGGTGGACTGGCCCCAACCTCTGTCGAAAACAGCGAGCGAGGCAGCGCCGCTGAGTGCGACTATCGATCCATCCGATCCTGACGGTCTCGGCATTCGGGGCGACTGGGAAAATCGCGCCACTTTCGACCTCTTGTGGAAGGAGACGGGTTTCGATTTGCGTCTTGGCCGTCTTTATCTTGGTGCCCAGGTACTGAACAACATCGGTGTCAATGCACTCAATCTTGATGACCGTTGGGTGGTTAACACCAGTTCGCAGCGAGCCGAGGGCCGTCTGGTAATCCCGCAGAACGGCGACACGGTGAAGGCCGATTTTCAGGTGCTACGGCTCGTTCGGAGCGAGACGCCCCGTGACGATTCGCCCGAAATATTGACGCTGGAAGAGCAACTGGAAGCCTTCCGGGCGCTGGACATGGGCAGCTGGCCGGACGTTGATGTGTCGATTGCTGAACTTCAGCTGAACGAGGAATCCCTCGGGCGATGGGCCTTCCGGCTTCGACCCGAACCCTTCCGGCTGAAGGTGAACGACATTGAGGGGCGCCTCAATTCCCTGACGTTGCTGGGAGATATGACCTGGAGCATCGTCGGAGACCGCGAAACCAGCCGGTTCAAGGGCTCAATCACCGGCGGCGCCCTGGCGGATCTGAATGAGTTATTGAATGCGGAAGTGCCGGTAACCAATGAGGGCACCAATATTGAACTGGACCTGGACTGGCCTGGCCGGCCGGATGAGTTTTCCATACCGGAGCTCAGTGGCTCCGTGAGCCTGAGATTGGATGAGGGCGTAATCCTTGAGCGAAACAACACGGCCCAATTGTTCCGGGTCTTCAATCTGCTCAACTCCGACACCCTTTGGCGCCGGCTGAAGCTCGACTTTTCCGATCTTTACGAGCGGGGGGTGGCTTTCGATGCAATCTCCGGCAAGGCGCAAATCATTAACGGATTGCTGACCATGGATCCTGAACTGCAGATTGTGGGCCCCTCAGGTGCGTTCAAGCTCAGTGGCACCACCAATATGGCCAGTGAAGAGCTGGATATGCGGCTTGTGGTTGTGTTGCCCCTGACCCAGAATCTGCCCCTGGCTGCGTTGCTGATGGGGGCAGGCGCGCCAATTGGCGGTGCCTTGTTTGTGCTGGACAAGATTCTGGGCGATCCTCTGAGCAGGCTGACCAGCGCAACCTACAGTGTGACCGGCACCTGGGATGAGCCGGAAGTGGATCTGCAGCGGGTATTTGATACCGGAGAGTAACTTTTCTGTTTGGCAAAAGCGGAGGCAGTTATGAGTGAGCGTGTTTCCAACCGGGTCGCAGCCATTCAGATGGTCAGCGGCCATGACATCGAGGCCAACCTGGCTGACGCGGAAAAACTGCTGGCCCAGGCTGCCCCAGAGGGCGCATCTGTTGCGGTGTTGCCGGAAAATTTCGCAGTCCTGGCGACTCGTCAGATGATCGATTGTGGGCGCCGGGAGGCCGGCCCGGAGCCAATCATCAGATCCTTCCTCGCGGAGCAGGCGCGTAAGCTGGGTATCTGGATCGTTGGTGGATCAATGCCGGTGGCCAAACGGCCGGATGGTTCAGACATCGAAGACCGGGTTAGGGCGACTTGCCTGGTGTTTGACGACCAGGGCCGGGAAGTGGCCCGTTACGACAAGATCCACCTGTTCGACGCCATGGTTGAAGACGCCCACGGCCAGTACCGGGAATCCGACACCTTCGAGCCTGGCGAGGAGGTGGTGACCGTGGATACACCGGCTGGGAAGTTGGGACTGGCCATCTGCTATGACCTGCGCTTCCCGGAACTGTTCCGGCTGCTGCGAGAGCAGGGTGTGGACTGGGTCTGCCTGCCGAGCGCTTTTACCTGGCAGACCGGCGACGCCCACTGGTACCCGTTGATCCGCGCCCGGGCCATTGAAAACCAGCTATGGGTTGTGGCGCCGGGACAGGGCGGCCAGAACAGCGAGCGCCGGCGCACCTATGGTCACAGCCTGATCTGTGATCCCTGGGGGCGGGTAGTGACAGAAATGGGTGAAGGCCCGGGACTGGTTGCCGCCGAGCTGGATCTGGATCAGGTGGCCAATCTGCGCACTCGCATGCCGGTGTGGGAGCACCGTCGGCTGAAAGGCTGAAAGTGGGGGCAGTAGAGCCTATCTTCTGACCCCAATTTCATCTGACGCCGAATTTACATTGCTTCAGCGTCGTCGATGCATTCCCGAAGATAGCGGAACAGCTTTCGGGCCTGGCCGGTGTTCTTCTGTTTCTCAACGTCTTTCCGGGCATTACGCGCAAGGTTCCGCAGGTGCTGCATATCAGCGCTGGGGCAGTAGCTGAAGAACTCGCCAACAACCGAGTCGCCCTCGGCAATCATCCGGTCCCGCCAGCGCTCTGCCAGGTGATGCCGTCGGGTGTGTTCCTCACTACCGGCGTCAAAGGCGTCAATGGCTCTCGCCAGGGCCTCTGGGTCGTCTTCCTGGCGAATCACCTTGCCGATGTACTGCAGGTGCCGTCGCTTCGCCTCGTTCTGGCGGATACGCCGGGATTCTTCGATGGCAGCACGAAGGGTGTCGCTGATTGGCAGGGTTTCCAACTGATCATTGCTCAGGTCCAGCATGCGCTTGCCAAGATCCTGCAGGGCGTGCATTTCCCGCTTCAGCTGGGATTTGCTGGGGCCTTCGTATTCTGGGGTGTCGTTATCGTGGTTGTCTTTCATAAGTTCAGCCTGGTTGTCGGGTTACGCTTTGCTAACCCGACCTACAAAAAAAGAGAGCACCTGAACGTAGGTCGGATTAGCAACGCGTAATCCGACAAACGATCAAGCAGAAAATCCTCGCCCAACCGTAGGTCGGATTAGCGAAGCGTAATCCGCCAAACGATCAAGCAAAAAATCCTAACCTAACCGTAGGTCGGATTAGCAACGCGTAATCCGACACCCGACTAGGCGTAGAAAACTGTGGCAAGGCCAAGAAATGCCATGAACCCGACCACGTCCGTAACGGTCGTGAGAATCACGCTGCCTGCCAGGGCAGGATCAATATTCCGCGATTTGAGAAACAGGGGCAAAACCGTGCCCACCAGTGCAGCGGCAACCAGGTTGATCACCAGCGCGGCAGCTATGATGGCGCCAATCAGCACATCCTGGAACCAGAGCATGGCGGCCCCGGCGACAACGGCGGCCCAAAGCATTCCATTCAGGATGCCCGAGAGAAACTCCCGGTTCAGTAACCATTTAACGTTGGCACCGCTGATCTGCCCGACAGCCATGCCGCGAATCACGAGGGTGAGGGTCTGGCTGCCAGCTATGCCCCCCATACTTGCGACAATCGGCATCAGTACCGCCAGTGCCACGACCTTGGCGATGGTTTCCTCGAATAACCCGATGACAGCCGATGCGATCAGGGCGGTGATCAGATTGATCCCCAGCCAGACGGCCCGGCGGCGCGATGTTTTCCACACCGGCGCAAAGGTATCCTCGTCCTCATCCAGACCCGCCATACTCATCAGGGAGTGGTCGGCATCCTCGCGGATAACGTCAACCACGTCGTCGATGGTGATGCGCCCGAGCAGCCGGCCTTCCTCGTTCACCACCGGCGCCGAGATCAGGTCGTAGCGTTCAAACAAGGTCGCTACCTTGGTGTCGGAGAGGCTTACGGGAATCGGCTCGATGTCGGTATCCATCACTTCCCGCACGGTGGAGGCGGGATTCGATACCAGCATCTTGGTAATCGGCAGCATGCCAATGAAATCATCCCGCCGGCTGACCACGATCAGGCTGTCGGTCATGGGCGGCAGGTTTCGGTGCCGGCGCAGGTAGCGGAGAACAACGTCGATGCTGATGTCCGGGCGCACCGTAATGGTGTCCGTGTTCATCAGGCCGCCGGCGGTGTCCTCCGGATAGGAGAGCACTTCCTCTACCCGCTGGCGGTCCTGCTCGTCCATGGTTTCCAGGACTTCCTGGATGACCGTATCCGGTAGTTGCTGGAGCAGGTCGGCCAGGTCGTCCGACTCGAAATCCTCGATGATATCCGCCAGTTCCTGAGCATTAAGCTGGCTCAGGAAGTAACCCCGGATATCGTCGCTGAGATACTGGAGAACCTCGCCTTCGAGCTCTTTGTCTACCAGGTTCCACAGCAGGGCACGCTGCCGGGGCGGGGAGGATTCCAGCAGATGGGCAATATCACTGGGGCTCAGGCCACCGTTCAGGATGCGGGCAACCTGCTTCAGTGCGCCACTGTCCAGGGCTTCACTCAGGGAGCGAAGGCGCTGGCGGGCCTGGCTTTTTTCCAGAATATCGGTCATGAATCACCCGGCGTCAGAAAACGCCTGTATTATAGCGGAGTTAGGCGCTATCGGTGAGAAAGAGTTGTAGGTGAATGCCGTACAGAAGGGAGATTACTCGCCCTCACCAAAGTAGTCGTTGATCAGTTCAACCAGTGCCTCGACGGCCTGTTCCTCGTCCGGGCCGTCGGCAACAAGCTCCACATCGGTTCCCTGGCTGGCTGCCAGCATCATCACCTGCATGATGTTTTTTGCGTCCACATCCCGGTCCTTGCCGCTGATCCGCACACTGCTGTCGAATTCGGAAGCGGTGGCAACCAGCTTCGCGGTGGCACGCGCGTGCAGGCCCAGCTTGTTGATAATGGTAATCGGGCGGCGAATCATGGTTCGATCAGATCTCTTCCCGGGTCTGAAGGTGTGGCAGTTCTGTATGGCGGACCTGCACATTGTTGTAGCGCTGCCGGAAATACTCGCCCAATTGCTCGCACACGTACACTGAACGGTGCTGGCCGCCGGTACAACCGATGGAAATGGTCATATAGCTGCGGTTGCTGTCCGCGAAGGAGGGCAGCCAGGTATCCAGGAATGCCTTCAGATCGTCAATCATCTTGCGGCTTGCCGGTTCCTTTTCCAGAAATTCGATGACCGGCTGATCCGTGCCCACGTATTTTCGGAGGCTGGTATCCCAGTAAGGATTCGGCAGGCAACGGACATCGAATACGTAGTCCGAATCCAGCGGTACACCGTGTTTGAAACCGAATGACTGAAACAGCAGGGCCAGTTCCTGGTCTTTCCGGCCTACAACCCTCTGTTTCACCATGTCCCGCAGTTCATACATGGACATCCCGGTGGTGTTCACATACAGGTCGGAAAGCTTGGAGAGAGGCTCAAGAAGCTTCTTTTCACTGGTAATGGCTTCCCGGAGGGAGGTCCTGTCGTCACTCAACGGATGCTTTCTGCGGGTGGCATGGAAACGCTGAAGCAGAGACTGTTCGTCGGCGTCCAGGAAGATAATTTCAACGGTAACCCCGGTCTCCTGAAGGCGCCGGTAAATCTCTTCAAAATTGGCCAGTTCCCCAGACAGGTTACGGGCATCGATACTGACGGCCATCTTGCCCAACCGGCCAGGCTTGGTCTGGCTGGCTGCTTCCCTGGTGAGGGGGAATAGCAGGCCAATGGGAAGGTTGTCGATGCAGTAGAACCCGAGGTCCTCCAGCACATGAAGCGCGGTACTCTTGCCCGAACCGGACCTGCCACTAACGATAATCAGCTTCATGACCAAACTACCTCCACTGCAATGAATATCAGCCGCCTGAGGCGGTCATGCGCTGGTACAGTGTGCTGGCGTCCTCGCATTGCCGGAGGCGATCACAGAACGACCGCTCATTGAACTTCTCGGCCAGTTGGCTGAGCAGCTCCAGGTGTTCGCTGGTTGCCTCTTTCGGGACGATCAGGGCAAAAATCAGGTCCACCGGCTGGTTGTCGATAGCATCGAACTCAACGCTTTCTTCAAGCGTCATCAGCACGCCCACCACGTGATCAAGGCCCTCAAGCCGGCAGTGGGGAATGGCGATCCCCTGGCCAATGCCGGTACTGCCCAGGCGCTCACGGGAAATCAGGTTGTTGAAGAGCTGGGTCTCGCTGAGCGTGTTGTCCTGATGGTTTATCTGCTCGGCAATAAACTCCAGGGCCCGTTTCTTGCTGGACGCAGGCACCCTGCAGAGGGTCAGCTCCGGAACAAGAATATTGTCTATGGTCAGGGATGTGTCGCTCATGGATCGACTACGTTTCCGTTAAAAAAAAGGCTGCGACACGTTGCTCATGTCGCAGCTCGATTAGATGACTTGCATGAAAACAGCCAGTTAGCGAGAGCCGTTTCCGTGCATCCGGTCTACATTCTTTTCCTTGTGCTTGAGGATCTGGCGGTCGAGCTTGTCGATCAGAGCATCGATAGCTGCGTACATATCCTCATTTTCAGCCTTTGCGTGAATCTCACCACCAACCACGTGCAGCGTGGCTTCCGCGATCTGGCGCACTTTTTCCACTTCCAGGGTCACCTGGCAGTTACTGATGTGGTCAAAGTGACGCTCGAGCTTCTCGAACTTTTCTGAGACATAATCCTTCAGTGCGGGAGTCAGTTCTACGTGATGGCCTGAAATATTGAGTTGCATAGGCGTCTCCTGTTGTCATCATGCCGGCTCCCGGGAGCCGGTCTGGGTGCTGGCGCATTGTGCGCCGGCGAATACAGTGTTGCATCCCGCCACGGGAAATTCAGACCAGCCGTTTGCGCTCGTTGGATGGCGGAATGTGCATGGCTTCCCGGTACTTGGCAACGGTGCGTCGCGCCACCTTGATTCCCTGTTCCCCTAGCATGGCTGCAATTTTACTGTCGCTCAACGGCTTTTTGGGCGTTTCCGCAGCAATCAGCTTCTTGATCATCGCCCGGATGGCCGTGGATGAGCATTCTCCGCCCTCCTCAGTACTGACGTGGCTGGAGAAGAAATACTTCAGCTCGAAAATGCCCCGGGGGGTGTGCATGTATTTCTGGGTGGTAACGCGTGAAATCGTCGATTCATGCATTTCTACCGCCTGGGCAATGTCCGAGAGGATCAGCGGCTTCATGGCTTCTTCGCCGTGATCCAGGAATCCCTGCTGGTGCTCGACAATACGGGTCGCCACTTTCAGCAGGGTCTCATTGCGGCTCTGCAGGCTTTTGATAAACCATTTGGCCTCCTGCAGCTGATCCCGCAGGTAGGTGTTGTCTGCACTGCTGTCCGCACGCCTTATAAGTGAAGCATAGCTCGCATTGACCCGGATGCGCGGTGCAATTTCCGGATTCAGTTCAACGCGCCAGCGACCGTTGTGCTTGCGAACAATGACGTCCGGAATGACGTAATCGGGTTCGGCGCGGTCTATCACATCGCCCGGTCGCGGGTTCAGGCCGGTGATCAGCGCCAGGACTTCCCGCAGCTGGTCTTCTTTCAGGCGGCTGCGGCGCAACAACTGCGCGTAATCGCGGTTGCCCAGCAGGTTGATGTAGTGGGTGATCACCAGTCGTGCCTGGGCCAACCATGGGGTGTCAGGCGGCAGCTGGTTGAGCTGGATCAGCAGACATTCCTGCAGATCCCGGGCAAACACACCGGGCGGATCAAAGTGCTGGAGGCGGTGCAGGACGGCTTCCACTTCATCCAGTTCAAGAGGGTCTTCCTCGTTTTCGTCCAGCAGTCCGGAGTGGATTTCTTCCAGCGGGGTGGTGAGATAGCCCCGCTCATCCACCGCGTCCATCAGGGCATGGGCAATGGCCTGGTCCCGTTCACTAAGTGGGGTCAGATTGAGCTGCCATTCCAGATGATCCTGAAGCGTCTCGGTAGGCGAGTTGCGGGTCTCGAAATCGTGATCGTTCTCGTCGTCATTGCGGGCTGCAGGGGCAGGCGCGGACTGGTAAATGTCGTCCCAGGCTGTATCTACCGGCAGGTCATCAGGAATGTTGTCCGGGATATCGTTTTCCGAGGACCAGTCCGGACCGTTTTCGGATTCGTCCCAGTCAGTTGACGGTTCGGGCGCGGTTTCAGCAGAAGACTCGGTGGCGTTGGCTTCGTGCTCGTTATTTTCGGCAGCGGGGTCGGTCTGATCATCGTCCTCGGAGGTCTCCAGCATGGGATTGGATTCCAGTGCCTGCTGGATTTCCTGCTGAAGGTCGAGGGTGGAAAGCTGGAGAAGCCGGATCGCCTGTTGCAGCTGGGGCGTCATGGTCAGGCTCTGACCCAGCTTTAACTGTAAGGAGGCTTTCATAACCATGGTTCAGGATCCGTCACTCATCAGCGCTTTGTGTCATAAGTAGTGAAAAAAAATCTATATATGCCGGTTACTTGCCGCGAATCTGGTTTACCCTAGCAAGTTCTTTGCCGAGTTTACTTGCTACAGATCATCAAAACAATGAGCCATTCGGTGTCACAGCCTGAATTCGTCGCCCAGGTAGACTTCCTTGACTTGCTGATTCGCCAGGATCGCATCGGCATTGCCGGAGGCAATGATGTGGCCGCCGGACACAATGTAGGCGTTCTCGCAAATGTCCAGGGTCTCGCGTACGTTGTGATCCGTGATTAGCACGCCAATGCCCTTGTCTCGCAGATGACGGATGATGTGCTTGATGTCACTCACGGATATGGGGTCGACACCTGCGAAGGGCTCATCCAGAAGAATGAAAGCCGGTTCCATGGCCAGCGCCCGGGCAATCTCTACACGTCGCCGTTCACCCCCGGACAGGGCCATACCAACGCTGTCACGGATGTGGGTGATGTGGAACTCCTCCAGTAACTCTTCCAGCTTTTTCTCCCGCTCGGCCTTGCTCATCCCCTTGCGCGTTTCGAGGATGGCCATGATGTTGTCCCGAACCGACAGCTTGCGGAACACCGAGGCTTCCTGGGGCAGGTAACCGATGCCTTGCTGGGCGCGTCCATGCATGGGCAGTGGCGTGATATCCCGGCTATCGATGGTGATCCGGCCACGGTCGGCGGGCACAAGCCCGACGATCATGTAAAAGCAGGTGGTTTTACCCGCGCCATTGGGGCCAAGCAGCCCGACGATTTCCCCGCTGCGGATTTCCAGGGAAACGTCGATCACCACTTTTTTCTGCTTGTAACTCTTTGCCAGGTTACTGGCTCTCAGAACTGCCATCGGTTTCCTGTCCATCAGTGCGTCTGTCGGCGCTGCGCGGCTGAATCACCATCTCTACCCGGCCGCTGCCTTCGCCGGTGTCCGCGCCGCCTTCAGCGGTCACAACCCGGCCAGCGGTATCATAGTGAATGACGTCGCCGCGGAACAGGTTGCCATTCTGCTCGATGACTGCTTCCCGTTCAAAGGTCAGCCGGCTGTCGGTGGCGGACCAGGTAATGTTCAGGGCGCGGGCGTCGGTCTCGCCTTCGCCATCACGTGCCGGCTGCCGGTATCTGGCCGGCGTGCCGGAGGCCTCGATCCGGCTCAGGCCGTCCTCCGAGCGATACAAGACCACCCGGTCGGCGTTCAGCCGAGTGTTGCCCTGCTCAAGTTCTACATCCCCGGTGTAGGTGGCAATGCCCTGGCCATCGTCGAGGCGTGCATTGTCGGCAGTAACCTTGATGGGGGTGTCGGAATCAAGGTCGAAAGCGGCCGCCGGGCCAATCAATGCGACCGTCAGCAGGGCAGCCAGCAAGCTCCGGTATCGGTTAGTTTCCGGTTTCATAGCGTCCTTCCACCTGGGAGTTCAGTTCCAGAATCCGCTCGTCTATCCAGGCTTTCATGCCCGTGGCCCGGGTAATGCCGGTAACGTCGCGTATTTCTACGGGTGCGTCTGTATATACCATGCCCCGGTCGTTATCCAGGGTCAGGCTTGATGTTGTCAGGGTGGCGTCCCGTTCGCCAACAGTGCGCTGAATCCGCACATTGTCCGTCAGGTACACCAGATTCTGGTTCTGTAGCAGGCTGCCATTCTCGGCTTCAACAATCCAGGGCAGGGCATTCTCGCCGCCATAAAGTTCGGCGCGGGGAGATTCCATGGTGGCCAGGTTGCCTTCCTCGAACTGTTCAATTCGGGGGCTGGAGAACCGGATCTTGAGATTGCCAGACTCGTCGAAAGATGTGTACTTGCCATTCACCACGAAGCCGTCCGGTTCGGCATCGCCGCGCAGCGCCGCTGCGTCTTCATCAATAACCGGCGGCTCATCGCTTTGCCAGAGCAAAAAAACGGCTGCTACCACAGTGCTCGCCAGCGCCAGTGTTCGCAACCACGGCCGGTCCGGAAGCCAGTTCACGACTCGGGCTCCAGGTAGGGCGCAAGTGCAGAATCGAGCTTGCCATGGGCGGTCAGTAGCAGGTCGCAGGCTTCCCGCACCGCGCCTTCGCCACCCCGGGCCTGGGTGCAGTAGTCGGCATGCTGCTGCACCAGCCAGTAACCATTGGGCACAGTGATGCCAAGCCCGGCGAACCTCAGCGCCGGCAGGTCTGGAAGGTCGTCGCCCATATAAGCGATGGCATCGGGGCTGATATCCATCGTGCCGACCAGTTCCTGCAGGGCCACTTTCTTGTCCTCGCGCCCCTGCATCAGGTGCGGGATGCCCAGATCCCGCATGCGTTTCTCGGTAAGCGGCGACCGGCGACCGGTGATAACGGCCACGGTAATTCCGGCTGCCATAAGCTGCTTCAATCCCAGGCCGTCCAGGATGTTGAATGCCTTGAGCTCATCACCGTTGGCGCTGAAGTAAAGCTTGCCATCGCTCATGATGCCGTCGACATCCAGGGCGATCAGTCGGATCCTGGCAGCTTTTGCCAGCAGGGATTCAGGCCACTGGTGCGTCATTTCAGATAGCTCCTCATCGCCTTCAGATTACGCCGGCCCGCAGCAGGTCGTGCATATTGATAGCGCCAATAAGAGTTCCGCTTTCGTCGGTCACCGGCAGGGCATTGATCTTCATTTCCTCCATGATATTAAGCGCTTCCGCCGCCAGATGATCGGCCTGGATGGTTTTACCATTCCGGGTCATCACCTCGTTGATGGGGGTATTATGAATATCCACCGATCGATCCAGAGTCCGGCGCAGGTCACCGTCCGTAAATATTCCCGTGAGAGTGCCTTCCTGATTAACAACGGTGGTCATGCCAAGCCCCTTGCGGGAGATTTCAAGGAGTGCGCCGCTGAGGAGTGTGCTCTCATTGACGACGGGAATCTGATCACCGGTGTGCATGATGTCGGATACCCGGAGGAGTAGCCGCCGGCCCAGGCTGCCGCCGGGATGGGAGAACGCAAAATCCTCGGCGCTGAAGCCGCGGGCCTCGAGCAGGGCAACTGCCAGCGCGTCGCCCATGACCAGGGTGGCCGTTGTCGAGGAGGTGGGTGCAAGGCCCAGTGGGCAGGCTTCCACCATAACGCTGACATCCAGATTGGCGACCGCTTCGCGGGCCAGGGTGGAGCTGGCATTGCCGGTCATGCTGATCAACGGGGCGCCCATGCGTTTGATCAACGGTAGAATGGTGACCACCTCGCTGGTGTTGCCGCTGTTGGAAATGGCGATCACCACATCCTGAGGCGTAATCATGCCCATATCACCGTGGCTCGCCTCACCGGGATGAACGAAAAATGAGGGTGTGCCGGTACTGGCCAGGGTGGCTGCAATCTTGTTGCCAATGTGGCCGGATTTGCCCATGCCGGTCACAACCACGCGGCCCTTGCAGTTCATGATGACCTCGCAGGCCCGGGTGAACTGGTCGTCGATGCGATCTTCAAGGGCGTCGATGGCATCGCGCTCAATTCGTATGGCGCGAAGCGCAGAAGTTCGGAAGTCGCTGGTAGTTTGTTCGGTCATCGGGCTTTGGGCCTGGCTGTCTGGACATTGAAAACGTGGGGCAGAGTATACCATTTTCACCCGGCAACGATGCCCGGTTACCGAAAGTTCAGTCAAACTGATCATTGCTATCAGTACATTTTGCGCTCTTTGGATTGAGCTTGGGCGCTCCTTGGCATAATGTAGCCCCTCTTTGAAAGGTAAGGACTATGAATTCACCGGCCTACATATCGCTCAAGGATGTCGTGTTCTCCCGTTCCGGGCGCCGTATCTTCGACGGTGTCAGCCTGGATATTCCCCGCGGGAAAATTACCGCCATTATGGGCCCCAGCGGAACCGGCAAAACGACGCTGCTGCGTCTTATCGGTGGTCAGCTCAAGCCCGATTCCGGCAGTGTCGTGGTGGATGGCCATGAAGTGCCGAAGCTTAAGCGCAAGGCTCTTTACAGTCTGCGGGAAAAGATGGGCATGCTCTTCCAGAGCGGTGCCCTGTTCACCGATCTTAGCGTGTTCGAGAACGTGGCCTTCCCGCTTCGGGTACACACGAAATTGCCGGAAGACATGATCCGCGACATTGTCCTGATGAAGCTGGAAGCGGTCGGTTTGCGGGGTGCCCGCCATTTGATGCCCTCGGAATTGTCCGGCGGCATGACCCGCCGGGTGGCTCTCGCCCGCAGTATTGCCCTGGATCCGGAGCTGATCATGTACGACGAGCCATTTGCCGGACAGGACCCGATTGCCATGGGCGTTCTGGTCAAACTGATCCGCGATCTGAACAGTTCCATGGGGCTTACCAGTGTTCTGGTCTCCCACGATGTGCCGGAATCCCTGAGTATCTGCCATTACGCCTGCATTATTTCGGACGGCAAGGTAATTGGCGAGGGTACGCCGGACGAGTTGCGGGCACATCCTTCAGGGCAGGTCCAGCAGTTCCTCCAGGGGCAGCCGGATGGCCCGGTGCCATTCCATTACCCGGCCGAGGGCGCAGCGCAGGACTTTGGATTGTCCGGGGGTGCGTCTTGATCGAAAGAATTGCGGCATTCGGTCGTCTCGGGCTTGATATAGTCTCCTCATTTGGTCGGTCAGGCCGTTTCCTGGCGGGAGTGCTTGGCGGGGTGCCCAGGCCGGCGACCGGTTTTCCCCTTCTGCTGAAGCAGTTGTATGCCGTTGGCGTTCTTTCTCTGGCCATTATTGTGGTGTCCGGCCTGTTTATCGGCATGGTGCTGGGGCTGCAGGGATACACAATCCTGAGCGACTACGGCTCGGAAGCGGCCATCGGCCAGATGATTGCCCTGACCCTGGTGCGTGAACTTGGCCCGGTAGTGACGGCACTGCTCTTTGCGGGCCGGGCGGGTTCGGCGCTGACGGCGGAGATTGGCTTGATGAAAGCCACCGAGCAACTGTCCAGCATGGAAATGATGGGCGTGGACCCGCTTCGGCGCGTGATTGCGCCCCGCCTCTGGGCCGGGTTTATCGCCATGCCGGTGCTGGCGGTGATTTTCTCGGTGGTCGGCATCTGGGGCGGTATGCTGGTAGGTGTGGATTGGCTGGGCGTGTTCGAAGGCTCCTTCTGGGGCAACATGCAGTCGTCGGTGGATTTTGTGGATGATGTCCTGAACGGCGTCATCAAGAGCATCGTTTTCGGCTTTGTCTGCGCCTGGATTGCGGTCTACCAGGGGTATGACTGTGTGCCGACCTCGGCAGGTATCAGTTCGGCGACCACCAAGACCGTGGTGTACTCCTCGCTGGCCGTGCTCGGCCTGGATTTTGTTCTGACCGCTGTCATGTTTGGCGATTTCTGAATCAACGATTAACGAGATATTACCGGAGCCGGAAATGGCACAGAGAACCACTGAAATCATCGTTGGCCTGTTCATGATCGCAGGCTGTGCGGCACTGCTTTTCCTGGCGCTTCAGGTTAGCGGGCTGTCGCCGAAATCGGCCGAGAGCACTTACACCATCTACGCCAATTTCAACGACACCGGCGGGCTTACGCCCCGGGGGAGAGTTTCCATGGCCGGGGTAACAGTGGGCACCATTGAATCCATAAGTCTGAATAAAGAGACATTTCAGGCGCGGGTGGAAATGTCGATCCATTCGGATGTCGACAATATACCCTCGGACAGTTCCGCAGTTATACGTACATCCGGCCTGCTCGGTGAGCAGTACATTGATATATCGATCGGGGCCGAGATGGACTCGTTGAAGGAAGGGGATACCTTCTACTCGACACAGTCGGCCATGAACCTTGAGCGGCTGATCAGCAATTTTGCGTCGGGCCGCTGATTCGGGCCGGAAAGATTCAACAGGAGATCCTGATGTTTGCTCTGAAGCACCACCTTTTTCTTGGCCTTGTGATGGCCCTGGTTCTCGTTACGCCAGCGCAGGCGAGCGAAGCGGAGGATCTCCGCAAATATGTGGACGAGAACACCCAGCGGCTGGTTGAAAAACTCAACGAAGAGCGGGGCCTGTATGAGCGTGATCCCGAAGCCTTCTACGAAAGCATGGATCAGGCCCTGACGGACTTCGTGGACTTCCGGCGTATAGCCGCGCGGGTGATGGGCCGTTATGCCCGTCAGACCACTCCCGAACAGCGGGACGAATTTGTGGCCAAGTTCAAGCGCAGCCTGTTCGACAGCTACGCGCAGGCCCTGGTCAACGCGGAGAACTTCGAAATTCAGGTCAAGGAAGCGACCATTAACCCCCAGAGTGATGACCGGGCCTCCGTTCAGATGGAAGTTATCAGTGCATCCGGTAACCGTTACCCGGTGACTTATTCGATGTACCGGAACTCCGAAGGCAAGTGGTTGATGGAAAACGTCATCGTTGAGGGCGTGAATATCGGCCTGGCATTCCGGGACCGGTTCAGCCAGGAAATGGAAGAAAACCGCGGCCAGATTCAGGTGGTCATTGACGGATGGAGTGATGCCGTTGAATCGCTGAATCTGGAGCAGGAAGTGGACAACTCATGACCTCAGGCATGCCTCGGGTTCAGCTTTCTGACGGGGCCCTGATTGTCTCTGGCGAGGTTACGCCAGACACCGTGGTCAGCCTGAGAAACGAGGGCGAGAAACTGATCCGCTCGGTGTCCGGCGATCTGGTCATTGATCTCGATGGCCTGGTCACCGCCCACAGTGTTGTGCTGTCCATGTTGCTCTGCTGGCAACGCCTTGCACGCCAGGCGGGCATTACCTTGTCATTCCGGGGTGTCAGTGGTCGCCTGGCTTCTCTGGCGGCCCTGAGCAATCTCGATGATCAGCTTGAGGGGTTTGGTCCGGAAGCCGTCCATCCTGCCCATTGATCCTTCCGGCCTCGGTCCCTTTGGTTACCGGTCAGTAAAGCTGACCCGAGCGCCGGAATTGGTTACAATCTCGCCCCTGATTTCAAAACACCCGAGGATTATTTATGGATGCCGCCCAAGTCACCGAGCTGGTCAAGGAAGCATTGCCCGGCTGTGAAGTTCAGGTACAGATTGATGGTACCCATTACCTGGTCGTCGTGGTGGGTGATGTCTTCGAAGGCCTGCCGACCATCAAGCGCCAGCAGTTGATTAACAAGGCGCTGTTCCAGCAGATCATGGATGGCTCAATTCACGCCCTTCATCCAAAAGCATTCACTCCGGCCGAATGGGCCGAGCGCCAGGGCTGAACGGCCCGGACAAAACAGGATATTTATTGTGGATAAACTTCTGATCAGGGGCCGCAAGCCTCTGGATGGTGAAATCCGGATTTCCGGTGCCAAGAACGCCGCACTGCCAATCCTGGCAGCAACTCTGCTGGCGGATGAGCCGGTGACCGTCGGCAACCTGCCGCACCTGCACGACGTAACCACCATGATCGAGCTTCTCGGCCGTATGGGTGTTGAAGTCATTATTGATGAAAAGATGAGCGTGGAAATTCACGCCAACACCATCAAGCACTTCCACGCGCCGTACGAGCTGGTGAAAACCATGCGCGCCTCAATTCTGGTGCTGGGCCCATTGGTCGCTCACTTTGGCGAAGCAGAAGTATCCCTGCCAGGTGGCTGTGCCATCGGTAGCCGCCCGGTAAACCTGCACATCCACGGTCTGGAAATGATGGGTGCGGAGATCAAGGTCGAGAATGGCTACATCAAGGCCAAGACCAACGGTCGTCTGAAAGGCGCCCACATCTTCCTGGATACCGTCACCGTAACCGGCACCGAGAACCTGATGATGGCCGCAGCCCTGGCAGACGGCAAAACCATCCTGGAAAACGCCGCCCGCGAGCCGGAGGTTGTCGACCTCGCCGAATGCCTGATCGCCATGGGCGCGGACATTAAAGGTCACGGTACCGCCACCATCGAGATCAACGGTGTTGAGCGCCTGCACGGTTGCCACTACAACGTGCTGCCAGACCGTGTTGAAACCGGTACCTATCTGGTGGCTGCGGCTGCAACCGGCGGTCGGGTCAAATTGAAAGATACCCGGGAAGACCTGCTGGAAGCCGTGGTGCTCAAGCTGGAAGAGGCCGGCGCCCACATCAATACCGGCGCAGATTGGATTGAGCTGGACATGAAAGGCAATCGCCCGAAGGCGGTGAGCCTGCGTACAGCGCCATACCCGGCGTTTCCGACCGACATGCAGGCCCAGTTCGCTGCCATGAACGCCGTGGCCGAAGGTACAGGCACCATCGTGGAAACCGTGTTCGAGAACCGGTTCATGCACCTTCAGGAGCTGATTCGTATGGGTGCGGACATCACGCTTGAGGGCAACGCGGCCATCATCAAGGGTGTGGACCACCTCACCGGCGCCCCGGTCATGGCCACGGATCTGAGGGCCTCGGCCAGCCTGGTGATTGCAGGTCTGATGGCCGATGGCGATACCATCGTGGACCGCATCTATCACATTGACCGCGGCTACGAGTGTATTGAAGAGAAACTGCAGTTGCTGGGTGCCACCATCCGACGCCTGCCAGCGTAAAAGACATCTATCCAGACAATACGGGAAACCGGAAGAATCCATGACAGATTCCATAACCATCGCCTTGTCGAAGGGACGAATCCTGGAAGAGACCCTGCCGCTGCTCGCGGAAGCAGGCATTGAGCTGATCGACGACGTCAAGAAGTCCCGCAAACTGGTGTTCCCGACAACGGATCCCAACGTTCGCGTCTTGATTATCCGGGCCACGGATGTGCCGACCTATGTTCAGTATGGCGGGGCCGATCTGGGGGTGACCGGTAAGGACGTTTTGATGGAGCACGGTGGGGAAGGGCTTTACGAGCCACTGGATCTGAATATTTCCCGTTGTCGTCTGATGACCGCCGGCCCGAAGGATCAGACGCCGCCCAACGGGCGCATCAAGGTCGCCACGAAATTCGTCAACCTCGCCCGCCGGTATTACTCGGCCCAGGGTCGCCAGGCAGACATCATCAAGCTTTATGGCGCCATGGAGCTGGCTCCGATTCTGGGCCTGGCTGATGAGATCGTCGATATTGTGGATACCGGTAATACGCTTAAGGCAAATGGCCTTGAGGCCCGGGAACTGATTGAGCATATCAGCAGCCGGCTGGTGGTGAATCGCGCGTCCATGAAGATGAAACACGGGCGTATTAACCCCATAATCGAGAAGATGTCGGTTGCTGTAGATAAGCGCAGGCAGGCTTCGGAGTAAGAATCGGTCAGGGATGGCTTCCCAAAACACGCTACGAGCACATCCATGTGCGCTTGTTTCGGGCCGTCCATGGCCCTCAACAGTTTTGGGAAGCCATCCCTGACCGATTCCCGAGCCATCGAGCCGGGCCCGGCAGTGTCACGTTTTAAGCTAACCTAGGATTTGATTTATGACCGCCAAGATCACCCGATTGAACGCTTCCCAGAGTGACTTTAACGATGCGTTGGCCAAACTCCTGGCCTGGGACGACAGCGTTGATCATCAGGTGAACGAGTCGGTGCGTCATATCCTGCATGAGGTGAAAACCCGTGGTGACCAGGCCGTTCTGGAGTTCACCGAAAAGTTTGACCGCCTGAAGGTTGGTTCCGTGGCCGAGCTGGAAATGGGGCAGGAGCGTTTGCAGCAGGCATTGGAGGCTATTCCTGAGGACCAGAGGGTTGCACTGGAAAAAGCCGCTGAGCGGATCCGGGACTACCACGAGCGCCAGAATCAGAAGTCCTGGCAGTATGAGGACCAGGACGGCACTGTTCTGGGCCAGAAGGTGACGCCTTTGGATCGTGCGGGCTTGTACGTGCCCGGCGGCAAAGCCGCTTACCCGTCTTCCGTGCTGATGAACGCCATTCCTGCCAAGGTCGCCGGTGTCAGCGAAGTAGTGATGGTCGTCCCGACACCGGATGGTGTGGTGAATGACATGGTGCTGGCCGCTGCGGCAATCGCTGGTGTTGATCGCGTATTCACTGTTGGCGGTGCCCAGGCCGTGGGCGCGCTGGCTTATGGCACAGAAACCATCCCGGCCGTTGATAAAATCGTCGGCCCCGGCAACATCTTTGTTGCCACCGCCAAGCGTGAAGTCTTTGGTGTTGTCGGCATCGACATGATCGCCGGTCCGTCGGAAATACTGGTGATCAGTGATGGCAAAACTGACCCCGACTGGATCGCCATGGACCTGTTCTCCCAGGCGGAGCACGACGAGCAGGCCCAGTCCATCCTGATCAGCCCGGATGCCGAATTCCTGGATGCGGTCGAAGCCAGCATCAACAAACTGCTGCCAACCATGGAACGTGCCGATATCATCCGCACTTCCATGACCGACCGCGCCGCGCTGATCCATGTGGCCGATCTGAAACAGGCCGCCGAAGTGTCCAACCGCATCGCCCCGGAACACCTGGAGCTGTCGGTTGAAGACCCCGAGGCCATGCTCGAAGACATCCGCCACGCCGGGGCCATCTTCATGGGCCGCTACACCGCAGAAGCCCTCGGCGACTACTGCGCCGGCCCGAACCACGTGCTGCCCACCAGCGGCACAGCAAGGTTCTCTTCCCCGCTGGGTGTCTACGACTTCCAGAAACGGTCCTCCATCATCGGCTTCAGTGCTGCCGGTGCTGACCGAATGGGGCGTGTTGCGTCGGTTCTGGCCCGTGGTGAAGGTTTAACCGCTCACGCCCGGTCGGCGGAATATCGGATCAAGAATTAAGGTTAAGTGTCGGACTCGTCGTCGGATTACGCTTTGCTAATCCGACCTACATGACGACATCGCCCAATGACGCAGGTATCCCGTAGGTCGGATTAGGCGAAGCCGTAATCCGACAATGTGCTACCTCTGAACTACGCAGGCATCGGGGCGGGGCAGGCTCCCAGGAATGTAGAGGGCCATGGATGGCCCGAAACAAGCGCACATGGGTGTGGCAGAGCGATGATGAAGCGGAGCTTCATGCGATAGCCACACGACAGCAATCAGCGATTGCTGGCCGGACCCGCTTGCGGGTGCTCGCAGCGGTTCCTGGGAGCCTGCCCCGCCCACATGCCGTCAGCTCGGAGTAAAAAAATGAGCAAATTCTGGAGCCCCCTGGTAAACGACCTGGTTCCCTACGTCCCAGGCGAGCAGCCAAAAATGGCTAACCTGGTGAAGCTGAACACCAACGAAAACCCCTTCGGCCCCTCACCAAAAGTCATCGAAGCCATCCAGGCCGAACTGAACGACAGCCTGCGCCTCTATCCGGACCCGGAAGGCGAAAGCCTGCGGCAGACCATCGCGGCTTACCACGGCATCCAGCCGAACCAGGTCTTCCTCGGCAACGGTTCGGATGAAGTCCTGGCGCACATCTTCTTTGGCCTGTTCCAGCATGGCGAACCGATCCTGTTCCCGGATATCACCTACAGCTTCTATCCGGTGTACTGCGGCCTCTATAGCATTGAGAGCAAAAAACTACCGCTGACGGAAAGCTTCGAGATCAACCCGGACGACTACAAGCAACCCAATGGCGGCGTAATCTTCCCGAACCCGAACGCGCCTACCGGTCGGTACCTTGAGTTGCAATATGTGGAAGAAATCCTGGCAGCCAATCCGGATCGCGTCGTGGTAGTGGACGAAGCCTACATCGATTTCGGCGGCGAGTCGGCGATTACCCTGGTCGACAAGTACCCGAACCTGCTGGTCTCCCAGACTCTGTCCAAGGCCCGTTCACTGGCTGGATTGCGCGTAGGTTTCGCCGTTGGCCATCCGGACCTGATCGAAGCCCTGAATCGCGTCAAGAACAGCTTCAACAGCTACCCGCTGGATCGCCTGGCCCTGGCCGGTGCGAAAGCCGCCTATGAGGATGAGGCCTGGTTCAGGAAGTGCTGCGATGGTGTGATCTCCGAGCGCGAGCGGGTGACTGCCGCCCTGGAGAATCTTGGTTTCGAGGTGCTACCCTCCAAGGCAAACTTTATCTTTGCCCGTCATAAAGATCAGCCGGGTGAGGTTCTGGCCAAGAGCCTGAGAGAGCAGGGCATTATCGTTCGGCACTTCAACAAGCCCAGAATTAGCGATTTCCTGCGAATCACCATTGGCACTGTTGAGCAGAACGATGCTTTGATCGGTGGGCTCCGGTCCCTCTAGCCTGCGTATTGGCGGGTAGAGCGGGGTAGGCGCCCCTCTCCGGGAACCGCTACGAGCACATCCATGTGCGCTTGCGAATCACCATTGGCACTGTTGAGCAGAACGATGCTTTGATCGGTGGGCTCCGGTCCCTCTAGCCTGCGTATTGG
>NZ_CAJXKQ010000020.1 GCF_913055835.1 uncultured Marinobacter sp. | reverse complement strand
TACACGATGCGGGGAATGCGAGCCCAGTGGGCCGCCGCCAGGCACATGGGGCAGGGCTCGCAGCTGGCGTACAGGGTGGCTTCCGGCATGTGGGCGTCACCCAGCGCCTGGCCGGCAAGACGTATCGCCGCAACCTCCGCGTGGGCGGTGGCGTCGCAATCCTGCTTCGCTCGGTTGCCCGCCCGGGCAATCACCCGGCCGTTGTGAACCACCACCGCGCCGAACGGGGCGCCGCCCTGATCGACGGAGTCGAGAGCCAGTTGAACCGCTTCCTGCAGAAAGGCATGGTCGGTATCGTCACTGCGGGGTTCGCTCACGTTTGGCCTCCGGTTGGGTTTGGAGCTTGGCTGGATGAAAGATAGAACCGTTCCGGTTCAGTCGCGACTTACGCTCGTTCGGATAAAACCAGATCTGTCCCGGGCTTCACCTACATCACGGGAACGAGAAAAGATTTACAAGTAACCCGTTCGGGTCGGCCACCATAAACCGCCTCATCCCGAAATCCTCAGTGCATAGGTCTTGAGCCAGCTCGAAACCACGGGCTTTGACGGCAGCACAGGCGGCGTCAACGTCCTCGACCTGTACCGACAGGATGACGCCTTGTGCCGGGTGCTGGAATGGCGGTGGTGTGAACTCATAATCAAGGCGCATGATACCGATCTGAAGTTCCGGCCTTTCGGGCGAGGCCATCTGGATGTACCAGCCCTGGTGCTCGAAGCCAACAACAAAGCCCAGCAACTCCTTGTAGAAGTCGCGAGTTTCTTCCATTTTCTCCGTACAGATGTTCGGCAGAAGTCTCGTAACAGTGATGCTTTCCGTCATTCGTCACCCCTTCAGATCAGGTCTCGATGCGTGTTGATTAACTTGGGGGAACGTAGAACAGATTCGGCCGCCTTGCTACGTGGCCGGCCACTTTTACTTTCTGGACCTGCCTTCAACAAGAACAGTCTGCTGCCATTTGCCGGGCTTCTTGTCGGTACGGTGAATGCAGCCAGGCCAGCAGCACGGGCGCCTCTTACCCTCTGCAAGCTCCTTAACCGTTCGGTGAATCCGCTTCACTCGGGTTTTCTCTTGCTTCGCATCTTCAACCCAGCAAATGAATTCATTGCGTGCGATGGGCGTGAGACTCTCCCATAGTTCAACCGTGGTTTTGCTCTGGCCAAGAGCACCCGCCAGATCGGAGGGCATTTCGTGTACAAGACCGCCTGAAAGAGTAGCCATACCTGCCAGACCTGCCGATTAGGTTAGTGAAAGGGAGCCAGGGGCAGAATATATAACGCAAGGGACTCCGTCTGAAACCGCAGTGCAGCCAGCTTTATGAATCAAGCATTATTCGCTCTGACTCAGGCACCGAGCCATGGCGAACCTCTGAAGCTGAACGCCGTCGCGCTCCACAGTCTGATCTTCCACCACCGAGAAACCCCTGGATTCAAAAAAAGGACGGGCTTCGAGACTGGCATCTGTTGTCAGCGTTCGGACGCCTCTGCCAAGAAGGCGTTCTACGGCAGCTTCGCAGAGCAACGATGCAACGCCTCGGCGTGAAAAGGTTGGCGCAGTGAAAAGGAACTCGATGTGGCCGCTGGCGGTGAAAGAGATAAAGCCCGCCATGGTGCCATCAGATTCTGCGATTAACGTTTCCACCTTTGCCAGCCGGGATCGCCATTGTTCCTCATCAGGAACTTCCGGCGCCCAGGCGGCCCGTTGCTCTGGCGTATAGCTGCGGGCTGCAAGCTGATGGACCGAATCGGTGAACAAGGAAACGATGGAGGGCAGGTCGGTTTTGGCGGCGGGTCTGAGGCTCAAAGGCTGGTCCATAAAACTCTTTTTTAAAAACAGATGTGGCCCGGAATGACCATTCAACTGGCTGGTTAAATGCCGTACTCACGCTCTACCCTCGCAATACGAACCCGAAAGGTGGAGTACCATTTTTGGTGGCCCAATCGCTGAGCCTCTCGATGCTCGGCGTTCTGTTTCCAATTGGTGATGGACTCCAAGCTTTCCCAATAAGATACGGTGATACCCAAATCCTCCCGGACAGACTCCATACCCAAGAAGCCCGGTTGGGTTGCTGCCAAATCAACCATCCTCTCTGCCATGTCCCCGTAACCATTGTCGCCCTCGGTGCGATGGCTACTGAAAATAACCGCGTAATACGGCGGCTCAGGAGTTTTGACTATCTCTGACATAGATTCCTCTAGGCATTAACGCCAGTGGTAATGGGCGCGAACGGATCGAAGCGTAGTTGGCGTCCCGTTGACGCGTTGGTCATACCTCTTCCATGCCGCCCCAGTCGAATGGATTGAGCTGGATGCCCTGTGGTGGTTTAGGCGCTTGCTTTCCCTCTAGTACTGATTTCAGGCACAGGGAAAAAGGGTTTTTGACCTCAACATGGTATCGAATTATCAAACCACTGGGTTCAACTTGGATGAAGCCGTCAAACGGGGCAATTGCTGCAGTATGGTTTGCTTTAACGCACTTATCCAAAGCTGCCATCTGGTTTTGCATAAACCACTGGCCTAAAACATTATCGTAATCCGCATCAAATTTGGGCGAATTATTAGGCTCACTGCCTGAACCCATGTTAGCGCCTGCGGCACTGCAATAAACCAAGACGATCAATAAAATGACGTGCTTCAAAACTAGCCTCTTTAAAGATATGACGCTGATAGTAACCGGCGCCGGAGCGCACCGGAGGGAACTAAAAGCGGTACGCTTTTGGCGTCCGGTTGACCGCCTGGTTACATGGTGATTCGGTAGTATCGGCCATACTCTCCATCCTTAGTACCACTGTGCGTGGCCTGCCACCCCAATTTTTGAGCTACTCGCTGGCTAGCCAAATTGTCATCCGCGATGAAAACCTGGACTGTCGATAGATCGATCTTGGACGATAGCCTTTCGACGGCCAACTCGCATGCCTTAGCAGCAATGCCGCTGCCCCAGAACTTCGGTCTGATGAAATAGCCGAAGTCCGGAATACCATCTATCTGTTTAATGCCACAGAATCCGATGAACTCTTCAGTATCAGCGTCAGCAATAGTGAAGCGGGTCGGGTTGACGAATGCATCCTCGAACCACGCTTCTGCCTCATCTTCTGCCAGGGCGCGACGAGGCCCAAGAAACCTCATCACCTCAGGATCGCCAAGCATGGCAATGACCGCCTCTCTATCTTGGTGACGAAGGTTCCTCAGCTTTACCGAAATCATAGGACTAGCTTCACCATGTAACGCCTGCGGTAACCGGCGCCGGAGCGCAGCGGATGGAAACAAAAGCGGGACGCTTTTGGCGTCCGGTTGACCGACTTGTTGGGCGGCTTACTCAAAGTTCCAGGTAAGCGTTCCGTCTCGCCGGGTAGTGAGAACATGCCTGCTTTCACCATTAAAAGAGATACCAGTTGATTGATTGCCATAAGCGTTGACCATCCCTTGCGTGGCATGCTTGATTTCGCTATCCGAGATTACCACGACGCTTGGCGTACAATGACTGAATACTTCGGGGCAATAACCACTCTCACGACCATGATGGGACGCAATAAAAACGTCCACATCAGCCAACTCTGCTCCAAATTCGGGACGTTCTAGTAGCGCTTCCCAACCCTGAACCTCTAGGTCGCCCGGGATCAAAAATTTCGTTCCGTGAACGGTAAGGAAAGTAACGAGGCTAATATTGTTAGTGTCTTGGAAACGAGTACCAAACGAGTTGCTGAACGTCCGGAAGCGAACGTTGGGGAACTCCGGGGCGGGCGCCAGTGGCCCTCCAGTATATTTGCCAAGCATGTCTAGCATCGACTGCATAGCTGGAGATATAGGCCCTGCCTCTCGTTTGAGAGCACGAAGTTGATCCGCTGATATACTTTTATTTCTGAATATTGACCGCAAGCGCACACGATCACGAAGATTGTGTAGATCGCTGAGATGGTCCTCATCGAAGTTGGTCACGAAGAAATAATCAACTCGACTGATCCCTAAAGCGGGCAAAAACACCGAAGGCCTATACTCATCATCATGACCGCAATCCCAAAGCATTACATTGCCGTTTGCATGAATCAAGCTTATACATTGCCCATGCCCGACATCATGAATCGTCAGCTTCATTAGCCGCTCCTTTCATGGTTTTACCCAGAACAGCATCCACTCGGTTCGTTATATATTTTGTTTGTTTTTTATACGCTGAGACAAAAAGAACGAGAAGTAGTGCCACGGCAATAATTAGTAACTCCGTATGGCCTATGCCAAAAAATCGATCGAGATATTCAATAGCTGACAGCATCAATAAACACAGGAAAAGCGATGCAAGAGAACGATAGGAGTTGTTCTGCTCCGACAATACATCGATCTTCTGATCGGAGTGAGATGCAGTAACGAAACTAGAATAATCGGCAAAATGCACGATTCTGAGTTTTTTCAAGATAGGCTCAACTACGAGCGATCCGAGGCGACTAATAACAAGCCCATAAAAGTAGTAAAGAAATGCTCCAACTGCCAGATTATCAACAAGTAAAGTGTACGAAGAGATTTCCGTCCCAATCGACGCAAAAAGAACGCCAGGTAGGAGATAGTTGAAAATATTATACGATGACAGCTTATCGAGAATTTCCTTCATCCAATATACTCAATCAGTTTTTCAGTTTTCCGTAGGCCGCCCAACGCTGATGGTAACCGGCGCCGTACCGCAGCGGAGGGAACGAAAAGCGCTACGCTTTTGGTGTCCGGTTGACCAATTGGTTAAAACTTATAGAAGACGCTCCAACTGGGCCAAAAAAGCAACCAAACTCCCGCCATTGAAATCGGCTTGATTCATGCCTCTTTCCGTCCACAAACCAAGGACAGCTGATTCTTGGTCATTTGCTTTACGACCACCGCCACCGCCACACCCACAACTTGGAGTAGCAAGTGTGACATTTACTCCAGGTTCATTGAGCCTAACAACAACGCAGACATCTTCACCATCATCACGTCTTCGATTAATTTGCTGATTTATCCACTGTGCATCCGCATCTTCCAGTGGGCGCTCATCTGAGCCGATTTTTACCGTACTCATAAAACCTCCTGTCGATTGCACTGGTGAGAATAGGTTTTTAACGCAAAACTTTGCGGCAATTTTGGAGCCGCGAAGCGGTGGAAGAATTGTCCGCCAACAGTGACTTGTTATTGGATTTCCCAATGTACGAATTTTTCACCAGGGAAATGCTTCTTTGAAAAATCCAACAGACGACTATACATCTGGGGCAAAGACTTGTCGGTTTCGACAACATGAGAGCTCAACTCGCGGGCTCCCTGCATCGCACCCTCAAATATTCTTTCTCCCAATGCCTCCCTCAGCTGTTGCCTCGTAACTCTAAGGCTAGTCAAGCCTTGTTGACTGATCGCAGGCTGGACTTGATAAACATAAAAATCATTTCTGACGTTTATAGACTCGATTGCCTGATCGAACCGTTCTTGCTCAACCGTCAAATCCAACAGAATCTGCGGAGTGTCTGTTTCCAAAACGAACGAAAGCGAATTAATGTCTTGTTTTAGATCTGAATACTTTGGAGGCTTTTGCGCAGGTAAATTGAAAGCTCTTTGGACGCCCTCTTGGTATTGCTCTATATCCTGTTTAATTAGCCGCATAGCATTCATCTGCCGAGCGATGACGAAAATCGCCTGATTCAAAGCTTCTTTTCTCAAGCGATAACTGTCGGCTGTTTCCTTGTTCTCGTTAAGCTTTACAGCTGACCAAGAACCAATGAAAGCGCCTATCGCAATGATGACTGCCTGGGCCATATATTCGTATGATTTTGGGGCAATACTTTCGGTAACTGCCAGGCTCGAAAAATACCAGAGATTGAGCGCTAGGAGTCCAGCGAAGATACCTACTAGTTCAGGTGCGTAACCTTTAATCTTCCTCACTCACCCTCCCAATAACAGCTAATTCAACGTCAAATGACGTCTATTCAAACGCGTCCATCTGCAAGTCTCGTTAATCCCAACGACCAGATTTCCTTTCTACATCCGAACGATACCCAATTAAGAAAGCAGCCCCTCCGGAAATAAGCGTCTACTTCCACCACGGTCTGGGCCATGACTGTTCGCCTATCCATATTGGCCATCCCCAAGATATTCCATAATTTCAAACTGTTGTAAGCGAGTAGGGGCGAAAATCATCAGGTTCTCGGACAATTGTCGTCTATCTCCACATTCTTCCGCCCCGAAAAACAAAAAGGCCCGAAGTTTTCACTCCAGGCCTTCTCGTCACTCAGTGCAGTGAATCACCTCAACCGCACTTGCTATCGCCGCAGGAGAGGCAAGTCGCGCACCCGTCCATCACAATGACCGCCTTGGTGCTGCACTTGCCGCACATGGTGGCGTTGGGCGGGTAGTCGTCGGCTTTGTCGTCGTTCGTGGCCGTGGTGTGGCTGGCTTCGAACTCCGCGCGCTTCTCGGCGAGGATGCGCTTGGTGGTTTCGCTCATTTCCTCGCTTTCCAGCAGGCCGATGGCCTTAAGGTGCTTCTCGATCACGGCGCCAATTTCAGCTACCAGGGACGGCATGAACACACCGCCTTTCTTGAAGTAGCCACCGTTGGGGTCGTACACGCTACGCAGCTCTTCCACCAGGAAGGTTACGTCGCCACCCTTGCGGAATACCGCGGAGATTACGCGGGTGAGGGCGATAACCCACTGGAAGTGTTCCATCGACTTGGAGTTGATGAACACTTCGTAGGGCTGCCGGCTTTCGTGGTCGGTGCCTTCGTTGAGCAGGATGTCGTTGATGGTGATGTACATCGCGTGCTCGGCAACCGGCGGCTTTATCTTGTAGGTGGTGCCCAGCAGGAAGTCCGGCCGTTCGATGTATTCGTTCATCTCAACGGGCTTGGTTTCTGCGTGCACCGGCGCCTGATGCTCGGCGGCGGCTTCGGGGTCGGCTTTCTTTACGCGGTAGCCGACGATTTTGTTGCTGATTTTAACTGTCATGTTCGTTGTCCTGTGTCGGTTCCCGGATCAGTACTTGCCGTAGGTGCCTTCTTTCAGCGCGTCAAACAGGTTGGCGGCGTTGTGGATTTCGCCGTCGTACTCTACCTGCTCGTTGCCCTTGAGGGTGACCTTGCTGCCATCATCCAGGGTGAACTCGTACATTGTGTTCTCGAGGTCTTTTTCCTTAACCAGTACGCCCTGGAAGGCTTCCGGGTTGAAGCGGAAGGTGGTGCAACCCTTCAGGCCCTTATCGTAGGCGTAGAGGTAAATGTCCTTGAAGTCCTGATAGGCGAAGTCTGTAGGAACGTTCGCGGTCTTGGAGATCGAGGAATCTACCCATTTCTGGGCGGCGGCCTGGATGTCCACGTGCTGCGACGGTGTTACATCGTCGGAGGTGGTGAAGTAGGCCGGCAGCTTTTTGTCCTCGTCTTCGGAGAAGGGCATGGCGCCTGGGTTCACCAGGTGACGGTAGGCCAGCAGCTCGAAGGAGAATACGTCTACCTTCTCTTTGGTCTTCCGGCCTTCGCGGATGATGTTACGAGCGTAGTGGTGCGAGAAGCTCGGCTCGATGCCGTTACTGGCGTTGTTGGCCAGCGACAGGCTGATGGTGCCGGTCGGCGCAATGGATGTGTGGTGGGTAAAACGGCCACCTTTCTCCGCCAGTTCTTCCACCAGCTTCGGCTCCACGCTGGCAATCTGCTGCATGTACTTGCTGTACTTGGCGTGCAGTACGCGACCTTTCACCTTGTCGCCCAGCTTGTAGCCGTCTTTGCTCAGCTGCGGGCACTTGTTCAACATCTTGGCATCAATCTCGAACTCGTCGTCCATGATCGGCGCAACGCCTTTTTCCTCGGCCAGAGCGAGGGATTGGCGCCAGCCTTCAACGGCCATTTCACGCACGACTTCTTCGGTGAACTGTACGGATTCTTCAGAACCGTAGGGCATGCGCAACATGGCGAGGGTGGAGCCCAGGCCCAGGATGCCCATGCCGTGGCGGCGCTTGTAGGTGATTTCATGACGCTGCTCGGCCAACGGCAGGCCGTTGATCTCTACCACGTTGTCCAGCATGCGGGTGAAGATGCCCACTACCTTGCGGTATTTCTCGTAGTTGAAGCTGGCCTTGTCGGTGAACGGGTAGTCCACGAACTTGGTCAGGTTCACAGAGCCCAGCAGGCAGCTGCCGTACGGGGGCAGGGGCTGTTCGCCGCAGGGGTTAGTGGCGCGGATGTCTTCGCAGAACCAGTTGTTGTTCATCTGGTTGACCTTGTCGATCAGGATGAAACCCGGCTCGGCGTAGTCATAGGTACTGGTCATGATGGTGTCCCAGATGAACTGGGCTTTCAGGGTGCGGTAGATGCGGCAGGCCACTTTGCCTTCATCGTTCACCACGTAGCCTTCCTGTACCGGGAAATCGCGGTACACGAACTGGCTGGCATCGCTCAGGTCCAGGCCTTCGTCGTCCACTTCCTTCTGGGTAACCGGGAAGGAGAGGTGCCAGTCGTCGCCGTTGCGCACGGCTTCAATGAAGTCTTCGGTGATCAGCAGCGAGAGGTTGAACTGGCGCAGGCGACCGTCTTCACGCTTGGCCTGGATGAAGTCGATCACGTCTGGATGGTGCACATCGAACGTGGCCATCTGGGCGCCGCGGCGGCCACCGGCAGAGGATACGGTGAAGCACATGCGGTCGAAGATATCCATAAACGACAGCGGGCCGGAGGTGGTGGCGCCGGCGCCGGCCACGTAGGCGCCTTTCGGGCGCAGGGTGGAGAACTCATAACCGATACCACAACCTGCCTTGAGGGTAAGGCCGGCTTCGTGGTTTTTCTCCAGGATGTCGTTCATGGAATCCTGAACGGTGCCGGAAACGGTGCAGTTGATGGTGGAGGTGGCCGGTTTGTGTGCTTCGGCACCGGCATTGGAGGTAATCCGGCCGGCGGGAATGGCGCCGTTCTGCAGGGCCCAGATGAAGTTTTTCATGTGCTGGGTGCGCACGGATTTGTTTTCCACCTCGGCAAGGGCTTTGGCAACACGTTCGTAGGTTGCGTTGATGTCCTTGTCTACGGGCTCGCCGGTCTTGGTCTTCAGCTGATATTTGCTGTGCCAGATGTCGATTGAGGCTTCCTGCATCGGGATAGTTGTTACCACTGCCTGTGCCTTAGCGTTCATTTCCACCCTCTGTCTTCCGGTATGTCTTTTTTTGATGGCGCCAGTCCTTGTGCCGGCGGCGCCATACCCCTTGAGAATCGTGTTTTTGGCCTTGGGCCTGTTTTCTTTTTAACCACTATATATGGGCTGAATCTGAAATGAGTATAACAGGATATAGTGTTCTGTGAATAAGAACGCAACTATTGATAGGCGCTTCGGGGCAAAGAAAATCAATCGAAACCGGCTTGAATCCGGGAAAATTTTTCTAAAACAGCGGTTTGGGGGTAAAGGTTCAAAACCACTACATGTTGTGGTTTAAAAATTGATCAGACCTAGGCTGGTCTTTCCAATCCGTTAGGAAAGTCATATGAATTGTGACCCCTGCACGTACCCGGTTTGAACGTGTCGCTAAAGTATGGACGTGGTGTCGAAAACTGCAGTGGCCCACAGGATGTGAAAAAAACTAAAACAAGGAAATAACAATGAAAGGCCTGAAACCTACCTTGCTAGCGCTCTGCGTTGCGGGTGTTCCACCTGCAGCCGTAGCCGAGATCCAGATGCTGGATGACTCGGCGATGGGCATGATCACCGGCCAGGCCGGTGTCAGCATCGAGCTGGAAACCAAAATCAACATCGACCAGTTCCGGTACACGGATGAAGGCTCGTTGGCCATTAACGACATTGAGATAGGTGGTACTAATCGCACCGACCTTTTTGCCGAGATGAGGACCAACCTGACCAGTCATCCTGCCAGCGACCTGCTTGATAACATCCGCATCGACATCGATGTCCTTGCCGATGGAGACGCAGTCATCAACATCCTGCCTGTTCCGGTGCTGGGTGCAGTAGACTTCCGAGTCAGCACAGGAGCATGGAACCTGGAGGGGACCGGTGGCTCCACCACCCTCCTGGATAACTTCCATATGGATGCCCTGATCGGGTCAGGTACCATCCGTGTGGATACCGCGACAGACGTAATGAACTTCCGTACGGACATTGCGATTGATGATATGGACTTTGATGCGCCTTTCCTTGCGCTTGGTGTTCGGGATCTGCGCCTGACTAATGCCGACTACGACCCTGTTGCACCGCAGCCGCTGTACCTTTTTGCCACGGTGGAACTGGATATCTACAAAGCGCCTAATGCCGCCGGGGTGGATTCTCTGGCAGTGGACCTTGCGGAGTTCCGGTCCGACGTCACCATAGGCAGCGTGCTGGTGGGCGGCGTGTCCGTTGGCTCGGTGGCCATGGACAACCTGGCCATCTCGAACACGGCCATGCGCATTTACGGCCACTGAGCCGTTTCTCTCGCAGTCAGTAAAAGGGGCCCCTCGAGGCCCCACTTTCTATTCCACTGAAGGTGTTACCCCAACAGCAGGCTGTCGTCGTCCACTTCCAGCCCACGCTGTTTTTCAAACAAGCCCAGCAAATCCTTCACTTCCAGGCCTTCGCGGTCTTTCCCCTCGATATCAAACACTACCTGGCCCTGGTGCAGCATTACCGTCCGGCTGCCGACTTCCAGCGCCTGCTTCATGCTATGGGTCACCATTAAGGCTGTGAGCTTCTGCTCCTCAATGATTTTGGTAGTGAGTTCCAGAACGAACGCGGCGGTTTTCGGGTCCAGAGCGGCCGTGTGCTCGTCCAGCAACAGGATGCTTGAGGGCGTCAGGCTTGCCATGAGCAGGCTGACGGCTTGGCGCTGCCCGCCGGACAGCAAGCCCATTTTGTCGCCAAGGCGCTTTTCCAGGCCCAGGTTCAGGGACGAAAGGCTGTCCCTGAACTTCTCCATGTATTGCCGTTTAACAGCGCTGGTCAGGCCCCGGCGCTGGCCACGTTTGATGGCCAGAGCGAGGTTTTCCTCGATGGTGAGGCCTTCGCAGGTACCGGCCAGTGGGTCCTGGAATACCCGGGAAACCCGGCCGGCCCGTTTGTGGGTAGGCAGTTTGGTGACGTCCAGGTTGTCCACGACAATCTGGCCGCTATCCACCAGCACCTCACCAGCCAGGGCGTTCAGAAAGGTGGATTTGCCGGCGCCGTTGCTGCCAATGACGGTAACGAACTCGCCCTGGTTTACGGTCAGGCTCATACCCCGTAGCGCGGGGTTTTCCAGGGGTGTCCCTTTGCCAAAGGTGAGCCGTAGATCGGTTGCACTGATCATGTCGCCTCCTCAGGCCTTTTTGCGGGTCAGTTTGCCGGCAATAGATGAGCGAACGCCGGGCAGTACGATCGCCAGGGTAACCAGCACAGCGGTAATCAGGTTCAGATCCTGTGCCTGAAGACCCAGGAAATCGGCGTTCAGGGCAAAGGCAATGGCCAGCCGGTAGATGATGGCGCCAACCACGCAGGCGATCAGTGCCCGCAGCACCGTAGAAGGTGTAACAACGGCTTCACCACCAATCAAGGAGGCGAGGCCAATCACAATGACGCCTACGCCCATGGTGACGTCTGCAGCGCCCTGGCTCTGGGCAAACAGGGCGCCGGCAAGCCCAACCAGGCCATTGGAGACGGCAACACCAAGCACAATCATGGCGCCAGTGGCGATGCCCTGGGCCCGGGCCATTCTGGCGTTGGCGCCGGTGGCTCGCATGGCCAGGCCGGTTTCGGATTTCATGAAACGCCACAGCAGGATGAGGGCAACAAAGACCACAATAATGAACAGAAGCACCGGCACCTGATGGTAGGCCAGGTCCAGGTCGTACCAGGGTGTCAGTACCGTTTCTTCCGTTAGCAGCGCCACGTTGGGGCGGCCCATGATGCGCAGGTTGACCGAGTAGAGCGCGATCATGGTCAGGATAGAGGCCAGCAGGTTCAGAATGTTGAGCTTTACATTCAACAGGGCCGTTACTGCGCCGGCGGCCATGCCGGCCATTACCGCGCAGCCAGTGGCCAGCCAGGGGTTCCAGCCTTCAATGATCAGTACAGCGGCGACAGCAGCACCGAGCGGGAAACTGCCATCTACAGTGAGGTCCGGGAAATCGAGCACCCGGAAGGAGAGGTAGATGCCGAAGGCGACCAGGCCGTAGATCAGGCCAGTCTCGATGGCACCATAAAGAGCGATGTTACTCAGCATGGTCGGGTATCACCAATGATAAAACGGGCGGCCCCTCGTGAGGGCTGCCCGTGGGGTTCGGGGGATTAGTTGGCGCTGTCGATAACCTGCTCGGCGTCCGCGATAACGTCATCGGACAGGGTGATGCCCATGCGCTCTGCGGCAGCGGGGTTCACGAAGAGGTCAAGCTTTTCCATAGTCTCAACCGCCATGTCACCGGGCTTTTCGCCATTGAGTACCCGGGCAACCATCACGCCGGTCTGGCGGCCATGGTCATAGTAATCGAAGCCCAGCGCAGCAACAGCGCCGCGCTCAACAGTGGCGGTATCAGCGGCGAACACCGGAATACCTGCGCGCTCGCCAACTGAGATAACGGCTTCGGCAGCACTGATCACAGTGTTGTCAGTGGTCAGGTAGATGGCATCGGCTTTGCCCACGAGGGAGCGGGCGGCACCCAGAACTTCGGAGGTTTTGGTGGCGGCGCCTTTGACCAGCTCAAGACCGCGGGCAGCGAGGCGCTCTTCAAGCAGCTCCACCAGGGATACGGCGTTGGCTTCGCCCGGGTTGTAGACGGTGCCAATGCGTTTGGCATCAGGCATTACTCGCTGGAGCATATCCAGGTGTTTGTCGATGGGCAGCATGTCACTCACACCGGTGATGTTGGCGCCCGGCGCTTCCAGGTTGCTAACCAGCTTTGCGCCAAGCGGATCGGTGACTGCGGAGAAGATAACCGGTGTATTGCGGGCTGCAGCGGCAACAGTCTGGGCCGAAGGCGTGGCAATCGCCACGATCACGTCGGGGCTTTCGCCAACAAATTTGCGGGCGATCTGGGAGGCGATGGCGGAATTGCCCTGGGCACTTTCGTGCATCACTTCCAGGTTTTCGCCTTCTTTGAAGCCGCGCTCGGCAAGTTCGTCTTTAATGCCCTGGTAGACGGCGTCCAGTGCCGGGTGCTCCACAATCTGTGTGATGGCTACAACGCGGGGTTCCTGTGCCTGAACGAGGGTTGCCAGCGCCAGCAGTGTGGCACCGAACAGGGTACGCAGGGTTGTCTTGGCCATATGCCCATCTCCGGGTAGGTTAACTGGAATGTTGCGATTCTGAAGGGGCGCAAGTTTACCACAGGCAAAGGGTTTGAGGGGTAGGGATCTTGGCCCGGAAGAACAGGGATGTGGAAAATAGGTGCAGTTGGAAATTATTTTGCTTGTGTCACGTTTTGACGGTCCATACTATGTTGAAATACCCTACGAAAGTCTAATAATAAGTCATCCATAATTCGAAAAACGAACTGCAAGGAAGGTCCATGGACACAACAAACAAACTTCCCCTGGATATGGTCTATCACTGGGAGAAGGCCAAGGCGAATTCCGTCTATATGACTCAGCCCATCGGGGGCGGTAAAACGGTGGAATACACCTGGGGCCGGGCGGTGGATGAGGCAAGGCGCATGGCGTCGTACCTGAAATCCCTGAACCTCCCCGAAAAGAGCCGCATCGGCCTGCTTTCCAAAAACTGCGCCCACTGGATCATGACCGACTGGGCCATCTGGATGGCCGGCCACATTTCCGTTCCTCTGTATCCCACCCTCAACGCCGACACCGTGAATTACATTCTCAACCATGCCGAGTGTGAGGTGGTGTTTGTCGGCAAGCTGGACGACTGGGACATGATGAAGCCGGGCGTGCCGGAATCCGTGCGTTGCATTTCCTTCCCGCTGAGCCCGCCCAATGATTTCGAAACCTGGGACGATATTGTTGCCAAATACCCGCCCCTGGAAGAGAACGTCCAGCGTGACGCGAATGAACTGGCCACCATTGTTTACACCTCAGGGAGCACCGGAAAGCCCAAGGGCGTTATGTTGAGCTTTTACAACATGGCCTATGCGGCAGAAGGTGGCATGGAAGTGCTCGGTGTGGGCTCCGATGAGCGCATGCTGTCGTACCTGCCGCTGGCCCACGTATTCGAACGTACCTTTGTAGAGCTGGCGTCTTTGTATGCCGGCTTCCATCTGTATTTTGCGGAATCTCTGGATACCTTCGTCCAGGATCTGCAACGTGCCCAGCCAACGCTGTTCCTGTCGGTACCCCGTCTGTGGGTGAAATTCCAGCACGGTGTGCTCCAGAAGCTGCCGAAGAAGAAGCTGGACCGGCTGTTGAAAATTCCGGTGGTCAACAAACTGATCAAGAAGAAGATCCTCAAGGGCCTTGGCCTGGACAAGGTCAAGCTGGCAGGCAGTGGCTCGGCCCCCCTCGCGAGCGACGTTCTCGACTGGTATCGCAACCTTGGCCTTGAGTTGTTGGAAGGCTATGGCATGTCTGAGAACTTTGCCTATTCCCACATGAGCAAGCCGGGGCGGTCAAGAACGGGGTACGTCGGCGAGTCCGCACCGGGGGTTGAAACCCGTATAAGCCCGGAGGGCGAGATTCAGATCAAGAGCCCGGCCACCATGATGGGCTACTACAAGGACGAGGAGAAAACCCGGGAAGCGTTTACCGAGGACGGCTTCCTAAAGACCGGCGACAAGGGTGAGATTGATGAGATGGGCCGGCTCAAGATCACCGGCCGCATCAAGGAAATCTTCAAGACCAGCAAGGGCAAGTACATTGCGCCTGCCCCCATCGAGAACCGCCTGATGTCCCACGATGCCATCGAAATGGTGTGTGTCTCCGGCGCCAATCAGACTCAGCCGCACGCCCTCGTGATGCTGGCTGAGGATTCACGGCCGAAAATGGCGGATGAGGCGTTCCGGAAAGAGATCGAGGAAAGCTTCAAAAAGTTGATTGCCGATGTGAACAAGACCGTGGATCCCCACGAGCAGCTTGCCTTCATCACGGTAGTGAGCGACGAGTGGTCGATTGAGAACAGTTTCCTCACGCCTACGATGAAGCTCAAGCGTAATATGGTTGAAGACGCCTACCAGGAAAAAGTCGACAAGTGGTACGCGCAGCGTCAGCCGGTTATCTGGCAGTAACACCTTTGATTAGAGGTGAAGATGTTCTGGCCCGGCTCTGCCGGGCTTTTTTTATAGTGGAAAGAACCGACGTAAGTCGCATAGGGAAACGGAGGAAGCGGGCCTAAACTGAAGGGATATCAGGAGGATGTTATGAGCCAGTTGTCCCTTTTCCAGAAACGCATCCATGACGAGATTTCACTTTCCCGGGCGTTGGGGATTCAGTTGCATTCCTGGGATGGCCATTCGTTGCTACTCAGCGCACCCCTGGAGCCCAACAGTAACCACCAGGGTACCGGTTTCGGCGGCAGCGTTTACTCGGCGGCGGTAACGGCAGCCTGGGGCTTGACGGAGCTGGCGCTGTGGGACCTTGGCCTCCGGGGAAACGTTGTGGTTCAGAGCGGGAATATTGACTATCTGGAACCCGTAACATCCGATTTTTACGTCATCTGCCGCCTGCCTGGCGAAGAGATACCCGAACGTTTTCGCAAAAGCCTTGCCAGACACGGCAAGGGACGGCTTGATCTGACTGCAGAAGTCTTCTGTGGGGAACCAACTACGATGCCGGAAGGCGACCCTGTGGCTGTTTTCCAGGGGCGGTTCGTGGTTCAGGATGTAAAGTCCCGGGTAACCTTCTGAGCCGAAGGTCAGGCGATGGAGCGGCTGTTGGAGATTGAGCGGCTCATCAGAATGATCGGAATGATGCCCGCCAGGACAATAATCAGGGCGGGCAGGGCGCTGTGGTACAGGCGCTCGTCAGACGCAAACTGGTACACATAGGTGGCCAGGGTCTCGAAATTGAACGGTCTGAGAATCAGCGTGGCCGGCAATTCCTTCATGCAATCCACGAACACCACCAAGGCTGCCGTAACCAGCGTGCCCCTCAGCATGGGCAGGTGAACACGTACCAGGGTGTTACCCGGGCTGTGTCCAAGTGAACGTGATGCCATGTCCATGCTTGGCGTAATCTTCTGCAACGCACTTTCAACGCTACCGGCGGAAACCGCCAGGAACCTCACGGTGTAGGCAAACACCAGGGCGAAGGCCGAGCCGCTGAGTAACAGCCCGGTGCTGATGCCGAAAACATCCCGCATCAGGCTGTCCAGCCAGTTGTCAAAACCCGCCAATGGCACAATTACGCCCACGGCCAGCACCGCGCCTGGCATGGCGTAGCCAAGACTGGACAGGCGCATCAGTACCTGCATTTTGCGGGTGTTGTGCAGGCGGCGGCTGTAGGCGAGGGTGATACCAATCAGCAGAGTGGTGAGGGCTGCCGTACCGGAGAGGAACAGGCTGTTGAAGGTGTTGCGGACAAAATCCGGGTTCCAGCTTTCACCAAAATACTCCCAGGCGTACAGCCCTAACGTGGCCCCGGGGATTACAAATCCGAACAGTACGGGTAGTGCGCACACAGCCACGCAGATCATCTGGCGCGGAAACGACATGGTGAAACGTTGGATCGGATCCCGGTTATCCCGGGCGGCGAACTGCTGTTGGCGTCTTCGGGAGTAGCGCTCAAGGGTAACCAGGATTACCACGAAGATCAGCATGGTGGTGGCTATCTGGGCCGCGCCGCCCAGGTTGCCCAGGTTCATCCAGGTGTCGAACAGGCCGGCGGTCAGGGTCTGAACGGCAAAGAAATCCACGGTGCCGAAATCGTTCAGGGTTTCCATCAGCACCAGCGAGAGGCCCACGGCAACCGCCGGGCGGGCGATTGGCAGAACCACTCTGAAGAAAGTGCTCAGGGCCGAGTGGCCGAGACTTCGGCTGACGGCAAACAGGGACGGGGACTGCTCCAGGAAGGCGGCACGGGCAAGCAGGTAGACGTAAGGATACAAGACCAGCCCGATCATCAGCGTGGCGCCTTCAAGGCTGCGGATTTCCGGGAACCAGTAATCTGCGGCACTGGTCCAGCCGAACAGGTCCCTCAATGCACCCTGGACTGGCCCGGCGTAGTCCAGGAGGCTGGTGTATACATAGGCGATAACGTATGCCGGCACCGCGAAAGGCAGCAGCATGGCCCATTCAAAGAATTTGCGGCCGGGAAACTCGCACATGGTAACCGCCCAGGCTGAGGCCAGGCCTATCACCAGTGTAAGGGCGCCCACGCCAATCATCAGCTTGAGCGTCGTTGTCAGGTACCGGGGAAGCGTGGTCTCGATGAGATGAGGCCAGATATTCTCTTCGGGAAAAAACGCCAGGAAAATAACGGAAAGCACAGGAAGGGCGACGATGGCGGTGGTCAGCAGTGCGCTGATCATCCATTTTGGAGAGGTACGCTTTGCCAGCAGGGGCTGGGATAGCCCGGGATTAACGCTGGTTGCGGCCTCGCTCATAATGTTCCTGTGTCTGGATGTGGGGTCTGTCCGATTGAAGGTTGCAGATTGTAGTCACCTGGCCTGATGCCTGCAATGACTGGCGTCACCCACGATTTGGACTGTTGCCCGCCGAATCGCGGGTGAGGGTGGCGAACCACCCTCACCGCCAGGGATTACTCGCCGTCGTAATCGACGCGGTCCACCAGCTTGACTGCGGCATTGCGGTTGTTGGCAATTTCCTGCAGAGAGAGGTCGTCCGGGTTGATTTCACCCCACTCGGCAACCAGTCCGGAAGGCTCCACTTCCGGGTTTGCCGGGTATTCGGTGTTCGCCTCGGCATAGATGCGCTGTGCTTCCGGCGAGGACAGGAACTCCATTAGTTTGATGGCGTTCTCGCGGTTTGGCGCGCTCTTGGTCAGGGAAATGCCACTGATGTTCACGTGGGTTCCCCGGCCCTCAGCGTTCGGGAACACAAGGCGAACCTGCTCGGCAATCGGGCGCTGGTTCTCATCCTGCAGCATGTTCCCGTAGTAGTAACTGTTGCCGATCGAGATATCACAGACGCCCTCTGCAATGGCTTTGATCTGGTCACGGTCGCCACCCTGGGGCTTGCGGGCCAGGTTGTCTTTGAGGCCTTCCAGCCACTTCTCGGTCTCGGCCTCACCATGGTGGGCGATCATTGAGGAGAACAGGGCGATGTTGTACGGGTGCTTGCCGCTGCGAGTACAGATCCGGTTATCCCACTTGTCGTCCGCCAGTTGCTCGTAGGTGGTGATTTCGCCTTCCTCTACACGCTCTTTGGAGGCAAAGATCAGGCGACCTCGGGTGGTCAACGCAAACCATTTGCCGTCCGGATGGCGGAGGTTTTCAGGGATGTTCTCTTCCAGGGTGTCGTTGTCCAGGTCCTGGACCAGATCCCGCTCTACCAGCTCGTTCAGGCGGGAAATATCAACGGTCATCACCACGTCGGCGGGACTGTTGCGGCCCTCACGCTCCAGACGCTCTGCAAGGCCCTGTTTGGCGAATACAACGTTACTCTTGATGCCGGTTTCCTGCTCGAAAGCATTCAGCAGCGGCTCAAGCAGGTAGGCCTGACGGTAAGAATAAATGTTGACCTCGCCATCTGCGGAGGCGGCCATGGGCATGGCAGTAAGGGCGATTGCTGCGGTGGCAGCCAGTTTCATTCGCATAGTCTCATCCTTTTCAGGTGATTCCGTTAATGATCTGCCTGCATTGAGACTTGCAGGCGTTTAAAAACGCCAACCATTCTCATTTCTATTAATTGTATAGTCAATATCTCCTTTGGCATATTTTTCTGAAAATGGTGTTATGCTTCGGAAGACTATAAAAACTATGCAAAAAGTAGTGGAATCCTCAGATGGTTGGGAACGATCGAAGAGAGCACATGCGCACTGCCATGAGTGCGAAAGTAAAAGTCGTGCACGCGGAGCAGGGAGAGTTCATATTTTCGACCCGTGATATTTCCGATGGCGGTGTTTTTATCGTTGTCGACACTGAGCCTTTTGCGCCGGCCCTGGGTGACAAGGTAACCGTGCAGGTGCAGGGCCTGCCTGTTCCCGCACCGGTGCTTGAGATGGTGGTCGTACGTAAAACCAATGACGGGTACGGCCTTCAGTTTGATCAAAATGGTGACTGATAGGCGGATTCCGGGCCCCTGCCATGGATAATGGCAGTGCTAACTCAGCCGCCGTCAGGGATGCACCGTCCAGATGATCTTTCCAGCCTTTTCCAGAGCGTACAAGCCAGTTTTTGCAAGCCTGATGGTCTTGCTCACGTCGGGTTGTGCCAGCTATTACTCCCATTTTGCGATGTTTCCTGCGGAGAATTCGTCAGGGGAACCGCGGCATGCAAGGATATCCTGGCAGAGTGCCGAATACCCCGGTTGGTGGTTTGCCGCTGACAAGGCAACCTCGGTAAAACTGGAAACCCAATGCAGTGACCGTGTCTGGCGCCTGCGTGATGGCGATGATGCGGGTGGCTGCGGCACGGGCATTCGCGCCTGTGGCGAATCGGGCAAGGATCTGGTGGCCGGGACGGGCCAGCCCGCAAACAGCTCGACCCGGTGCATGGCCATTAATCCGTCGGATCCGCGGGCCCGTATCGCAGAACTGGACGGTAAACTGGAGTTGCTGGTTTCCTGTACTCCCGCAGTTGTCGAAAAGGTGCAGGGTGATGATGCCGTGAACCTTGATTACCTGAGGGCTTCTTCAGTGCCCTACACCGTCTATGTCCGCAAGGCTCCGCGAGGTTCGATGCGTGCCCGGCTGCCCGAGTTTGACGAATCCGTATGTGACGCAGAGTGACACTTTCTGACGTTGATATGTGATACCCATCACGTTGCTACATTTTGTTTCCTATTGAAGATTAGCGTTACGCTTTGTCGCGTTTGGGTTACCTGAGGATACGATATTGTAATTGTGTCTTCCGGCGGTTCGGTCAGAATGGTAGCCATCGAAAAGTTTGTTGTGTGAGGTGGCCCGTGGGTGTCCAACAGAAAAAAGTCGCAGTACATGATCTGGAAGTGGGCATGTTCGTGTCTGATCTGGACAGGCCGTGGCACCAGACTCCATTTCCGATTCAGGGTTTCCATATTCGCTCCCAGGACGACGTTCGCGCGCTCGTTTCCCATTGCAAGTGGGTTATGGTCGATGTGGCGGAAGCACGGGAGGCGAAAGAAGTAAAAGGTGGTAGCAAGCCGGTTTTCGGCAAGACACTGAATAAACGTGGTGGTGGGCGAGAGCAGCTTCAGTTGCCACCCCTGAGTATTCGGGAGCCGGTCACCTACGAAACCGTTACCAGCCTCAAAAAGGAAATGAAAACATCCAGGCGTCTGCTCGACGATGTGGAAGCGGCGCTGGACCAGCTTTTTGAGACACTTCGTGCAGACGGCGTTCCGGATCTCAGACCGATCGCCGCGATCACCAGTAAAATGGTGAGCAGCGTTGTTCGCCAGCCTGACGCGTTATTGTGGCTCAGTCGCACACGTGCCCATGACAGTTACCTTTACAGTCATGCCCTGAATACATCGGTCTGGGCTCTGGTGTGTGGTCGACACCTTGGGTTGAACGAGGGTCTTCTCAATCATCTTGGCCTCGGCTGTCTGTTGTCACAGGTTGGCAAAACTACGCTGCCACCTGAGTTGCTCGCCCGTGAGGGTCAACTGAGCGCCGAGGAGTACCTTTCCTACCGTGGCTACGTTAATCGCGGTGTTGCCATGCTCGAGAACAGCGGGCTCTCACGTGCAGTGCTCAGTGTCGTCCAGGGACATCGCGAACGCCATAACGGCTCCGGCTTCCCGGAAGGTGTTCGGGGTGACCGCATTCCACTGTTGGCCAAAGTGGCCGGTATCGCGGAATTTTTCGAATCGTTGATTGCGCCACGCTCTCACACCGAGCCGATGACGCCAGCGAAAGCGGTAACGCTGCTGTACGAGATGCGCAACATCGAATTCCAGGAAGACCTGGTGGAGAATTTCATCCAGGCAATTGGTATCTACCCCACCGGCAGCCTCGTGGAGCTTAGTGACGGCCAACGCGGCATCGTGGTTTCACACTCTCCGGAACGCCGGCTCTGGCCCCGTGTCATGGTAATGACAGATGCGGCTTCCCGGCCATTGAAAACGGCAAAGATCATTGATCTGGCCCGGTACAACGAAGGCAAGGAAGCGGCGGAAACGGTGCGTATTCGTGATTGCCTGCCGCATGGCACGGAAGGTCTGGACCCGTCCTACTACGATGTAACCGGGGTTGAGTCACGCTGGAGCCTGTCCCGCCTGATCAGCGGATAATCACACGCAGCTGTTTGCGAACCCACCGATAGGTATCCTCCGGACGGAAGCTGAGCAGCAGCTCTGATTCTCCGCCGGAGGGGCCAGCAACAAAATATTCCACTTTTCCGCTTTGCCAGTCAGCTGAGTTTATCTGAACATCCTGCGGGCGTGTGCTGATGGCTTCCAGCTCGGCCAGCGAGAGTCCGCCCCCGATCTTTCGAACCGAAACCTGCTTCAGGGCTGTATCGGTGGAGGGGTGGCTGGCTACGTCGTCGTCGAGGAAATAGCGGTTTGCGACGGTTGTGCTAATCGCCTTCAGTTCCCGCGTGAGATAAGTCTGGGCATCTTCCGAGTCGATATCTTCCATGGAGCGCACGGCATTTTCGATCCGGTCCTTTTTGGCCTGCAGGTCTTCGCTGTATTCAATGTCCGGGTCGCGATCCTCGTCGTTCTCTGGCCGTGGAGGAGCGTTGTCGATCTCTTCCTGGGTTGGTGGATCCTCGCAGAGTTCATCGTCTTCCGGGTAAAAGCAGATGGCGGCCAGCAGCTGATTGGCCGGAGACAGGGGATTGGTGGCGGTGAATTCGGATTCGCTGACACTGAAATCGACAGGTGCTGTCAGGTCAGGCAGGGCGGCATTCAGTTGCGCAATCACCCGGTTGCGGATATCGATACCCTCTCCCTCGGCAACATTCTGGCTCCAGTTCAGAAGCATCAGGAAGCGGGAGATGTTCATCAGTGTCGTGTCTTCCAAAACCAGTTGCTCGGTCAGCGTGTGGGTGCTCAGGCCTTCGTCGTCGACCATTGGCGATTGCAGCTCTGTGCGAGTGTTCTCGAAGAACTCGAGCAGCGTCACATATTGCCGGGCCGGAACACCACTGACCAAAGGTAGGTCGCCAACGCGGAAGGTGAGTGTTTCCCCGGGATAGTAACGGAACTCCCCCGCCGAGTTCGTGATGCCCGATTGGCTCGCAGTCTGGTAGGAAAGGCCGTTAAAGCCGTTGTAATTGACCCGGCCTGTGCTGGTGTCGTCGCCAGAGCCGCCGTCCTCATCCAGGCAGCCAGAGAGGGCGAGGGCGCCCAGCAGGGTAAACGTTAGTCGGATGCGGTGAACGGATCTCATGGTTACTCGTACATTCCCTTCGATTCAGCGCGCCCGCACTCAGGGTGCGGTAGCCCCTTTTGTAAATTGTTGTAACCGCATTATAGGGGCGGGGTTTGCCTCATATCGGGATTCCTGTCGCAGTTTCCGTTATTGGCCAAGGGGATGTCTCCGGCTGATAAGGGCCTTGAAATCAGCGGCTTCGCCACAATAATTAGCACTCTAAATTCTGGCTGGCGGCTTGAGCCGTTCATTGCCGTTTTTTACCGAATCGGGATGATCTATGACCAATGCACTGGAAATTGAGGGCCTCACCAAGACCTACGGTGATGGGTTCCAGGCCCTCAAGGGGATTGATCTGCACGTTGCTGAAGGGGATTTCTTCGCCTTGCTGGGGCCCAACGGGGCCGGAAAATCGACCACCCTTGGTATCGTTTGCTCCCTGGTGAACAAGACAGCGGGCAAGGTGCGTGTTTTCGGGTATGACACTGATACTCATCTCTCCGATGCCAAGCTGAATCTCGGCGTGGTGCCTCAGGAGTTCAACTTCAACCAGTTCGAGAAAGTCTTCGATATTGTGACCACCCAGGCCGGTTACTACGGAATTCCGTTGAAGCAGGCCTCGGCCTCGGCCGAGAAATACCTGAAAAAGCTCGGGCTCTGGGACAAGCGGGACACCCCGGCCCGCATGCTGTCCGGTGGCATGAAGCGCCGTCTGATGATTGCCCGCGCTCTGGTCCACGAGCCAAAACTGCTGATTCTGGACGAGCCCACCGCCGGCGTGGATATTGAGCTGCGCCGTTCCATGTGGACCTTTCTGGAAGAGATGAACCGCCAGGGTACCACCATCATCCTGACGACCCATTACCTGGAGGAAGCGGAAGCCCTTTGCCGCAACATTGCCATTATCGACCATGGCAAAATCCTCCGGCACACCAGCAAGAAGGCCTTGCTGCAGCAACTGAGTCTGGAGACTTTTGTGTTGGATACCGAGAAGCCCCTGGATTCCGCGCCCGAACTGAACGGCTTTCCGACACGCCTCGACGCGGAGGGAGCTCTGGAGGTGGAAGTGGAGAAAGGCCAGGGGCTCAACCAGGTGTTTGTGGAGCTTGAACGGCGGGGCATCAAGGTGGTCAGCATGAGAACCAAGGCCAACCGTCTGGAGGAGCTGTTCATTCGCATGGTTGAGGAGAACGCCGCGGAATCCAGCAAGGCAGTGGAGGGTGCAGCATGACACCGCACGCTTTGTTTACAGCCTTCAGCACCATTGTTGTCCGTGAGGTGCGCCGATTTACCCGAATCTGGGCGCAGACGCTGCTGCCGCCGGCGGTTACGATGACCCTGTATTTCATTATTTTCGGCAACCTGATCGGTTCCCGAATTGGCGAAATGGGCGGCTTTGATTATATGTCGTTCATCGTACCCGGGCTGGTCATGATGGCAGTGATCACAAGCTCCTACGCCAACGTGGTGTCGTCGTTTTTCTCCATGAAGTTCCAGCGCAGCATTGAAGAGCTCCTGGTGTCCCCGGTGCCGAACTGGGTGATCCTCGCCGGTTATGTGACCGGAGGCATGGCCCGGGGCCTGGGTATTGGCCTCATTGTCACGTTGCTGTCATTGGCGTTCACCCGGTTGTCGATCCACAACCTGCCCATGATGGTTTTGACGGTTTTCTTGACGTCTGCGCTGTTCGCATTGGGCGGTTTTATAAACGCCATGCTGGCAACGAAGTTTGATGACATCTCCATCGTGCCCACCTTCGTACTGACACCCCTTACTTATCTGGGTGGTGTGTTCTACAGCATTGATCTGCTGCCAGGGTTCTGGCAGGGCGTATCCATGGCCAATCCCATCCTGTATATGGTTAATGGCTTCCGGTATGGAATTCTGGGCGTGTCAGACGTTAATCCGTTTGTCTCTCTTGGTATGATTCTGGTTTTCATCTCCTTGCTGGCATTCATTGCACTCAGAATGCTTGAGCGTGGTAAAGGTATTCGCCACTGATTTCAGGAACACCTATGGCACTCAATGACGCGCCGCTTGGCAAGACAAGCGATTACCCGGACAGCTACGACCCGGGCCTGTTGTTCCCCGTGGCGAGGGAGGAAAACCGCCGCCGCCTGGGGCTGGACGACGGCCGCTGGCCATGGTTTGGCGAAGACCTGTGGCAGGCCTGGGAAATCTCCTGGCTGCGCTCAAGCGGCGTGCCGGAGGTAGCCTGGGCAGAGATTGTCTTCCCGGCAGCATCCCCTTCAATCATCGAGTCCAAATCGCTCAAGCTGTACCTCAATTCCCTGAACCAGGCGCTTTACTCCTCCCGTGAGCAGGTGGCGGAGGTGATTGCCCAGGATCTTTCCAGTGCTTGCGGCGGTGCGGTACAGGTTAACCTGTTAAGTGTGGACGAATCCGGAGAGGCCATTGGCCGGCCTGCGGGGTTCGAGTTGATTGACGACGAACCTGTGAGCGATGTGGTGTACGAGTATTCACCGGGCTCTCTGAAGGCAGGCAAAGACATAGTGACTGAGCAACTGTGCTCCCATCTGCTCAAGAGCAACTGCCCGGTGACGGGCCAGCCGGACTGGGCCACTTTGCTGGTGAGCTACACTGGCCCGAAAATCGACAGGGCTGGTTTGCTGCGGTACGTGGTGAGCTTCCGGCAGAAACAGGATTTCCACGAGCATTGCGTGGAAACGGTGTTTACCGATCTGATGAGCCGATGCGATCCGGAGTCGCTGACAGTCGTTGCCCGATATACCCGCCGGGGCGGGCTGGATATCAATCCCTGGCGAAGCACGGAAACCGGCAAGGATGTCGGGCCGCGACTGATACGTCAGTAAGAAGAATTGAGTTGAGCGCAGGGATGCGCCTCAGGAAACATCCTCTTCCCGGCGCAGACGGTCTGCGGCGTCTTCGAGCGCGTTCAGAATGGATTGGCGTTCTTTCTCGGTAATCTTGTCTGAGTCCAGATACATGGCGAAGCCACTGTGCTCGTGCTCGAGGAAGCTGCGGTTGGGGCCCATGTCGCGGCGGAAATCCACCACCTCATAAATAGGCACGGGCTTGCCGAAGCCTTTCACGGTGATTTCGCCCTTGTCCCGGCACATGATCTTGTCCTTGATCAGCGAGAAGGTCTCGTAGGAAACCAGGATTTCACCCGGTTCTGCCAGGGATTCAAGCCGGCTGGCAAGATTCACTTCCTTGCCGATGATGGTGTAGTCCATCCGGTTTTCCGCGCCGAAGTTACCTACGGTTGTGTAACCGGTGCTGATCCCCATACGAATTTCAAGCGGGGTCTTGATGCCCTGGCTGCGCCATTTCTGGCGCATGATCTTCATGTGCTTGCGCATCTCGATGGCCATGGAGACGCAGGCAAAGGCGTCCTCCCGCTGGCCCCGGCTGGTTGGGTCGCCAAAGAACACCATGATGGAATCGCCAACGAATTTGTCGATAGTGCCGCCATATTTCAGGGCCACTTCGGACATTTCGTTGAAGTAGTGATTCAGTAGCTCGGTCAGGGCTTCGGGCTCCATTTCCTCGGAGAGCTCGGTGAAACCTTTGATGTCTGAGAAGAATACCGCCAGCTTTTTGCGCTGGGTTTCCAGTCGCACATCCCGCTCGCCGGTAAAGATCGACTGCCAGACCTGGGGCGAGAGGTACTTGGAAAGCTTGTGGGAGAGCGCGATGGACTGCTCACGCTGGTTCTGGATCTGGGTTTTTGCCAGCATCAACGCCCGTGCCTGTTGGTGGGAGTAATAGGCAGTGACGCAGATATAAAGCCCGGTTGAGAGAATCGACACAATGCTTGTGAGCAGTGGCGAATGTGGTCCGTCTGCGGGGCCAAGGATAGCGACAGAGCCAGCAATGGCGGCGGCCATGAAAACGGTGCCCATGAGCCACTGGCGGATACCACCGACTATCAGGCAGCTGAACATCAGCATCAGCGCGACTGCCAGGGAGGGGATGACGATCAGCCCGATGCAGCCGATAAACGCGCCGCCTACAACGCAATCGAAAATCAGCATTTTCTGACGGATGCGTGGCGAGTTTCTCAGGAACGTTCGTCGGGTCAGGGCGTGAGCAATGTGGGGCCAGGTCAGCGCCCCGGCCACAAGCCATAGAAGCCATTGGGGAAATGCGCCCTGCAAAACACCGGTAACGATAATGGCGGCAGTAGACGTATACGCCAGAACCCGGCCGTTGTAATCGGGCATTGGCGGAATGGCGATCGGGTTGCCCGATGCCTCAGACGCAAGGGTTCTGCCAGCGGAGCTGCTGGCGTTGCGAAGGTCTGCCGGGGCGCTCATCATCTCAGAAACGGATCCTGCCAATGAGCATGTCCCGGAACATGACCCAGTCGCCCATCAGGCTGTACAGTGGGTACTTGAAGGTGGCAGGGCGGTTTTTCTCAAACTTGAAATGCCCCACCCAGGCAAAGCCGTAGCCAATGACCGGCAAGGCGAGAAGCCACACAAGTTTGCCTGTAGTGAGTGCCCACAGGGCTACGACCAGAACCAGCAGGCTGCCGACAAAGTGCAGACGGCGACAGGTGACATCGCTGTGCTCTTCGAGGTAGTAAGGATAGAATTCGGAAAAGTTGTTGAAGGTTTGCTGGTTGCTCATTGTGTTGCCACTCACCGTTGTACGACCGCGTCATTTATAGTTGTTGGCAGACCCGACTACGACTAAAGGTTAACAGCATTACGTACAAGCCACAATTCACAGCAGGGAATTGTATTCGTACCGGTTTTTTACAATTCATCAGAACAGCCATCATACAGTGAGTCAATATGACAGCAGTTACCGATTTCCTCCTTAATCGTTCGTCAGAGCCCAGGCTGGAATCGCCCGCGCCGGACCCGGCAACCCTCGAACGGGCGCTTGCCTGTGCCGCCCGCGCGCCAGATCACGCGCTGCTGAGGCCCTGGCGTTATCTGATTGTAGAAGGCGAAGGGCTGGAGGCCCTGGGCGAACTGTTTGCCTCCACCTGTGCCAATAACAGCGACGAGAAAGAAATCGAGAAGCTCAGGCGCGCACCTCTCAGGGCGCCAATGGTGATCGTAGGTATAGCATCGACCAAAGCGCATCCGAAGGTGCCTGAAATCGAGCAGGTTATGTCGGCTGCAGCCGGCATGAGTTTTGTGGAACTGGCGTTGCAGGATGCAGGGTACGGCGTGATGTGGAGGACCGGCTCTGTCGCATACCATTCGTCGGTACACGAGGGTCTGGGGCTGGAAGGACACGAGCAGATCGTCGGTTTTCTCTACACCGGAACGGTCTCAACTTCAAAGCCGGCTGTCCCCAGACCGTCGGTTGACGAGTTCGTACGTCATTGGCCCTGACTTCCTGACTGAACGCCCCCGGTGAGCACCGGGGGAAGCAGTTTGCCGCTTTTTCCTGTCCGTTCCCTGATTCCTTCTCCCTGGCTGCCAGTCCATCTCTGGCCAGGGCCCGCCAATACTGGCCTTCCTGACAAATTAAAAGGCCATCTTAAATCTGGCATCCAGCTTGCTTTAGTCCTGTCAAAGAGCACAGCCGGCAAAAACAGGTCGGCTTACTGGTGCAGTTTTCGGGAGGCAACATGGCAATTACGTTCGATTCGGCTCTGGGCATTCACCAACACGCGGTTGAAGCAAGGGTTAAACGTGCCGAAGTTCTGGCAAACAACCTGGCGAACGCGGATACCCCGGGCTTCAAGGCCCGAGACCTGGACTTCCAGGCAATGATGCAGAAAGCCCAGGAGCAGGTCAGCGGTTTCCAGATGACGAAAACCCATGACGCGCACATGGATACCTCCCCGTCGGCCTCGGAAAGCGATCTGTTGTATCGGGTGCCCCACCAGCCGTCGGTTGACGGCAATACCGTTGATGCCCAGCAGGAGCAGACCCGTTTCATGCGTAACGCCATGGATTTCCAGGCAAGTTTCCAGTTCCTGAACAGCAAGTTTTCCGGATTGAACAAAGCCCTGAGCGGCAATCAGTAAGCCTCGGGATTAGCGAAGGAGATTCCTCATGTCACTGGGCAGCATTTTTGATATCGCCGGTTCCGGCATGACCGCGCAATCACTGCGGCTGAATACAACCGCGTCCAACATTGCCAATGCGGAGACAGCCAGTTCCAGCACCGGCGAAACCTATCGGGCCAGGAAACCGGTTTTCTCCGCCATTCAGCAGTCCCTGATGAATCCGGGGCAGGGTGGTTTTCCGATGGCGGCGGATGAAGGGCCAGGTGCCGGGGTCAGGGTTGACGGTATTGTTGAGAGTGATGCGGAGCTGCAGATGCGCTACGAGCCCCACCACCCGGCGGCCAACGAAGACGGGTATGTCTACTACCCGAACGTGAATGTGGTTGAAGAGATGGCAGACATGATGTCGTCGTCCAGAAGTTTCCAGATGAATGTGGATGTCATGAACACTGCCAAGTCCATGATGCAGCGCATTCTGACTCTTGGTCAGCAGTAACAGGGTGAGGAGCACAACATGACTGCAGTAAACGCAACAGATGCGTCGGATGTTCTGAGCCAGTACCAGCTTAAGCAACAGAATGGCGGCCAGGGCACCAGTGAGCTGGGCCGGAACGAGTTCATGGAACTGATGCTGGCGCAATTGAAAAACCAGAATCCGCTGGAACCTCAGGATAACGGCGAATTTATCTCCCAGCTTGCACAGTTCAGCTCGCTGGAGGAGATGCAGAATCTCTCCGGCACGGTTGAGGATGTGGTTGGCCAGTTTCGATCCACACAGGCGCTTCAGGCTTCGGCCATGGTGGGCAAGACTGTTCTGGCACCTTCCCAGATCGGGATCCTCGGGGCTGAAGGCGAAATTACAGGAACGATTGAGGTGCCTGCTTCAACGGGCGGTCTGCGCCTTTCGATTGAGGGGCAGAATGGCGAACGGGTGCGGCAGATTGATATGGGCAGCAGCCAGGCAGGTGTTGTGTCCTTCCGCTGGGACGGTCAGGACGGAAACGGCAATCCCTTGCCGCCGGGTCCCTACCGGATTGTGGCAGAAGCTTCCTACCCAGATGGTCCGCAGCAGCTGGGCACCATGGTGAGCGCCAATGTGGACAGCGTATCCCTGGGCCAGGGCGGCTCGATAACCCTGAATCTTGCAGGCATGGGCTCCATCGCTCTGTCTGATGTGAAACAAATTAACTGAGACCGGTGAAACACCAAGGGGTGAACCATGGCATTTAATACAGGTTTGAGCGGCCTTCGTGCGGCATCGGTGGATCTGGACGTCACCGGCAACAACATTGCGAACGCCAGCACCGTTGGCTTCAAGGGCAGCAAGGCCCAGTTTGGCGATCTTTACGCCAGCGGTTTCCTGAGTGCAGGCACCAATCCGATCGGCGACGGTGTCCGGGTTCAGGATGTAAAGCAGTCCTTTGGCCAGGGCAACATCAGCTTTACTGACAACGGCCTGGACATGGCGATTGCCGGCGACGGTTTCTTTATCCTGAATAACGGCGGCGAGATTCGTTATTCCCGCGCAGGTCAGTTCGGCATTGATAAGGACGGCTACGTAACGAACAACCAGAATATGCGGGTACAGGGATACACTGCCGACGAAGACGGCAATTTGTCTGGCATTCGGGGAGATTTGCAGATTGAGACGGATAACCTGGCGCCGCGTCGCACGACCAATCTGGATTCCGACCTGAACCTGGACTCAAGAGAGTCTGTTCTGGAAACCCGAGTGAGAGATATCGGGCCGTTGACGCTTGCGTCGATTCAGGGTGAGAGCTTTGATGTGCAGTATTCGGACGGCTCGCCGGACTTCAACGTGGCTATTGATCCCACCGCGAGCGCTCGTGAGGCGGCTTCCACCATCAACGATGCCTCTGGATTAAGTGCCTCTGCCACAACAACGGCGACGTTTGACGGAACACCGGCTCTTGATGATGCTTTCATTACCGGAGCCAGTTCTTTCTCCTTCAGTCTCGATATCAACGGTTCGCCGTTGACGCTGGATACCTCCAACATCAATTCGCTTCAGGATCTGGTGGATTCCATCAACAATTCCTCTGAAACCGCAATTTCGGCATCTCTAGTGGACGATGGGTCTGGTAGTAATGATGTCCTGCGGGTAATTCATAATCAGGGTGAAACACTCGATTACACCTTTGCAGATGGAAATGGAAACGGCGATACGGGCACCGTTGAGGGAGATATAAATGTTACCGCTGACCGAACGGTAGCTGGCATTACATCAACTACTGCGGATAATGATTTTGAGTTGGCCTTCAACGCGTCTCCGATTCGCGTTACCAACCAATTCAATCCTCTGGATCAGCGCACCTATAACCACGCCACATCCACCACGATTTACGACAGCCTGGGTAACTCTCATGAACTGACACAGTTCTTCGTGAAAAACCCGTCTCCGGGTAATGGTGTTGGCGTGAGTGAGTGGTCGGTCTATGCCCAGATTGATGGCGAATTTGTGGGCGGAACCGACGTGACACCCTATACGGCCCGGTTTGACCAGGATGGTGCTTTGCAGTCTATTGATGGCGATCCAAGCGGTGAGATATTGATCGACGACTGGATTCCAAAGGATGATGCCGGTCAGCCCAACGGCGCGGACGGACCTCCGGCAGCCGGCGAGACGGTGGTGACGCCGATTCCCGAGCCGCCAACAACCTCGGCTTTTGTGATAAATCTGAGCGGTACAACCCAGTACGGTGCGGCATTCGGGGTAAATGACCAGCAGCAAAATGGTTATACCACCGGTCGCCTTTCCGGACTTGACGTATCGGATCAGGGGGTATTGTTCGCCCGTTACACAAACGGCCAATCCCAGGCATTGGGTCAGGTAGCGTTGGCATCGTTCAATAACACCAATGGGCTGTCGCCGGTAGGGGACACCTCCTGGGTAGAAACTTTCGAATCCGGCCAACCAATCATCGGTGCTCCCGATACTGGAACCCTTGGATCGATCAAGGCCAGCTCGGTGGAAGAATCCAACGTGGACCTGTCTGCGGAACTGGTGAACCTGATCATCGCCCAGCGAAACTATCAGGCAAACGCCAAGACCATTGAAACTTCCGATGCGGTCACCCAGACCATCATCAACCTCCGTTAATATCGCGAACTAGCGAACATGGCATGACTCCTGCAGGAAGACTGGAAACAGTCAAAATTCCGGCAGGAGTTTTCCCATGGACAAAGCCCTCTACATCGGTATGTCTGGCGCCAAGCAGAATATGCTGGCTCAGCAGGCCCATGCCAATAACCTGGCGAATGTAAGCACCACCGGCTTCAAGAAAGACTTCGCCCAGGCCCGCAGTATGCCTGTCTACGGGGAGCACCACCCAACCCGCGCCTATGCCATGACAGAAAGGCCCGGCACCGATCTTTCCGCCGGCGCGCTGATGGAAACCGGGCGCAAGCTGGATGTCGCGGTGGAAGGTGAGGGATGGCTGGCCATACAGAACGATCAGGGCGAGGAAGTCTTCACCCGTAGTGGCAGTCTCCAGGTGGATGTGAACGGCCTGGTGCGCCTGGCCAACGGCGAATTGGTGCTCGGCAACGGTGGGCCGGTTGCGCTTCCTCCTTTTGACAACGTCGAGATTGGCGCCGATGGCACTGTGTCGATTGTTCCCGTGGGTGGACCACCGGACCAGCTGGTTGAAGTGGATCGCCTGAAACTGGTCAGCCCGCCGCCTGAAGCCCTCGAGAAAGGCCTTGATGGGCACATGCGCCGCAAGCCGGATCAGGCCGTGGATGGTCCCGAGCCACCGGATGCAAACCAGCGGGTTGCCTCCGGGTTCCTTGAAAGCTCCAACGTGAATGCGGTCGAGGAGATGATCTCCAACCTTCAGCTTTCCCGGCAATACGAGATGCAGGTGAAGGTAATGACTACTGCCAACGAGAATTCCGAAGCAACGGCACGGCTGTTGCAGAACCTTTAAGTAACGACTGAACACATTGGCCTGGCGGGCTGAAGCGGCAAAAAATGGCCGCCTGACAGCCCCCGGCAAGGAGTAAGCAGCATGCATCCAGCACTTTGGGTCAGCAAGACCGGGTTGAGCGCTCAGGACACCAACATGTCCACCATTTCCAACAACCTGGCGAACGTCAACACCACTGGCTTCAAGCGGGACAGGGCCGTGTTTCAGGACCTGCTGTACCAGATCAACCGGCAGCCGGGTGGTCTGACAACCCAGAACTCCGAGTTGCCGTCTGGTCTGCAGCTGGGTACCGGTGTGAGGGTTGTGGGCACCGCCAAGCAGTTCTCCCAGGGCAACCTGCAGATTACCGAGCAGCCCCTGGATATGGCGATCAATGGCCGTGGCTTCCTGCAGGTTCAGTTGCCGGACGGCCAGATTGCCTACACCCGGGACGGCCAGTTCCAGCTCAATGCCGATGGTGATGTGGTGAACCCGGATGGCTACCCATTGGAGCCGGCCATCAACGTGCCGGAGAACGCCACCAATATCACCATCGGTAAAGACGGCACTGTGACGGCAGTAACAGACGATCAGGCGGCACCAGTGAACCTGGGTCAGATTACACTGGTGGATTTCATCAACCCCCAGGGCCTTCAGGCCATCGGTAACAATCTGTTCAAGGCCACCAATGCCAGCGGCGATCCGGCCGAGGGTGAGGCTGGGTTGGCCGGGTTGGGCACCATTGAGCAGGGATCTGTGGAGTCATCCAACGTGGAAGTCGTCGAGGAGCTGGTGAATATGATCACCACCCAGCGGGCCTATGAGATGAACTCCAAAGTGGTCTCTACAACCGACCAGATGCTCCAGTTCATCACTCAAAACATCGGCTAACGCCGCCAGAGGTGACGTCATGAAACTGATGACATCAAGCCGGATAACTCAGAGTGCCAGCACGGTGGCGATGGTGGTGCTGCTTATCCTGTTGCAGGGATGTACCGCCATGAATCGCCCCCGGGCAGTTCCGGATGACCCGGAGTTTGCACCGGTTCGCCCCCAGGCCATGATGCAGCGGGACAGCTCCTCAGGTTCCATCTACCAGGTTTCCCGGAACTACAACTTCTACGGCGATACCGTGGCGCTGAACGTGGGTGATGTTCTGACAGTGAACCTGCAGGAATCCACCCGTGCCAGCAAGAATGCCGAAACCAGCATCACCAAGGACAACGAGACGACCTTGCCGAACCCGACCATTCTGGGCAAGGACAACTTCGGGATAAATACATCGTTTAACCATGAGCGGGATTTTGAAGGCGCGGCCGAAGCCGACCAGAGCAACAGCCTTGCGGGCAGTATTACCGTGACCGTGACGGAGGTGCTGCCCAATGGCGTCCTTCGTATTCGCGGCGAAAAGTGGCTGTCGCTGACCAATGGCGATGAATACATCCGTTTGACCGGGCTGGTACGCCCCCAGGATATCCAGCCGGATAATTCCGTGGCGTCGAATCGGATTGCCGATGCGCGGATCGCCTACGGCGGCACCGGTGATTTTGACCAGGCAAACCAGATGGGCTGGCTGGCGCGCTTCTTTAACAGTGAGTGGTGGCCGTTATGAGCCTGCGACGTTTGATTGTCTGGGTACTTGCGCTGGCTGTTGTTTCGGCCCCGGTCATGGCGGACCGCCTGAAGGATCTGTCCCGGATCAAGGGGGTCCGTAACAACCAGCTGGTGGGTTATGGCCTGGTGGTTGGTCTTGACGGTACCGGTGACAAAGCACCGTTTACCAATCAGACCTTCAGGAACATGATGAATCAGTTTGGTGTGACTCTCCCGGAAGGTGTCAATCCGAATCTTGCCAACGTTGCCGCCGTTACGGTCAGTGCAACACTGCCGCCTTTTGCAAAAGCGGGCCAGGAAATCGACATCACGGTCTCGTCCATCGGCAATGCAGACAGTCTGCGTGGCGGCACGCTCCTCATGACACCGCTGAAGGGTGCGGACAACAACGTTTATGCCATGGCGCAGGGTAGTCTGGTGGTCGGTGGCTTCGGGGCCCAGGGGCAGGACGGATCCAGAATCACCGTGAATGTTCCCAGCGTCGGTCGCATTCCCAACGGGGCAACGATTGAGCGGGAGGTGGCTTCGCCATTCAGTCAGGGCGATACCATTACCTTTCATCTGCTGCGCCCGGATTTCACAACGGCACGTCGGGTTGTGGAAGCGGTGAACGACCGGCTGGGCCCCGATATGGCCTATGCCCACGATGCCACCTCGGTGTCTGTACGAGCGCCCCGGGATCCGTCCCAGCGGGTCAGCTTCCTGTCGATCCTGGAGAACATCGAAGTGGATCCGGCCGAAGACGCCGCGAAAGTGGTGATTAACAGCCGCACCGGCACCATCGTGGTTGGCCAGAATGTTCAGGTCAGCCCGGCGGCGGTCACCCACGGCAACCTGACAGTCACCATTCAGGAAAATCCCAATGTAGAGCAGCCGAATCCCTTTGCCGGTGGTGACACCGCCATCGAGCAGGATTCCCAGATTGCCATTACCGAGGAGCCGGCCCGGATGTTCAAGTTCGGCCCCGCCGTCACGCTCAACGAGATTGTGCAGGCGGTAAACCAGGTGGGTGCGGCCCCGGGCGACGTCATGGCTGTACTCGAAGCCCTGAAACAGGCCGGTGCATTACGTGCCGAGCTGATTGTTATCTAGGTGGCGTGATGCAGGACTACAAGGTTCAACAGGCCCAGGTTTACACCGACTTCAACGGTCTCAATGCGTTGAAGGCCCAGGCTCGCACTGACAAAGAGTCAGCTCTGCGTGAAGTGGCGCGCCAGTTCGAGAGCCTGTTCCTGTCTGAGATGTTGAAATCCATGCGCAAGGCCGGCGATGTTTTTTCCGAGGGCAACTACCTGAAGAGCAATCAGTCCGAGCTGTACCGGGATATGTTCGACAGCCAGATGAGTCTCACCATGGCGGGAGGCAAGGGTAGTGGTCTTGCCGAAGCACTGGTGCGCCAACTGAGCAAACAGATCCCGGGTATGGACAACGACGGTGGCAGGCTTGCCGGCCATAAGGCAAGTCTTGCAGACTATGATCGAAGCCTGCCTGCTCTGACCCCTCAATTGCCCGATCGCGTGCAGCAAGTGACAGCAGTGGCAGAGAAGGCAACATCACCAGTGTTTGCCACACCCTCGAGTTTGCCAGAGCGGTTCGAGTCCCCAGAGCATTTCGTGACCGAACTGTTACCGATGGCCGAGCGGGTTGCCCGCGACTCTGGCATTGATCCGAAACTCATGGTGGCCCAGGCCGCCCTGGAGACTGGTTGGGGGCGCCACATGATTCGCGGGGAGCAGGGTGAGCCCAGCTTCAACCTGTTCGGCATCAAGGCGGATAGCCGCTGGCAGGGCGATGCGGTGTCCATCACTACCACGGAATACCGCGAAGGGCTGCCCATGAAGGAGCAGGCCAGTTTCCGGGCCTATCAGGATTACGAATCCAGCTTCCGTGATTATGTCTCCTTCCTGGAATCCAATCCCCGATACCGGGAGGTGCTGTCAGTAGCGGACCAGCCTGAAGTCTTTGCGGAGAAGCTCCAGGAAGCCGGCTACGCCACCGACCCCAACTACGGCAGCAAGATCCGCCAGATCATGAACCGTGACTCACTGATGACACTGTCCATGGGCAGTGACGGGATGAAGGAGTAAACCTTATGGCAGGGCTAATAGGTATTGGTCTGACCGGCATCCTCAGTCATCAGGCAGCGCTGAACACGACCGGCAACAATATAACCAACGCCAACACACCGGGTTACAGTCGCCAGGAAGTACTGTTTGAAACCCAGGAAGGCCAGCGCACCGGCGCGGGCACCATTGGCAGCGGCGTGAACGTTGCTGACATTCGCCGTCTGGCCAATGAATACCTGGTTCAGCAAGTGCGTGAGGACAGTACGCTTTATGGCGAACAGCAAGCCCTCAACTCGGAGCTCTCCAGGCTGGATAACCTGCTGGGAGGCGAAACCACGGGCCTCAGCAATGCCCTGAACAACTTTTTCGCCAGCCTTCAGAACGCCGCCGAAGATCCGACGTCTCTGCCTCAGCGCCAGCTGGTTTTGAGCGAGGCACAGCAGGTTGTTAACCGGTTCCAGGCCCTGAATCAGGAGTTCATCCAGCAGCGGGAGTCCATCAAGACCCAGATGCAGCAGGGTGTGAAAGATGCCAATACGCTGCTGAAGAGCATTGCAGAACTGAACCTGGCAATTTCGGAATCACCGGGCATTGCCCAGGGGCAAATGCCAAACGAGTTGCTGGACAAGCGCGACGAGAAACTGCGCCAGCTTTCGGAGCTGGTGAGTATCAAGGTCACGCCGACTGACGGCAGCCAGGTTAACGTTTCCCTGTCGAACGGTCTTTCCCTGGTGGTTGGCAGCAATGCATCGACCCTGGGTACCCGTGAGAACGCCGAGGATCCGACTCGTCTAGAATTCACCCTGAGCAACGGTGGGCGCACGCTCAATATTGATGAGCAGATTACCGGCGGCAAGCTGGGCGGGCTTCTGCGTTTCGATACCGAAGGCCTGAAGCCGGCCTTCGATGAGCTTGGCAGAATTGCCATTGCGCTGTCCGACACCATGAACCACCAGCATGAAATCGGGATGGATCTGGAAGGCGAGCTCGGTGGTCTGTTCTTCACCGATATCAATTCGCTTGAGGCGCAACGGAGCCGGGTGGTTCCCAATGGCAATAACGCGCCGGCCACCACCGGCCAATTGGCCGTGGAAATAACGGACAGCTCGGCTCTTCCTGCAGGACGCTGGACCCTCCAGTTCAGTGGCGACGGGCGGAGCTACGAATTGATTGACCAGGCAACTGGGAAAACCGTGAACCAGGGGCGTTTGCCGGACCCTGCCCAGTCTGAGATAAGTATGCCCGGCTTCAATATCCGGGTTGAAGGCGGCACCTTCAATGCCGGTGATAAATACCTGATTCAGCCCAGCCGGAATGCGGCGGAGAGCATTGGCCTTGTCGTTAGCCGTGAAGAAGATCTGGCTTTTGCTAGCCCAATCCGCGCGAGCGCCGGTGACGATAACATTGGCACGGCTGAGATTGATCAGGGCACTATGCTAGATGTCAGAAATCCGTTTACCAATTCGTTGTTGCCTGGTTTTCAATCTTCCGGGACGTTGGCAAATGGCCCGCTCACTGTGTCATTCGAACCGGGCGGTTCAACAGGAATTTTGTATTCGGTGACGGACAATTCGGCGCCGCCCAACAATGTGGTGGCCAGTGGTGAATACGATCCGCAAAGAATTAATAATCTATTCGAAGAAGACCCTGCTGCGGCAGGTTCAGATTATCAAGGTTTTCAGTTCCGGATGACTGGTAAGCCGGCAGTCGCCAATGCTGCCACCGGATTCGAAGGTGACAAATTCACCATTGAATTCAATTCCAATGGCGTTTCTGATAACCGAAATGCGGAACTTCTTGCCGCCTTTGGAACAGCAAATACGCTTAATGGCGGCAGTCAGAGCTTTGCAGAAGGCTATGCGGGGCTGGTTGAAGACATCGGTGTCAAAACACGCCAGAGTCAACTGGATGTGGATGCCGGCAAGACCCTTCTGGAACAGTCGACCAATCAGCGGGAATCGGTATCCGGCGTCAACCTGGATGAAGAAGCCGGCCGCCTGATCCAGTATCAGGCCGCATACAATGCCTCGGCCCAGGTGATGTCGGTGGCTCAGGACCTGTTCAACACCCTGTTGCAGAGTTTCCGGTAATGGTTGAGGTGATGTGACATGATCAGAATTTCATCACAGCAGATTTTCTCAGGCGGTATCAATCGGCTCCAGGAGCTAAATACCAACCTGAACAATACCCAGCAGCAGATCTCCACTGGCAAGCGGGTGAACAAACCATCGGACGATCCGGTTGCTGCGGCGCGGATTTTGAAACTGGACCAGGAGCTGTCGCGGGTTGAAACCTATCAGCGCAATGTCGATCTGGCGGACAATCGTCTGAAGCAGGAAGAGAGTGCTCTGGAAAGCTCAATCGATGTGATTCAGCGGATCCGCGAGTTAACTGTTCAGGCGGGTAACGGATCGCTGTCGGCCAACGACCGGCGCTCGATTTCTTCCGAGCTGGAAGAGCGTCTGGGGCAGCTGGCGAATATTGCCAATACACGGGATGCGTCTGGCGAGTATATATTTAGCGGGTTCCAGGGCTCCGTAAAGGCGTTTGAGCAAGACGAGTTTGGGAGCTGGACCTATCAGGGCGACGAAGGTCAACGGGGGCTTGAAATCGATGACGGCGTGACCGTTCCTATCAGCGACAATGGCAAAGATATCTTTGTTAGGATCCCGGCTGCTGCAGTTGGAGAGAAGGCCGTTGGGACTAGCGCGGATGCCCGAATTTCCGGTGTGGAAGTAGTGAGTGATGCTGATCTTACCGCGGCCTATTCAGGGGGATTTCCGGATGATATCTCGATCCAGATTGACGCGAGCGGGAATTTAATAGCAACAGACAGCCAAGGAGGTAATCCTCCCGTCGTCCCGGGAAGTTATCAAAGTGGTGAGCCGTTTGTGGTTGCCGGTGTAGAGGCAACGATCACTGATGCCGTACCCGGCGATGCATTTACACTAAAGATCAACGAAAAGCAGTCAGTGTTCGGCACCATCGAAAACCTGATTGCCGGCCTGAACAGCATCGACAAGAGCAGTCCCGGCGGCCAGGCCGAGTACGATGACCTGATTGCCAATTCCCTGATCAACCTGGATAACGCCCAGGAGAGCATTATCCTCAAACAGACCGAACTGGGTGGCCGGATGAACGCGGTCGAATCGACCAAGACCTTCCTTGAGGATTCTTCGGTCTACACCAATGAAATCCGCTCCCAGTTACAGGATGTGGACTACGCAGAAGCGATCAGCAATCTGAGTTTCCAGAGCTTTGTGCTGCAGGCCGCTCAGCAGTCATTTGCGCAGGTTTCGCAACTGTCCTTGTTCGACAGATTGTAAATATCTGAACCAGCGGGCAGTTGTGTCCGCTGGCTTATTGCTTTCGCGATTTAGCTCAGTATAATCCCCAACACTCTCCGATGGCGGCGTGGTGAAATTGGTAGACACGACGGATTCAAAATCCGTTGGGGTAAAACCCGTGGCGGTTCGAGTCCGCCCGCCGCTACCATCTTCTTTCCTTCGGCGTCGTTAACAGTCCATTCCATGAATGTCTCCGATTTTCATTTTGATCTGCCGGACGAACTGATCGCCCGCTATCCGCTCAAAGATCGCAGCGCATCCCGGCTGCTTTGCCTGGACGGTCTTTCCGGCAAGCTGGACCACCGCATTTTCAGTGAACTTCCTGACCTTCTCCAGCCCGGCGACCTGCTGGTGTTTAATAACACCCGGGTGATTCCTGCTCGCCTTTTTGGCAAAAAGGAGACCGGTGGCCAGGTTGAGATTCTTGTTGAGCGGGTAACCGGGGAACATGAAATCATCGCACATGTCCGTGCTTCCAAGGCGTTGAAGGAGGGGCAGACGGTAATTCTGGAAGATGGCACCTCTTTGAGAATGTCGGGCCGGGATGAGGCGCTATTTCATCTGGTCTGTGAATCTGACGAACCCGTGCTCGACGTTCTTGAACGCATTGGTCATATGCCGCTGCCGCCTTATGTTGACCGGCCGGACGAATCCACTGATCGGGAACGTTACCAGACCGTCTATGCCCGCGAGGCAGGTGCCGTTGCTGCGCCGACGGCGGGGCTGCACTTCGATGAAAGTCTGCTGCAGAAGCTGGCCGCGTGTGGAATCGAAAGTACCTTTGTAACGTTGCACGTGGGTGCCGGCACCTTTCAGCCGGTTCGGGTGGACAAGATCGAAGATCACACCATGCACAGCGAGGTGGTGAACGTTCCCCAGGACGCCGTTGACGCGATCGAGCAGACCCGCGCACGGGGAGGGCGTGTGGTTGCCGTTGGTACCACATCGGTTCGATCCCTTGAGTCTGCCAGCCGTGGCGGCCGCCTCAGGGCATTCACCGGCGAGACCGATATCTTCATTTACCCGGGGTACCGCTTCCAGACCGTTGATGCCCTGATTACGAACTTCCATTTGCCGGAATCCACCCTGATCATGCTGGTCAGTGCGTTCGCCGGCTATGACAATGTTATGGCGGCCTATCGGGAAGCGGTGAAAGAACGCTACCGCTTTTTCAGTTACGGCGACGCCATGTTTATTACCGGGCAGGAGCCCAGCCGTGGCATGTTGTTGGGGGCAGCCGTGGAATCCAATGAATCCGGTACCGATAACGCCGGGGAGGCCTTGTGACACAAACCTGTTTCATGTCGTTTGAAAAGCTGGGAGAGGATGGGCGCGCCCGTCGTGGCCGGCTGACGTTCCCCCGGGGCACCGTTGAAACGCCCGCCTTCATGCCGGTTGGTACGTACGGCACTGTTAAGGGTATGTTGCCCCGCGATATCCATGAGATTGGCGCAGAAATCATTCTGGGTAATACCTTTCACCTGATGCTCCGACCGGGCACCGAGGTAGTCAAGGCTCACGGCGATCTTCATGATTTTACCCAGTGGCAGGGGCCGATACTGACCGATTCCGGTGGCTTCCAGGTGTTCAGCCTGGGCGAAATGCGCAAGATTACCGAGGACGGCGTTACCTTCCGCTCACCGGTAGACGGCTCGCCAGTTGAGTTGTCCCCGGAGATCGCCATCCAGGTCCAGCGGGATCTGGGGTCAGACATTGTCATGATCTTTGACGAATGCACGCCTTACCCTGCCACCGAGCGCCAGGCAAAAGATTCCATGGAGTTGTCGCTGCGTTGGGCGCAACGGAGCAAGGATGCCCACGAAGGCAATCCCGCGGCATTGTTTGGCATTGTCCAGGGAGGCATGTACGAGACTTTGCGGGACCAGTCCCTGGAAGGGCTTACAGATATTGGCTTTGATGGCTATGCCATTGGTGGCCTTTCGGTTGGCGAGCCCAAGGAAGATATGATCCGGATTCTGGATCATTTGCCTCCTAAGATGCCGGAGGACAAGCCGCGGTACCTGATGGGGGTGGGGCGCCCGGAAGATATTGTTGAGGCCGTTCGGCGCGGTGTGGATATGTTCGACTGCGTGATGCCGACCCGCAATGCCAGAAACGGTTACCTGTTCACTTCGACCGGTATTGTAAAAATTCGCAATGCGCGGCACCGTCACGACACCGCCCCGCTGGATGAGCGTTGCGATTGTTATACCTGCAAGAATTTTTCGAGAAGTTATCTGCATCATCTGGATAAGTGTGGAGAAATGCTGGGTTCACAGCTGAATACCATTCACAACCTCCGGTTCTACCAGAACCTGATGGCTGGATTGCGTGGGGCCATTGAAGCAGGTACATTGTCGGACTTTGTAACCGACTTCTATGCCCTGCGCGGAGAGACCGTTCCGCCCCTGGGCAATGTTTGATCTATTCGCTAAACCAACGGAGATATTCAATGAAATCTATTAAAATGCTCGTTGCCGGCCTTTTGGCTCTGATGCCTGCTCTGGCCATGGCACAGGATCCGGGTGCTCAGGGAATGGGTGTTATGGGCCAGGTAATCTTTTTTGCAGGCTTCATCCTGATTTTCTATTTCCTGATCTGGCGCCCGCAGTCCAAGCGTGCGAAAGAGCACAAAGCCCTGATGTCCGGCCTGAACAAGGGTGACGAAGTTGTCACTTCCGGTGGCGTTGCCGGCAAGATCACCAAGGTAACCGACGATTTTATCGTTGTGGAAGTTGCCGATAACGTAGAGATCAAGGTCCAGAAAGTAGCCGTGGCAGCAGCTCTGCCGAAGGGCACGCTCAAGGACATCTGAGCGGGGCCATTTAGCCGGCCATCCCTGGTGGCCGGTCTGAATCTTCCTGGCTGAAACACCAAGGCCGGCCACCAGGCCGGCTACAAGGGATCCCATGCTGAACAAGTATCCGCTTTGGAAAAACCTGGTTATCCTGGTCGCGCTCGTGATCGGGTTTATCTACGCTTTGCCCAACCTCTTCCCCGACGATTACGCGATCCAGATCACTGGCGCCCGCAGCAGCACCGAGGTTAATGCCGGTGTGCTCGACAGGGCGGTGGATGTTCTGGAGCGCCGCGGTATCGAGGTGAAAAGCAGTACTCTTCAGGATCGGGATGCTCTGATCCGTCTCACCAACTCAGAAGACCAATTGCAGGCTCGTCCCCTGGTGCAGGCTGCCCTTGGCAGCGAATACCTGGTGGCGCTGAACATGGCGGCCTCCACGCCGGAATGGCTGAAAAGTCTCGGTGCCGGCCCGATGAAGTTGGGCCTGGACCTTCGCGGCGGTGTTCACTTCCTGCTGGAAGTCGACATGGAAACGGCAGTCAGCCAGCGTCTGGAAGCCATGTCCGGCCAGATCAAGCGTGAACTGCGGGAAGAGCGGATCCGTTACCGTGGCGGGGATGTACAGGAAAATCGGGAGATCGTTCTCAGCTTCAGGGATGAAGAGTCCCGTACCGAAGCCTTCAATATGGTCCGTGACCAGTACAACGAATTCCTTCTCGATGAACAGACCGAAGGTGATGAGTTTCTCCTGGTGCTGACTCTTTCAGAAGCAGAAGTGTCCGCAATTCAGGATTACGCGCTTGAGCAAAACCTGACAACCATCCGTAACCGGGTAAATGAGCTGGGCGTTGCAGAGCCCCTGGTTCAACAGCAGGGTGCCGATCGCATTATCGTTGAGTTGCCGGGTGTGCAGGACACCGCACAGGCCAAGCGTGTTCTTGGCGCCACCGCAAACCTTGAGTTCCGTATGGAGGCGCGTCAGGACGCCCCGAGTAGCGAAACCGAGGAATTCAGTTTCCGGGATCAGCCCCAGCGTACCGCGCGCCTTGAGCAGGAGGTGATTGCTACCGGTAACAACGTGGCCAATGCCCAGCAGGCTTTTGATGAGAACGGCCAGCCCCAGGTGAACATCACCATGGACTCTGTTGGTGGCGACCTGATGAATCGGGCAACCCGAAATGCCATTGGTCGCAGGATGGCGGTGCTCTTTATTGAGTACCGCACGGAAACCGAAACCAGAATGGTGGATGGTGAGCCCCAGGAAGTCGAGAACCGCGTTGTGGAGAAAGGCATTATCAGCCTTGCCACCGTGCAGTCCGCTTTGGGTAGCAGCTTCCGCATTACCGGGCTTGATTCCATCCCGGAGGCCGCAGAGCTCGCACTGCTGCTGCGTGCTGGCGCGCTGGCGGCTCCGATGTACTTCGTTCAGGAGCGGACCATCGGGCCTAGCCTTGGTCAGAAGAATATTGATGCCGGCATGATGTCGGTAGCGCTTGGCTTCGGCCTGGTGCTCTTGTATATGCTTGTTTATTACCGTGGGTTCGGCGTTGTGGCAAACATTGCCCTGACCCTGAACCTGATGCTGCTGGTAGCCTGCATGTCGATCCTGTCGGCGACACTGACCTTGCCGGGTATTGCCGGTATCGTCTTGACGGTGGGTATGGCTGTGGATGCCAACGTGCTTATCTTTGAGCGTATCAAGGAAGAGCTTAAAGCCGGTGTGCCGCCCCAGACGGCCATCAACTCTGGCTATTCCCGGGCTTTCGTTTCCATCTTTGATGCCAATATCACTACCTTGCTGGTTGCCGTGATTCTGTTTGCCATGGGTTCCGGCCCGGTGAAAGGCTTTGCGGTAACACTGTGCATCGGGATCCTGACGTCGATGTTCTCTGGCCTGATGGTCAGCCGGAGCATCGTTAACATTGTTTACGGCGGCCGCAGGGTCGAGAAGCTGTCGATCGGAGGAAAGCTCGCCAATGTCTGAAGATCAGAAGCAACCGTTTGATTTCATGGGGTTGCGGAAGATTGCTTCCGTAATTTCTATTTCGCTGATCGTTGTATCCATTGCGCTACTGGCTACCCGTGGCCTGAATCTGGGTATGGACTTCACCGGCGGTACCTCTGTTGAATTCGAATACGCAGAGGCGCCGCAGCTTGACGAAATTCGTTCCAGGCTTGATGCCGCCGGTTATGAGCAGTTCTCCGTCCAGAACTTTGGGGCTGACACTACGGTGCTGGTGCGGATGGCCGAGGCCGACAATGACCAACTGGCCCCGGAAGTCACCCGAACCCTGAAAGAGGGTGGTGCAGAGCTAGAGCTGATCAGTTCCGAGTTCGTCGGCTCCCAGGTTGGGGAAGAACTCAAGGAAGACAGTGGATTGGGCCTGCTGATTGCGCTGGCAGTTGTGCTCATCTACGTGGGTATGCGCTTCCAGTTCAAGTTCGGTATTGCCTCGGTGGTGCCCCTGGCTCACGATGTGATTATCGTTCTGGGTGTCTTTGCCCTGTTCCAGTGGACCTTCGATCTTACGGTTCTGGCGGCTCTGCTTGCCGTTATCGGCTACTCGCTGAACGACACCATCGTTGTTGCTGACCGTATTCGTGAAAATTTCCGCAAGATGAGAGTGGGTGAGCCCTGGGACATTATCAACGAGTCGATTCACCAGACCATCGCTCGGACCATCAATACATCCGGTACAACGCTCGTAGTGCTTTTCGCCCTGTATTTCCTGGGTGGTGAGGCGATTAACAACTTCGCCCTGGCCCTGATTATAGGTGTGATTGTCGGTACCTACTCATCCATCTACGTGTCCGCGAATCTTCTGATGGTTATGGGTGTATCCCGTGACGATCTGATTGTTCCGCCGAAGGAAGGCGCGGAAAATCCGGATGAGGAAGAGCAACCGCCTGAATGGCTGAACAGGATGTAACCGGCCCGGTTCATCAGATTCAGGCACAAAAAAAACCGCCACATGACGTTGGCGGTTTTCTTATGCTCGCAAGAACTGACAGCCTCAGCGGGGCAGGCGGCCCCGGAACGGGTGCAGTACTTTCAAAACTTCACGGAACAGTTTCGGGTTTGCCACTACCAGTTGGCGGGCGTTACCGGTCGAGGGGTTACCGGAGAAGTCACCTGTCAGTGCGCCGGATTCCATGGCCAGTGTGACGCCCAGATCCAGATCGGTGGCTTCCGGCCGGAAGATGATCGCCGCGTCCATCAGGCCCGCGGAAACCCGAGCAATGTCCAGTACCACGCAGCCAGATGTGCGGAACATGCCGGAATCCCGCGCCAGTACAGCGGCCATTTCGCCCCAGAGCATCGGATCCTCGCTCTTGCGGGCCTGGTCCAGCAGGTTGGTGGCGATGGCGGCTTTCTCGGGCAGCTTGATTTCCGAAGCCCGAACCCGGCGGCTGTTCAGGGCGGCACCGTGGCCACGGCTGGCGGAGTATTCCTCGCCGGTAACCGGGTTCACCAGTAGCAGGTTCTCGGTACGGTTATTCTTCTTCTGGGACAGTGCCAGAGCAAACTCCGGAATGCCCCGAAGGAAATTCTCACGGCCCAGGACTGGAAAAATATGCCAGCTTTTTTCGCTGGTTCCGGCATTCGCTTCGTTCAAGGGCGCGATGCTGTGGTCCTTGTAGGCCTTTTCGAGCTGTTCGGCAAAGTTATCGTAGATAGACTGCTCAACCCGCTCCAGCTGACGACGGCGTTCGGAGTCGTCCTTGCCGGTGGGTTCCTGGCGCTCGAAATGGGCTTTCAGATAATCGGACCCCTGACGCGCGACGCGCAGGGCCATTTTAATAGCTGGTTGCATCTGAGTGTTCGTTATCCGGGTGTGTGAAGGCCGGGTATCATAGCAAAAGATCACCCCGCTTGTATGTTTTTTGACTCCGCAATAGCACGGATAACCAGAGGTTACGGGTTCTCCGGAGGGGCAGGGGGCCGGTGCTTTCTGTTATCATTGCCGCCCTGATCAATAACCTTGGGCCTGCTAACAATGCACAAAAGCGCACTTCCACAGGAAGGGACGGAAACATTTCAGGATCAGATCCGGATTGTCCTGGTAGAAACATCCCATTCAGGCAACATCGGCGCCGTCGCCCGTGCCATGAAAAACATGGGGCTGGGTAATCTGTGGCTGGTCAATCCCTGTTCTTTTCCGGATGAAGCTTCCTATGCGCGCGCGGCCGGTGCTTCGGATGTGCTTGATAACGCCCAGGTTGTTTCTTCCCTGGATGATGCCCTGGCCGATTGCGTGCTGGTGATGGGTACAAGTGCCCGTGGACGCAAGGTGCCCTGGCCGGTCTGCGCGCCCCCAGAGGCGGCAGCCGCTGCAGCAGGGCATGCCGAAAGCGGCCCGGTTGCCATGGTGTTCGGACGGGAGAATCATGGTCTGAGTAACGACGAGCTGCAACGCTGCCACTACCACATTCATATTCCGTCCAACCCGGATTACAGCTCCCTCAATCTGGCCATGGCGGTACAGGTGATGTGTTATGAACTGCGCATGTTTTATCTGCGAAGCCTTGAAGGCGGTGAGGGAAGCCCATACCTAAAGTCGATGACCAGACCCGGGGATGAAGGTTGGGATGTGCCGCCCGCCAAAGTTCAGGATGTGGAGGGCTTTTTCGGGCACCTGGAGCAGGTGCTGATCGATGTGGATTTCCATCGACGGGAGAACCCCAGGCAGCTGATGACGCGCTTGCGGCGACTGTTCCAGCGCGCCAGACTGGATCAGATGGAAATCAACATTCTCAGGGGTATTCTCACTGCTGTTCAGAAGGCAGCAGGCACGCGGAATAACAGCAAATCAACCGAGGCCGGAACTGCGGCGACGGAACAGGATAATGGCCATGTTTGAGCGTTTGCGGGAAGACATTAATAGCGTGTTCCACCGGGATCCCGCCGCGAGGAACACCTTTGAGGTTCTGACTAACTACCCGGGCTTGCACGCACTGCTTTTCCATCGGTTTTCCCATTGGTTGTGGAGTCTCGGTCTGAAATGGCTTGCTCGCACCATTTCCACCATTGCCCGTTGGCTGACTGGCATCGAGATCCATCCGGGCGCGACGATTGGTCGCCGGTTCTTCATTGACCACGGCATGGGCGTGGTCATTGGCGAGACTACGGTGATCGGCGACGACGTGACCCTTTATCAGGGCGTTACGCTGGGTGGAACCAGCTGGAACAAGGGCAAGCGCCATCCCACGATTGGTAACAGTGTCGTGGTTGGTGCCGGCGCAAAGATTCTGGGGCCGTTTGAGGTGGGCGAAGGGGCCAAGATCGGCTCCAATTCCGTGGTGACCAAGGAAGTGCCCGCGGGCGCGACGGTGGTTGGCATTCCCGGCAGGGTGATCGTCAAACGCAAAGGCGAAGATGATGCGCGCCGCAAGGAGATGGAAGAGCGCATGGGCTTCGACGCCTATGGTGTGACCGAGGAAATGCCAGACCCGGTTGCCCGGGCCATGCGCTCACTGCTTGACCACATGCATGCGGTGGATGACCGTATCGAGAACATGTGCAAGGCGTTGCGCAAGGTGAACAGCGAGTACCAGAATGGCGAGCTGCCACCGTTGCAGGAAGAGGACTTTGATTGCGTCCGCGATGACGATGAGGTGCGGCGCTGAATACTTGACTGAAATGGTTGGTCAATTCATACTCTCAGCTGCGTTTTTGAGATTCAATCCCGTCATGGGGCTGACACTATGAAGTTGACCACCAAAGGCCGCTATGCCGTAACGGCAATGCTCGATCTGGCTCTGCATGGAGACCAGGGGCCGGTGAGTCTCGCCGATATTTCGGCCCGTCAGGAAATCTCACTGTCCTACCTGGAACAGCTTTTCTCCCGTCTCCGCCGCCAGAAGCTGGTCATCAGTATTCGTGGCCCCGGTGGAGGCTACAGGCTCAGTCGTCCGGCGGCTGAGCTTTACATCGCTGAAGTTGTCGATGCCGTCAGCGAATCGCTGGACACTACCCGGTGTGGCAACAAAGGTGATTGCCAGAATGGCGAGAAATGCCTGACCCACCATCTCTGGTCTGATCTCAGTGATCAGATTCATCAGTTTCTCAGCGAGATCAGCCTCGGAGATCTGATGAAGAAGCATGAAATTCGCCAGGTTGCGGACCGGCAGAATCGCCGCCAGTCTGACAACGGCTCTGAAACCATCAATACCGAACGCCTGTCCGATCAGGCGCCGGCCTGACACCAAAAAGTTTCCGGAATCCATGAAAAAGCCCGTTTATATGGACTACGCGGCCACCACGCCCGTTGATCCAGCTGTCGCCGATGAAATGATGAAGTACCTAACGCTGGATGGTGTATTCGGTAATCCTGCGTCCCGCACCCACGCCTACGGCTGGCAGGCGGAAGCTGCTGTTGAAGCTGCACGTAAGCAGGTTGCCGGGCTGATTCACGCCGACCCTCGTGAAATCGTCTGGACTTCGGGAGCGACAGAGTCGGATAACCTGGCTATCAAGGGTGCGGTTGCCGGTCGCCAGAATGCCCATATTGTTACCTCGAAGATTGAACATAAGGCAGTTGTGGATACCTGCAAGTGGCTGGAGCGTCAGGGGACCGAAGTGACCTGGCTGGATCCCGCCGCCGACGGCCAAATAACTTGTGATCAGGTTTTGGGTGCGCTCAAGGATAATACGGTGCTCGTCAGCCTGATGCTGGTGAATAATGAGCTGGGTACCGTCACGGATGTCGCTGCCATTGGTGCCGAATTGCGTGAGCGGGGAATTCTGTTCCATGTTGACGCTGCCCAGGCGGCCGGCAAGATGGCGGTGGATGTAACATCCATGCCGGTGGACCTTCTGGCGCTTTCCGGGCACAAGGTTTACGGGCCGAAAGGCGTCGGGGCACTCTTCGTGAGGCGGTCTCCGGACGTTCGAATTGAAGCCCAGATTCACGGTGGCGGGCATGAGCGGGGGATGCGTTCCGGAACCCTGCCGACCCACCAGATTGTGGGAATGGGAAAGGCATTCTCCATTGCCCAGGCCGGGCTCGAGGAAGAAATCGCTAAACTGGAGGCGCTAAGGAAAGCCTTCCTGGCCGGGCTTCAATCTCTTGAGGGTGTAACCCTCAATGGCAGCGAAAGCAGCTGCGTTCCCGGCATCGTGAACCTGTCCTTTGAAGGCGTTGATGCTGAGTCCCTGATGCTGGGCCTGAGGGATCTGGCTGTCTCCTCCGGCTCGGCCTGCGCTTCGGCTACAGTAGAGCCTTCTTATGTTCTCCGTGGCATTGGGCTGAGTGATGAGCAGGCCCATCGTGCGCTTCGTTTTTCCCTCGGCCGTTTCACGACTGAAGAGGAAGTGGCCTTTGCCAGTTCGCAAATAGTTGATGTTGTTAGCCGCCTCCGCGCAGTGCGGTAGGAAGTTTGCCCCGGACTGCGTATAATCGCAGGCCAGAATTTTTACCATCCACAAACTGGAGAAAGACCATGGCAACTGAGCGCACGCTCTCGATTATCAAGCCCGACGCGGTAGCAAAGAACGTGATCGGTGAAATCTACAGCCGCTTCGAGAAAGCTGGCCTGAACATCGTTGCTGCCAAAATGATGCACCTTACCCAGGAGCAGGCAGAAGGCTTCTACGCTGAGCACAAAGAGCGTCCGTTCTTCAACGATCTGGTTGCTTTCATGACTTCCGGTCCGGTGGTTGTGCAGGTTCTGGAAGGCGAGGGCGCCATCCTGAAGAACCGTGATCTGATGGGCGCGACCAACCCGAAGGAAGCCGATGCCGGCACTATCCGTGCCGATTTCGCATCTTCCATCGACGCGAACGCCGTCCACGGCTCTGATTCCGCGGCTTCTGCCGAGCGCGAAATCGCATATTTCTTCAATGACAACGAGATCTGCCCGCGGGGCTGATGGCGTTGATCGGGGGCGATCGTTCGATCGCCTCCGAATTGGTTATCTGATCGAGGTTATGAAATGACAGCGGCCGCTGAAAAAACCAATCTGCTGGGGATGCCGAAAGCAAAGCTCGAAGCTTTCTTTGAATCCCTGGGGGAGAAGCGTTTTCGTGCCACCCAGGTTTTGCAGTGGATCCATCAGCGTGGCGCTGATGACTTCGATCAAATGACCAATATGAGCAAGGCGCTGCGGGAAAAGCTGAAGCAGGTTGCCGAGATTCGTGGTCCTGAGGTGGTTTACGACGAAACGTCCAAAGACGGCACCCGTAAATGGGTGATGCGCATGGATAACGGCAACAGCGTTGAGACTGTGCTGATTCCGGACGGGGAGCGCGGAACGCTCTGCGTTTCCTCGCAGATCGGTTGCAGCCTGGACTGCACCTTTTGTTCTACCGGCAAGCGCGGATTCAACCGCAATCTTACCGCGGCGGAAGTCATCGGCCAGGTGTGGGTTGCGCGCAAGGCATTCATGCCCTTTGAGCCGGGCCCGGATCGGCCTATTACCAATGTGGTCATGATGGGCATGGGCGAGCCCCTGCTCAATTTCGATAATGTCGTGGATGCCATGAACCTCATGATGGAGGATCTGGCCTACGGCATCTCCAAGCGTCGGGTTACCCTCAGCACGTCGGGTGTTGTGCCTGCTCTGGACCGCCTGTCGGAAGTTACCGATGTTTCACTGGCCATTTCCCTGCATGCCCCGAATGATGAACTTCGTAACAAACTGGTTCCGTTGAATAAAAAGTACCCGATTGCCGAGTTGCTGGCCGCGACCAAGCGCTACTTCGCCCGGTTGCCGGATAAGCGCAAGGCAACAATCGAGTACACCGTGATTGAGGGGATGAACGATCAGCCGGAACATGCCCGCGAGCTTGCAGTGCTCCTGCGGGATCTGCCGTGCAAGATCAACCTGATTCCCTTCAACCCGTTTCCGGAGAGTGACTTCCGGAGGCCAAGTATGAATGCGACCCGTCGGTTCCAGGCGGTTCTGAACGAGGCCGGCTACATAACGACCATCAGAACTACCCGGGGTGACGACATTGATGCTGCTTGTGGTCAGCTGGTAGGTCGGGTTGAAGACAGAACCCGTCGGAGCCAGAGGTATATTCAGGTTCAGCAGGTGAATCCCTGAACCAGGAACGTCTTGCAGCCCAATCGAGGAAGGGGATACCCGTGATAACAGCACCAGCAAACCGACGCTTTTTTACGTTAGCCGCTATGCTGCTGACTCTGCTGGTTACAGGTTGCGTTACCACCACCGACAGTCGGTTTTCACGGGAAGCAGATAAGCAGGAAGCGCTGGATAACTATGTAAAACTGGCCACTGCCTATATCGGGCAGGGTAACCTTGAACGTGCGCGTCATCACCTCGACAGGGCGTTGAAGCTGGATTCAGACGACCCCGGTGCCAGGGCTGCCATGGGCCTTGTCTATAACGCAGAGGGTGAGCCCGAGCTGGCCGAGCGTAATTTCAAGCAGGCCATTTCCGAGGACCCGGGCTATACGAGGGCGCGAGTCTATTATGGGGCCTTCCTGTTCGGGCAAAATCGGATGGAAGATGCCCGCGACCAGTTTCGTGCGGCCTCCCGGGATACAGGTTATGAGGATCGTGGTTCGGTGTTCTTTAACCTGGGCATGACTCAGGAACGGCTTGGCGAGCTGGAGGCTGCAGCAACATCCTATCGCCGGGCGGTGGAACTGACACGGGGCGATGCCCGATCCTTGCTGGCGCTTTCCAGGGTGTCCGTTGAATCTGGCAATTACGACGATGCAGCCCGTTATTATTCGCGCCTGATTTCAATGATGCAGAGGAATCAGCGCCTGGTTCACTCACCGGAGAGTCTTCTTACCGGCATCCGCATTGCCCGCTATTACAGTGATGAAGATCAGGAAGCGAGCCTTGCACTTCAGCTCAGAAACAAATTTCCGGAGTCAGTCGAATACCAACAATATAAGGTGCTGATTTCTAATGGCAACTGAAGAAAATCCACAGCCAGCGATGAAAGAGCCCGTAGGGCAGCAGCTTCAGAAAGCACGTGAAAAAGCCGGTTTGAGTACTGGAGATGTCGCCGCAGCGCAACATTTGCGCCCCTCGGTGATTCAGGCGATTGAGTCTGGAGATTACAGCCAGATTGATAGTGAACTCTTTCTGAAAGGGTATGTCAGGGCTTATGCAAAACAGGTTGAGCTGGATGCGGATGCGGTAATTGCCGATCTGGATCAGGAGCTTGAGCCCATCCGGCAACAGCGCGAACAGGAGCAGGCAGCGAATCCTCTGGTGGATATCGAGCGTCGCAGGCGTAGGAAGCGGCAGCTCGCGAAAGCTCTGTTCTTTCTTGTCGTTCTGGGCATTGCCGGTTATCTGGCGCTTACCTTCCTGGCTCCTGAACAGGATTCCGCACCCTCGGAGGCGGTAACAGAGCCCGAGGCGGTGTCTGAAGACCAGGGCGCCACTGAGGAATTGGCGGCGTTGGCGGAGCCCGAGCGTTCGGAGGTTGAGACCGTAGCAACCGTTGCAGAGCCTGAGCCTGCGGTAGTGGAATCTGAGTCCGAGGCTACAGAGCAGCAGGAGCAGCCGACAGAACCGGTTGAACCGGATGTTGGCGAAGCTCAGGCTCCGACAGACACGGCAGCGGTTGAAGAAACCCGCCCGGAGCCCACCGAGCCGGCAGCCGACCAGATTCCGGCGGTTGTCCAGACGCCCGAGCCGGTGCTTGAAAATCCAAACGGACTGGCTGAAGTGGCGGACACCGGGCGGCTGGAGATTCGCTTCAGCGACGATTGTTGGGTTCAGGTCAGTGATGCTGCCGGTAACCGGTTGGTGAATTCACTTCAGCGTGATGGAGACCAGATCGATGTTTCCGGACGAGCTCCGCTGCGGGTTGTCATTGGCGCGGTAGATGCGGTTGAATCCATCCGTTTCCAGGGTGAGCCTGTGGATATCGGCGGCTATCGGGTTGTCAACAACCGGTCAGAATTTACCCTGACAATCTGAAATTTGATCAAATTTTCTATATCGGTCAGTAAGACATGAAACAGGATTCCCCGATTACCAGACGCAAATCCCGCCAGATCATGGTGGGCAATGTTCCTGTGGGTGGCGATGCGCCGATTGCGGTGCAGAGCATGACCAACACCAACACCTGCGATGTGGAGGCCACGGTTGGCCAGATCACGGCATTGCAGGAAGCGGGTGCGGACATCGTGCGGGTTTCTGTGCCTTCCATGGACGCCGCAGAGGCGTTCGGACAGATTCGGAAGCAGGTATCCCTGCCGCTTGTCGCCGACATCCACTTTGATTACAAGATCGCCCTTCGGGTGGCAGAGCTGGGTGTCGACTGCCTTCGGATCAACCCGGGTAATATCGGCCGCGATGATCGCGTCAGTGCGGTTATCAGTGCAGCCCGGGACGGCAACATACCGATTCGTATTGGTGTTAACGCCGGCTCCCTGGAGAAATCACTTCAGCGCAAGTACGGTGAGCCCACGGCAGACGCGCTGGTGGAATCCGCCATGCGCCACATTGATATCCTCGATCGCCATGACTTCCAGGATTTCAAGGTCAGCCTGAAGGCGTCAGAGGTGTTCATGACTGTGGACGCCTACCGCAAGATCGCCCAGCAGATTGAGCAGCCGCTGCATCTGGGCATTACCGAAGCCGGTGGCCTGCGCTCGGGTACGGTCAAGTCTTCCATTGGTCTTGGCATGCTACTGATGGATGGCATCGGTGACACCATCCGTGTATCACTCGCTGCGGATCCGGTGCAGGAAATCAAGGTAGGCTTTGATATTCTCAAGAGCCTTCGCCTGCGCAGTCGGGGCATTAACTTCATTGCCTGTCCGAGCTGTTCCCGTCAGAACTTCGACGTGATCCAGACCATGAACGATCTGGAGGCACGGCTGGAGGATGTGAATGATTCCCTCGACGTGGCGATTATAGGATGCATCGTCAATGGCCCGGGTGAGGCCAAAGTTGCTGATCTCGGACTTACCGGTGGCAGCCCGAAGAACCTTTTCTACATGGCGGGCAAGCCAAACCAGAAGCTGGACAACGCCACACTGACTGACGATCTGGAGCGCCTGATTCGCGAGGAAGTGGCACGTCGCAAGGAACAGGAAGAATCGATCATAGCCCGTTCAGACAACTGATCGTTTCGATTTCCGGGCACAACCATCCAGACAGAGTTAAGGGTTAACATTGGCAAAGATTCAGGCAATTCGCGGGATGAACGATATCCTGCCGGAGCAGACGCCGGTTTGGCAGTTTGTAGAGTCCACGGTGCGCCGGGTACTGGCCCAGTATGGCTACCAGGAAATCCGCATGCCGATTGTGGAACAGACCGACCTGTTCAAGCGATCGATTGGTGAAGTTACCGACATCGTCGAAAAGGAAATGTACACCTTTGAAGATCGCAATGGTGACAGCCTGACCCTGCGCCCGGAGGGCACGGCTGGCTGTGTTCGGGCAGCCGAGGAACACGGTCTGCTGTTCAATCAGACCCGTCGGCTCTGGTACACGGGCCCCATGTTCCGGCATGAACGCCCGCAGAAGGGGCGCTATCGTCAGTTCCACCAGATTGGCGTGGAATGTTTCGGTATGGCTGGCCCTGATATTGATGCCGAATTGCTGATACTGACCGCACGACTCTGGAAAGAGCTGGGGCTTGGCGAGCACACCCGGTTGGAAATCAACTCCATCGGAACCTCCGAGTCCCGCCGGGTTTACCGGTCAGCCCTGGTGGATTACCTGAGCCAGTTCAAGTCAGACCTCGATGACGACAGTCAGCGTCGTCTGGAGTCTAACCCCTTGAGGATCCTGGACAGCAAGGATCCTTCCACCCGCAAGATACTGGAAAACGCGCCCAGCCTTGATGACTATCTCGATGACGAATCCCGGGAGCACTTTGAGCGCCTGAAGGCGCTGCTGGATGCTGCGGGCGTGTCGTATTCCGTGAATCCTGCGCTGGTCAGGGGCCTGGATTATTACGGGAAGACGGTCTTTGAATGGATAACTGACAGTCTCGGTGCCCAGGGCACTGTGTGCGCCGGTGGCCGATACGATGGCCTGGTGGAACAGCTGGGTGGCAAACCGACATTTGCGGTGGGTTTTGCGATGGGTCTTGAGCGCCTCATCCTGCTGCTTGAGACACTTGAGCTGGTTCCTGAACACGTGAACAGCAATGCCGATGTCTATGTGACGGCGATGGGTGACATGGCGTTGGCCCCGGCCCTGGTACTGGCTGAAAGACTGCGCGCGGCCTTGCCTGAGCGGGTCGTTGTTTCTCACTGTGGTGGCGGCAGCTTCAAAAGTCAGATGAAGAAGGCTGACCGAAGCGGTGCCAGGTATGCGGTGATTCTGGGTGAGAACGAAGTCGCCAATGGAACCGCGGGTCTGAAACCCTTGCGCGCTGATGAGCCGCAGACCGAGATTGCCCAGGACGAGCTGGCCGCCACTCTGGCAGCGGCGCTGGCCAACTGAATTTGACCAAATTTACTGATACAAAAGCAAAAATTCGACAACAGGAGTCCTCATGGCAGAGTTGCGCACCGAAGAAGAACAGATCCAGGCGATCAAGGACTGGTGGAAAAAGAACGGCAGTTCTCTGCTGATCGGCATTGGTGCGGCTCTGGCCATCGTGTTTGGCTGGCAGGCCTGGCAGAACCATCAGGCCCAGCAGCGCACCGAGGCAGCAAACCAGTTCGCCAACCTGCTGAATGCCTTCAGTGACCAGGCCGATGAAACCAGCGGCGAGACCGTCGCTTTCGTGGCCCAGACCCTGAGGGAAGATTACACAGACAGTGCCTATGCAGTTTACGGAAACCTTATCCTTGCCCGTCAGCAATTGATGCAGGAAGGCAACGCCGAAGCTGCCGTTGACTCCCTCAAATGGGCGCTGGACAAGACCGGCGAGCACGAGGCACTGGCGCTTGTGGTGCGCAATCGTCTGGCTCGTGCCCAGTTTTCTGCAGGCCAATATGAAGAGGCTCTGGCTACCATCGACGGCGCCGGCAATGCAGATGCGTTTGATGCCATGTATTCCGAGCTGCGTGGCGACATCCTTTTGGCCCAGGGTGACAGGGAAGGCGCACGTGAGGCCTATCTTGCTGCCCGCGAACAGAGCCAGCAGGGTCGTAGCGGTATTCTTGAGCTGAAACTGGCAGACCTCGGTGTCGGGGAGGATGCCTGATGCCGGTTCTCCGCGACAGCTTCTCAATACGCGGACTGCTGATGGGGCTGGCGCTCCTGGTCACACTTGCCGGCTGTAGCGCCACGGACACTTTCGAACAACCTGTTCCGGTACCCGAGATTGAGGCGACGGCTGAATTCAAGAGGGTCTGGAGCATGTCCGTGGGCGACGGCCATGATGGTGACTTCCTCTACCTGGCGCCATTGAATACCGGTGACCTTATTTACGCTGCTTCGGCGGACGGCGAGATCTACGCAGTAGCATCGGATTCCGGCAAGGTTGTCTGGGAATCAGAATTTGAAGGACGTATTTTCTCTGGTCTCGGCGGTGATGGGCAGTATCTTTACCTGACCACCGAGAACGCCGACCTGGTGGCCCTTTCCCGTGAGGATGGCTCGGAGGTCTGGCGCCAGGCACTGCCAACAGAAGTGCTGTCGGCGCCCCAGTCCAATGGCTCGCTCGTTGTTACCCAGACGACTGATGGCAAGGTTCTTGGCTTCAACGCTGCCGATGGCGAAAAGCTATGGCAATACGACGGTACCGTTCCGGTCCTTTCAATGCGGGCCGCCGCTGCACCACTGGTCGGTGGTGACGTGGTCATAGCGTCCTTTGCCAGCGGCAAACTGATCGCCCTGGCAGCAGCCTCTGGTCAACCAATGTGGCAATACGAAGTGGGCCAACCCCAGGGCCGCACCGAGCTGGAAAGGCTGGTTGACGTGACCGGGCAACCGCTGGTCATTGAGACCGCCGTCATGGTGGTTGGCTATCAGGGCAAACTTGCCCTCGTGGATATTCGTACCGGCCAGGAGATCTGGAGCCGGAAGGCGTCCAGCCTCTATTCCCCGATGATTGGTGGCGGCGAGATCTATCTGGCCTCGGCCAATGGCGACATAGTTGCCCTGAGAGGCTCGGACCGCCGGGAAATCTGGACCCAGGATCGTCTTGCCTGGCGCCAGCTGACCCAGCCAATGGTCTATGAAGACTATCTGGTGGTCGGCGATTTCGAAGGCTACCTTCATGTCCTCGACCGTGAGGATGGCAAACTGGTGGGCCAGTTGGAGTTCGACGATGAGGGTATCCGCGTACCGGCACAGCGACTCGCCAATGGTAACCTGCTGGTTTTTGGCAACAGCGGAAAGATGGCCGTATTCCAGGTTAAGCCGCAGGATTGATCCCCGATTATGACCCCAGTAATTGCCCTTGTCGGACGCCCTAACGTCGGCAAATCGACACTGTTTAATCAGATGACCCGTTCCAGGGATGCCCTGGTTGCGGACTTTCCGGGGCTAACCCGTGACCGCAAATACGGTGAGGGCAGCTACGAGGGGCAGCGCTTCATCGTCATCGACACCGGTGGTCTTACCGGCGACGAGCAGGGCCTTGATCTTGAAATGGCCCGCCAGTCCATGCAGGCGGTGGAAGAGGCAGACATCGTTTTGTTCCTGGTGGACGGTCGTGCCGGCCTGACCGCTGGCGATGAGCTTATTGCAGACAGTCTTCGCCGGTCCGGCAAGCAGGCCCATCTGGTTGTGAACAAGACCGATGGCCAGGATCCGGACATCGCGGCATCGGATTTCTACAGCCTGGGTTTTGAATCCACCTTCCTGATTGCAGCCTCCCACAACCGGGGTATCCGCTCAATGCTGGAAATCCTGCTGCCCTCCGAGGAGGAGCGGGAGGAAGAGGACCGGGCGGACCGTTACCCCGGCATCCGCATTGGCGTGGTTGGCCGACCGAACGTAGGCAAGTCCACCCTGGTCAACCGGATGCTCGGTGAAGAGCGCGTGGTGGTTTACGATATGCCGGGTACGACCCGGGATAGCGTTTATATCCCGTATGAGCGCCAGGGCAGTCAGTACACGTTGATTGACACCGCCGGTGTCCGCCGCCGGAAAAATGTCAGTGAAGTGGTGGAGAAGTTCTCCATCATCAAAACGCTGCAGGCCATTGATGACGCCCATGTGGTCATTCTGGTCATTGATGCCCGGGAAGGCCTCGTGGACCAGGATCTACACCTGATCGGGTTTGTCCTTGATGCCGGCCGCTCTCTGGTGATCGCCGTCAACAAGTGGGATGGCATGGACCCGGAAGACCGTGTTCGGGTGAAAGAGCAGGTGCAGCGTCGTCTGGACTTCCTGGATTACGCCGACAAGCACTACATCTCGGCGCTCCACGGATCTGGCGTGGGCGTGATGTATGAGTCGGTGCAGGCCTGTTACGAATCTGCCATGGCAAAGTGGCCGACCAATCGCCTGACTGCGATTCTCCAGGATGCCATTGCCCAGCATCAGCCCCCCATGGTGCACGGGCGTCGAATCAAACTGCGTTACGCCCACCAGGGCGGGTCCAATCCGCCGGTCATCGTGGTTCACGGTAACCAGGTGGATTCATTGCCTGGGGCGTACAAGCGGTATCTTGAAAATACCTTCCGGAAGGTCCTGAAAGTCACCGGTTCACCAATCCGCTTCGAGTTCAAATCGGGTGAAAACCCGTTTGCCGGCAAAGTGGATCGCCTGACTCCGCGTCAGAAGGTGAAGAAGGACAACGACGAGAAGAAGGGCCGTCGTCCGAAGAAACAGCGCCAGAAGAGTCTCAAGCGCTGATTTGGAGATCGGGCCCAGGGTCTATCCCTGGCCCGGTTTGGCGCTTTCAACCTGCTTTGCCTGAACCGCGGTCAAGGCAACGGTAAACACAATATCCTCCACCAGTGCGCCCCGGGACAGATCGTTGACCGGCTTGCGCAGACCCTGCAGCATTGGCCCGATGCTGACCACGTTGGCACTGCGCTGAACGGCCTTGTAGGTGGTGTTGCCGGTATTCAGATCCGGGAACACGAATACCGTGGCCTTGCCCGCTACCTTGCTGTCCGGCGCCTTGCTCCTGGCCACGCTGTCGATTGCGGCCGCATCATATTGCAGGGGGCCATCGATCAGCAGATCCGGCCTGCGTTCCCGGGCAATCCTTGTGGCTTCTCTGACCTTGTCGACATCCTGGCCGCTGCCAGACTCACCAGTGCTGTAACTGATCATCGCTACCAGTGGCTCGATCCCGAAGGCTTCAGCCGATTCCGCACTCTGGATAGCGATGTCTGCCAGTTCCTCGGCGTTCGGGTCCGGATTGATGGCGCAGTCCCCATAAACCACTACTTGTTGCGGCAGTAGCATGAAGAACACAGAAGAGACGACCTTCGCATGGTCGTGGGTCTTGATCAGCTGCAGGGCGGGGCGCACGGTATTGGCCGTTGTGTGAATGGCCCCGGACACCAGGCCATCTGCTTCATCCAGGGCCACCATCATAGTGCCGAGAACTACGTTGTCTTCGAGCATGGCTTCGGCCATGTCCGGTGTCAGGCCTTTATGCTTTCGCAGCTCCACCATTGGGGCGACGTAGCGCTGGCGCACCTCTGATGGATCAATAATCTCGATATCTTCGGGCAGTTCCAGATCCTGGGAATCCGCGACCCGCCTTATTTCCGCTGCGTCACCAATCAGGGCGCACCGCGCCAGCTTGCGCTGATGGCAGATGATGGCCGCCTGCACCGTTCTTGGTTCGCTTCCTTCCGGTAAAACGATGCGTTTGTTCGCTGCCCGGGCGCGTTCGGAAAGCTGGTAGCGGAACGCGGGAGGAGAAAGCCTGTCCTGACGGGCCACCTTTAGATGCTGCTGCAACCAGTCAGTGTCTATGCGGGTGGCAACGGCCTCCATTGCCTTTTCAATCCGATTGGGGTCATCGATGGGAATGCCGGAAGAAAGATTGGCCAGCATGTGGGCGGTTTCATAGGTGTTGGAATCAGAGCCGAGAACCGGCAGGCCGGTTTCCAAAGCCCGGTGACAAAGATCGATTACGCGCTGGTCCGGCATCAGGCCCCCGGTTAACATCAGGCCAGCGAGGGGAACGCCGTTCAGGGCGGCAACAGCCGTGGTCACTACGATGTCTTCACGATCACCCGGTGTCACCAGCAGGGTTCCGGGCCTCAGGGTCTCGGTCATATTGCGGATGCTTCGGGCACATACCGAGACCTTCTGCACGCGCCTGGCGTGCATCTGGCCCTCGTTGAGAATGGGTAGCCCGAGTTCCCTGGCTATGTCTGAGACCCTCGGTGCAAGCAGCTCCGGCTGCCAGGGAATCTCCGCAATCAGCCGAAAACGGCCGTCGCTGAATACTTTGCACTGGTTCTGGTAATCAATGGTGCTGGGGGCAGGGTGGTTGCTGTTGGAACGGGGCTCAAGCCCGGCCTGTTCGGGTTCGCCGACCTTGTTGAGTATGACACCAATAACATCCGGGTCGCTCGGATTGGCAAACAGGCGCGATGAGAAGTCCAGTTCTTCATCCATTTGGCGGGCGTCCAGGTTCTTGGGCGTGCTCACCAGGATGACCTCGGAACCGAGATTGCGGGCGACCTCAACGTTCAGCCTGGCAATATAGGCCTCGCTACGGTCTGGTACCAGGCCCTCAATGATCACAACGTCGACGTCCCGGGCAACTTTCTGGTATTCGCCCACCACTGTCTCCAGCAGGTAATCCGATTTACCCCTGTTAAGCAGCTGCTGGGCTTCCTTGAGGGCAATCGGATCTGGTGGGTTGAGGTGGCTACTTGCCCGCACGAAGGCCACGGAGGAATCCTGACCAGCGTTATGCATGGATTCTGCGCGGTGAACCGTCTGACAGAACGGCTTGTAAAAGCCGACGCTCACACCCACGCGTTCTAGTGCGCGGAGCAGACCGAGACAGACCGAAGTGAGCCCGGAATCCATGGATGTCGGTGCAAAAAAGAGACTCTTTGCCATGATGGTATTCCTGATGTTGCGTGTCGTTCAGGCTGGAGACGAGCAGCCCGCAAGCCGTGATGCTTCTCGTGCAATGACCAGTTCCTCGTTGGTGGGAATCACCAAAACGGGAAACCTGGAGTCGGGGCTGTCAATTCGTCCGTCGCTGAACTCTCCGTGATGATTGTTGAGGTCCGGACTGAGTTCAAATCCCATGAGTGTGAGGTGGTTGATGGTCTCGGCTCTGATCCGGGCACTGTTTTCCCCGATGCCACCGGTGAAAACCAGCGCGTCCAGGTGACTAAGCGATGCCATCATGGCCCCGACGTAACGGGCCAGGCGGAAGCAGAACACATCAATGGCGGTTTGTGATGGCTCATGGCCATGATCCGCGAGTTCACAGAGCGAGCGCATGTCATTGGTCTGGCCCGACAGACCAAGGAGGCCGCTTTCCTGGTTCAGGACACGGTGCACCTCATCGGCGGCCAGGCCTTTGCTGCGGAGGAAGTCGAAAAGACCGGGGTCGACATCCCCGCTGCGGGTTCCCATCACCAGCCCTTCCAGTGGCGTAAGGCCCATGCTGGTATCCACGCTGATGCCGTCCCGGATGGCAGTAATGCTGCATCCGTTGCCCAGGTGGGCTGAGATTATCGAGGTGGTTGCCGGTGTTTTCCCCAGCAAGCGGGCAGCTTCGGCGGCCATGAAGGCATGACTGGTACCATGGAAGCCATACCTGCGAATTCCCCAGTCGCGGTACCAGGCCTCCGGCAGTGCATAAAGGAATGCCCTTTTGGGCAGGGTCTGATGAAAGGCAGTGTCGAAAACGGCTGTCTGGGGTACCCCGGGAAACAGGGCCATGGTTGCGCGAATACCGGAAAGATTAACCGGATTGTGCAAAGGGGCAAGAGCCGCACAGTCCTCAATGGCATCAATGACATCGTCGTCAAGCAGCACAGCTTCACGGAAAGTCTCGCCGCCATGCACAACCCGGTGGCCAATGGCGTTGGGGGAGGACGCCATCAGTCCTTGATCCCTGAATTCAGCGACCAGCGCATTCAGCGCCTGATCGTGGTTGGCACCTGAATCCAGGGGTATGGTCTCTTCCTGGCCTTCAACTCGGGCAAACACGTCGTTCTGGCCGAGGCGCTCGGCGAGAGCGGATGCCAGTTTTCTGTGTTGGCCATCGAATAAGGCGAGTTTCAGGGATGAGCTGCCGCAGTTCACGACAAGTACGGTGTCTTCCATGGGAGTGCGATTCCATCGGTTATCGATCTATACGCGATGATTGCTGGCCAGCCAGGCATCAAAATCAGAAGCCGGCAGAGGGCGGCTGTAGAAGTACCCCTGGGAAAAGTCGCAACCTTCCTTTTTCAGGAAATGGGTCTGAGCCTCTTCTTCAACCCCTTCAGCGATCACCCGGAGGCCCAGGCTATGGGCCATGTTGATAATAGCCCGTACCAGCGAGGCATCTTCAGGTTCCTTCATGACATCCTGGACAAAGGACTTGTCGATTTTCAGCGTATCAAACGGATAGCTCTTCAGGTAGCTGAGGGCAGAATAGCCTGTACCAAAATCGTCCACTGACAAGCGGATCCCGGCCTTGTCGAGCTGGCGCAGAATTTCGGCGGTTTCAATGGAGTTGTCCAGAATCAGCCGTTCGGTGATTTCAAGCTCCAGCTGTTCCGGTGCCAGTCCACTGGCGGAGAGGGCGTGCATCACGGCTTCGGTAAAGCCGGGATCCCGGAACTGGCGGGGGGATACATTCACCGAAATACCGATGTCTCTTCCGGTGGCCTGCCGCCATTGCACGGCTGCCCGACAAGCTTCCTCGAGAACCCATTCGCCGATGGGTGTTATCAGGCCGGTTTCTTCAGCCAGTGGAATGAAGCGATCGGGCATCACCATGCCCATGGCCGGATTATTCCAACGCAGCAGAGCCTCGACCGAGCAGAGCGTTCCGGAATCGGTATTTACGATAGGCTGGAAATAGAGTTCGAACTCCTTCAGCTCCAGAGCCCTGCGCATGCTGGACTCCATCTTCAGGCGTTCATGGGAGACTTCCGTCATTTCCGGCGCGAAATGGGCGAAGGAACTTTTGCCCTTGTGCTTGGCCTGGTACATGGCGGCGTCGGCGTGCTGCAGCAGTGTTCCGCTGTTATCGGAGTCCGTCGGGAAAATAGCGATACCGATGCTCGTGGTTACGAACACTTCCTGCCCGTTGAGTATGTAGGGCGGCGAGAATGTCTTGAGGATACGCTCTGCCACCTGGGATGAGGCTTCCGGGCCGGTCAGCCCCGGCAGGATTACCAGGAACTCATCACCCCCCAACCGCGCGACGGTGCTGGTACCACGAAGGCAGCTGGAAATCCGTCGGGCTGCCTCGATCAGCAGGTTGTCACCCGCATCATGGCCCAGGGTGTCGTTGATGTGTTTGAAGTTGTCCAGATCCAGGAACATCACGCCCACGAGAGTGCTTTCCCGCCGTGCCTGGGCAAGTGCCAGCTTCAGCCGGTCCAGGGCCAGCATCCGGTTCGGTAGCCCGGTCAGGATGTCGTAGTTCGCCTGGCGCAGGAGCTGCTGTTCATAGCGTTTGCGGATGCTGATGTCCTCACCGAGGATGAGGTAGCCGGTAGTGCCGCCGGATTCGTCCTTGATCGGGGTGACGATCAGCTGCTCCCAGAAACGTTCACCGTTCCGGCGCACGCTGTTCACTTCACCCTGCCAGACTCCGACTCTCTGTACCTGTAGGCGGATGGATTGCCAGAGATGGCGGCTTTCACGGTTTTCGATATCGTTGCTTCCAAGTGAGCCGGGATGTTTGCCAATAATCGACGCGCCGTCGTAGCCGGTTAGCTGAGTAAATTTCTGGTTGGCAAACTCGATGCGCCATTGACGGTCGCAGATCAGAACAGAGGATGGGCTTTGTTCGATGGCTTTGGAAAACTTCCGGATCTCCGCCGCGTCCTTTTGCTGGCGTTCCATATCTGAATTCAGTCGCTCGCGCATCTGGTTGATGGCGTCTGTAACCCGGCCTAGCTCGTCGTTGCGGTTGGATGGCGTGTTGGGCCTGTCCAGGGTCAGTGGCTTCGAGGTGGTCTTAAGGGAAAAGTCCCGGGCGTAGTTGGCCATGGTGGTGAGATGGCGTGCCACGAAGTGCTGGAATATCCAGAGGATCAGGATCGACACAAAGAAGGTCTTCAGGAATTGCGTCAGAAGAATGAAACCCACTCTCTGCTTGAGATCATCGTAGACCCTGTCGAGGTCTGCCGTCACAGTCAGCTCACCCAACTTGAACATTTCATCGCCTTGATGGACGAGGCTGAAGCTGTGGGAAGTGGTTTTGGATTCCCGCGGAATTTCTCCCATAACCAGTTCGGAGTCCGGTTCGATTCTCAACCGCAAATGAACCACATCGGGCAGGCTGAGAATCCCTTCCATCTGCGTTTGCAGTAATTTCTGGTCCAGGGCCCACAGACTGCGGGCAAGACTGGATGCATAACCGGCTTCGACCACCTGCATGCGGTTGTCGATCTGAGAGAGGTCTTTTCGATAGTCGGAGTAGATCTGGAACGCGGAGGCCACCAGTGTAAAGGCGGAACTGAACAGAAGAATCCAGGCCAGCAGCCTGAAAGACAGGGGTGAGCCTGTGCGAAAACGTTGAAGACGCGTCGACAGTTTTGGCATGTCTTGAACTTCAGCTACCCAGACCGGTTAGGAGATCGGACACTTCCTTTGTTTCCGACTATAGCAGCAGTTTCTTTCGAATGTCTTGCAAATGCAGGAAAAATCGAAGGAAATGTGTTGTGGTTCAGTATTTATGCGTACATCGGGGCTGGCGAATCCGTTGACCTGGATCAATACCCTGCAGGTGAGCCGGGCGTAACCTGAGTTTAATCAAGTTAATTACCGGAAGGGGAAATGCTATGTATATGGACGCCGTTGTTATCGCAGGTATTGCCACTGTACTGCTGATGGTTGGCTTTTTCGTTGGTGTGGGCATCTTCGTCATTAAAGACCAGAAGGAGCACGGACACCGGGATACAAAAGAAGGGAAGCACGGACAGAAGCCGATCTGAGGCGTCTTTGGAAACATTTAACTTTCCAAAGCATCAAGGAGAAAAATTGGCGTCCCCTAGGGGGTTCGAACCCCTGTTGCCGCCGTGAAAGGGCGGAGTCCTAGGCCACTAGACGAAGGGGACGCAACGTTTTCAACACCTTGCCTCGTCGAGGTGGCGCGTATATTAAGAAAGCATCCGAACGCTGTCAACGCTTTTTGTGAAAAAAATCACGGGTGCCGATCAGACCCCGGGGGCAATGCACTGAGCCAATGCCTGCTCCAGTTCGGGATACCGGAATTCAAACTTTTCCCTCACAAGTTTCTCTGGAACAGCTTTCTGCCCGGTTAGCAGAAGGCGGGCCATTTCTCCCAGGGCAATCTTCAGTACCGGCGCTGGCGCCGGAAAAAGCGTGGGGCGATGCAAAACCTTGCCCAGACTTCGGGTGAACTCAGCGTTGGTTGCCGGGTTGGGGCTCACCACATTAAACGGGCCTGAGGCGCTCGAGTTCTCCATCATCCAGATAAGAGCGCCAACAACGTCGTCGCGGTGGACCCAGGGCATGTACTGGGTACCGCTTCCCAGCCGCCCGCCAAGCCCAAGCTTGAACGGTAGAATCATCCGTTCAAGGAAACCTCCGCCCGGGCCTGCCACCACGCCCGTCCGGGAGAAACAGACCCTCACTCCCTCATCGGCCAGAGGTTTAGCGGCATTTTCCCAATCGCGACAAAGGCGGTGGGTAAATTCATCGTTGGGGTTGGTATCCTCGGTGACGAGTGCAGCCCCCTGATCCCCGTAAAAGCCAACAGCCGATCCCGAGACGATTACCTCAGGCGCCCGTTCCCAACTACGTATCACCTCCACCAGCGTTTCGGTCACACCTATCCTGCTGTCCCGCAGTTCCTGCTTGCGGGCCTCGGACCAACGTTTGTCGGCGATGCCTTCGCCGGCGAGGTTAATGACAGCATCATAGCCCGGGTGGGCGCGCAGCTGCTGCAGATCGCGGACTGCTTCCACACGACCGCAACTGGACTTGACCGATTCTGCCGGTTGCCGGCTGAAAACAGTGAGTTCGTACTCTCGTGCCAGCAATTCACGGCACAGAACATGGCCGATAAATCCGGTTCCACCGGTAATCAGAATCCTTTTCGACATAATCGTTGCTCCTGTCGCGCACTGCCGGCCGAATCGGTCTTTGAAACGCTCGGTTCAGGCTGGCGTCTGTTCCAGTTGAAGCATAACAACATCCCGGATCGCCTGTCCCAGAAGTGGGTTCTCGCCAATTGGTGGTGCAAGTTGAATGGCTACGCCATGGGCCTTTTCGAGTTCTTCTATCATCGCGGGAACGTCCTTGCGCAAGTGACGTCCGGCTGCGAGGAACAGCGGGATGATCGTAAATTCTGTGGCACCGTCCGCGACACCCTCCTTGATTACAGTGTCCATGGATGGTTCGGCGAGTTCCATATAGGCAACCCGGGCATTGCTGACAGACGCAAGAGTTGGCGCCGCAAGCTGTTCGAAGGTTTCACACCAGCGCTTGTCACTGCTTCCATGTGCCAACAGAATAATGCGGGGGCTGTTCATTACCGCTCCTGAGTAGTCATTTTGATAGGGCCTGTCTTAAGTCGGGAATACTGGCCGCTATTTAGCGACCGGCAAACAGTAAAGTAACAGGGTGACGCTGAATGTTCGATTGGAAAGAGATTCTGGATTTCTGGTTTGGCGAATTGGACGAATATGGGCTGCCAGACAGTGACCATCGGAACAAATGGTTCCGTTCCGATCGCAGGTTTGACCAGGAGATCCGGCGGCGCTTCCTGTCGATGGTGCTGTTTGCGTCGGAGCAGGGACTGGACCACTGGCGTCGCGAGGCAGGTGGCATACTCGCCGAGATTATCCTGCTGGATCAATTCTCACGGAATATATTCCGCGGGGGCGCGATGGCATTTGACCAGGACCGCCAGGCCAGGCAGCTCTGTCGCCAAGCGATGCAAAAAGGCCAGGATATGATGCTTGCTCCGGTCCACCGTGCTTTTCTCTATATGCCGTTGCAGCATTCAGAGCTCAAGGAGGACCAGGACACGTCCGTGGAATGTTATGAGCAATTGGCACGGTCTACCGAGGGGATCCTGGCCGACTTCATGGGCAGCTTTTTGCAGTCTGCCCGGGACCATCGTGCCATCATTCAACAGTACGGACGCTTTCCCCATCGCAACAAGGCCCTCGGTAGAACTTCCACCCCGGAAGAGCAGGAATACCTGGAGGGAGGGCGCCGGTTCGGCCAGTAAAATAATCACTGTTTCCTTAAAGTTTTGTATAAAAAACGTACATTCTGACAGGGTTGGCAATATTCCCTGATAAAATGCGGAACACTGACTTCTGACAGGCTCGCGATGTGATTCGCAGCCTTCAATCATTTTATCGGGGACGTGAAATGCAAAAAACGCGGCGTTTTTCGCCCGCAGGCCTGCTTTTGGCCGTGTGTGCTGCGCTACCTCTTTCGTCGTTCGGCGCCTCTCTGGATGACCAGCTTCTTGATCGTCTTAGTGCAGCCGCGCCCAAGATCGATACAGCGGTTCTCAAGACGGCCATTGATGCCTCGCGCTGTGCTGTTTCCAATGGTGTTCAGATGCCGGAGCGGCTTGCGGTTATCGATTTCTCGTTGCCGTCGAGCCAGGAAAGGTTGTGGATCTTTGATCTCGAAAACGGCGAGTTGTTGCTGCGTGATCTGGTCGCACACGGCAAGAATTCCGGGAATTTCAAATCGACCGCCTTCTCCAATATCGAGGGCAGTTACCAGTCCAGTATCGGGCTATTTCAGGCCCGGGAATCCTATTACGGCAAGCACGGGTACTCGCTCAGGCTGGATGGCCTTGAGCCGGGCATCAATGATCTTGCCAGGCAGCGGGCCATCGTGATTCATGGCGCCGACTATGTGAATGAGGACTGGGTCAGCAAATACGGCCGCATCGGCCGTAGCCACGGATGTCCGGCTGTTGATAACCAGATCGTGAAGCGTGTGGTAGACAACCTGAAGGGTGGGCAGCTGGTGTTCAAGTACTACCCGGACCAGGAGTGGCTGCACAGTTCCGGTTTCCTGAAATGCGACAACAAGACACTGGCGGGAAAAAACCTGCAAAAAAGTGGTTGACGGCTTCGTCGGGATCCGTAGAATACGCCTCCGTTGTCGGTAACAGCCGATCAGCTTTGCGGGAATAGCTCAGTTGGTAGAGCACAACCTTGCCAAGGTTGGGGTCGCGAGTTCGAATCTCGTTTCCCGCTCCAGATTCAAAAAACCCGGTCCTGAAAAGGACCGGGTTTTTTCATTTCCGGCACCCGCAAACTCGGCGCCACGGTGTGTGGTCAGGTATACTCAGCAGCCTGTTGCGTATCCTGATTCCCTGGGGAGGCTGCCTGCCATGAAGGTCCATTCGCTGTTCGTGTACCCGGTCAAATCCCTGTCCGGCATTGAAGTTTCCAGCTTTGTTACCGATGACTTCGGGCCTGTGGCAGATCGCCGATGGATGATCGTGGATGACGACCGCCGGTTTGTCACTCAGCGGGAGCACCCGGAGCTTGCCCGAGTCGGAACCCGTCTGGATGGTGACCGGGTAGTCATCAGTATTCCTGATGAGGGCGAGTTTGCCCTGAGTGCCACAGAAGAGGAGGTCAGGGTTCTGGTCTGGCGAGACTGGGTCAAGGCCCTGACAGGTTTGCCCGAGGCAGACGACGCCCTGAGCCGTTTCTGCGGCAAGCCTGTTCGTTTGGTCTTTATGCCGGAAAGCTCCTTTCGCCGTGTTGATGCGGGCCGGGTCGACGAGTATCGACGGGTGGGATTCGCTGACGGTTTCCCCTTTCTGGTAACCAATACTGCCTCTCTGGCAGAGCTGAATTCGAGGCTCACGGCGCCCGTGGAGATTCGCAGATTCCGCCCCAATATTGTGGTTGAGGGAGCAGAGGCCTGGGATGAAGACCATTGGCAAAGCCTGAGCATTGGCGACAACCAACTGAGCATCGTCAAACCCTGCTCGCGCTGTGTAATGACCACTGTAGACCCGACCACGGGCCAGAAGGATGCTGCCCTGCAACCCCTGAGGACGCTCTCCGGCTATCGCAGAACCCAGGAGGGTGTGATCTTCGGCCAGAACGCCATTCATGAATCACCGGGTATTATTCGGGTGGGTGATCCCGTTACCGTCAACAAATCGGAGTAGAACCAAACGTGCCACTGTTAACGCTGGACTCAGTTTCCCTGGCTTATGGAATGCACCCGCTGCTGGATCAGGCCTCACTGGTTATCGATGCCGGTGAGCGCGTGTGTTTGCTGGGCCGTAATGGTGAGGGGAAATCGACCCTGCTCAAGATTGTCAGTGGGGAAGTGATACCCGATGGTGGTGTGGTTCGTCTGGACGACGGGGCTGTGCTGGCTGTGCTTCCGCAAAATCTGCCTTCGGAAGACACCCGCACTGCGTATGAAGTGGTCGCCGGGGCCTTTCCGGAAACCGGCAAGCTGCTCGCGGAATTTCATCAGCTCTCTCAGCAGGCGGATGAAGCGAGTCTTGACCGGCTGATGAAAGTCCAGGAGCGTCTGGAGGCTCTGGATGGTTGGCGACTGGATCAGAAGGTCACCACCATCCTCGGCCAGTATGGCGTTGATCCGGATCGGACATTGGATACGTTGTCTGGCGGATGGCAGCGCCGGGTTTTGCTGGCGAGGGCACTGGTTGCCGACCCCGACATACTGCTGCTGGACGAGCCGACAAACCACCTGGATGTACCCGCTATTGCCTGGCTGGAAGAGGCCCTTGGCCAATTCCGCGGCGCCATGCTGTTCGTCAGCCACGATCGCGCGTTTATCCGGCGTATGGCAACCCGGATTGTGGAATTGGACCGGGGTAAGCTGGTGAGCTTTGCCGCCACGTATGATCGCTACCTCGAGCTGAAAGAGAAAGCGCTGGAAGAGGAGGAGCGCCAGAACGCCCTGTTCGATAAGCGCCTCAAGCAGGAAGAGGCCTGGATCAGACAGGGTATCAAGGCCCGCAGGACTCGTAATATGGGCCGTGTTCGTGCCTTGAAAGCGATGCGTGAGGAGCACCGGCAGCGCAGGGTTCGGGGTGGAACCGCGAGCTTTACGGTGGAAGACGCGGCGCGCTCCGGAAAACTGGTGGTGGAAACCCGGAACGCAGGGTTTGCTTACCCGAATGGCAGCGCGGTAATCAAAGATATGGACCTTACCATCCTGCGCGGGGACAAGATTGGGCTCGTAGGCGAGAATGGTACTGGCAAAACCACTCTTGTCCGGCTTTTGTTGGGGGATCTGGAACCAACCGAGGGTTCCATTCGTCTGGGGACCAATCTGCAGGTCGCTTATTTCGATCAGTTGCGTGGCGAGCTGGATCTGACCCGCAATGCGCTGGATAACCTCTCCGAGGGCCGGGAATTCATCGACATCAATGGCCAGAGCAAACATGTACTCGGTTATTTGCAGGAGTTCCTCTTTACCCCGGAGCGGGCCAGATCACCGGTCAGTGTGTTTTCCGGCGGTGAGCGTGCCAGGCTGCTCCTGGCCAAACTGTTCAGCAAGCCTGCCAATATCCTGGTGCTCGACGAGCCAACCAACGATCTGGACGTGGAAACACTGGAATTGTTGGAAGAACAATTGTCGGAATTTGCCGGCACCGTGATCGTGATCAGTCACGATCGTGAGTTTCTTGATAATGTGATCACCGAAACGGTTTTCCTCGACGGATCGGGCAAAGTGCGTGAGTTTGTCGGCGGCTACACCGACTGGCGTCGGCAGGGCGGTTGTTTCCCATCGGAGGCAACCGGCAACCGGCCGGACAAGCAGGATAAAACCAGCAAGTCGTCCGGTGATGCTGGCAAGGTAGAAACACAGAAAACGGGAGTAAATGAAAAAGCGGGGGCGCAGTCGGAGAAAGGTAAACCCGTGAAGCTGAGCTATAAGCTCAAGCTTGAGCTTGAGCAGCTGCCGGGGCAGATTGAGGCCCTTGAGCAGGAAGTCGCCGGCCTGCAGGAAAAAATTTCCCGGGCTGATTTTTATTCAGGCCCACCCGATGAAGTCTCGGCCACTCTGGAAACGCTGACGGAAAAGGAAAACCGTCTGGAGCAGGTCATTGAGCGGTGGATGGAGCTGGAAGAACAGGCTAACCAATGAACGTACATTATGATTTCAGATTTCAGGACGGTCGTACCGTTGAATTCAAGGTCACGGACAAGCCGTCCCGGCCCTCGGGCGCGCTTCCGGCATGGACCAGACTGGAGCATTGCCAGTGTAGCAACTGCCCGCTGAAAGCTTCGGAATCTCCCCACTGCCCGGCGGCAACGGAAATATTGCCCGTTGTGGAGGCCTTTCGCGATGAGGACGCTTATCAGAAGGTTGAAGTAAAGGTCACCGATGACCGCCGCAGCTATTTGAAACAGACGGCCCTTGAAGAGGCGCTCCGGTCGTTACTTGGATTGAAAATGGCAACCAGCGGGTGCCCTGTGCTTTCAGAGCTCAAGCCGATGGCAATCCACCATCTGCCGTTTGCAAACACCGATGAATTTATCATGCGCAGCGTTTCCCACTACCTTTTGCAGCAATACTTTGCCAAACGCAATCACCAGAACCCGGACTGGGAACTGAAGGGGCTTGTGGAGAGGAATCAGAGGCTGCAGCTGGTCAACCAGGCCCTGTGGCAGCGTATTCATTCGGTGTGCAAAGGCGACAGCAACCTGAAGGCGTTACTGAACTTCTTTTCAATGGCCTCCAGTGTCAGCTTTTCACTGGAAAGTCAGTTGCGCAAGCTGGAGGCGAAGATGGGCGGGGAGGGGGCCTGAAAGCCGCTTCCCCTGAGTGCCGGCCCGGATCCAGCCCCGGGCCTTTTGCTTAGTAACCCTTAATGAATCCGAACGGCCAGGACATCGCATTCGGTTCCATGCAGAACCCCATTGGCGGTTGAGCCCAGCAACAGCTGAAAACCCTTTCGCCCGTGACTGCCGACAATCACAAGATCCACCTCCTGTTCCTTGGCGAGCCTGTGAATTTCTGACTCCGGACGTCCGACCGTCACCACCTGATTGTTCTTTGCCACACCGTACTGATCGCCATAAGTCCCCAACTGTTCCCGGGCCGCTTTGTCGAGCTGGTCCTGCAGCTCTGTGAGGTCCATGGGGATATCGCCACCATAGGCATACCCGACAGGCTCAACTACGTGGACCAACATCAGCTCGGCACCGTGGGCCTCGCTCACGGCTTTTGCCTTGTCCAGCACCTGCGGGGCTTCTTCGGTGAGATCAATGGCAACAAGCATCTTTTTATAGGCAGACATCGTATCGCTCCTTCGCACACGGGGTATTGTTCTGAGGATAGTACCTTAAATCCGGTCGGGAAAGTGTAGCGGGAAACTGACGGGTATCAAAAACGGAAGCGGAAAACTGCTTCTCTGGCAGGCAATTACACCCGCCAGAGAACGAGAGTTGGTAATCAGGCGTTGCCCTGGAGAAGCTCGATAGTGGTGGCCAGCCCCTTAAGAATGCCCTTGGAGTACCGATCAATCACAAAACCTACGTTGTTTTCGTTGTAATTGATGTAGGAGCCGCGAATGAACTGCCACTTGGATGAAATATCATCGATAGCCGCTTTCAGTTCCGGTGTTTCCTCGCCCTGTTTAACGGATGCCAGCAGTTGATCCAGTTCCCGGGCCTGCTCGTCCAGCGGGGTTTCGGTAGATGAACCCTGGAAGGTCTGGGCAACCGAGGAGTTAGTCCTTACAGAATACTTGGCCATCATCTGTGCCATCTTCACGGCAGCCGAGCGGGCGGCTTCAACCCTCGGATTGGTATCGGTCTGGGAACTTTCCTGGGCCAACCGGTACAGTTCGGTGGCTTTCTCGTTCATGGTCAGTGCCTGGTTGGCCATATCGGATACCAGGCGCAGATCCGGATACCCCTGATTGCGCACATCGTTGATGTTGTCGCGCATCAGGTTCTTGAACTTGTCGAACTCCTGATTGAGCCCTTCAAGCTCTTCGCCTGACAGCACGCCGGAATCGCTGTCGGCAATGGAGTTCATGGAGTCATTGGCCGAGTTGATGCCCTGTACAATCTCGTTCAGGGTGTCGGTATCCCCGGTGCCGCTGAAACGGTAATAAGCATCGAGAGCCATGTAGTTGCTGACCCGGAAATTGTGGAGATCGGAGAGGAATCCGTCGGCGCTGTCCTGGGCGAGGGCACCTGTGGACGTCATTGCAAGTAAAACAAGGGCGGCTACAAAGGAGCGTATCCGCAGGTTGGCGTCTATCATCGGATGGGTCTCCGTAAAGCGGTTTTATTATTGTGGACCAAAGTCGTAGATCGAAGGTAAAGTAACTCCGTCAGCCAATCAAGCAGTTTTGGCGGCGGTGCCGCCGGTAAATGTAAACAAGTTTGAAATTTGCGTGACGAAGTTCCGGTTTTCCCTGAGCAGTGGCTTCCAGTTCACTGAAACATAACAATTCCGCTCCAATTTTCTTTGGTTGCCCCCGGCATTTTGGGGACTTTTGCAACCCTCCCGAAAGAAACAAATTGACAAATGCGCCGTTTTTTTTCATCGTGTGCCCTCACGATTCAAACGACTGTATGAATTTTGAATCGGATGATCGGGCAGTGACCGAAATCTCGCTGCACAAACAGCCGCGCTGGTTAATCAAAAAGTTCCGCCCGGCTGAAAGCAGTTCCAAACACAGACTGGAGATCAGTTGATGATTTACGAAGGTAAAGCCATCACGGTTAAAGAGATCGAAGGCGGGATCGCTCAGTTGAACTTCGACTTGCAGGGCGAGTCAGTAAACAAGTTCAACCGTCTCACTATTGAAGAGCTCCGCGCCGCGACTGACGCACTGAAAGCGCAGAAGAACCTGAAGGGTCTGGTAGTTACCAGCTCCAAGGACAGCTTCATTGTTGGTGCCGATATTACCGAATTCACCGAGCTGTTCGCCGGCTCCGAGGAAGATCTGGTAGCCAACAACCTCAAGGCCAACGAAGTCTTCAACGCCGTTGAAGATCTGCCGTTCCCCACCGTTACCGCAATCAATGGAATGGCGCTGGGTGGCGGTTTCGAGATGTGTCTGGCAACCGATTACCGGGTGATGGACAAGAAGGCCAAAGTAGGTCTTCCGGAAGTGAAGCTGGGAATCTTCCCGGGGTTCGGCGGTACTGTGCGTCTCTCCCGTCTGGTGGGTGTGGACAATGCCGTTGAGTGGATCAGTGGTGGCACCGAGAACCGTGCGGATGTTGCTCTGAAAGTCGGTGCCGTTGACGCCGTGCTCGAGTCCGACAAGCTGGTCGACGCTGCTGTTGCCATTATCAACCAGTGCAACGAAGGCAAGCTGGATCACGAAGCCCGTCGCGAAGAGAAGAAGGGCAAGATCAAGCTCAATGCCATGGAAAGCATGATGGCATTCGAGATCTCCAAGGCGTTTGTTGCCGGTAAGGCTGGCAAGAACTATCCGGCGCCTGTCGAGGCCATCAAGGTTATGCAGAAGCATGCCGGTATGACCCGTGACAAGGCAATCGAAGTGGAAGCCAAAGGCTTCGCCAAGATGGCCAAGACCAACGTTGCGGCTTGTCTGGTTGGCCTGTTCCTGAATGATCAGGAGCTCAAGAAGAAGGCCAAGGCCTGGGAAAAGGAAGCCAATGACGTGAACCTGGCCGCCGTACTTGGCGCCGGTATCATGGGTGGCGGTGTTGCTTTCCAGTCTGCCCTGAAAGGCACGCCGATCATCATGAAGGACATCAACCAGGACGGTATCGCCCTGGGTCTGAAGGAAGCCAAAAAGCTTCTGACCAAGCGTGTTGAAAAGGGCAAGATGAAGCCGGATCAGATGGCTGATGTGCTCAACAGCATCACGCCGACCCTTAACTATGGCGACTTCAAGAATGTGGATCTGGTCGTTGAAGCGGTTGTCGAGAACCCGAAAGTGAAGGATGCGGTTCTTCGTGAAACCGAAGACGCGGTTCGCGAGGACACCATCCTGACCTCCAACACCTCGACGATTTCCATCGACCTGCTGGCCAAGAACCTGAAGCGCCCGGAAAACTTCTGCGGCATGCACTTCTTCAACCCGGTGCACATGATGCCGCTGGTTGAGGTTATCCGTGGCGAGAAGACCAGCGATCGCGCTATCGCAACCACCGTGGCCTACGCCAAGGCCATGGGCAAGACCCCGATCGTTGTAAACGATTGCCCGGGCTTCCTGGTTAACCGTGTTCTGTTCCCTTACTTCGGCGGCTTTATCGGCCTGGTACGTGACGGTGCTGACTTCCAGCACGTTGACAAGGTTATGGAAAAGTTCGGTTGGCCCATGGGTCCCGCCTACCTGCTGGACGTGGTCGGCATGGACACCGGCAAGCACGCTGGCGAAGTGATGGCAGACGGCTTCCCGGACCGGATGAAGCACGAAGGCACAACCGCCATTGACGTGATGTTCGATAACAACCGTTACGGACAGAAGAACGACAAGGGCTTCTACAAGTATGAACTGGACCGCAAGGGCAAGCAGAAGAAGGTTGTTGATGAAGAGACCTACAAGCTGCTCGAGCCGGTTGTTCAGGGTAAGAACGAGTTCAGTGACGAAGACATCATCGCCCGTATGATGATTCCTCTGTGCCTGGAAACCGTTCGCTGCTTGGAAGACGGCATTGTCGAAGATCCGGCAGATGCTGATATGGGCCTGATTTTCGGTATCGGCTTCCCGCCGTTCCGTGGTGGTGCCCTGCGCTATATCGACGACATGGGTGTAGACAAGTTCGTCGAGCTGGCAGACAAGTTTGCAGATCTTGGTCCTCTTTATCACCCGACCGAGAAGCTGCGTGAAATGGCCAAGACTGGCAAAAAGTTCTTTGGCTAACCCTGAACGAGATTTCCGAACGGAGAAAGATCTATGAGCCTTAATCCGAGAGACGTTGTCGTCGTCGATTGCGTGCGGACTC
>NZ_CAJXKQ010000019.1 GCF_913055835.1 uncultured Marinobacter sp. | reverse complement strand
TCAGGCATTGCCGGGACAGATTCATCAGATGGGTTTCGGTAATCTCGATTTCAGGCACCCAGCCCACACTGCGAATGCGTTCGAACAGTGGCTCCAGCAAGGCTTCCAATCGGGAATCGGTTATCTGGCGTGCCGATATATTGATGGCCAGACCGAGCCCTTCGGGCAACTGGCCTGCGCACTCTGGCAAGTCTGAAAGGACACAGCGAACCAGGTGCTCAGTCATTTCGTGAATATGGCCGCGCTGCTCGGCGATGGGGACAAAATCCGCGGGTGATACCGGGCCGAAATCCGGATGATTCCAGCGCAACAGTGCCTCCAGTCCGGCGACCGTGCCAGAACCAAGGTGATACTGCGGTTGATAGACCACGCTGAATTCGTCTGGAGCTGTCTTCAAAGAAGCTATCAATGCCTCGGACAGACGTTGCCTGTGCCGTCCGCGCTCATTGTCCACGGCGCTGTATATCCGGTAGCAGGCACGCCCAGCCATTTTTGCCGTATACATTGCCCGATCGGCATTCTGCAAAAGCTCGGCGCCGGTTCGGCCATTGTCCGGATATACCGCAGCGCCAACCGAGGCAGACAAAAAATACTCTCGCGCACCCACGATGATGGGCGCCTGGAAAATCTGCGTCATACGCTGACATACGCTTTCAAGGTCCTCATCATTCAGCAGTTCGATGATAACCGCGAACTCATCACCGGAAAGCCGCGCGACTACATCTCCCTTTCGCAGAACGCTCTGGATGCACTGGGAGGCCTGTTGCAGTACCTGATCACCGCATTCATGTCCGTGCAGGTCGTTAATCGACTTGAAAAAGTCGAGGTCGATGTACAGCACGGCGAAACATCCGCCGTCGCGCTCACTCTGGGCCACACGTGCTTTGAGGAATTCCTGGAACAGCGAACGGTTTGGCAGCTCCGTAAGCGGATCGTAATAAGCCAGTGAGGCCAGGCGCTCGTCGCCTGCGGTTATATCTCCGACATCGGTGAAGACCCCTGCAAAGAACTGTCGTCCCTCCCGCTGCACCGGATAGATCGTCAACCATTGGGGATAGGTCTCACCATTCTTGCGCCGGTTCCAGATCACCCCCTCCCAACGCCCGTAATCGCCCAGACTTTTCCACATAGCCTGATAGAACTCGGGCGAATGCAGCCCGGAGCTGAGCACCGAAGGCGCCTGACCAACCACTTCCTCTGCCTGGTAACCGGTCACCGAGCGGAACATCCGGTTCACGTAGGCAATTCTGGGTTCCGTTGTCGACAGCATGATTGCCCTTGGATGGTTATCCACCAGGGCCCTGAAATCTTGTTGTTGTAATGCCTGCATGCACTGCTCACTCCTTTCTGGCAGCTCCTGAACCTGGTCCGACCAGTTCCAGTCACCAGCATAAGCAGTATCTGTCGCCAACCTAGCCACATATTGCAAAAAAACGATTGCTACGACCAAAGCAGAAGAAAACGTGAAGAAACGTTCAATTATTGCAATAACCGGATATCGAACAGACAGAAGCCAGTCGATAGTTAGTCAACGTGACAAAAACCGATATCAAGGCAAGGAACCTTCATGCGAATCAACGAACCCGTCAGCCAAAAAGAACGGGGATACCCGGACCACTATCATCTGATCACCACCACCGACCTTCGCGGCAAGATCACCGCCGCCAACGAGGAGTTTGCCGAAGTGGCAGGCTATTCAATTGACGAACTGGTCGGCCAGCCCCACAACCTGATACGACATCCGGACATGCCGCCGGGCGCCTTCGAGAACCTCTGGCAAACCATCAAATCCGGCGAATCCTGGCGGGGTATGGTGAAAAACCGCTGCAAGAATGGTGATCATTACTGGGTGGACGCCTTTGTCACGCCAATACGCAAAGACGGCGAAATCATTGAATTCCAGTCGGTTCGCACCCGCCCCCGACCGGATCAGATCGCCCGGGCCGAGAAACTGTATGCAGCCTGGAACCGGGGCAAGGTGCCTCGCCGATATCTGGCGATCAGCCCACCGTTGTCACTGAAAATCGGCTGCCTCTATGGACTGCTCGCTTTCGCCCTTGCCTGGTTTGGCCTGTCCGAGCTGACGCTGCCTCACCTGCTGTTGTTGCAGGGGCTGGTGTTGTCGGTCTTCATTGTATTTTTCTGGCTGACGCTGCCGATGATGCGCAGCGCCAGAGCAGCCTGCTGCGAGGCCCATCCGGCCATGCCCTGGGTCTACACCGGCCGTCGGGACGAAGGCGCGTGGATCGAATTCGATCGGCAGAAACGGGACGCGGTACTCAGGGCGGTTTCCGCCCGCATGCATGCCAATGTCGGCAAGCTCCACGGCCGAAAACAGCGCACCGTCGAGTGGGTCGCCAACTCGGTGGACAGTATTCGCAGTCAACAGGATGATATCCAGGACATAACCCGGGCCTTTGAGGAACTGGCAGAGAGCGTTCGACGGGTCAGTGAGCTGACCGCCCGCACCCACGAGGCAACTGACGATGCCCGCCAGTCCGCCGGCCAGTGCCGCGGCCAGATGACATCCATGAACCAGTCATTGTCGGAGCTCGGGGAACAGCTCTCCGTCGCCAATGGACGCATGCAGACACTGTCTGAAAAGAGCGATGCTATCGGCATGGTTCTGGACGTTATCTCGGACATTGCCGAGCAGACCAACCTGCTGGCCCTGAATGCCGCCATTGAGGCCGCCCGGGCAGGCGAGTCAGGCCGAGGCTTCGCCGTCGTTGCCGATGAGGTGCGGGGTCTGGCCCAAAGGACCCACGAATCCACCCGCAAGATCGAAGAGATGATTGGTGCCCTGCAGACCGAGACCCGGGAAGTGGTTGAGGTGATCAACAACGGCACCCACTGCTGCCAGCAGACGGCTGACATCGCCAATGAAGCCAGTGAAACCCTGGAGGCGACACTCAAAGATGTCGATGTCATTACCTCGTGCACCCACGAAGTGGCTGGTGCCACCGAACAACAGGCCGCGCTGAGTGTTCAGGTGGAACGGCAGGCAGCACGGCTTCTTGAGCTCGGTAACCGGTCGGTCCAGAGCAGCGAAAACGCCCGGGAAGAGTCAGAACACCTGGGCAATAACGTGGACCAGGCCCAACTGCTGACCAGTCATTTTCTGCAGATGCTGGTTGACCGACTGTTACCGGCACCCGTATCGGAGAGCGGTAAGCGATTCCCCGAGCCGACACAATGAGGTAGGCTGGCGATCATCCCTCTCAGTAACCTTGGAAGATCGCTGCAACCGTGACTCTTGGAACCCTGTTCTGGCTGTTCGTGGCCGGATTCGCTGTCTGGTACTGGTGGCGCGCCAAAGCCATCAAGGATTTCGTGCTGCAGGCGGCGCACCGCTACTGCAAAAGCATGGACGTGATGCTGCTGGATGACGCGGTATTCCTGCGCGGTCTCTGGTTCAAGCGCGACGACCAGGGAAAGATCCGCGTGTGGCGCCGTTTCCTGTTCGATTTCACGTCGACCGGCGAAGAACGTTACACCGGTCGGATCATCATGCTGGGCCAGCGCATCCAGCATATGGAGCTGGAACCGCACCGGTTTTCCTGAATACGCAGCCTCCCTGTCCTCACCCATTTGGGCGATTCCTGATCGTTCTTTACACACCAATAATCGACAACGCATCGACGACCGTCGGCTGCCTGATGCAGCCGTCAACAAAAACAACAGGAGTCACACATGCGTATTCGATTTACCACAGCAGTTCTGCTGGGGCTGGCCTTGCTGTCCGCCTCGTTCTCAAGCTTCGCCAGCTATACCCAGACCCGCCATCCGATTGTCCTGGTTCATGGTGTCACCGGGTTCAACACCATTGGCGGTCTTGTAAACTACTTCCACACCATCCCCTGGAATCTTGAGCGCAGTGGCGCACGGGTCTATTCCGCCAGCGTTTCCTTCGTCAACAGCAGTGAGCAGCGAGGCCAGCAACTGGCGAACTACGTCAATAGCCTCGGCCATTCCAAAGTCAACCTGATGGCCCACAGCCAGGGCGCGCCTACTTCCCGGGTGACTGCCGCATTGATCCCCCATCGGATCGCCTCAATCACCTCCATCGACGGTGTTAACAAGGGCTCCAAAGTGGCCGATGTGGTGCGGGGAATCCTCCCACCGGGCAGCTACGTGGAGGGCGGCGCCAATGCCATCGCCAACGCCCTGGGTGACCTGGTCAATGCGTTGTCCGGCGCGGACAACCCGCAGAACGGCCTGGCAGCCCTGGAGACCCTCACCACTCCCGGCACAACCAGCCTCAACGACGCCCTTGGCTGGAAGGGGGTGAACCGGAATAGTTGCGCCGGCACCAGCGAAGATGTCTGGATCAACGGCAACCGCATCAAGTTCTTCTCCTGGACCGGACGGGGTGTATGGACCAACGTTTTCGACATTACCGACCCCTTCCTGGGCGTGACCGCCCTGGCTTTCGGTAGCGAGCCCAACGACGGTCTTGTGGGCGTCTGCTCCACCATGATGGGCCGGGTGATCGGCACCCACTACGACATGAACCATGTGGATGCCATCAACCACCTACTTGGTGCCCGCTCCCTGTGGACCAACCCGGTCACCCTGTACCGCACCCAGGCCAACCGGCTTAAAAACCGCGGTCTGTGAGGTAACCATGAAACCGACATCCATCGAAGCCCGTCGATGGCTGTTTCCCGGTGCCCTGTCGGCCATTCTGGCCGGCAGTGGTCTCTGGTACGGCCTTACCGATACAGCCCCGACAGAAGCCAGCAGGGCGGCGTCAAAGCCAACGCAATCCGTCAATCTGGATGGCTCAACAAGGTCTTCGCAGAAGTCCGGCGGGCAACTGGTCATAGAAAACGTCAGTCAGGCGTCTGAACCTGCCACGACGCCCGATTCACTCGGACCACAACCCTTTGCCGCCTCACTGTCCGGTACGGACATCGACGGTGCGCTGACCGCCGATAACAACGGTGAGCTTGTCATCAACCTCCGGGTCCGCGACTTCTTTGATTACTTCCTGAGCACAGTCGGCGAAGTCGCTCCGGAGACAGCCATCCAACAGATCGAGGCAATGGCCCGTACCCACTTGCCAGAGCCAGCCTCTTCCCAGGCACTGGCTTTGCTGGACGAATACCTTGCCTATAAGCAGGCATCCCTTCAGGTGATGCAAGCGCGCCTCGATCCTGCCCGGGCAGGCGAGCCGGCCTATCAGCTGGCTGCGCTGGGCGACGCCCTGGCACAACTGAAACAACTGCGATCTGCCACGTTCAGCTCCGAGGCGCACCAGGCCTTCTTCGGGCTCGAAGAGGCCTACAGCGAATACACCCTGGCGACCCTTGCCATTCAGCAACGCGCGGATCTCAGTGAACAGGGCAAACAGGCGCTCGTCCAATGGCACCGCAACCAGTTGCCGGAGCAACTGAGAACGACCGAACAACACCTGCATGCCAGCAGCCAACAGCAACAGGCCCGAACCGCTGCCATCGAATCGGCCTCGTCGCCCGAGGAAGCCGGACGGCAGCTGGCAGAGCTGGGTGTGAACCAGGACGGCGTCGAGAGCGTCGTGAATTACCTGAAACAGCGGGAGCATTTTGACCAGCGTTTCCAGGACTTCCGGGAAGCGATGGACCAGGCAGACTCATCAGGATTGGCAGAGGCCGATCTGGAGAAGCAGCGTCAGGCGTTGCTGGAGCGACATTTCCCGCAGCAGCAGGACAGGACCTGGGCAAGGCTGAAAATGCTGGGCAGCGGCTGACCAGAATGTGCTCGGGTTCCCGAAGGCTTGGGCCGTGCCAGATACAATCCAGATACCTACGCGATACTGGACACGGCCATGACGACCGAACAGATCGAACAGCAGCAGGCCGCAGGGTTCCGCAACCTGCGTTTCACGCCAGACCTCGAAGAGGCCTACCGGCAATCAAGGGCCGGCCTGATCCGGCAGCGGGCCCGGCCAGTCTCGATCGCCGGGCTGATCCTTTTTCTGATCTACGCCGTGATGGATGCGCTAACCCTCCCGCCGGAGCTGGCAAAGACCACGGTATCCATACGGCTCGCCATCACCTGCCCGGTGATCGCCGCAGTTGTCTGGCTCGCCTACCGTCAGGCTCCCTCCGACAGGAACTTCGAGCGCATCTACACCCTGGCCTATCTGGTGGGTGGGCTGAGCGTGGTGGCAATCATCGCTGCCGCTCGGCAGGTTGGGTACCCATTGCCCTACGAGGGCATGATCCTGATGCTCATGTTCGGATACTTTGCCATGGGGCTGCCGTTTTTCAGCGCGTCCCTGGTGTCACTGGCACTGGTAATCAGCTACCTGATGATTGAGCTTCAGAGCGGCATGTCCGGCTCGGCCCTCGCCACCAATCTGTTCTTTCTGACCACGGCCAACATCATTGGCATGGTGGGCGCCTGGACCAGCGAGTACCGTCACCGTGCACACTTCCTGGATCGTCAACTACTGGATCGACTGCATCAGGCAGCCCGGGATGAAAGCCGACGAAAAACCGAACTGATCACCGCCGCCAGCCATGACCTTCGCCAGCCCCTGAACGTGATCGACATTACGCTGGAGAACCTTTCGCCTGGCCAGGACGGCTCCACAACCCGGCAGTTGAAGGATATGGTCCGACACCTTCGCCGCCTTCTCGGCACCGTCTTTGACAGCGCCAGACTGAATGAAGGCATGGTGCAGGCTGATATCCGGCCCACCCCACTGGCGCCGATTTTCCGGGACCTGAGGGATCTGATGGCTGATTCATCGGGCAACAGTGAGGTGACCGTGAAAATTGACTACAGCGCTGACGACTTCGCGGTCATGGCCGATCCATCCCTACTGTCCCGGGTGCTCCAGAATCTGCTGTTCAATGCACTGCAACACAGCGGAGGCAATGGAATTAACCTGTCCGCACGCCACGTGGATACGCATGTTCTGCTGGAGGTGTCGGATAACGGAACCGGCGTGCCCCCCGAGCTGAACGATTCCCTGTTCTCACCCTACGTCAGGGGCCTGGGCCAGACAGATTACCCCGGCCTGGGCCTGGGCCTGACCATCGTAAAGGAATTCGTTGGGCTGATGGGGGGAACCTGTGGCGTCGAAACAGAGCCGGGACGGGGGTCGATGTTTTGGGTGCGGCTACCGGCGGCCCTCACAGCCACCCCCGTGCACGAGCCAGATTCACACACTCCGTCCGGTTGTGAACACCAAGCTGGGTAAAGATGGCCTTGAGATGGGTTTTCACCGTGTGTTCGGTCAGATTCAGACTCTGGCAGATGCGCTTGTTGGGAAAGCCCTGAGCCAGTAGCAGCAGGACATCCATTTGCCGCGGTGTTAACGCCAGATCCCGAGCCACCGGTTGAACATCGCCCGGGAAGTACCCTTCACCACGGGTCACAGACCGAACCATACTCACCAGAGCCGACCTTCCGGCGGATTTCGCCAGAAAACCACTGGCACCGGCTGCCCTTGCTGCCCGCACCGTCGCCTCATCTTCACTACTTGAAATGATCACCACCGGAGGTGGGTCCCGGTGAACTGCCAGCCTCGGTAACAAGGCCAGCCCCGTTTCGCCCTGGAGTGCAATATCAAGCAGGATAAGCTGAAAATCATCCTGGCGGGCCAGGAGACTTGAGGCAACCTCGACGGTACTCGTGGTGATAACCTCTCTGGCAAGCTCCTCCTGCCGGATAAGTCCCGCCAACCCCTGGGAGAAGAGCGCGTGATCGTCAACCAGCAACACCTTTTTCAGGGGAAGCGACTGAGTGGGACAAACAACAGCCTGCCCCGTTTCTGATGTGATGGCATCCATGAATGTGCCTCTGCCCGCAGTGTTTATTTTTGTTACGGCGGATGCATCACTATAGGCGAGCCCGGCCTTGTTCTCCGCGGACTGCTTAACACTTTTTTACAGACTCCTCCCAGGACCCGCATGGCGCGCGGTCGATGAAACACAGTTGTCATATTTCTGAAGCATCCTTCTCGGTTCCCAACCACCTGTCTGGTAAAGGTTTTTATCAAGATGCCGCGATTCACACGGATGACTTCAAAACTCACGGGGCTGCTGCTACCAACGATTATGGCGTTCCAGGCCCAGGCCTATGATCTGGAAATTCACGGCTCCAACACCATTGGCGCGACCCTGGCGCCCATGCTGGTTACCGGCTACCTGGAAGAGCACGGCGGCGGGCAGGTTACGTCCAGGGGCACGGGCGTGGAAAACGAAAAGATTCTGCGAGCACCGGTGAACAACAGGACGGCCGAAGTGCTGGTGGCAGCCCACGGATCAAGCACCGGCTTTAAGGCGCTGGCCGCCGGCAAAGCGGACATCTGGGCCTCTTCCCGCCCGGTAAAACCGCAGGAAGCGGAACAGTTTCGCGCCCGGGCGGACCTCACTGCGCCAGAGAGCGAGCACGTCATTGCCATCGATGGACTGGCGATTCTGGTTCATCCGTCCAATCCCGTCAGCACAATGAGTATCGAGACCCTGGGCCGGGTATTCTCCGGCCAGATCCGGAACTGGTCAGAGCTGGGTGGCCCGGAGCGCCCGATTCACCTCTACGCCAGGGATGACCGTTCCGGGACCTGGGACACCTTCAAATCCCTGGTACTGGGGAAAGCGTTCGAACTGGACAACAACGCCAGGCGCTACGAATCCAACGACCAGCTATCCGATGACGTCAGTCGGGATCCCTCCGGCATCGGCTTCTCCGGCCTGGCTTCGGTTCGAGACAGCAAACTGCTGGCCATCTCGGAAGGCAACGCCTCTGCCTTGCGCCCCAACCAGCTCACCGTCGCCAGCGAGGACTACCCGCTGTCACGTCGATTGTACATGTACACGCCGGGAAGTGATGTCCCACCGCATTCCGCCGGCCTGATCGGATTCGCCCTCGGCCAGCAGGGGCAGGCACTGGTGGCCGAATCCGGGTTCATTTCACAGAACCCCATCGCGGTGAAGCCGGAGTTCGACGACTCGACACCCGAAAGCTTTCGCCGACTGACCGGTAACTACCACCGCCTGACGGTCAATTTCCGCTTCTCCGAAGGCCGAACCAAGCTCGATAACAAGGCGCGCCGCGACCTGCTGCGGATTCAGCAGTACCTGCTCCAGAACGGCCGATCCTCTGACGACCTGTTATTGATCGGGTTCGCCGACACCCAGAGCCACGAGCTTCGAGCCCAGATGATCTCCGAGCTTCGCGCGCTGTCGGTCCGCAAGGCTTTACAGGAAGTGAACGTGCCGGAGGTTGCCTACACCGGGTATGGCCAGTACATGCCGGTGGGCGGCAGCGGCAGCCCGCGCAATGGCCGTGTTGAAGTCTGGATCAAATCCCGCTAGCGACCAAAGTCTGACGCCAAACTGCGGCAATCACCTATCCGCCACGAGATCACAGATATGTTTGGGTTTTCTATACTGACGGGGTCACTTCCAACCAACAGACAGGGACAATGGACATACAAAACGACCACCGTTACGCGATCAACCTGAACGTCAGGGGCATTCAGCCCTCGGCCACCCTTCGCATCAACGAGCTGAGCAATCAGCTCAAATCCGAGGGTAAGGACATTATCAAACTCGGGCTGGGGCAATCCCCGTTCCCGGTTCCCGATCGCGTGGTGGAGGCGCTGAAAGAGCACGCCCACGAAAAGGACTATCTGCCGGTCAAGGGCCTCAAGGGCCTGCGCGAAGCCATTGCCGGCTATATCAACCGCAGCGAGCGCATGCATTGTACCTGGGAGGATGTTCTGATCGGCCCGGGTTCGAAGGAACTGCTGTTCATGTTGCAGCTGGCGTACTACGGCGATCTCCTGATCCCGCGCCCGAGCTGGGTTTCCTATGCCCCGCAGGCCCGGATAATTGGCCGTTCCGTGCACTGGCTGCCGACCCATGCCGAAAACAACTGGCAGCTCACCGCTGAGGAGCTGGATATCATCTGTCGCGATGACCCCTCGCGGCCCCGGATTCTTATCCTGAACTATCCGTCCAACCCGACTGGCTGTACCTACACCGACGACCAGTTGCTGGCCATCGCCAACGTGGCCCGCAAGTACAAGCTGATCCTTCTGTCGGACGAAATCTACGGTGAAGTGCATTTTGAAGGCAAACACAAATCCATCGCCCGTTATTACCCGGAAGGCACCATCATCAGCACCGGTCTGAGCAAGTGGGCGGGTGCCGGTGGCTGGCGCCTGGGCACATTCATCTTCCCCAAGGAGCTCCGGCCACTGCAGGACGCCATGGCGATCATCGCCAGCGAAACCTACACCGCCACCAGCGCCCCCATCCAGCATGCGGCCATCGCTGCATTCAACGGGGGTGACGACATGGAGGAGTACCTGAAGCAATCCCGCCGTGTGTTGAAGGTTGTGGGCGAGTACATGCATCGCCGCCTGACCGAGATGGGCGCCGTGGTCCAGAAACCGGAAGGTGCGTTCTACCTGTTCCCCGACTTCTCCGGGTTCCGGGAGCAACTGGCCAGGAAAGACATCAAGACCAGCCAGGCCTTCTGCCAGGCGCTGCTGGAAAACACCGGCGTCGCCATCCTGCCCGCCAGCGACTTCGGCTTCGTGCCGGATCACCTGGCCGCCCGCCTGGCCTTTGTCGACTTCGACGGCGCCGAATCGCTGCATCTGGCCGGCGGTGACTATGCCGACCAGGAACTGGGCGACGAGTTCGTCAAACAGGCATGTCCTCGGCTGGTCACCGCCATGGACAAGATGGAGCAGTGGCTGAACAGCCTCTGATTCTGCCGTGTTAGACTGGCGCCCTCACTCTCTTACGGGATACCAAACGGGGGCGCCATGTCTGATTCTGTTTCTCTGCTCGAGATTACCGACTTTGCCGAAAACCTGGCCCGGGAAGCCGGCGAACTGATTCGCCGCGAGCGGGACAGCAACGCCCTGCGCACCGACTACAAGCACCAGACCGAACTGGTCACTCATGCGGATGTGATGGCCGACGAATTCATCACCGGAGCCATCCGCAAACGCTTTCCCGATCATCGAATCCTCTCTGAAGAGACCATGCCCGACCTCAGCCAGGCCGAAGAGCTGGACACCCCCCTCTGGATCGTGGACCCCATCGACGGCACCGTGAACTATGCCTATGGCCATCCCCAGGTGGCAGTGTCCATAGCCTATGCCGAAAAAGGCCGCGTCCAGGCGGGCGTGGTGCATGCGCCCTTCCCCGGAGAAACCTTTCGGGCAACCCGCTCAGAAGGTGCGACGCTGAATGGTCGTCCCATCCGGCACAGTGGCGCCACGGTTCCCCGTGACTCCCTGTTCGCCACCGGTTTCCCCTACACCAAAGACAGCCTTGAACCGTTGGTCAAACGCCTGGACGCCATGATCCACCAGTGCCGCGACCTGCGCCGCATCGGTTCCGCGGCCCTGGATATCTGCTGGGTGGCCTGCGGCCGACTGGATATCTACTATGAAAACGTCAGCCCCTGGGACTTCGCCGCCGCCCGCCTGATCGCCCTGGAGGCTGGAGCTACAGCGGGGCATTTTAGTGAAGTGCCTGAGGGCTATCCTGCGGACCTGTGGGGCCGGGATATTCTGATTTCGGCACCGGCTGTCTGGGAGCCTGTTCGGTCAATTTTGCGGTCGGCCTCTGGACACGACTGATTGCGTTAGTGCTTGCCTTCAGAGTGTGTTCCCTAGCCTGAAACCTTTGGGGCAGGCACGGAATGGGAACCTTCTTCCCGGAACCGCTACGAGCACATCCATGTGCGCTTGGCGCCGGCCATCCATGGCCGTCGACATTCCGGGAAGAAGGTTCCCATCCCGTGCCGGCGGCGCTGTGGCGATAACGCGAAAACTGAAAAGAAAGCTTAGTAGGTCGGATTAGACGAAGTCGTAATCCGACTTAGTGAAAGCATCCCCAAAGTGTCGTGTTGGATTACGGCTTCGCCTAATCCAACCTACAGGCTATTTTGATAACACGAGAGATATCTCAAAGCTTGGAGAGGCGTTGTCGGGCGGGGCTTTTACGGAATGTCGGCGGCCAAGGATGGCCGACGCCAAGCGCACATGGATGTGCTCGTAGCGGTTCCGGAAAAGCCCCGCCCGACAGCGCCCAACTCCCAAGGAATCAGGCTACGGAAAAGCGACCAACGCCGAAATTCAGCCCCAAACACCCTCAGCAACCAGCCCCCAACTCTCGTCGAAGTCGGTCGAGGGCAACCGCGAGAACGAAGACCGGATAAACCGCTGGATCCGGCCTTCAACGAACACCAGTACAAAATCCGCACCGCGGGCAGACGTGGTTCTGGGTCGTAAACCCTGGCGGATTTCGCCTTCCTTGAGGGTCTGGCGCACCTGGGTTTCCAGTCGTTCGAAGAACTGGGAGGCACGTTTGCGCAGGGTGTCGTTCTCGCCCATCAGGGCATCGCCGGTCAGCACACAGCACAGGCCCGGGTTGCGCTCCGCGAACACCAGCACCAGGTGCACCAGTTGCTGGAGGCGAACCCGCACATCCTCCTGCTCCTGCAGGATCACCTGACAGCGGGAAAACACGGCCTCTTCGGCAAACTCGATAAGCGCCTCGAACATCTTCCGCTTGCTGGGAAAGTGTCGGTACAGGGCCGCCTCGGTAACGCCAACAGATTTGGCAAGGCCGGCGGTGGTGATTCGGGCTCCCGGATCCGTCTCCAGGAGTTCCACAAGGGCATGAAGAATCGCCTCGCGGCGACTGGGTTTCTGATCAGTCATGGCAGGACAGCAGCGCTCTGATTTATCGTTGTCGGGGCCGGTCGTTCAATGCCGGCCCTCGGTTATCATTAGTCAGGATTGTGCCCGAGATCAGAAGAAGGTGCCATCAATGGGCGAGGATGCACTGGCATAGAGTTTTTTGGGCATCCGGCCTGCCAGGTAGGCTTCCCGGCCTGCCTCGATGGCGAGGCGCATGGCATTGGCCATCTTGATCGGGTCTTTGGCCTGGGCAATGGCGGTATTCATCAATACGCCGTCGCAACCCAGCTCCATGGCGATGGTGGCGTCTGATGCAGTGCCGACGCCGGCGTCGACCAGTACGGGTACCTTGGCGTTTTCCACGATCAACCGGATGTTGTACCGGTTCTGGATACCCAGCCCGGAACCGATTGGCGCACCGAGCGGCATGATGGCGACACAGCCCATGTCTTCCAGGCGCTTGGCCAGAAGCGGGTCATCCGAGCAGTAGACCATCACCTTGAAGCCATCCTTGATCAATTCCTCGGCGGCCACCAGCGTTTCAGTCATGTTCGGATAAAGGGTTTTCTCCTCACCCAACACTTCAAGCTTCACCAGATCATGACCATCCAGGAGCTCCCGAGCCAATTTGCAGGTGCGCACGGCATCCTTGGCGGTGTAACAACCGGCGGTATTGGGCAAAATGGTATAACTGTCCGGGGAAATCACATCCAGCAGGTTGGGCTCATCGGGATTCTGGCCGAGATTGGTACGGCGAACCGCAACGGTGACAATCTCGGCACCGCTGGACTCGATGGCATGACCGGTTTCCATCATGTCACGGTATTTGCCGGTGCCAACGAGCAGACGAGACTGGTAAACCCGCCCGGCAATTTCTAGCGGTCTGTCTTCTGGAAGCTGGATTTCGGATGTCTCTGTCATAAAGTTCCTGAATAATTTGAATACGGGAGGATGGAAACCGCTGTGGTTGATGGGTCGGGTGGACCGGCCAGTTTAACCGCCGCCAATCGCGTGAACGACTTCTACACGGTCGCCATCGCTCAGGGTAAATTCCGGATGCTGGCTACGGGGCACAATGTCTTCGTTCACCTCGACCGCCAGTCGCTTGCCCGCGAGAGCCATCTTTTCAATCAGCGTGGCAATGGTGGCGCCATTCGGCAGCTCCATCGCATCGCCATTTACCTGTACCTGCATCGTGACTCTTGAACCTCTGCATTCATCATTTGTTCCGGCGGAGACCGGCGGTTATTAACAGCGCCCAGCCCACCATGAAGCACGCCCCGCCAAGGGGTGTGATCGGGCCGATCCAGCGGATATCTGTCAGCACCAGCAGGTAAAGACTGCCACTGAATAACAGGATACCGGCCAGAAAAAATCCCGCCGACCAGCCCAGTAACTTTCTGGGAAGCCCCAGCCCGGCAAGCAGCGCCAACAGAACCAGCGCTATGGAATGGTACATTTGATATGTGACGGCAGTCTGGAAAACTTCAAGCCCTCGCTCACTGACCAGATTGCGCAGGCCGTGTGCGCCAAAGGCACCAGCCATCACGGCCAGGAGCGCCAGAAAGGCACCCGCCACCAGGGGAACTCCGAGGACTCGGCCTGCCGTGTGTTGTACGGGCTCAGCAGTCACAGTGGATCTTTTCTCCCGTATCCAGATTCATCATGGTCAGGGCTCCCCCCCAGACACACCCGGTATCCAGGCCGATAAACCGGTCGCTGCCGGTTTTTCCTTCCAGCGCTGCCCAGTGGCCAAACACCACACGGACATCGTCATTGCGAGGGAAACGAAACCACGGTTCAAAACCTTCCGGGGCACTGTCAACGGTTTCCTTGGCCGCCAGCTCCAGGGTGCCGTCCTCGGCAATAAAGCGCATGCGGGTAAAATAGTTGGTAATAACCCGCCAGCGCTCCATCCCCTGCAGGGTTCCATCCCAGCGTTCAGGCTGGTTGCCGTACATGTGGGTGAAGTATTCCTCGGCAGCATCGCTCCGGATGACAGCTTCCACCTCCCGGGCGCAGGCCATGGCCTGGCTGACCGTCCAGATGTGGGGCAGGCCGGCGTGGGTCATCACCAGATTCCGGACCGGATCGTGAATGCAGAGATTCTGCTGTCGGAGCCAGTTCACCAGCCGGTCGTGATCGGGAGCGTCAAGGATATCGGAAAGGGTGTCCTTGCGTCGCGGCTCATGCCCGCCCAACGACACCGCCAGCAAGTGCAGGTCATGATTGCCGAGAACCACCACTGCGGAATCGCCCAAGCTCTCGATATACCTCAGGGTTGCCAGCGAGGACGGGCCACGATTGATCAGGTCGCCGGCCACCCACAAACGATCACGGGAAGGGGAGAAATCCACTTTATCCAGGACATCTCTCAAACGTTCGTAACAGCCCTGAATATCGCCAATGGCGTAGTCAGTCATCACTTACCTCGTTTGCCAGGTTAACTGCGCCTTTTTCCTCAAAAAGCAGATCTGCAATGGCGACGTAGTCAGCCAAGCCCAGGTTCTCCGGTCGCAGGCCATCATTGATGCCCAGGCTCTGGAGTTGTTCAGCCGTGACCAGACCGCCCAGTGCCTTGCGCAGGGTTTTGCGGCGCGCGTTAAACGCCGTGCGAACCACAGCCTGGAGCGTCGCCAGATCCTTCGCGGGATGTGGCAGTGTCGCGTGGGGGACCAGCCGGACAATGGCGGAATCCACTTTCGGCGCCGGGCGGAAAGCGCCGGGACCCACTTCAAACAGCGGCTGCACCTTGCAGAAATACTGGGTCATGATGCCAAGGCGACCGTAATTGTTGTCACCGGGCACTGCAGCCATCCGCTGAACCACTTCTTTCTGCAGCATGAAGTGCATGTCCTGCACGACACCGGCCTGGGACAGAAGGTGGAAGATCAGGGGCGTGGATATATTGTATGGGAGGTTGCCGATAATCCGCAGGGGACGGTCCACCATGAGCTGGCTGAAATCAAACTTCAGCGCGTCCGCCTCGTGGATCCGGAACTCGGGGTAGTTGAAAAACTTGGTGCGCAGCACCGGAATCAGGTCGCGATCCAGCTCCACCACCTGAAGCTTCGGGTTTACCGCCAGTATCTCCTCGGTCAGCGCGCCGAGGCCGGGGCCAATTTCCACAATGGCGTCATCGGGTTTCGGGTTAATGGCCCGGATGATCTGCTCGATGACCCCCGGATCATGGAGGAAATTCTGGCCAAACCGCTTTCTGGCCTGATGGCCGGCTTTGTTGCTCACGAACGGGTCTCTTCAGTTGCGGATTTGCGACAGCGAGCCATTTGCTCGCCCACCTTCAGGGCCGTATGCAGACTGCCGGCATCAGCCCTGCCGGTGCCAGCCAGATCCAGGGCGGTACCATGGTCCACGGAGGTCCGGACAATGGGTAGCCCCAGGGTAATGTTCACGGCACGGCCGAAGCCCTGAAACTTCAGTACCGGCAACCCCTGGTCGTGGTACATGGCCAGAACCGCATCGGCCTGGTCAAGCCAGTGTGGTGTAAACAGGGTATCGGCGGGCAGGGGGCCGGTCAGTGAAATGCCCTCGGCACGGAGGCTCTCGAGGGTTGGCTCGATGATGTCGATTTCCTCCCGCCCGAGGTGGCCGCCTTCCCCGGCGTGGGGGTTCAGGCCTGCCACCAGAATTCTGGGCCGGTCAATCCCGAAGAACTTTTTCAGATCGGCATCAAGAATTCGCGTTACCTGATTCAGGCGCTCCGGGGTAATAGCGGCGGAAACGTCCCTGAGCGGCAAGTGGGTGGTTACCAGCGCAACCCGCAGCTCCTCGGTAGCCAGCATCATGACCACACGCTCAACCTCGCACAGTTCCTGCAGGAACTCGGTATGGCCACTGAACGAAATGCCGGCGTCGTTGATAACGCCCTTGTGGACCGGAGCCGTCACCATGCCGTCAAAATCGCCGCTGAGGCACCCGTTAGCGGCGACTTCCAGTGTTCTCAGGACATAAGCACTGCTGCCAATATCCAGCGTTCCGGGCTGGTGATTGGCGCAACCGTCCACGTGCAGCACCGACAGCAGGCCTGCTTCCATCTCCGGGGCCTCTCCGGGCTGCCAGGGACGAAGCTCAACGTTCAGATTCAGCTGCTTCGCCCGGGCCTCCAGCAGCGGCCTGCTGGCAACCACCACCACACCGCAGGTCCGGGCCTCCAGCGCCAGCTGCAGGCACAGCTCCGGACCAATGCCGGCGGGTTCGCCGGCGGTGAGTGCCAGAACCACCGGATTACTCATCAGGAGACCGGCTCTTCTTCGGCGGGCGCGTCCTTGGCGTACTCGCCCTTGAACTCGATGAAGGCCTCATCGCGGATCTCCTGCAGCCAGTTCTGCAACTCGGTCTCGAACTTGCGGCGGTAGATGGCCTGGCGGGCCTCGGCGTCGCGCACATCCCCGCTGATGTCTTTCTGGCGGCGCTCCTGCACCTGCAGGATGTGCCAGCCAAACTGGGAGCGGAACGGCCCTTGCAACTCGCCAATGTCGGCATCCAGCATTGCCTGTTCAAACGCCGGCACCATCTGACCGGGGCTTACCCACCCCAGATTCCCACCATCTGAACCCGACACCGGATCGTCAGAATACTCCCTGGCCAGGGCACTGAAACTGGCTCCGTCCTGGAGCTGCTGATACAGGTCGCGGATCATGGTCTCGGCCTGGCTGTCGGTGGTTGCCTCGGAAGGCCGCACCAGGATGTGACGGACCCGATGCTGCTGGATCACCTGCTGCTGTTCGCCCCCCCGTTTGTCCATCACCATCACCAGATGGAAGCCGCTGTTGTTTTCCAGCACTTCCGACGGTTCACCCACCGGCAACTCCGGCACGACCGGGGCAACCAGAGATGGTAACTGGCCTTCGTCACGCCAGCCCATATCCCCACCTTCCAGGGCGTTGCTGGCATCAGACTCGGCAACGGCCACCTCGCGGAAATCACGGCCACTGACAATCTCATTGCGAAGACGCTCGGCTTTTTCCCGGGCCGCATCCACTTCTGCTTCGTCTGACGGATCATCAACGCTGACAAAAATATACGCCAGCCGGTACTGGGCGTTATTGCCACCACGGGCTTCCAGGCTTTCAAGGTAGTTTTCCACTTCCCGATCGGTTACCCGAACCCGGTTGCCAACCTGGCGCTGCTGGACCCGGCTGGTGAGCATCTCCCTGCGGATCTGCTCGCGGGCCTGGTTGTAGGTCACGCCCTCGGCAGCCAGCTGGTTTTCAAACTGCGCCAGGGTCATGCCATTGCGCTCGGCAATGTTGGCCATGGTTTCGTTCAGTTCGTTATCGCTGATGCGCATGCCAGCACGGTCTGCCATCTGCATCTGGATCGACTCGGTAATCAACTGGTCAAGCACCCGTTCTTCCAGCACCTGCCGCGGCGGCAACGCCGTGCCCTGGGCACTGAGTCGACTGGTAATGGTACTGATTCGCGCCTCCAGCTCGGTCTGCAGGATGACATCCTCGTCGACAATGGCCACCACCTGATCCAGCAACTTGCGCTCGGCCTGAACAGACAGCGGGGCCAGAACGGCAAGAAGAATCAGTAACGCTTGAACACCATGGCGAAGGGTCGCCTTCATAATCACCTCTGCAAATAGAATTTGAGCTTTTCTGGCGTTTTGGGGGCCTTAGTCCGAGATCCAGTCAGGGAGTTCCAAAACGACGACGCTCCCTTTCATCAAAACCGTAAATGGCCTGTGAAATACTCGATGAGGCACCATCGCTGCCGCCAAGGCCCTTCAGCTGGATCTGGAACAGTATTCGGCTGTCCAGCTCCCGGTCGTCGGTCAGGTAATTCTGGTGAACCACCTGAACACTCCAGCAGCAGTTATTGTATTCCAGCCCGGCCAGGGATCCGACGGTCCGGTCCAGAGTCGAGTCATAGACCCAGCGGCCGATCAGACTAACACGGTCTGACACCGGGAAAACCGCCGCGATATCCGACTGTTCCAACTCATCCCGGCTGTAGGTGTGCCCGACACTGGCCAGGTACCGGTAATCACCGGAGTGGAAGGTCAACTGGCTCCGGCCTTCCTCGGTATCCCCGGTATCCGGATCCCATAGACCGGAGGAACGGATTTCGAGAGTATCAAGAGGGTTAAGCACCACTTCGCCCGCCAGCGGTGAACGGCTCCGGGTACCGGCACCTTCACCAAACAACGTCACCTCACGATCCTCAAAATACTGCACCTGACCAATACTGAACCGGGCACGCTCGGCCCCGGTGAGCAGGTCATTGAAACGGCTGGTCAAGGCCACGGTCAACTGGTTGGCATCACCGACGCGGTCACCGCCCGTGAACCGATCCGGACGAAACAGCTGCTCGAACCGGAAGGTCTGGAGGTCGGTGTCGAAATCCGGGATGTCATTCTGGTCCGGATCGGCATCGGCCCAGGCGTAATAGAGCCGGGGCTCAAGCGTCTGGTTGTAGGGCACATCAAACAGGCTGCTCTGGCGGTCGAAATACAAGCCGTTATCCCATTCCGCGACCGGCACGGTGCGATCGAAGGTGCCATCGCCGAGGTCATAGTCCTCCAAGTCGTAACGGGTGTAATCCACGCTCACCGAAGGCCGGCTGAACCCCCACAATGCACGCATTGGCAATGCCAGCTCCGGTCGCGCCCGGAAGCGCTGGCCGTTGGCCCGGTCCAGACCGGTCAGTGCTTCGTTATCCCGGTAAAACACGGTGTACTGGCTTTCCAGGTTAGCCTCCACAATCCCTGCGCCGACCTGCCCTGCGTATATGACTTCCGGCAACTGGGCATAGGGCTTGTCCACTTCGGCAATGCGATCACTGATGGTCTGGTAGTCATTGAGGTAGGCATCGAAATACTGTTGATCGCTACTGTAGGTCACTCCCCCCTTCCTCTGAAGGTGGGTAGCCTGGTTGATCTCCAGGCTGCGGTTCAGGTCGCTGAGATAGTCTTCATCGCTTACCACCGAAAAATCCCCGTAGCCCCTCCAGCCACCGCCAAAGGCAGCCCGGGTGGTGGCATCCAGAGCCCAGCGCTCACCGGATTCGCCAGGGTTCTCTTCCTGAAACGCGGAATCATTGCCGATATAGCCGAGCTGGAGAGTGGTTTCCCCCAGTGAGCTGAGGTATCGCCCCTCCACCTCGTTGAACAGACCCCGGCCATGTATGTACTGGGGGGTCAGCGTGGCGTCGTAGTGGGGTGCGAGGTTGAAGTAGTAGGGAACCGCGATGAAGGCACCACTGCCGGCACTGGAAGAGCCGAACTGCGGGTAGAGGAAACCGGACTTGCGGCGATCATCAATAGGAAAACTGGCCCAGGGCCAGTAGAACACCGGCACATCGAGAACTTCCAGCCGAACGTGTTTGGCGGTACCAAAACCCTCCGCCCGGTCCAGACGAATATCTGAAGCTACGATTGCCCAATCATTCTGCCTGGGGCCGCAGGTGGTCAGAAAACCATCTTCAATGACGACCTCTTCCTCACTGATCCGTGCCAGGCTACCGGCGCTTCCACGCATTTCAGGACCATGAAGCAGGAACGTCGCCGTGTTGATGTCGAGGCGACCAGTTTCCACATCATAATTTGCGTCCTCACCAGTCAGCAAAAAGCCTTCACCGCGACTGACCAGCGGCCCCTGCACCGAGACGGCGCCCTGCTGCTGACTGTAGCGGGCTTCTGAACCGGTTACCTCGAAGCCTCCTTGTCGTATCCGGACATCGCCCCGGAGAAACAGCTCGCGGTCAATTTCGTAGCGTGCATTCAGGCCGCTGGCCTGCAGTGGTTGCTCGGTGTCAGAGCCGCCAGCGAATGCACCGCCAACGCCGTTGGTGCTACCGGACGGCAAATAGCCACCTTCACAGAACAGGGGCAACGAAGACCTCACCTCGGGTGGCAACTCCGCCCTGGGGCGCCAGTCAATTTCCGCCGCTGACGGCGGTGTCTGGGCATACCCTTCCACAGCAAACAAGCCCGAAAGCACGGCCAGCAGCAAACGGCCAGACCGGCTCTGCCACCGGCTTTCCGGCGATTGCAGTGGGCGTTCGGGGCATGGCACGGTGGCTGGATCCTGTTCCGGGTGAATTGGAGGACGGGCATTTATCGCCGCCTAGTTTACACGTGCCCTCCGGGGTTGTTAACGGAAACTCCGCTGCAAAACCGATTTACCCTCTTTATACTCGTCTGCTAACTTTCGCTGTCAGCGACAACTTAATTTCAGGATCGCAACCCGAGCTATGGATAACCGCCTGCAGTTGCTGACCAACTGGGTCAGACAGTTCCCCGGTTTCGAACAGAGTGAAGCCGAACCGGTTTCCGGCGACGCCAGTTTTCGCCGCTATTTTCGGGTCTGGCAGCACGCACGTCAGGCGACGCCCCCCTCTGACGGGGTGCCATTTATCGTCATGGATGCGCCCCCTGAGCATGAAGACTGCGAGCCTTTCGTGGCAATCGCCCGACACTGGCACCAGCAGGGCATTGCCGTGCCGGAAATCGTCCAGTCAGACCTGAAACAGGGCTTTCTGTTGCTGGAGGATTTTGGCGATCAGCTGATGCTCGGCCAACTGAACGACGAATCCGCTGACCAGCTGTACCGGAATGCCCTTGAGGAACTGACCCTCATTGCCCGACAGCCTTCCCCTGAGGATTACCCGTTGCCGCCCTACGATGCGACGCTGCTCGAACGGGAAATGGCCCTCTTCCCGGACTGGCTACTGGAGCAGCATCTGGGCATGAGCCTCGGAAACAGTGAGCGAGCCCTTCTGGACACCACGTTTTCCATGCTGAGAGAGAGCGCGCTGGCGCAACCGGAAGTGACAGTCCACCGGGACTACCACTCTCGCAACCTGTTGGTCCGCCACAACGAACCGCGCCCCGGCGTCATTGATTTCCAGGATGCCGTCATCGGCCCGGTCACCTACGACGTCGTGTCCCTGCTGAAAGATTGCTACATCCAGTGGCCGGAGGAGCGCATCTGCGAGTGGCTGGAGCTGTTTCGGCAGAGCAGCAGGGACGCGGGCCTGCACCGGGCTGATCCGGAAACCTTTCGCCAGTGGTTTGAACTGATGGGCATGCAGCGCCACCTGAAGGCCGCCGGGATTTTTGCCCGGCTATCAATCCGCGATGGCAAGCACGGGTATCTCAATGACATTCCCCGGACTGTGCAGTACCTGATTGTTGCCAGCGGTCGGCAGCCGGCCCTGCGCCATTTCCATGAATGGCTCAGCGACACGGTCATGCCCCGGATCGAGGCGAGCATTGGCAAGGAGCAGCCGCAGCCGTGAAAGCCATGATTCTCGCCGCCGGCAAAGGCGAACGCATGCGGCCACTGACCCTGGCCACACCGAAGCCCCTGCTCCGGGCCGCCGGCAAGCCTCTGATCAGCTACCACCTGGCCCATCTGCGCCGGGCGGGAATTCGTGAGGTGGTGATCAACCATGCCTGGCTGGGTGACCAGATTGAAGAAACCCTGGGCAATGGCGACCAGTTCGGACTGTCCATTCAGTACTCCCGGGAAGGCGAGCCCCTGGAAACCGCAGGTGGCATAGTGCGCGCCCTGCCCCTGCTTGCCGATGATGAGTCTGAGTGGTTCCTGGTGATCAATGGCGATATCTGGAGCGATTTCGACCTGTCACAACTGACACCGCCGGCTGACGCGGTCGCCCTGCTGGTTGTCACCGACAACCGGCCACACCATCCCGAAGGGGATTTTCACCTCACTGATCAGGGGTTGCTCGTTGGCGACGGGCCGGCCAAACTGACCTTCACCGGCATCAGCCTGCTGCATCGGCGCCTGTTCGAAGGCCTGACCGACCGCGCGGGGAAGCTGGGGCCGGTACTGCGCAACGCCATGAGCGAGGGCCGCGTGAGAGGCCTCTACCACGCAGGACAATGGGTAGATGTCGGCACCCCGGAACGGCTACAGGCGCTCGACAGGCAGCTTGGCAACAGGAAATCCGAGAGCCATGGCGGGCAATGACAGACAACCGGCGGTGCCGGCCCGGATGGAAGCCGAGTTCTCCAGCCTGATGCGGGAACTCTCGGCCTGCGGCCACCAGGCCCCGGCCCTGATCGAGCGCGCCCACCTGCCCCGCTGGTGCAGGCGCCCCCTGTTCTTTTTCCTGGGTTACATCGCCAAGTCCGAGGGACGCGTGACCGAGGCCGACATCGGGTATGCCGAATCCCTGATCAAGGCCATGAGGTTGTCCAGGCGCCAGCGACGGCGGGCCATTGGCTGGTTCCAGCAAGGAAAGTCAGCCGGGCAACTGCCCTTCGTCCGCGGCCTGGCCATGCGCCTGTCCCGCCGGCTGTGGCCAGCCCCGGCGCTGAAAACCGCCATTTGTCTTTGCCACGCAAGCCAGCTTAACGGCCGGCCCGGCAAGCCCAGACGCTACCGCTGCGAAGATGCCATTGACCAGATTGGTCTGCCGGTGAGCGTCAGTGAGGACATCTTCGACAGCTATGCCAGCAAGGTCTGGACCCGGCACAGCGAGAGCCTCTCCCGACCCACCAGTTATCAACAGGCCTGTGAGCTTTTAGGGGTTACCCGGCGGGATTCCTTGGAGGTGATCAAACGGGCTTACCGCAAAAAAGTATCCGAGTGCCATCCGGACAAACTGGCCCAACAGCAGGTCAGTGCACGCGACCAGAGCCTTGCCAAAGAACGCCTGCTTCACTATCAGCAGGCCTGGGAACTGATCAAACGCCACAATATTATCCGCTAGTTCTGGGGCTGGCGGGTCTCCAGCCAGGCGGCAACGCGGCTGGCAACCGCATCGCCAAGAGCGCCGGGCGCCGGGGTGAGCCAGGGAATCGGCTGTCGCTCGAAGCCGGCCATCCCGGCCCGGCGCAACCTCATCCCCATATCCCATTTCGTTTGATCATCAACGGCTCCGGAAGGATAGAGCTCCAGAAGTTCAGTGCTCAGCGACTCCAGACGTTCTGGCAGATCAGGACGGTCAACAGGGTAGAACTGGGGAGCCAGCCAGATAAGCGCGGCTGCGCCTGCACCCCCCAGCACCTGGTTGGTCACGTGTATGCTGGCTCGCCCGACCCCCAGAACAGCTGGTGTCTCATAGCCCCGCTCCACCAGAAGAGCAAGTGCGGCCTCGAGCATCTGGTTGATTCGACTTCTGTAGCGCGCCTCAAGATCATCGGCGCTCTCTGAGGCCATGACATCAATCATGACCGATTCTGATGTTTGCTGCTCCTCTGCATCCGCTTCAGCCGCCGGTTTCTCTACTACCGGCCGCATCAAGATCTCGCTCAATACCGGTGAAGGCGATTCCAGGCCAAGCGTGAGCACGGCCCAACCCCGGGAAGCCAAACCCGCTGCCAGCGCTCCGGTTACACCGGAAGCTGCGGTTTCGCCCTCGTCCGAAAGAACCAGCACCGCGCCGCGGGCCGGCAACCGGGCTTCCGGATAGAACAGCCCCAGCGCCCGGTCGCCCTCCTCAAGCTCGAGCCATACCGCTGCCTCGGGAAAGGTCTGGTTCAACCAGCGTTCGCCGGTGCCGGTCCAGACCAGGGCCCGACTTGCAGACTCGGTAGCTGGCGTTGGCGAGCCCGCAGCCTCGCCAGCCTGCTCGCCCTGTTCCTGGCCGAGGGTGATGGACGGCACGGCAAACATCAGTGCCAGGATGACAAACCGGAACACGCCCGGCCGGTAAATCTCGAATCTCTGCACAGATACTGATCCTTTGACTGCGAAAAAACGCCACTGAGCTGTTAGACTAGCAGCCATCCTGAATGTGCGGCAGGGACCGCTGACCACGCCATTATCCATTGTTGTGAGAGAGCCGTCATGAACCCTTACCTGATTGCCCCATCCATCCTGTCTGCCGATTTCGCCCGCCTTGGCGAGGAAGTCGACAACGTGCTGGCCGCCGGTGCCGACGTGGTGCACTTCGATGTGATGGACAATCACTACGTGCCCAACCTCACCATTGGCCCCATGGTCTGCGAGGCACTGCGCAAGCATGGCGTGACCGCCCCCATCGACGTACACCTGATGGTATCGCCGGTCGACGACCTCATCCGTATGTTTATCGACGCCGGGGCCAGTTACATTACCTTCCACCCGGAAGCGACCAACCATATTGATCGCTCACTGCAGCTCATCCGCGACGGCGGGTGCCAGGCCGGTCTGGTATTTAACCCGGCCACGCCACTGCATTACATGGATCATGTGATGGACAAGCTGGACATGGTGCTGATGATGTCGGTAAACCCCGGCTTTGGTGGCCAGAAGTTCATTCCGGGCACCCTGGACAAACTCCGGGAAGCCCGCAAACGTATCGATGCCAGCAACTACAATATCCGGCTGGAAATCGACGGTGGCGTGAAGACCGATAACATCCGGGAAATTGCTGAAGCCGGAGCCGACACCTTCGTGGCCGGGTCCGCCATCTTCAACACAGATGACTATAAAGCCACGATCGACGCCATGCGCGAAGAACTGGAGCAGGCCCGCAGGGTGATCAGCCAATGAGCCTGTCGGGGTTGTTCAATCCACGCTGGCCGGGCGTTGCCCTCTTCGATCTTGACGGTACCCTGGTAGACAGCGCGCCAGATCTGGCGGCCGCGGTAGATCAGATGCTCGAACACCTTGGCCGCTCCCCCGCCGGCATTGACCGGGTGCGGAATTGGGTTGGGAACGGCGCCGGCGTCCTGGTGCGTCGTGCGCTGGCTGGCCAGGTGGACTGGGAGCCTGCTAGGCCCAAAGACGACGCCCTTTTCAACGATGCCCTGGCAATTTTCTATCACGCCTATGGCACCATCAACGGGCAGCATTCGGTGGTCTATGCCGGCGTCGAGGCCTGCCTTACGCACCTGAAGAACCAGGGCTGCCGACTGGGCATTGTTACCAACAAGCCGGAACAGTTTGTGGCGCCACTGCTGGAGCAGATGGGACTGGACCACTGGTTCGACCTGACCGTGGGTGGTGACACGCTGCCGGTAAAGAAGCCTGACCCCGCGCCCCTGCTCCATGCCATGGAGACACTGGGGGGAACTCGCGGAACCACGGTGATGGTAGGCGACTCCGGGGCCGATATTAATGCTGCGCTGGCAGCAGGCATTCCCTGCGTGGCGGTCCGTTACGGATACAATTATGGGCCAGCCGTGGATACCCTTGGTGCCGATGCCGTTGTTGATTCGCTGGCCGAGCTTTTGTAATCTCACAAGGAACTTACATTGAGCACTTCTTTACGGGAGATTCCTGCCGTGCAGGGACTGAATCTGACTGCAGCGCGAGGCATCCTGACAACCCGCGCAACACGATGGTGGCGATGGCGCACCGGCTGAGCAAGCCCGGAGGCTGACCGACGTCTGTTGGTCGAGCCTGCACCACCTGATGGAGGCCCAGGCTTTCATCCACAATGCAGATCAGATTTCAGGAAACCGTACCATGACACCCGAGCAATTCACCGAGCTCGCCCAAGCCGGCTTTAACCGCATCCCTGTGTACCGGGAAGTACTTGCCGACCTCGACACGCCTCTGAGCACCTACCTCAAGCTCGCCAGCGGGCCCTACTCCTATCTGTTCGAGTCCGTTCAGGGCGGCGAAAAGTGGGGCCGATATTCGATCATCGGCCTGCCCAGCCACGAGGTGTTGAAGGTCTTTGACCACCGGGTGGAGATCAGCCGCGGCGGCGAGATTGTCGAAACCGAGGAAGTCGACGATCCGCTGGCCTTCGTCGAGGCCTACCAGAAGCGCTTCCACGCGCCGGATCTTGACGAATTGCCCCGCTTCAACGGTGGCCTGGTGGGCTACTTCGGCTACGACACGGTACGCTACATCGAGAAACGACTGCGCAAGAGCTGCCCGCCGGACAAGATCGGCACGCCGGACATTTTGCTGATGGTGTCCAACGAGATCGTGGTCTTCGACAACCTGCGCGGCAAGCTGCACCTGATCGTGCACGCCGATCCGGCCGCGGAAGATGCTTTTGCCAATGCCCAGGCCCGGATTGATGAGCTGGAAGGGCAACTGCACCGGCAAACCGCCGACGCGCCCCGCACACCTGAACACCTGCGCGGGAAAGCCGTGGACGAAAGCGATTTTGTCTCCGGCTTCAGCCAGGACAAATTCGAGGCCGCCGTCGACAAGATCAAGGGCTATGTGCTCGACGGCGACGTAATGCAGACGGTGATCTCCCAGCGCATGTCGATTCCATTCGAGGCGCCGCCGCTGAACCTTTATCGCTCTCTGCGGGTTCTGAACCCTTCGCCCTACATGTATTTCCTGGATCTCGGGGACTTCCACATTGTGGGCTCCTCCCCGGAAATCCTGGCCCGGGTGGAGGACGAAGAGGTCACCGTGCGGCCCATTGCCGGCACCCGCAAGCGCGGCGCCACCGACGCCGAGGACAAGGCCTTGGAAGCGGAGCTGCTGGCCGACCCGAAGGAAATCGCCGAACACCTGATGCTGATCGACCTGGGCCGCAACGACGCCGGCCGGGTTTCCGAGACCGGCACGGTCCGGCTCACCGACAAGATGATTGTGGAGCGCTATTCCCACGTGATGCACATTGTCTCCAACGTCACCGGCCGGCTGAAAGACAACACCAGCTGTCTGGACGTGCTTAGGGCGACTCTGCCCGCCGGCACCCTCAGTGGCGCGCCCAAGATCCGGGCCATGGAAATCATCGACGAGCTGGAGCCGGTCAAGCGCGGCGTCTACGGCGGCGCCGTAGGCTATCTGTCGTTCAACGGCAACATGGATACCGCTATTGCCATCCGCACCGCCGTGATCAAGGACAACACCCTGCATATCCAGGCAGGCGCCGGCGTGGTAGCCGATTCGGTACCCCGCCTCGAGTGGAAGGAAACCATGAACAAGGGCCGCGCGATTTTCCGCGCGGTGGCCATGACCTACAACGATTTCGACCACTGAGGCGGAGGGACAGATTATGTTGCTGATGATCGATAACTACGATTCCTTCACCTACAACGTGGTTCAGTACCTGGCGGAACTTGGTGCCGACGTGCAGGTGTACCGGAACGATGAAATCACCATCGAACAGATTGAAGAACTGAACCCGGAACGGCTGGTGATCTCCCCTGGCCCCTGCACCCCGAACGAGGCCGGCATCTCCATGGAGGCCATCCGGCACTTTGCCGGCAAGCTGCCGATCCTGGGCATTTGCCTGGGCCATCAAGCGATTGGCCAGGTCTACGGCGGTGACGTTATCCGGGCCGGCCGGGTCATGCACGGCAAGGTGTCCCCGGTATTCCACAAGGACACCGGCGTATTCCGGGGCCTGAGCAACCCGCTGCAGGCCACCCGCTACCACAGCCTGGTCATCGACAAGGCCACCCTGCCCGACTGCCTGGAAGTGACCGCCTGGACCCGCAACGACGACGGCTCCATCGAGGAAATCATGGGTGTTCGCCACAAGACGCTGCCCATCGAAGGCGTGCAGTTCCATCCGGAGTCTATTATGACGGAACAGGGCCACGAGCTGCTGCGCAACTTTCTAAGAACACAATAAGAGGCCGACACATGGACATGAAAGAAGCTCTCAACCGCATTGCCTCCAACCTGGACCTGTCCCGGGAGGAAATGAAGGACGTGATGCGCATCGTCATGAACGGCGAGGCCACAGACGCCCAGATCGGCGCGTTTCTCATGGGGTTGCGCCTGAAAAGCGAAACCATCGATGAAATAACCGGCGCCACCGAGGTGATGCGCGAACTGGCCACCAAGGTTACGGTCAAGGCCGAACCTCTGGTGGACATCGTCGGCACCGGCGGCGATGGCGCCAACCTGTTCAACGTGTCTTCGGCCGCTTCGTTTGTGGTGGCCGCTGCCGGCGGCTTTGTGGCCAAGCATGGTAACCGGGCGGTCTCGTCCAAGAGCGGTAGTGCCGACCTGCTGGAGAAGCTGGGCATCAACCTGAGCATGAAACCGGAAGAGGTGGCCCGCTGCGTTGAGGAAATCGGTGTCGGCTTCATGTTCGCCCCGGCCCATCACGGCGCCATGAAACACGCCATCGGCCCCCGCAAGGAGCTGGGCTGCCGGACCATTTTCAACATCCTGGGCCCGATGACCAATCCGGCGGGAGTGAAACGCCAACTGGTGGGCGTGTTCAACCGGGAACTGTGTCGCCCGATGGCGGAGGTGCTGCATCGCCTTGGGGCCGAGCACATCATGGTCGTTTGCTCTAAAGACGGCCTGGATGAGATCAGTCTGGCGAGCGCGACCCACGTGGCGGAGCTGAAAGACGGCGAAGTCACCGAGTACGACATCACCCCGGAGGATCTCGGCATCAAGAGCCAGGCTCTGGTGGGTCTGACTGTGGATACCGCAGAGGATTCCCTGAAGCTGATCCGCGCCGCTTTCGGTCGAGGCCACGATGAAATGGCCGAGAAGGCTCGGGACCTGATTGCCCTGAACGCCGGCGCAGCGATCTACGTCGCTGGTTTGGCCAAGACACCGAAAGAAGGTGTGGATATGGCCCTCGACGCCATGGGCTCTGGCCTCGCTGCCGGCAAGATGTCGGAGCTGGCTGACTTTTCTCAGTGCTTTTGATCCTGGCCTGCTGATTTGCAGCCGGACGAGCCTGAGGGGAGGAAGCTTCCAAAACACGCCCGTGAATACGTCCATGTAGGGCTTGGCTGCAGCCATCCATGGCTGCAGACAGTTTTGGAAGCTTCCTCCCCTCCGTCTCTCGCTAACTTTATACGGGCCTGATATGACTGAACGACATTTGGATAAGACGCCGACGATTCTTCGGAAAATTGTTGATCGGAAGTGGGAAGAGATTGACGATCGCAAACGCAAGGTTTCGGTTGCTGACCTTAAAGCCATGGCTGGGGATCAACCAGCAGCCAGGGGGTTTGCGAACGCTCTGCGCAGCCGAATTGAAAAGCAGACTCCTGCTGTTATCGCAGAAATCAAAAAAGCTTCGCCGAGCAAGGGCATTCTGCGTGATCCGTTCGAGCCAGCGGTCATTGCCGAGAGCTACGAGAACGGCGGCGCCGCCTGCCTTTCCGTGCTCACAGACAGGGATTTCTTCCAGGGCCACGAAGACTACCTGGTCGCCGCCCGCAACGCCTGCAGTCTGCCGGTGATCCGTAAGGATTTCATGGTCGCCCCCTATCAGGTCTACGAGAGCCGGGCCATTGGCGCCGACTGCATCCTTCTGATCGCTGCCTGTCTGACCAAAGACCAGATGCAGGAGCTGGAAGGTATTGCCCATGAGATCGGGCTGGATGTGTTGGTCGAAGTGCACGATGGCGAGGAACTGGATGATGCGTTGACGCTGAGCACGCCTCTGGTCGGCATCAACAACCGGAACCTGCATACCTTTGATGTGTCGCTGGACACCACGTTTGAACTGCATGAACGCATCTCACAGGGCCGGCTGACCATTACCGAGAGCGGCATCATGACCCGCGACGATGTCGAGGCCATGACCGGCCGCGGCATCTTCGGGTTTCTGGTGGGTGAGTCGTTCATGCGGGCGCCGGAGCCCGGGGAGAAACTCAGGGAACTGTTTTACTGATCCTGGGCGGCAACGGGCAGATTTTTCATGGATGAAGTCAGCAACAGGGAATCCGAAAATCCTATTCTGATCGGCCCCTACTGGCCGGTGTTTTTCCGGTATGCCCTGCCCTCGGTAGCCGGGCTGCTGGCGTTGACCACGGCCAATATCGTCGATGGCATCTTTATTGGCAATTTCGCCGGGGCGGAAGCCTTGGCAGCCCTGAATCTACTGATCCCCTGGTTTACCTTCCTGTTTGGTATTGCCCTGGCACTGGCCATTGGCGGCACGGTTCGGGCCGGTCGCTATCTTGGTGAAGGCCGGCCGGACGCTGCGTCGTCGATGTTCAGCAAATGTCTGATGGCAACCCTGGCCCTGTCGTTGACGGGTGCAGTCGCCGGGCTGCTTTTCCACGAGCCCATCTACCGGCTGCTGGGCGCTTCTGCCGATATCTATCCCCTGATGTCCGAGTATTTTCTGGTGATCATCTGGGTGCTGGTGCCCCAGCTGTTCACCATGGTGTTGTATTACTTTGTGCGGGTAGACGGCTTCCCGGGGCTGGCGACCACGGCATTGGTGGTTGGTGCCGGTGCGAACATCCTGTTGGATGCCTTGCTGGTGGGCTATCTGGATTACGGTCTGCGGGGTGCTGCCGTGGCCACGGGCCTGGCGCAGATACTGCAGTTCGCGGTTCTGGCCCGCTATTTCCGCAAAGCCGGCCGCAAGCTGATGTTCCAGTTCCGACAGACAAATTGGCGCGAAGTCCCCAGGGCCTTTGGCAATGGTGTCTCCGAGTGGATCAACGAGATGTCCGTCGGGCTGGTGATGCTGTTGATCAACTGGTTACTGATTACCACCCAGGGCGTGGCCGGTGTCGCCGCTTTCACCGTGGTGAACTACCTGATTTTTCTAAGCCTGATGATGTTCTACGGCATATCCGATGCCATGCACGTGCTGATCAGCCACAACCTGGGCGCGGGCAATGCCAGGCGGATCCGCGGATTTATGGGCCGTGGGGCCGCCATCATCCTGGCACTTGCGGTCAGCCTGGTGGTCACTGCCTGGCTGTTCGGAAACCAAGTAGTCCGGCTGTTTCTCGATACCTCCGCCGATCCGGCCACGGCCCGGCTGGCGGACCAGTTCCTCGAAATACTCTGGCCGCTGTTCCTGGTCAACGGTATGAATGTACTGCTCTCGGTCTACCTGACGGCCATGCACAAGGCGATGCCCTCGGCCCTGGTCGCCTTTTCGCGAAGCCTGGTGTTGCCTGCCCTGCTGCTGATCGCCATCGCCCGCTTTGCGCCTGACTGGCCACTCCTCGTGGCGCTGCCCCTGGGGGAATGGCTGACCTTTGGTCTGGCGGTGGCGCTGTTTTTGCGTTTTCGCCCCCATCGCGTCGTGGCCGCCAGCGCCCAAGTGTAAAAAATGTAAAACCCTTTCACATGCAGTCGATTCTCATTTAGATTTGACCCAAATTTCGGATTTGGAGAGAGGACATGGGACCGTCTGCCCGGGCGATTGCCGAACAGGCCAGTTTTCAGGCCTTCCTGCACTGTTACTTGCAAGAGGTGGATTTCGGGCAGTGGCAGGTGGCCAGCGCCCGAACCGGTGACGTGTCCGGGCGGTTCCTCGGCCCCTGGGTCTGTGAGCTTGTCCTTGGTAGCCAGCGCTCGCGACTGGCCATCGATGTTCTGTACCGGTCCGCCGTCGGCCGGCACCGGTATGGCCGGGTCCGGCAATGGCTGGAGGCACGCCACTGCTGGTCCGATATCGAGCCGTTCCAGGCCCTCTGCCTTCTGGTGCGGGAACTCTACTCACTCTCTGCCGGCATGGTGCCCGAGCTTCGGAAAAGCAGGGAGCTGGAGTTTCTCCATCGGCTCACCGACAGCTATGGCGTCATGATCCGCTGTGTCGAGCATCGCAGGGGCGACGCGGCACTGCGCGACAACCGGTTTATTGCCTCGGAACAGTCCCTGCTGTTTGGCCACGCCACCCACCCCACGCCGAAAAGCCGCCAGGGCATGGCCGCCTGGCAGCAGGATGCCTACGCACCGGAACTGGCCGGACGCTTCCGGTTGCATTACTTCTTGGTACACACCGCCTGCATTGAGGAGGATTCGGACGCGCCACTGCCCGCCCATACCATGGCGGAAACCCTGCTCAGCCTCGGCCAAGGCTCGCTCAATCTGCCAGAGGATCATTACCTGGTGCCCGCCCACCCTCTGCAGGCGGACTGGCTGCTGTTGCAGCCGGACGTCATGGCGGCGATGGATCAGGGGCTGATCCAGCCACTGGGCGCGCTGGGGCCGGAATTCTCCGCCACCTCCTCGGTCCGGACTGTTTACAACGAGCAGTCGGAATGGATGCTGAAATTCTCAATTCCGGTGAAGGTGACCAATTCGCTCCGGGTCAGCAAGCGCCATGAGCTCAAAGCCGGGGTGGCCATGAGCCGGCTGATCCGCAAAACCGGCTTTGCCAATACGGAGACAAAGTTCCGGATCATTGAGGATCCGGCCTACCTGACCGTCCAACTGCCGGGGCAGCGCGAAAGCGGCTTCGAAGTTATCTTCCGAAACAATCCCTTCCCACGGGGCCAGGATGCCGGCATCGTCAGCCTGGCAGCGCTGACCCAGGATCCGTTGCCGGGCAGGCACTCGCGCCTGTCCAGCCTGATTGAAGGGCTTGCACTGAATGAAAACCGCAGCATGAGTGCCGTGGCTCGCGACTGGTTTCAACACTACCTTGACTGTGCCATTGGCCCTGCCCTGAGACTGTATGACGACCACGGTATCGCCCTGGAGGCCCATCAACAGAACAGCTTGCTGGATATCAGCGGTGGCTACCCGCAACGCTGCTTTTACCGGGACAACCAGGGCTACTATCTGTCGCAAAGCCGGCGAGAGGAACTGCTGTCGCTGTGCCCCGATCTTAGGGAGACCCCGGAGCTGTTCTACCGGGATGCCATGATCCGGGATCGCTTCTGCTATTACCTGTTTGTGAACCAGCTGCTTTCAGTCGTTGCCCGACTGGGTGGCGACGGTTTTCTCCCCGAGATCCAGCTGCTTAAACACCTGCGGCATTTCCTGCGCTCGCAGCGCGCCACGCTCACCGGGCCGGCTCTCGCTCTAGTTACTATGGTGCTGGAAGACAGCCGCCTGCCCTACAAAGGCAATCTCCTTACCCGGGTGCACGATGTCGATGAACTGAATGCCGATCTGGAAATGGCGGTCTACACCAGCATCGCCAATCCACTGTATCGACTGGACCAGTCGAGCCAAACTTCAAGCAGGATGAACACAATGGCCGAGGTGGGTCACGATGTCGCCTGATGCCGACACCGCCGGACTGGGTCCAGTTATGGCCCTCAGCGAATCACCCGGGCAGCGGGTCATGCGCCAGTTGCTTGAGGCCCTGATGTTCGAGAGCGTGATCGGCTATGGCCTGACCAGGCCGGGCGCTGCTGGCTGGCAGTGGCTGAGTTTCACTCTGGGCGCCCTGGAGGGGCGGTGCCTGGGCCGTGTCCGCGGGTTTGGTCGCCTGCGTCTGGATCTGGACACGCTGATGCTGAGTGTGAATGGTCGAAGGGTGGCCACCGACCTGTCGACGCTGGTCAGTCAACTACCGACCACCCAGGCCCGCCGGGACCGGCTGCTCGACGAGCTGCTTGCAACCGTCGCGAACGCCCGGCGGCTCGATGCCATGCGTCACTCGTATTCGTCGGCCAATCGGCGACAGTTGCACGGCGAGGATCTGGATCGGGCTCTGCATGAAGGACATCCTTACCACCCCTGCTACAAAAGCCGCCTGGGGCTGCACGAACACGAAAACGATCTCCTTCGGTACAGCCCGGAGACCAGCGCAGGCTTCAGGCTTCACTGGCTGGCCCTGCCACGGGCCCGCCTGATCCGCCAACTGCCCGTGCCGGAGATGGCCTTCTGGCAGGCCGAGCTTGGTGCGGAGGGTGCCTACCTGTTGCGTGCAGCCTTTCATCGGGCGGGCCTGGATTGGCAACACTACGGCCCTTTGCCCGCCCACCCATGGCACTGGCAGGCGCTGAGCCAGAGTAACCTGGCGCCCATGCTGACGTCCCTGGATATCCATGGCCTGGGCCCCGTGGGTGATCGTTACCGGCCAAGCCAGTCGTTGCGATCACTGTTCAACATGAGTGATCCAACCCGGGCTTGCATCAAGCTTCCCCTGGGCATCCATAACACGTCCTCCCGCCGGCATTTGGAACCTCACTCGGTGCCCTCGGCGCCGGTGATCAGCCATTGGCTGCAGTCTGTGGTAGATGCCGACCCCCGTTTTGCCCGGGCCTACCCGCTAAGACTGTTGCCGGAGTATGCCAGCCTTGCCTTTTCCGCAGGGGAACCGTCCTCGCGGGCGGCGCTTGGCCTCGAAGGGGAACTGGCGGCCATCTGGCGTTCCACCATTGCCAAGCGCTTGGTCGAGGGCGAGCAGGCGATTCCGCTCAATGCCCTGGCGCAGTGGGAGCCTGATGGGATGCCCTTCATCCACCCCTGGGTTGAACTTCACGGGCTGCAACCCTGGCTGGAAGCGACACTGGCAACTGTGATTCTGCCAGTCTGGCACATGCTGGCAGCCCACGGCATCGGCCTTGAGGCCCACGGTCAGAACAGCCTGCTGGTGGTCCGCAACGGCTGGCCCCAGGCCCTGATGTTGCGGGATTTCCACGACAGTGTGGAATACGTCCGGGAATATCTGCCCTCCGACATTCCGGAACCTGACTTCGGCCCACGCCAGGGTCTCTACAGCCGGGCCCCGGACAACCAGTTCTACCGCATGTCGGGACCGGAAGCATTGCGGGAGCTGGTGATGGACACCCTGTTTATCTACAACCTCAGCGAGCTGGCGCTGGTTCTGCAAGAGGCCTATGGCTTCGATGAACGCCGGTTCTGGCGCCAGGTCCACCGCCTGCTTGCCAGCTATGGTGCGCAACAACCGGCATTGCGCCCCCGCCTGGCCAAGCTTGGCTGGGACAAGCCCTTGATCCGGACCGAATCACTGCTTCGGCGAAAGCTGGAAACCGACGCGGCGTCAACCAGCCACCAGGTGCCCAATGCGCTGACGGCTGAGGCGCCCTCAGCACTCAAACCCATCAACGATTACCATCAGGAGAGGTTATCGTGACCGCCACTTTGTTCCATGTCGACAATACTTCCTACAGCCAGACGGATTGTGAGCGGCTGGTCCAGCCGCTGACGACGTTGGATTCGTTTCGGGACACGTCGCGGATGCGACTGGCCGTCTGTCTGCAACGCACCGCCGACTGGCTGGCGCTCTGCCTTTGGCTGAAAGACCGGGGCGCAAGTGTGTTGCCGATCCACCCGGGCACGCCTCGCCACGCTGCACGGGCACTGGCCCTGGATACCGGATGCAACCTGCTGCTGTTCGGCGACGGCCTGGATAGCGCGTTGCCCGAGACGATAAACGACACCCCGGCACCCGGGGTGACCGGCGGCGAATTGATCCAGCTCAGCTCCGGCACCACCGGCAAACCCAAAACCATCGCCCGCTCCTGGCGGGACATAGACCTTGAGGTGAACGCCTACGTCACGCAGTTCATCGAGGCCCGGGGGTTGACCCCCGTGGTGGCCTGCCCGGTGACCCATTCCTACGGCCTGATCTGCGGTGTGTTGGCGTCCCTGGCGCGAGGAGCCCAGCCAAACGTAGTCACCAGCCTGAACCCCCGCTTCCTTCTGGCCCAACTGAAATCGGTCCCCGATCATCTACTCTACGCCTCTCCCACTCTGGTGAACCTGCTGATACAGATGCTGCCCGCGACCGAACGGCTGCACACTGTCATGCTCTCCGGGGCTCCGCTGCCAGAACCGGTGCTGCGCCAGGTTCAGGGCCGCTGCCAGCGTCTGTGCCAACAGTACGGATGCTCGGAAGCCGGGTGTGTTGCCCTTGCCCCGACGTTGAACGAACCCGGCCAGCTTGGCCAGCCCCTGCCTCATCTTGCAGTCCAGGCCGGGATTTCCGCCCAGTGCCCGGACGAGATCCGGATCACGGTGGAGGCCACCGGTCAGGAAATTCACAGCCGAGACCTGGGGTATTTCGATACCCGAGGCGACCTGCATTTCCTGGGCCGCGCCGACGACACCATCAACGTTGCCGGCATCAACGTCTACCCCGGTGCCGTGGAGGACGTGTTTCTGACTTACCCGGGCATCACCGACGCTGTGGCGTTCAAGCAGCCGGACAGCTTTGCCGGGGAGCGCGTGTGCCTGCGGTTCGTGGCGGAAGCAGAACTGGACATTGACCATCTTCGGCAATGGAGCCGGAACCGACTTTCGCCCCACCAGGTGCCCGCGTTGCTGGAACAGGTCGATGCCATCCCACGCCTTGCCAACGGCAAGGTCAGCCGCCGGTTGCTGAGCGTTGACGAGCCGACAGCAACGCGCAAGCAGGAGGTGCCGGCATGACGGCTGCCCGCGACGCCATCAAGATCGTCATCGAACAGCATTTGCCCAACGCCCGCCTGGCGGCGTTCAACGGCAGCGCCCGTCTGAACGCCGATCTGGCGCTGGATTCCATCATGCTGCTGCAGCTGATTGTGCATCTGGAGCTGGAACACGGGTTGTATCTGCCCGAAGAAGCCTTGCTGGCCAATCCGCCAGAGACGGTAGCAGACCTCGAGAACCTCCTGGCGGGCTGCCAGAGCGCGGAGGTGTCCCGATGATCAAAGTACACTGCTTCGTCAGTTGCGTTTGCGAGTTGATCAAGCGCACTCCGGGCGTGGACCATCGCCCCTTTTACTTTGGCGTATGGGATGCGGACTTTTCGGTCGACAGCCGGTTCGTGCTGTCCTACCACTCGCCTCATACACGCCACGACCAGTTCCGGGAATGGTACCGGCTGCTATACGGCGTGCGCATCGAGCCCTGGTACGACCATGACCAACCCAAGGAGGCCAACATCCGTCAGTTGGTGTCGCTGGTGGAGAACCGACCAGCAGATCGCCAGGTGATGGTCATGCTAGACCTTTACCGGCTTCCGGAACGGGAGAACAAGTTCCACCAGAATCCCTTCCCGCACTATGTTCTGCTGGAGTCCACTGACGACCCGGAACAGTGGTTCATGTCCGACCCCGACTTTCGCTGGGAAGGAACTCTGCCGAAGGACCGGATTCTGGATTCAGTGCGTTCACCGGCCGCGGCCGGCGGATTCTGGTTCGACGGTCTGGACATTCGCCACACGCCCGCGGAAACGGTGGCCGCCTATTTCGCCCAGTGCATGAAACCTGACACCAACCCGTTTACGGACGCGCTTCGCCAGATCTTCCGGGCCCATGCGGGAGCCCGGGCGGTCCAGCCTCTGGATCAACTGCCCGGTGCGTTTCGGGAGATACCGGTTATGGCCATTCGCAAGTACGCCTACGAACATGCCTTTGCCTGGCTGCTTGAGGATCAGGGACTAACCGCCGAGGGCGATCCCTGGTTCGAGACTATCTGTGAGGACATAGATCGGCTGGTGAAAACCTACACCCAGATCCAGTATCGGGCCCTAAAACTCGCCATGTCCGGGAACCCCTCAATCATCGCCAGCGTGGAGCAACTGCTGGACGAACAGGATGAACGCGAATTCGCCATCAAAGCTCAGTTACTGGCGCTGTTCCGTGACTGGCAGCAACACCCGCCCTCCGGAATCGACGCTGGCGCCGGGCAGGGAACCCTCGCAGGGGTATTGCCATGATCCGCTTTCACTTATGCACCATCTCCTTTCGCCATCATCTGGTGTCGCTACCGGAACTCGCCGGCTGGGCCGGCGCCCGGGGTTTCGACGGCATTGAGCTTTGGGGCGTCCATGCCCGCCACCTCGACGATCAGCCAGGCCTCGATGGCCATTGGCTTGGGTCACAGGCACTGACGGTACCCATGGTCAGTGACTACCTACCTCTGGAGGGCAGTGAAGCAGAGGCCATTGGAAAGGCCCGAGACCTGTGCCGGCTGGCCAGACGCTGGCGGGCCCCCAAAGTCCGGACCTTTGCCGGTCAACTTGGCAGCGCCGACGTGAGCCGAGACCGGCGTCAGGCGCAGACCCGTCGTCTGAGGACTCTGGCCCAATGTGTCGCCGAGGAAGGCCTTACTCTAATCCTGGAAACCCATCCGGGAACCCTGGCGGATACGGTAAGTTCCACGCTAGAGCTACTGGCCGAAGTTGACCATCCGGCCCTGGGCATTAACTTCGACGTGTTGCACGTCTGGGAATCGGGGTCCGACCCCTGCACCGCCCTCGACCAAATGGCGCCGTGGATTAAGCATTGCCACTTCAAGAACATCGGGCATTACAGCCAGCTGGGCGTGTTCGCACCAGCCAACGTCTACTCGCCGGCCGGGTGTCGCGAAGGCATGGTGCCGGTTCTCGACGGCGCCTGCGACTACCGGCCGCTGTTGGACGCGCTCGCAAACTGGCGGAAACCGGCCGAGTCCGATCCACTGGATATTTCCCTGGAGTGGTTCGGCCCCGACAGTTACCGGGTCGTGGAAAGCGACCTGCGCCAGTTGCGGTGCTTTCTTGAAGAGAGTCGCCAGTCTCAGGCCGTAGCCGTCTGCCAATGAACTTCGGCCACCTCATCCCCGGAAAAGCGGATGAGGTGCGAGGCCACCACCTGACCAAGCTCTTCCAGTTCTTTCTCCGTGTCGGACTGACATTCCAGGCGCAGCACGTTATCAACCGCCGTTAAGCGGCACACGCCAATGGAGAACGTCAGTACGCCGTCGGTTTCGGTCCACTGCGCCTCAATCTTGTGGCGGAAATGCTTGCCCAGGCGATTGATCAGGCGACCGGGATTGTCACTGGTGACACGGGCATTCATGGCTGGCATCGCGAACTCCTTGGCGTGCGTGGGTAGGGTGTCAACGGGATTGACGGGCGGCAGACAGCGGATTGTCTGCCAGAACAATGGGGTGGCCCCGGGAACAGCGTTCGATACGGGCTTCGATGCCGTAGGTGTCGGCCAGCAACCCCGGGGTCAGGACTTGCTCGGGCTCCCCGAGCTCCGCCCGGCCACCCGGCGACAGCACCAGTACCTGATCACAGAAGCGCAAAGCCAGATTCAGATCGTGGCTGGCCACGAGGGCTATAGCCCGGTCATTGGCGGTTGCCGCACGCACCGCGTTCAACACGTTGAGCTGCCAGTGCAGGTCCAGGGCGCTTGTTGGCTCGTCCAGTAACAACAGTGGCGTCTGGCGCACCAGCACCTGGGCCAACCCCACCATCTGGCGCTGGCCGCCCGACATCTCCGACAGGCGCTTTAGCGCCAGTTCGCGTATGCCCAGGGTGTCAAAGACTGCCTCGATGGCTCGCTCGGTTTCCCGCCGGTTCCAGTCACCCCGGGCCGACCGGCAGGCGCTGAATACGGTTTCGTAAGCCACGAGGGGAATGGCCTGGGGCAGCGGTTGCGGCAGGTAGCCAATCTGGCGGACCCGTTCGCCGGGGCTCTGGCGGTCGAGTTCCCGTCCGCCGAGGGCAATCGAACCGCGGGCCGGCAGAACGCCGGCCAGGGATTTGAGCAGGGTCGATTTGCCTACCGCGTTCGGTCCCACCACCGCAACCAGAGAGCCCGGCGCGATGGCCGGCAGCGAGAGCTCACAGAATACCGGGTGGCGGCGGTAGCCGGCGGTCACGTTTGTCAGTTTCAGGCTCACAGGGCAAGTCTCCGGCTGCGCCCGACAATCAGGGCAATGAACAGGGGAATACCCACAAGAGCGGTGACAATGCCCACCGGCAGTAACACGCCGGGTACCAGCAGCTTGCTGGCGATGGACGACAACGACAGCAGCAGCGCCCCGGCCAGGGCGCTGCCTGGCAACAGAAAACGGTGATCCTCTCCGAGCATCAGGCGGGCGATGTGGGGCGCCACCAGCCCGATGAAGCCGATTTCCCCCACAAACGCCATGGCCGCGGCGGTCAGCAGACTGACCCGCAGCAACACCAGCAGGCGCATCCGCTCCACCCGGATGCCCAGGCTGCGGGCCTGCTCCTCGCCGCTGCGCAGCAGGGTCATGGCCCAGGCGTTGCGCAGGGAAAACGGCAGGCAGGCGGCCAGAACAACGGCGACAATCATCACCTTGTCCAGGGACGCCCGGGCCAGGCTGCCCATGGTCCAGAACACAATTTGCTGCACCGATTCGGCATCGGCCACAAACTGGATCAGGCCCACGATGGCGTTAATCCCGAACAGCAGGGCAATACCGAACAGCACCACCGCGTGTACCGAGGCGCCCAGGGTTTTCGACAGCAAGAGAATCAGCAGCGAGGCGGCCGCGGCGAAGACAAACGCCGAGAGCGGTAGCAGGATGTGCGCGGCCAGGCCGAACAGTGAGAGATTGAACACGATCACCAGCGACGCCCCGAGAGTCGCCGCAGCGCCCACGCCCAGGGTGTAGGGACTGGCCAGCGGGTTGTTGAGGACTGTCTGCATTTCGGCGCCCGCCAGGCCCAGGCAGGCCCCGACCACCACCGCCATCAGGGCATAGGGAAGACGGATATCCTGGATAATCACCCGGGTACCGGCATCCAGTGTGTGAGGGTTCAGGAGGCCGTGGACAACATCCATCAATCCAAGCATGGCCGGCCCGGATGCCACATCCACCAGCAGCGCCACCAGGCAGGCGAGGGCCAGAGCGGCCAGACAGATCACCCGGCGCACCACAAAACGGCGATACTGGCCGGCGAGGGTCTCACCGGGTTCAACCGTCTTCGCGGTTGGCAGGTGTTCCGTTCTGGACGCCGGCGTCATGGCGCCTCTCCCTTGGCGGCCACCCAGTAGGTGCCGTTCAGCGGCACGGGCTGAAACTGCTCATAGAACGTCGCCAGGGTCTGCTCCGGTGCCAGGTGGCCCAGCTGTTCGGGATGGAACCAGCGCGCCAACGCCTGCACGGCCACCACATTCAGCGGTGTGTTGTAGAAGTGATGCCAGATCGCAAACGCCCGCTGCTCCTGCACCGCGTTAAGCGCCGACAGTCCCGGACGGTTGGTGATGCGTTGCAGCGACTGCCGGGCGGTGGTTTCCGACACGCCCGCACCCAACACCACGTAAGGTTGCTGCTGAATCGGCGTTGCCAGGCCTCCGGATCCGATGGCGGTCGCCACGTAGCGATCCGGCTGATCGGCGATCAGGTATTCCAGGTTCAGCACACCACTGACACCGGGGATCCGATCGGCGGCGACATTCCGGCCACCGGCGGCTTCGAGAAACAAGCCCATCATGCCGTGAACCATGGTTTCGCAGCAGCTGTCGTGCAGGCCCACGCGGCTGTGCAGGAACACCGTCGGCCACTGGTCCCGGGGAATCGTTTTCACCGCGTCGGTAACCAGCGCCAGCTCGCGTTGGTAGAAGGCGTTAAAGCGCCGTGCTTCAGCCTCCCGGCCCAGAATCTCACCCAGCACTCTCATGCTTTTGGGGGTATTCACCAGCGCGTCCTGACGAAAGTCCACGAACACCACCGCCACACCGGCCCGCTCCAGCCGGTCGATCAGCGCCCGGTTGTGAGCGCCGGGACCATGCCCCTCAACACTGAAAATGGCCAGATCCGCGCCCATGGCAAGGACACTCTCCAGACTGAAGCTGTCGGCCGAGGCATGCCCCACCCGTGGCACCTCGGCCAGGGCCGGAAAACGTTCCAGATACTGGGCATAGCCTGCCGGATCGGTTTTTTCAAAATCCGGGAGAAGGCCAGCCAGGCGACCCACCACCTGATCGCCCTCGAGAATCGCCAGCGCCGGTATGTATCGACTTTCTCCCAGCACCACCCGCTGAACCTGATCGGGCACGGTGACCGAGCGTCCGGCCAGGTCGGTCACCGTTCTCGCCGCCTGGGCCAGGGATGCAGACAACAGCAAAGCGCCGCCCAACAGGGCGGCATACAATGGATTCAGACGCATCGGGACCTCAGAGCCGCAGGGCCAGACCAAGCCGGATATCCCGGCCGGGTTCGGGCAGGCCAATCACGCCCTCGTAGCCGGGAATGCTTTCGTAGTCCGCGTTGCTGGCGTGGTCGATGTACTGCTTGTCGCCCACGTTCTTGACGGTCAGGGTCAGGCGCAGGTCTTCGTTGCCGGTGGGCAGCCAGTGCACGAACAGGTCGTGTACGCCATAACCGGGCTTGTCGATGGTGCCGACGGAGGTTTCTAGATCGTCGATACCCTGGACAAAGCGGCCCTGCCAGCCGAACTCCAGGTTGCGGTCCCAGCGGTAGGACAGATCCGCCACCCAGGTGTCGCCAATGCTGTTGCCCAGCAGATTGTGCACGTAGACGGTCAGCGGCTCGCCGTTGACCTCGGCCTCGTTGCTGTGGAGGCTCAGTCCGGCCTGCAGACCCTGCCAGTGATAGGTAGTGCCGATGCGGTAGCCATCGGATTCCAGGTCGCCGATGTTCTGGTAGATCACCGGCCCGAACAGCGGATCGGCAATGGCATCCTGGATTTCCGAGCGATAGACCTCACCGGAGAGCGTAAAGTTGCGGTAGATGTAATCAAAACCCACTTCCCGGTTCGTCGCCTTCTCGCCCTTCAGATCCGGATCGTTCTGGGCCCGATCGATCTTGAAGGTGTCGTGGGTGCTCGGGCCTCGGAAGGCTTCCGCGTAGCCGGCCTTCAGGGTCAGGCCATCGATCACTTCCCAGGCAACGTTGGCGTTGGGGCTGACGTCGTTTTCACTGAAACTCTGGTCGTTGTTGTCGTCGAGCTGGTAGTCGTCGTATCGCACACCGGCGCTCAGCAGAAGATGGTCAGTGACCCAGTAATCATCCTGCAGATAGACGCCGGTAACGGTTCCGCTCTCTTCCTCGGCCCGACGATCGGCGGCACCGCCAGCATTGACCCTGTCCTCGCGATAGTCCACCCCGTAGGTCAGAGTATGGCTGCCCAGCTCGGAGCTGTTGCGAAGATCCCCACCGATGCTGCGGGTAAAGCCAAAATAGCGCCCCCAGCGATTGACCACGTTCTGTTCCAGCTCGGACTCGGTGTAATACACGGTCAGGCCCAGGTCCACGAGCGGGTTGGCCGCCGGTGCAAAGCCATAGTTCACGGTGGTGGTGTCGCGGCGACCGTCCAGGTCATACAGCGGGTTGAACCCACTGATCTGCCACTGGGGGCGCTGCGGTCGCTCGCCCTCATCGGTACGAACCTCATGGCTCAGTTTCAGGGTCTGGTCGCCCGGGAGCTGCCCGACGACCTTGGCGAAGCCGAGCTGCTGACGGGCGTCGGTGCCCGGAATTTCATTACCGTCGCCGTCCTCGAAGCGCTCGTGATCACTCTGGTTAACTGACACCAGAGTGCTCCAGCGGTCATTCAGGCGACCAAACAGCGTGGTGCTGGCCCGGTAACCGTCGGTGTTCGAGAAGGAACCAAGCTTCACCAGGGCGCCCACCTGCTCGCCCGGGCGCAGCAGGTCTTCCGGATCCTTGGTGACAAACCGGATGGCACCCCCTAGAGCTCCGGCGCCGGAGGTGGCCCGGCCCGCGCCGGCTTCCACCTCAACCCGCTTGAGCAATTCCGGCTCCACTGCCAGACGGCCGGTGTGATGGAACAGGGCGCCGGCCTGGGTGGCACCGTCGATGGTGACGTTCAACAGCGGATCCTCGATACCCCGAACATAGACCTTCTGGGCGATGCCGACGGAGCCACCAACCGCTACCTCGGGCTGACCGGCAAATACATCCTCCAGATCGCTGGCCTGGTACCGCTCGATTCGCTCTTCGGTGACCACCGCATCACTATCCGACGTGCGGTCGGCGGTCACTTCGATCGGCTTGAGGGACTCGGCCTCACTCTGGGCCAGCGCCAGGGGGCTGGCCATCAGGGCAGCGATCGCCAGGCAGAGGGGCTTGCAGCGGACGTCGGGACGGGCCTTGGTCAGGGTTTTCTGGGTGCTCATGTGCGCTCCGTTTAATGCAGATAATGCGATTAATTCCTATTTGGCGCACATTCTTGTTTGAAGTTTTGGTAATGTGAAGAACTTTTACATTTGTTACTAATTCTCAATTCCATTCATCGGTAACCAAAGCCGCATCAGCAGCCCACCAGCGGCACGATTCTCGGCCCGGATCCAGCCGCCGGTGGCCTCAACCTGACGTCTTGCCAGCGAAAGGCCGAGACCGTGCCCGGACGGCCGATAGCCCCGCGCCTTCGCCGCACGGAAAAACGGTTTGAAAATGAGTTCCAGCTGGTCAGCGGACACACCGGGCCCCTGGTCTGCCACCTCCAGGGTGTAGCCTCGTTGGTCGGCCCGCAGAGTGATTCGGACTGTGCCGCCCACGGGCGTGTAATTGCAGGCGTTGCGGACCACGTTTTCTATGGCCTGGGCCAGGGCACGATGACTGCTGCCCCTGAGCTCGGCTTTGTCCGGCAGCTCGGCCACCAGGGTATGGTCCGGAAATTCGTATCGGGCATCGTCCAGGATGCTGTCCAGAAGGTCCGTCAGGTCCAGAGTCTCTTCACCCAGACTGGGTTTTTCGTTCTCCAGCCAGGCCAGCGTGAGGGTATCCTCAACCAGATTGCGCATGATGCCGCACTCCCGCTGGATACGCGGTAAGAGATGCTGGGTGTCGATGCCTTCCTGCACGCAACTCACCGCCATTTCGATCCGGGCAAGCGGTGTACGCAGCTCGTGGGAAAGATCGGCGATCAACCGTCGTTGGGTCAGAATCAGATTACCGGTACGCTCGGCCATGCGGTCGAAGGTCTCCGCCAACGCCGCGAGTTCATCATTGCGGTTGCCCAGCAGCGCCCTCACCCGCACGCCCAGGTTACCCTCGGTAAACTGGCGGGTGGCGATTTCAAGCTGGCGCAGGGGCGACATCAGGTGTCGATAGATCACCAGGCAAAGGATCACCAGCACCGCCAGCGGCAGGGCCACCTTGAGCATCAGCTTGACTTGCGGCAGGTAGGTGCCCGGACGCATCCGGTCCGGCAATAACACCAGGAAGTGGATGGCCGGGTCGGCGAAGGTCACTTCCATGATGGGGTTTTCGGAGAAGTAGAGGTGGATTTTCCACTCCACGCTCCGCCCCAGCCGGAACCCCTCCCGGAAGCGATCGGTCAGGCGGCTGCCGGCCAGGGGCCGGATATCCGAGCGAACCACCGCGGCCCAGGTCTGTTCCTGCGCCTGAAGTTCTTCCAGCCAACGCGCAAGCGCCTGTTCATCCCCGGACTGATAGAGCCGCTCGGCGGTCCGGCCCCAGGACTCAATGGTCTGCTGGTGCTCCTCGGCGATGAAACTCATCTTCTGTTCCGTCTCGGCGCCCAGGAACGAAATGGTCCAGACTAAAGCCAGGGTTCCCAGGGCAACCGTGGCGCAGAGCTTCCACAACAGGCGGCGATTCACTGGAAGCAGTATCCCTTGCCGTGCTGGGTTTGCAGGCGGTCAGGCTGCATTCCGGCTTCCACCAGCTTGCGCCGCACCCGGCTCAGATGCATGTCCAGGCTGCGATCGTACCGGCTGAATTCCCGCTCGAGCACCACCTGGTACAGATAGGGTTTGCTGAGGGTCTCACCCTGATGCCGGAGCAGGATCCACAGCAGGCGGAACTGGATCTGGGTGAGCGTCACCGGGGTCTGGCCAAAATGCACCGACAGTGCCGGGCGATTCAATGTTAACGGCCCAACGGTGAGGGTATCCGGGTCTGCGCGCTGATCCCTGCTGCCCATCGTGCGTTTGAGCAAGGCTTCGATTCGCAGCATCAGCTCGGTGAAGCTGAAGGGCTTGGGCATGTAGTCATCAGCACCGCTGCTGTAACCGAGAATACGCTCCTCTTCGGCGCCGCAGGCGGTCAACATGATCACCGGGGTCTGATGGGTTTTGCGCAGGCGATTGAGAACCTCGAAACCATCAATCCGGGGCAGAAGAACATCCAGCAGGATCAGATCGAAGCGCTGGCTGAGCGCCGACATCAGCCCGCCTTCGCCCTCGTAGCAGGAGTGGGCACTGTACCCTCTGGATACCAGGAGGCTGGTGATCTGGTGGTTGAGGGTGGGATCGTCTTCGACAATTAGAACCCGGGGTTTGTTTCGGTCACTGACGCGCATGGCACTGCTCTTTTCATATGAGAATCGTTATCATATGAAAAGAGTAATCATAACAGCAACCCCCGGTTATTCCCGGAAGGCCTGAAAAACGGCTCAGGCGGGCGAATCCGAGTCGTCCTAGCTGTCGCCGGCCAGAGCCTCCTGCAACAGGGCCAGCAAATGTGCGGGCATGCCTTCGGCCAATTTAAGCGCGGCTTCGTGGGCGCGGGTCGACATCTTGCCCCAGGTCCGGCGCACGATGCGCAGCCATTTATCCCGGTCGTAGTCGGCTTTCTCTTCGTAGAAATCCGCAAAGTACTTCTCCAGGAAGACCATGCAGGCCACGTCTTCCAGGAGCTGAGTGTCGGCATCCTTGCGCAATTCACGTTTGGTCAGGATGGTCTCCACCCTCTCGCACTCCGCCGGCGGATAGCCACAGTTCGCCATGATCTCGGCGGCCCGGCGGCCGTGCATCCGGCCACAGGCCTGGCGCCACTGGTAATAGGCTTTCCGGCCCTCCGGATAGTCCTTGCGGGGCATGGTCCAGCGCTCGATGTGCTGGGCGCGGCAGGCGATCTGCATGCGTTCGGAAGGGGCGGATTCAAGCTCGAACAGCCAGCGGGTCATGTGCAGGCTGTAGGCGTATTCCTTGGGCAGGCGTTCGTCGCCAAAAGGTTCCAGGTTGGGATCGGCCTGGTTCGCCGCGTCGATCGCCGCCAGCGCGCACTGGAGTCTTGAATCCGTTGTGGTCATTAATCTCTCTCTTGCGGTTACCGGATAGCCCCGGCCTCAGGCCTGGGCAGACGGACGGGCCTTGATGCGGTCGTACCAGGCCTGCAGGTTGGTCTGCTCGGGCTGGATGCGGATACCGACGACGCGGGCAAAGGCCACAGTGGTAAAGGCATTGATGTCGGCGGCCGTGAACCGGTCGCAGCAGATGTACTCTTTACCCTCGAGCTGCTTGTCGAGGAAATGCATGAACTTCTCGACGTTCTTGCCGCACTCCTCGCCCCATTCCTTGATCGGGTTCATGCGGTCCTTGAAATAGCCGGTGGTGTGCTGGAAACACATGCCGGTGGGCATGAAGAAGTAGTATTCAATCCAGCGCAGCCACTGCTCAAGCTGTGCTTTTTCCAGCGGGGTGTCACCCAGCAGGGTGGGCGTGTCCGGGTAGCTTTCTTCGAAATAACGGCAGATCGCCATGGTCTCGGCAATGCAGGTGCCGTCATCAAGCTCCATCACCGGAACCTTTTTCATCGGGTTCCGGGCTGTGTATTCCGGGGTCAGGTTCTCACCCTTCTGCAGGTCGATCTCGACGAATTCGGCCTTGTCCAGCAGACCTTTCTCGGCCATGAACATGCGCACGCGGCGTGGATTGGGGGCGGTTCTGGTTTCGAAGATTTTCATTATTATCGGCTCCGTTCCTTATTGAGAGGCAGCTTTGGCGGTTCAAAACGGAAAGACTGACCGGAAAGAACGGTTGCGTCAAGCAACCAGGGTTGCCGGGGCAGCCAGTTGCGTATCTGTTCGATGACCCACTCAGCGTCATCCAGTGGGAGATCATGGCCTGCATCCGGGTGCAGTTTCATGGTCCATTGCCAGCGTTCTTCCAACGCTGCACTGCAACGCCAATGGACAATACGGTCACCCCGGCTGGCCAGCAACAGGGCGTCTGGCATCGGACGCTTGTGGCGAGGCTTGTAGCGGGCTGCTGCGGTCAGCTGATTCAGGGCATTCCGCGGATGCACGGGGCGCTGTCGCTGAATGCTGTACCACTGTTTTGCCAGTGATAAGGGCACCTCACGATTAGAAGTGAGCCGGAGAATGTCCCGTTCGCGATCAAACAACTCCCGGCGACACAACAAGCGCAGCACCCTGGGCCAGACTCCCAGCCGCATGCGTTGCCAGGGTGCGCTGAAGCCGGAGCTGGTATTGATCAGGACGAGATTCTGGATCTGGCCTTCAAGCGCGTGCTGGGCCCAATCCAGTGCCACCATGCCGCCCATCGAGAGTGCCAGGATACTGAAAGGACCAGGAATATGACTGACCTGACCGGAAACCTGCTCCCGAATAGCCGCTATATTTGCGGGACTCTCATCCCGATAGCGCACGCCCGTGCCTGGCAGATCGACCACGTGGAACTGGTGATCCGGAAATACCTCCCGCAGGCGCTCCGGAAAGCTTCCCCAGTGCCCGTGTTCCCGCGTCAGCCCCCGTAACAGAATCCAGTGCATATGAGTGTTCCGTTTGATAAATGCCGGGACCCACTGAATCGCTAGTGAGAATCGCGATACCAGTGCATGATCGCGGCTTCCCTCAGCATGGACTCCTCTTCCCGCACCGGCAACCAGTTTTCGTGGCTGGCCGCGGCGTTAACCAGAAAGTCCATCCAGGCCAGATGGCTGCGCAAGACCCGCTTGTGGCGATGGGGAGCCTGGGGATTGAAAAAGCCGTCCAGCCGCAACAGCTGGCGTGGGCGCTTGCGGATCCACCGCCAGGAACCCATTTCCAGGGTGAGAGGCAGGAAAACACCGGCATTTTCACGATTGACCTGCTTGTAGAAGTAGTCCCACAAATCACCATGGGTCAGGTAGTGTCGGGACTGGGGCTCAAACCGGTAGTCGTGGTTAGGGTAGGCCTGCTCCCAGATCAGTTTCAGTGCCATTACCGAAGCAACTCGACGCATGGGTCGGCGTCGGTAAGCATAAGGGAACCAGATCTGATCCTGCATGCCAAAACCTGAGTGACAGTCCAGCGCGACACTGAATGGCCGCCCCGGCAGCAATTCCTCGATCACCGCCTCAAGTGCCTGGTTTTCAGCTTCCATACCCTGTTCGGGATCGCCGGTGTACCAGGGTAATCGGGGGGAAATCCGCTGCCCGCCAAGCAGGAACGCGCTACGGTCCTGGGCGGTAATCGGCGCGTTCCGCATCAAATCCACGCCATTGGGATTGCTGCGCTGGTTCAGGTACATGCCGCCGGGATTGAGAATAGGCAAAAGGGTAATCCGTACCTTCTGCAACAACCCCGCCAGATGCTCGTCCCAGCTCACTCGGGCGAGCAGAGACTTCAACCAGGCCATCACCACCTGGCTACCAATGCGCTCCAGCCCATGGACGCCGCCGACAATCAGAACCACCGGCACGTCGGGCCGGGATGAGCCGATATCAACCCGGTAGATAGGCAGCGACAGATCCCTCATGGCGACACGCTCAACCACTTGCGTGGTTACGAGTCCCGGCGCTTCTGCCAGCAGTCGCTCAAGGCCAACGAGTTCCGGAAGGAAGGTCCGCAAAAGCCTGCGCTGGCGACTATCACGACCGCTTTGCTCGTTTGTAATCGCGGTATGAGGCGTCAGGTCGCGCAGCTCTGTCATGGCAGTCTCCGGTATCAGATCCGCGGAGTGTAACTGCTGATTGCTACAACTTATTGACAGCTCTCAGGAAGCATAATGTGCCCATTTTATAGATACATTTGGAATACGCCCTTGTAACTGAGCTGAGGTTCGTTATCCTGATATTAGGTATTAACCGAGATGTACTGTTTTGTTCGACCATAACAGCGACCATAAAACGGCTGTTTTCCCGATCCGCCCGGATCGCGGCACCCCTGTATCGGCACTACCACCGACCACACCCTTCAAAAATCACCAACCCTGAACAAGGAGAAGTGACTATGCGAAAGCTAAAGTCTGCTGCACTGCTTTGCGCACTATCCGTACCCGTCGCCGCCCAGGCTGATTGCGGCGAAGTATCCATCACCGAAATGGGCTGGGCATCCAACACGGTCGTCACCAACGTGGCCACCTTTATCATGGAGCAGGGTTACGGCTGTGACGTCACCATCGTCCCATCCGATACCGTCCCGGCAGTAACCTCGGTTGCCGAGAACGGTGAGCCGGACATTGTTACCGAACTCTGGCTGAACTCCGCTGGCGAAGCCTATCTGCGCCTGGAAGAGCAGGGCAAGGTAGAGCGTCTCGGCAAGGTTCTGGATCCGGGTGGCGTCGAAGGCTGGTGGATCCCTACGTATCTCGCGGAAGAGCATCCGGAACTGACCACCATTGAAGGTGTGATGGCCAACCCGGAACTGGTCGGTGGCCGCTTCAACAACTGCCCCGACGGCTGGGGCTGCCGTGTGGTCAGTGACAACCTGATTCGCGCCCTGGATCTTGAGGATTCCGGTATCGAGGTCTTTAACCATGGGTCAGGCGAGACACTAGCGTCTTCCATGGCGTCGGCCGTGCAGAACGAGGAGCCCTGGTTTGGCTACTACTGGGGTCCCACCGTGCCGCTTGGCAAATATGATATGACCCGTGTCGACCTCGGCGAAATCAAGCCCGACGTGCACCAGAAGAACCAGACCCCTGATGTGGATAACCCGGGCGTCTCCGACTTTCCGGCAGCAACCATCCTCACGTCCGTCACGACGGACTTCAAGGATCGGCAGCCGGAGGTGGCCGAGATGCTGAGCAAGCTCACATTCAAGACATCCACCATGAGCTCCATCCTGGCCTGGATGGATTCCAACAACGCTTCCGGTGAAGAGGCCGCCGTTTACTACCTCACCAATAACAGTGACGAGTGGTCAACCTGGCTGAACGATTCAGCCCGTGAGCGCCTGGCAAGCGTTCTCAATAACTGATCGACCTGCCCGACCCGGGACACAGGCCATTGTGTCCCGGGCACCCTCTGCACAACTGAACTGAATCCAGACGAGCGCAGGAGAGACTGAACGCCCATGGCAACCTACGATTCCCTGTTTTCCACCCTGGGCCTGGAGGACTGGTGCTCTGAAGGCCAGAGCGACGGCCCCATGTCGATGGCCGACCTGCTGGCCAAAACCAAGGGTTCGGACGTTGAAGAGCCCTCAATCTGGGAACTGCCGTTTCCGTCCATGGACGCGCTGAACGAATCCTGCGCCGCCTTCCCTCAATCACGGGAACTGACCAAGGGTCTTGAGCAGGGCTTTCTGGCCGTGAAGGACAGCCTGAGCCTGGTACTCGACCCCCTGACCCAGCCATTAAGCTGGTTCCTGGATGGCGCCCTCTACGCCATTCTTAACACGCCCTGGTGGATCGTTATTCCGGTACTGCTGGCCGTCGTCTACCTGGTCTCGAAATCCGGGAAACTGGTGGCGTTTGTCGGAGCCAGTATTGCTCTGCTGGCGTTCATCGACCACTACGACTACGCCATGCAGACCCTGGCGATCATCTTTGTCTGCGCCTTCCTGTGCGTACTACTTGGTGTACCCATCGGTATTGCCATGGCCCGCAGCAATACACTCCAGCGCATGATCACACCGGTGCTGGACATGCTGCAGACATTGCCGCCCTTTGTTTACCTGATTCCGCTGATCTTCCTGTTCAGCGTGACCGAATCGAAACTCTACGGTATCGCCATCATCCTGTACGCGATTGTACCCGTCATCCGATTGACCAACCTCGGCATCCGGCTCGTGGACAAAGACGTTATCGAAGCCGCCGATGCCTTCGGGATGACACCACGACAGAAGCTCTACAAGGTCCAGATTCCCCTGGCGCTGCCTAACATCATGGCCGGGGTCAACCAGACCATCATGATGAGTCTCGCCATGGTGGTGATTGCCTCCCTGGTATCCGCGCCAGGCCTCGGGGTACTGGTGCTGCGGGGCATCCGTAATCTTGAACTGGGCGTTGGCCTGGTATCTGGCCTTGGCATCGTGATCCTGGCGGTCATCCTGGACCGGGTCACCAAGGCATCCCTGGCACGCATCAACGTTTCCCAGAAGCAGTAAGGAACCCGGTCATGGCAAAAGACATCAAGATTTCAATCCGGAACCTTTACAAGATTTTCGGTCCGAACCCGGAAGTTGCCCTGGAGTATGTTCGCCGGGGTATGGGCAAAGCCGAGCTGCTGGAACAGCAGAAGCATGTCCTTGGCCTCAGGGACATCAACGTGGATATACACGATGGCGAGATCACCGTGATCATGGGGCTGTCGGGTTCCGGGAAATCCACCCTGATCCGCCACCTGAACCGGCTGATCGACCCCACCGCCGGTGAGATCCATGTGGATGGTGAAGACGTCATGAGCTACACCGGGGAGCAACTGCGCCAGCTCCGGCGGGAACGTATGTCCATGGTGTTCCAGAAGTTTGCCCTGCTGCCTCACAAGACCGTGCTGGAAAACGCCGGCATGGCGAAGGACATCAGGGGCTACACCACGTCGGATTTCGAGGCGGATGCCCGAAAATGGCTGGCTCGGGTTGGTCTCGAGGGCAACGAGCACCAGTACCCCCATCAACTGTCCGGTGGTATGCAGCAGCGGGTGGGCATTGCCCGCGCTCTGGTGTCCGATGCCCCGATCATGCTGATGGACGAAGCCTTCTCGGCACTGGACCCGCTGATTCGGTCCGACATGCAGGACCTTCTGTTGGAACTTCAGGGGGAGCTGCAAAAGACCATCGTCTTCATCACCCACGACCTGGATGAGGCCCTGAAACTGGCGGATCATCTGGTGATCCTGAAAGACGGCGAAGTGGTTCAGCAGGGTGATCCCCAGGAAATCCTGCTCAATCCCGGCGATCCCTACATCGTCGACTTCATCAGCGATATCAATCGAGCAAGGGTGCTCAGAGTGCGCTCTGTGATGAGCCCGCCAGACGATGGCGACTCCGAGTTTGCCGGCGATATTTCGGAAAAGGACAACCTGGAATCCGTACTGCTGAAATCCGAGGGCGACATGTCCCTGAATTTCCGCGTGCTCCGGGACAACAAGCATGTGGGCACTCTGCACATGAAAGATCTGGCCAGAGCACTGGTGCCAACAGCCGCGTCAGCCGACAGGAGCAAAAACGCGGCCTAGCGTCCCGTCTGCGCCATTACAAAACGCCCGCCAGGGTCTATGCTTCAGATTAAGCCGACGTTTCGGTAAACCGGTTTTATCACCATGGCAAAAACCCTGGTTCTTTGCATCCTTCTTTTTCTCAGCGCCTGCTCACAGCAAGACGAGGAGCCACCACCACTGGTTCCCGAAACGGCAGCGAAGGCGACGACAACCGCGCCTGCTGCGCCGACTCCCACAGAGCCGCGCCGGAGCGTTGTCATTGCCGCAGACCCCTGGTGCCCTCACAATTGCGAGGCCGGTTCCGATCACGAAGGCTACATGATAGATATCGCCAGAGAAGCATTTGGCCTGGCCGGGATCGATGTGGAGTATGTCAACATGAGTTGGGCCCGGGCACTCCAGCAGGCCAGGGACGGGTATATTGATGCCGTTGTCGGGGCACTCCCTGGAGATGCACCGGACTTCGTGTTTCCTGAAGCCGCCATCGGCTATTCCACGATCGCGCTTTACACCCACCCGGATAACACCTGGCAGTATGGCGGCATAGACTCTCTTAGCCAGCTCACTCTGCTGGCGATCAATGGCTATGCCTATTCACCGGAACTCGACGACTACATTGCCAGGTATCAGGACAACCCGGAAAAGGTCTGGGTACTCTCGGGGCCGGCGCCACTCAGCCGGGCGATCGAACTCCTGCACCAGCAGCGCTCTGACGTATTCCCGGAAGATCAATATGTAATGCGGTGGCAACTGGAACAGGATGGCAGTGCCGAAAGCCTGAGAATGGCCGCAGTAATTCATGAGTCACCGATCTACATCGCATTTTCACCGCTCGGCCGTGACTCCCCCGAGCTGGCAAAATTACTGTCAGAGGGAGCCAAAGGCCTGCAAAGAAGCGGACGGGTAGCGGCGATACTTGCTCGCTACGGCGTGTCCTGGTCGGACTGAAACGCCCGCATCGTGTCTCCGTCCGGTGTCGACAGGAGCAACTCGCCCTGCTGCCCGATACGAACCGACGTTACCTGGGCCAGTAAACCGAGGAACTGCTCTTCCTGATTCATCAGCGCCGGCGCGCATGCCATCCGGGTCGATGCCATTGAACCCATTGCAATTCCCTCGCCCCGGAGCTGATAACTGCCGGTGTATCGGTTGCATGAAGCCCGACCGGCGATCCTGTTGCCCTCAAGAAACTCAACAGTGATCCGTGACCGGTCAATGATGCCTTTTCCCGCAAGATCCTCAACAACCCACACCGCGCCCCGCAAGAGGCGTTGACGATCGCCGCCACACCCGGCGTACTCGTCACTACCGACTTTCAGGCGGACCTGCGCCGGGTATTGCGCCCCGGACATACTGTCTTCGCAGAGCTGCCGGGCCACCGTGAGACCAATGGGGATATCATCAAGCGCAGCCACATATTCCCGGCCATGGCGGTTGGCTGTTTTCAGTTCAACGGGAACACGCTGGGTACCCTGCTCTTCGAACGGGCGCGTGATCAACAGCTCGCTTCCCTCAAGCGTTGCGTGCCAGAACGGCTCATTGCCACGGGCCTCAAAAGGCATTTCCAGCTCACCCGGCTGCAAACATTCCGGGTAGGTTTCCCCCCGAATTGTCAGAGTTGCTTTTTCACCCTTGCTCCAGAAACGGGTTTGGTCATCGCCGGGGGCAACATACAAGGCACCCGAGGCGCTCACCTGCGGCTTGAGCAGGACCCGCCGATCCAGGTAATCAACGCTGATCAAGTCACTGTTTTCGCTACGGGATACGGTAATATCAAGCTGCCCGCACGCATAGTTGCCGTGAACCGTCTGACCGGTTTCGGGGAGAGAAGAACAGGCGGCGACAGCCAGACCCGCCACCGTAACGACGGACAACATCAGAACTCGTCGTGAGTACATGGTCAGTTCCCTTGTAGGCATGTTTTCGGCCTACAGTTTAGAGCCCAACGACTGAGGAGGCCACCGTGAGTATTCCACAAGACTTCTTATACCGCCGCTCCAGCAGTATGCTGGAACGCTGAACCAAGGAGACAAGGCCATGGCGCTGAAACTTTACCAATTTGCCATTTCCCACTACTGCGAGAAAGTTCGCTGGGCCCTGGACTACAAGGGACTCAATTTTGAAACCGTGAACCTGCTACCCGGGCAGCACGTGAAAACCATCCGTAAGCTGACCGGCCATGCCTCTTCGGTTCCGGTACTGGAGCATGATGGTCAGGTGGTTCAAGGCTCTGCGGCCATCCTGGATTATCTGGATCAGACCTTTCCGGAACACCCTCTGACACCGGCGGACCCGGAAATCCGCGCGCAGGCAATAGCATGGGAACGGCGGCTGGACGAGGAAGCGGGTCCCGCCATTCGCTGCTACTCCTATCACCACTTCCTTCAGCGCCCCAAGATCGTGGTGCCTATGCTGGCTGCCGGCACACCGTTCTATAACCGTATTCTGCTCAGCCTGGCTTTCAGCCGGGTTGATGAGGTCATGCGCCAGTGGATGAAGATCAACGAGAAAACCTCGGAAAAATCCCGACAGGTCATGGAAGATCTGCTCACCGAGCTGGCAGCTATCTATGCGGAGCGCCCTTTCCTGGCTGGCGACCAGTTCACTCGCGCCGACCTGACCGCCGCCGCCCTGTTTGCGCCCATGTTTCAGCCGGCACAATACCCGGTACCCTGGCCGAAACCTGCCCGGATACCCAAAGATATCAAGAACTGGCTGGATCAATGGCAACCGCAGATCCAGACCCTTGAGAGAGTCTACACTGAAAATCGCCAGCCCCACTGAATCCGACCCTGTCGGAATTCGGCAGCCAATCTGGCGCGAATCGACATTCCGCCAAACGGGTTACGTGCCAGAATAACGCTGTAACAACTGGAACCCGGCAGGAATTCGATGGCTCTGACTGACATGATGCTGGCCGTGCTGGAAGAAAGCGGTCTGCTTGCGCTCTGGCAGGCCGTCGCGCCCTGGCTGGCGCTGGATGAGCGGCAACTGATCTTTGTGATTGCCACCCCCGTCTTTGTGGCCGTGACCCTTTGGGAATACCTGAAGATTCGCCACGACCCGCGGCTGATGGATACCCGTGAAGCGATCCGGAACTTTGCCCTGGGTGCCGGCTACCAGGTAACTGAGCTGCTCTTCGCCGGGCTGATTGCGTTTCCTGTCTACGCCCTGTGCTATCACTATCGGCTGTTTGACCTGGAACTGAACGGGCTCACCGTCATGCTGACCTTTCTCGGCGTGGATTTCTGTTTCTACTGGATGCACCGGGCCAGTCACAGGGTACGCTGGTTCTGGGCCGCACATGTGGTGCACCACTCCTCCGAGCGGATGAACTTCTCCACCGCAATGCGCCAGAATGCCACCAACATTTTCAACGGCATGTGGATTTTCTATCTGCCCCTGGCACTGTTGGGGCTCAATCCTGTCTGGATCGGCGTGGCCTACGCGCTGTCCCTCGTCTATCAGTTCTTTATACACACCACGCTGGTAGGAAAGCTTCCTGCCTGGGTCGAACTGGCTTTCAACACGCCCAGCCATCACCGGGTTCATCATGGCCGTAATCCCGGCTACATCGACCGCAATTACGGCGGTACGCTGATCGTGTGGGATCGCCTGTTCGGCACATTTGTTGATGAAGACGCCCAGGATCCACCCGAATACGGCATCACCCGGCCTGTCCGTTCCAACAACCTGATTGTCCTCTGGACCCACGAATACGTGGACCTGTTCCGCGACATGGCACAGCCTGGCGGATTATTGTCTCGCCTCACCCACCTATGGAAACCGCCGGAGTGGCAACGCCCGGCCACAGTGGAAAACAACAAGGAAGCGGGCCGCGACGATGAACGAACAACCCCTGACGCTGAACGTTGGTGATGGCTACACGATAACCGGAACAATCTATACCCCGGCGGCACCGACCGCCATTCTCGTTGTCAGCCATGGCATGGCCGAACACGGCGACCGATACCAACCACTGGCGCACTGGCTCGGTGAAAACGGCATCGCCGTTCTCACCTATCATCACCGGGGCCATGGCCCGAACTGCCCTCCAGCAAACCTGGGACACTATGCCGACCAGCATGGCTGGACCCGGGTGGTTGAAGATCTGCATCAGGTGATTCAACACGCACGTGCACGATTTCCCGGCCTGCCAGTCCATCTGCTGGGGCATAGCATGGGCTCATTCATTGCCCAGGCCTACGCCCAGAGCCATGGTGACAACCTGGACACCCTGATCCTCAGCGCCACGAACCGCACTGACCGGGCCCATCTGCTGGCATCCAGGACCCTGATAGGCCTGATTCGACTGGTTCGCGGCAAAAGGCACCGCAGCCGCCTGGTAGCCCGAATGACCTTTGAACAGTTCAACCGCAAGTTCCGCCCGAACCGAACCGATGCCGACTGGCTTAGCCGGGATCCCAAGCAGGTGGATGACTACATTGCCGACCCCCTGTGTGGCTTCGATTGCACGGTTGGCCTGTGGTGGGATTTTATTGGTGGTATGCTACGCCTTTCGCCGGCAGCCTTCCGGAAAGATCTGCCTGTGCATTTGTTTTCCGGCACGGCCGATGCAGTCGGTGAAATGGGCCGTGGCGTGCGCCGGCATTTCCAGGCGATCCGCGAAGCTGGCGCAGAAAACGTCACCCTGCGATTGTTTGAGGGCGGACGTCATGAGATGCTCAACGAAACCAACCGGGAGGAGGTCTGGGCTTACCTCCTGTCTCTGTGCCTGACCCCGGATTCACCGTTGAAATCAGAGCGTCCGGCGATGTCACCCCAGAGTCTTGCCATCAATGATTGAACAGATAAGGACGTTGTATGGGTTATCCTCGAGGCCGCAGGATGTTCCGTACCCTGGTACTGATACTGCTGTCTGGCTCCGCGCTGACCGGAGCTGTGGCGGGCGAGGTCAGCCTCGGCGTCGCCGCCAACTTTACGGACACCACACGGGAACTGGCCAAGCAGTTTGAAGCCCAAACCGGTCATACCGTCTCCGCCAGCTACGGCTCCACGGGCAAGCTGTACGCACAGATCAAAAACGGTGCCCCGTTCGACGTATTCATGGCGGCGGACGTTCGCAGGCCAGAGCTGATCGAGGAAGAACAGTCCGGCATTGGCGGCACTCGTTTCACTTACGCTCGCGGCAAACTGGCGCTATGGAGTCCTGCGGCCACAGCCTTTGAAAATGCCGAAAGCTATCTTGCCCAGCAGCCGTTTTCGAGGCTGGCCATTGCCAACCCGAAGACCGCTCCCTATGGTCTTGCCGCACAACAGGTTCTTGAGCACCTGAATCACTGGGAGGCCCTGCAACCCAAACTGGTCCGGGGGGACTCCATCGCCCAGACTTTCCAGTTTGTTGTCAGTCGCAACGCCCAGGCAGGTTTCGTGGCCCTGTCCCAGGTCAAGGCCTGGCGGGAAGATGATGGCACACTGTGGAACGTACCCCAGGCCTATTATCAGCCCATTGACCAACAGGCTATCCTGTTGAAAAACGGTGCAGACAAAGCCGCGGCCACGGCCTGGATGGATTTCCTGAAATCAGACACCGCGATCACCATTATCCAGAGCTACGGGTACGACACGGCCAACTGATGCTTGAAACCTACTGGGACCCGGTCTGGCTGACACTCAAACTGGCCACGACGACAACACTGCTGCTTTTGCTGATCGGCACGCCCATCGCCTGGTGGCTGGCCCGGACCAGGCACTGGCTTCGACAGCCAATCGCGGCCGTGGTGGCACTGCCTCTGGTTCTGCCGCCCACCGTGCTCGGCTTCTATCTGTTGCTGGTCATGGGTCCGGAAGGCTGGGTGGGCCAGATGACCCAGTCGCTGGGTATCGGGCTGCTGCCATTTACCTTCGAGGGTCTGGTGGTGGCCTCAATAATCTATTCCCTTCCCTTTACCGTGCAGCCACTGCAGAACGCATTCGAGGCAGTCGGGGAGGGCTTCCTGGAAGTGGCGTCCACCCTCCGCGCAGCGCCCTGGGACCGTTTCCTGTTCGTGGCGGTGCCCCTGGCCCGGAACGGTTTCCTGACAGCCGCCGTACTGACTTTTGCTCATACCATTGGCGAGTTTGGCGTGATTCTGATGATCGGCGGCAACATTCCGGGTGAAACCAAGGTACTGTCGATCGCCATCTACGACCATGTGGAATCGCTGGAATACACCGAAGCCCATTGGCTGTCCGCCGGCATGGTGGTGTTCTCGTTCGTGGTTCTGGTGACTCTCTACGCCCTGAACGGCAAAGCCCGCTCCGGAGCGCTCAGATGACCGCCTCCAGCACCATCCATGCCCGCTTCCAGTGTGCATTTCCCGGCTTCAGCCTTGACGTGGACATAACCCTGCCGGGATCCGGCATCACCGCCCTGTTCGGGCATTCGGGGTGTGGCAAAACCACACTACTGAGGTGCATGGCGGGCCTGCAGAATGCCCCGGGCACCATGACCGTTCTTGGTGAACCCTGGCAAACCGGGACCTTTATCCGGCCTGTCCACAAACGGCCTCTGGCCTATGTGTTCCAGGAAACCCACCTGTTCCCTCACCTGAACGTGCGCAAGAACCTGGAGTTCGGGTACCGGCGCATTCCGGTCGGTGATCGACAGATCGGATTCGAGGATGCGGTTCGTTGGCTTGGCCTTGAATCACACCTGGAGCGTATGCCGGCAGGCCTCTCTGGTGGTGAACGCCAGCGGGTGGCAATCGCACGGGCCCTGCTGACCAGTCCACGGCTGTTACTGATGGACGAGCCCTTATCGGCTCTGGACCTTAACAGCAAGCAGGACATCCTTCCCTATCTCGAAAGACTGCACGATACCCTGGCAATTCCGATCATCTACGTCTCCCATTCAACCGAAGAGGTTGCCCGGTTGGCGGATCACATTGTCATGCTGGAGGAAGGCCGTGTGGTTGCCCAGGGGCCGCTACGAGAAACCCTGGCCGGCACCGACAACCCTTTTCGCGAAGAAGACGACGCCGGAGCCCTGCTGGAGGGCCAGATTATCGATCTCGACGATTGCTGGCATCTGGCTCTGTTCCGGTTCGATGGCGGCCAGCTCTGGCTGCGATGTGACCACCGCATGCAACCGGGAGACCAGGTTCGGGTGAGAGTGTTGGCACGGGATGTCAGCCTGGCCCTGGCCGAAAATTCCGACCAGAGCATCCAGAACCTGGTGCCTGCAGTCATCGACCAGATTGATGCGGATGTGGCCCCCGGCATCAGCCTGGTGCGGCTTCTGGCCGGACCAACGCCAATGCTGTCGAGACTGACCTCCCGTGCCGTTGCCCAGCTCGATCTCAAACCGGGCATGAACGTCTGGATGCAGATCAAGTCCGTTGTGCTGGAGACCTGACACCCGGGGTGTCGAACCCGCTTACCCAGCCCCATAACGCAGAAGACCGCTGTTGAAAGCGGCCTTCTTGGAAACAGCGGGGGCGATAAGACTCAACGAGTGCCGTAGACCACCATGGTCTTGCCCTTGACCCGCACCAGCCCCTGATCTTCCAGCGTTTTCAGTACCCGGCCAACCATCTCCCGGGAGCAGCCAACGATCCGCCCGATTTCCTGCCGCGTGATCTTGATCTGCATACCATCGGGGTGAGTCATGGCATCCGGCTCCTTGCACAGGTCCAGAAGCGTACGGGCAACACGACCGGTGACATCGAGGAACGCCAGGTCACCGACCTTACGGGTGGTCTGGCGCAGGCGGGAGGCCATCTGTTCGCCGATGAAGTACAGAACCCTCGGGTCCTGTTGGGCAATTTCCCGGAACTTGGTGTAGCTGATTTCCGCCACTTCGCATTCGGTCTTGGCCTTCACCCAGGCGCTGCGGGAATCCATGTTGTCGAACAACCCCATCTCACCGAAGAAGTCGCCGGCGTTCAGATAGGCCATGATCATCTCACGGCCATCGTCATCCTCAATAATGACGGTTACCGATCCCTTGACGATGTAGAACAGCGAATCGCTCTTGTCACCAGCGTAGATAATCGTGCTCTTGGCTGGGTAACGGCGGCGATGGCACTGGGAAAGGAAATAATCGAGATGCTTGGTTTTCTGCTCAACCGGCTTGACGATAGTGGCCATAGTGCGAGTCGTGCCTCCTCAGAGTCTGGCGGGTCCCAATGTTTGTTATGCACCCGGCTTTCCTTGCGGGTTCGTTCTTTTTTAATGCAAAACTGCGCAACTTATAACAAGAAGGTCTGTTGCGGGCAACCGGAAAGAGTATACAACATGTATCCGGGATCAGCCTGCCTCGCGCAGCCGGTTGTGCTAGCATCCGGCCACAGGTCATCTTTACCCGGGCCATCACAACAGTTGGTTCCGCGTCATCACAACGGAGAGTCGTCCCATGAAAGCAACCATAGACTGGACTGGCAACGCCAGTTTCAAAGCCACCAGCGGCAGCGGCCACAGTGTGCAGCTTGATGGCCCGCCCGACCACGGTGGCGAGAACCTGGGCCCGCGCCCGATGGAAATGTTGCTGATGGGCCTGGGAGGCTGCTCTGCGTTTGATGTCATGAGCATCCTGAAGAAAAGCCGCCAGGACGTGACCGCCTGCCACGCGGAACTTGAGGCAGAGCGGGCCGATGCAATACCCGCTGTATTCACCCGTATTCACCTGCATTTTGTGGTAACCGGGCGCAACCTCAAGGAGAACCTGGTCAAGCGGGCCGTCAGCCTGTCGGCCGAAAAGTATTGTTCGGCATCCATCATGCTGGAACAGGCTGGCGTTGAGATCAGCCACACCCATGAGGTTCACGAGGCCGATCAGCAGGCCGGATAAACCGCGTGGGGCCTGACGTGAACCGAATCCAGGGCCCGGATGCAGCGGAAATCACGGATGCTAAAATGTCATTGCAAATACTATTCAACATCACTTGCGGTGTGCATAATACGCACCCTCTCCGCCGGTCTGCGCAAAAGGTGAACAACCCGGTCAGTAGTCGGTGGCGGCCTCGGCAGAGCGCAGCAATGCAGCTCTGCAGTCATTCATCTCCACGATCCGGAGGGGCTGAGCATGGAATCAAAACTCCAGCTGCATGGTTTCAACAACCTGACCAAATCCCTGAGCTTTAACATCTACGACATCTGTTATGCGCAGACCGAAGAGCAACGCAAGGCCTACATTGACTACATCGACGAGATGTACAACGCCGAGCGTCTTACCCAGATTCTGACCGACGTCGTCAAAATTATCGGCGCCAACGTCCTCAACATTGCGCGTCAGGATTACGAGCCACACGGTGCCTCGGTCACCATGCTGATCGCCGAACATGAACTGACCCACGGCGAAGAGCCGGACAACGAGGAATCCCCGGGGCCGCTGCCGGACGCCATCGTGGCACACCTGGACAAGAGCCACGTGACCGTGCACACCTATCCGGAGAGCCACCCCCATGATGGCGTAAGCACCTTCCGGGCTGACATCGATGTATCTACCTGTGGTCTGATTTCACCACTGAAAGTGCTGAATTACCTGATCCACAGCTTTGATTCCGATGTCGTCACCGTCGATTACCGTGTTCGCGGCTTTACCCGCGATGTGGACGGCACCAAGCATTACATCGATCACGACATCAACTCGATCCAGAACTATCTGACCGAAGATACCCAGAACGCGTATCAGATGATTGATGTGAACGTGTACCAGGAAAACCTGTTCCACACCAAGATGATGCTGAAGAACTTCAACCTCGATAACTATGTGTTCGGGGTGAATGCCGAAGATCTCGACCCTGCAGAAGCCCAGTCCATCGAGGATCGCCTGCGTCGGGAAATGCTGGAAATCTTCTATTCCCGCAACGTCGAATGATCGCCTTCTGTGACGCCCCGCCCGGGGCGTCACGGGTCCTTCAGTTTTTTTGATGTCACCCCCCAGATTTCTGCGTTTTATTCTCGCCTCCTATCCCGTTTAAATAGAGCCTAGAGCTAACGAGAGGAGGACACCATGACCCTGCGCTCCCTGAAACAGATTATTCCAGCCCTGGAAACCTCCGACGGTGCCGGCGTGCGCATCAAGCGTTCCATCGGTCAGCAGCAGAACATACGCCTCGATCCGTTCCTGATGCTGGACGAGTTCGGTTCCGCCGAAGCGGCCGACTACATCGCCGGATTCCCATGGCATCCCCACCGGGGTTTCGAAACCGTGACCTATATGATCGAGGGGCATATGCTCCATGAAGATCATCTCGGAAACCGGGGCGACCTGCGCAACGGCGGCGTACAGTGGATGACCGCCGGCCGCGGCATCATCCACTCGGAAATGCCCCAGCAGGAGGAAGGCGTGATGCGGGGTTTCCAGCTCTGGTTGAATCTGCCCGCGGCAGAGAAAATGACAGAAGCGGGCTACCGCGATATCCAGCCGGAGGAGATCCCGGAGATCGTCTTTGCAGGCGGGAAGGTGAAGCTCATCGCCGGCACTGTGGAGATCGACGGCCAGCTTCACGAGGGCTCAGTAGCGGATCGAAGCACCCAGCCAATTTACGCTGACATCCACCTCGAGTCGGCGGCAAGTGTGACCCTGCCGGTTCCGGAAAGTCACAATGCCATGCTGTACCTGTACGAGGGCACCGCCAGCCTGGCCGATCGCGCCCTTCAACGTAGCGCTGCCAATATTCTGGGAGCCAACGGTGACCAGATTGCTCTCACTGCTGGAGAATCCGGGGCGCGCCTGCTACTGATTGCCGGCAAGCCCATTGGTGAACCGGTAGTCCAGTACGGCCCATTCGTCATGAACACCCGGGAGGAGATTGAGCAAACGCTCCGGGATTACCGCGACGGCCGACTCACCGCCTGACAGATCAGGCGAAGGGCTTTCTTGCCATCAGCCGCTGCACCATGGGCCTGACGATCAGGTCCATGGCCAGCGGCATTTTTGTGCCCGGAATCACGAGGGTGTCGTGCCGGGAAAGGCTGCTGCCAGATATCACCTGCAACAGGTAGGGAAAGTCCACCTCCGACTGGTCCCGGAAACGGATCACCAGCATGCTCTCGTCTTCAGTAGGCACATCCCGGACAACGAAGGGATTGGAGGTGTCTACCAGAGGAATGCGCTGGAAATTGATGTGGGTATGGGAGAACTGGGGCACGATATCGTGAACATAGTCATCCATACGGTTGATAATGGTTTCCACCACCGCTTCCTGGCTATACCCCCGCTTGTGGGTGTCCCGGTGGATCTTCTGGATCCATTCAAGATTCACAATCGGAACCACACCGATCAACAGGTCCACATACTGGGCGATGTTGCAGGTTTCACTGACTACCCCACCGTGCAGCCCCTCGTAAAAAAGCAGATCCGTATCGGCCGGCAACGGGCCCCAGGGCGTGAAGGTTCCCGGCTTGTGTCCGGCTTCAACCAGCCTGCGATCCTCGTCGTGGACATATTGCCGGTACCGGCCGTTACCGGTGTGACCGTAATCGTAGAAAAGCGCTTCCAGCTTGTCGATGTGGTTGGCCGCCAAGGCAAAGTGGTTGCGCTCACCAAACTGGCCTTTGGCGGCCAGTCTTGCCATCTGTTCCCGGTTATACCGGTGAAAGCTGTCACCACTAACCACGGCAGCATTCAGCCCTTCACTGGCGAACATCCGGCTGAAAATCTGGCCGGTGGTGGTGGTTCCCGCGCCGGAGGAACCGGTTACCGCAATGATCGGATGGCGTTTTGACATAGGGGCAGACTGCCGGAATCAGGTGAGACTGTCGAGTAAACGGGGTTTCTCGACCACAAAGCCCTGGGCGTAGTCGACCCCCAGTTGCCGGAGCATGTCCAGGACGTCCCGGGACTCAACCTGGGACGCAATCACTTCCCGGTGCATGTAATGGGCCATATCCACCATGGAGCGGACCATCGCACGATCGGTTTCACTGGTTGCCAACTGACCGGTAAAGGCACTGTCGATCTTGATCAGATCCACCGGCAACGAGCGCATGAACTCGAACGAGCTGGGGCCACTGCCGAAATTGCCCAGACAGAACCGGCAGCCGAGTTCTTTCATCTCCATAATGAAGTCCGCAACCGACTGAACGTCGTTGATCGCCGAAGCTTCGGTCAGCTCGAACCAGAGCCGCTCAATGGGCGCATCCTTCTCACTCAGCTTCTCGTAGATGAATTCCAGCAGCGATTGATCGTTCATCGAATAGCCGGACAGATTGATGCAGACGCCACCAAAATGCCGTGGGTCCGGCGCCTGCTCCCTGAGCCAGTCCAGCATGTGGCCGACCACCCAGCGATCCACCGCCTGCATGCGGTCATAGCGCTCGGCCATGCGAACAAAGTCCCGACCGGTGATGAGGTTGCCGTCGTCATCGTACATGCTGATCAGCACCTCGTACTGCGCCGCCATGGAAGCCTTGGCGTGCAGAGGTATGATCTTCTGGCAGCGCAAAAGCATGCGCTCCTCATTGAGGTCACTGAGGCTGGCAACCTTGGCGGCAATCTGCTCCTGGCGGGCCTGATCCTCGGCCCCGAGGGCATATTCCGAAACCTTGCCGTGGCCCTGCTGCCGGGACGCTGCAAGCGCCTGCTCCGAGGCCCGTAACCAGCGTTCAGCGCTTACCAGTGCCGGCAAGGTGGGAACCACGCCGGCACTGGCAGAAAGCCGGTAATCCCGGCCACCGAAACTGAACTCGGCTGTTTCCACAGCCCGGATCAGCTCCCTGGCCGCATCGCTGGCACTCTCGGAGGGCACCAGCATGGCAAACTCGTTGCCTGCCAGCCTGGCCACCGGCATACCATCGCCGACGTGGCTGCGCAGAATATCCGCGACCCGTTTGAGAGTCTCATCACCGGCCTGATAGCCGGCGGTGTCATTCAGCAGCCGGAAACGGCGAAGATCCAGGCGCACCAGGGAGCGCTCGTCCTCCCTGCGGGCCAGCTGCTGATCCAGCATACGCTCGAATTCTCGCCGACCCAGAAGGCCGGTCAGCTCATCATGGGTGGAGGCCCAGGACAGCTGGTCGTAGACCTTGCGGACCATCCGGTCGATGCTTTCATCCACCAGGGGCCGCTCATACTGGCTGTCGGGAACGATGATCCCTTTGCGCATCTGCCGGGCCAGAGCCTCAAGCTCCAGCTCCACCACCCGCATGCCCTGATGATTCACAAACACGAAACGGCTGAACCCGCGGGCAATCCACACCAGACGGATATACTGGGGCTCTTTTGGGTTTTCCTGGTCCCGGAGCCAGTCACCGGTGCGCAGCTGCTGGGCACGGTTGATCCAGCGCTGCAGACTGCGCTGTTCCCGATCGGACAGTTTTTTCGTATCCGCCTCCGCCGGCTTGGCCGGCGGCACCTCAACCAGCTCGGGGCTCTTTTCCGGGCTGCGGACGAGGAACTGTTTGAGTTCGTCGCGGATTTGCGAAGAGGGCATATGGTTGCTGGAAATGGAAGCCAGGCCATCCTGGATAACCCGTAGCAATTCCGGCAGGTTGATAGAACTGTTGGGATCGTCGGCAAAAGACAGCAACGAATCGATCACCGCCAGGTAATCCTGCCAGAGCTGGCTGTCCGGCCCCTGCCGGATCCAGGTCAGCGAGAGCAGGTCCCGCCAACCGCCGTCCAACAGACTGAGCACGGCCTTGGGCACCTTGCGCCCGCCCAGCTTCTGGTCCAGCACGTCAGCCACCGCCTTCTTGGATTCGGCAACCTTCTGAGCGCCCTCCGCGGCCGCGGTTACCCGCTCGACATTCCTGCGATACACGAGATTCTGGCGGTCGATCAGGGTATCCAGCTCCTGGACCGTGCTCTCAAATACTCCGGTATCCTGCTCAAAGTCGGTGGTGATGCGCTGGATGAGCTCATCAACACGACGCTGTACCACCGGGTTGATCCGGCCACCTTTCAGACCCAGTTGCGCCAGCCGATTCATCACCCCCCGAACCGGACTGTCCTGATCGTCAAAGAACGCGGGATCCCTCATGACCACTTTCAGAACAGGCACTTCCAGCTGCCGCATGCGCTGCTGGGCATACTCACTGAGCTTCGGGCTTTCCACCACCGACTTGAAAAAGCGGTCGACCACATCAACCGTTTCCTGCTGCTCGTCATCCAGCCTGTTGTCACCGCTCGCCTTGACCCTCTCTACCACTCGTTCCTTCAAGGGCGCGAGCTCTTCACCGGCTTCAACGGTCTGCGACTGCAACTGCTGCAGCTCCCGATGGAACTCTCCCGGCGACAGCGGCCGGGCGTTTGGCTGAAACGGCATGGGCTCCGGATCGCCACGGGCGATACGGCTCGCGCTGAGGGTATTGAGCAGATTGCGGACGGTTGCGAATGCCGTCTGTGCAGCCTGTGCATAGCCGCGGAATTCGCCGCCCAACATTCCGGGTTTCCGGCGTGGCTGAGCCTGTCTGGCAGCGCCCTCATCCGCTTTTGGTCCGGCCTTGGACGTTGCAGATGCACTTTCCGCCGAAACCGGCTCTGGCTGAACCGGCTCCTTGCTTTCCTCCGACTTCACCCCGGCCTGCTCGCTCAGATACTTGCTGAGATCCAGATCTGGCAAAACTCCGTGGCGAATCAGGATATCGTTGAGTTCTTTGTAAAGGGGCCCCAGTTGCTGCAACACCGTCTGTTCAAAGACGCGCAGGCAGACTTTCTCCACCTCCCGGGAGGCCTTGAGCTGATTTAGACCATTGTGGAAGGCTTCGCAGACCAGAGATGGTCCGAGGGGGTTGTGGTGGCCCGTGGCGTTGGCAATTCCCAGTTTGTCCAGCCGAAGTTTGAGCTGCAGCAGATCTCCACGATACTGGGTATCCGCCTTGGTCACCATCACCCGGATAGTCAGCCAGTCCTCGAACTCACCCTTGTCTACCACCGACAGCTCGGAGCCGGGAAATCCCTTGGGGGCCGGCTTTAGTGGCGATTCCAGGCTTCGCGCCATCTGATGCCAGATCACCCGTTGCCGTGCCTGAATCTGGCCCGAGGCGTCCATGTATTCATTGGCCTGCTGGTCATTCGAGGCTTTCTGGGCCGCCTGTTTCAGGCCTTCCACCATCTGCACGAAACAGGCATCCATCAATGGCTCAATGAACTGGATGACTGCCTTGGCGGACTGGTGCAGGACAAACTGGACCCGATCGCTGGGCGCGCGGAGAGAAGACCGATCCTGGCCGCGGGAACCACCGCATTGCTGCAGCATGGCATCAACCGCTTCCGGGTTCGGGCGGCTGAAATTGACCCCCATTGCGCCATCAATACGCCGAACAATACTGACATGAAGCTCATGTCGACGGGCGCCATCGAGGCCGCGGAAACGAACCACCAGTTCCGGCGGCGTGCCGGAAGCAAACGCGCGGTCCAGTTTTTTCGAGGTTTCACTCGAATAGCGAACGAAAAGGCCCTCCGCACAAAAATCGGCGATCTGGCACGGCCACGCCTCACCGGTTCCCAGATCAATCTGGGCGGCAAGCTTGATAGGTTGGCGGGGGCTGCTACGACGTTCTCTCGGATCCATGAACTACCTGATATCTCGTAAAGCCGGACCAGTCACCCGACAAACTGTCCGGTACCGACTCACGTCCCTGAAACGATGGCGGATGCCACCGGCTGCTACTATAGAGACCATGACTGTACTATAGCGGCCTGGCCCCCACAGGCAAACCAATCCACTATAACATCCTGACCCATGAAACAGCTTAGTCAGATCTATCTACTTTTGCTACTGGTAACAATGCTTAACGGCTGTTCGACCATTGGCTACTATTCGCAAGCTGTCAGTGGGCATCTATCCCTGATGATGGCCGGGGAACCGGTGGAGAAGATCCTCGCAAACAATGAGACTCCACGGGAGCTGCGCGGAAAACTCTCGCTGGCACAACAGGCCAGGGACTTCGCCGCTCAACGACTGGCCCTGCCGGTGGGAGAAGCCTTCAGCGACTACGTGCAGCTCAACAGACCCTGGGTGGTGGTGAATCTGGTGGCCGTTCCGGAATTCTCTCTGGAGCCCCACCGCTGGTGCTATCCGATTCTCGGCTGCCAGGCCTACCGCGGATACTACAGCCTGGAGGATGCCCGTGCCGAAGAGGCGCAATTCGGCAACCAGGGCTTCGACACCTTTATCGGTGGCGTGACAGCCTATTCCACCCTCGGCTGGTTCGATGACCCGCTGCACACCGGTTTTACCCGGCTGGCGGAGGATCGCATGGTTGCCCTGATGTTCCACGAACTTGCCCACCGGGTGGTCTACATTGCCGACGACACGGCCTTTAACGAAAGCTTCGCCACCGCGGTGGAGTTGGAGGGGCTCAGACTCTGGTTATCAGAACAGGGCAAGCCCGGACAGTTCCAGGAGGCGCTGGGCCGTCTTGCTCGCCGAAACCAGACCCTGGCCCTGGTGGAGGACTTCAGCGCCCGACTGGAGGCACTGTACGCTCAGCAGGACAGCTTGCCAGATGACCAATTGCGAAACCGAAAGGCAGCCATTTTCGAGGATCTGGCGCTAGCCTATCAGGAGCTTTCCGCAGACTGGCCCGAACCTGGCCCTTTCGGACCGGCACCGGTCAGCCTGAACAATGCCAATGTTGCGCTGTTTCGCCAGTACAACCAGCACGTACCGGCATTCCGGCAGATGCTCCGGGACGCAGACTACGATTTCCCGGCTTTTTATCAGGCCGTCGAGGCACTGTCAGAAGAGCCTGAACCCGAGAGGTCCGACTACCTGGCTGCCCTTTCAGAGCGGTTTGAAGAACACCTTTGAATTACGCTGGGTGTTATAGGAGGCCAGCTTTGGCCCGGGCAAGGCCTGCACGGTAGAAGGCTGGAAACCCCGCTCCCGAAACCAGTGCTCAGTCTGGGTAGTCAGCACAAACAGCTTCTGGAGGCCATGCCCCCGGGCCAGCTTCTCGACCATCGCCAGAATTTCATCACCCCGCCCCGACCGGCGATAATTCGGATCCACGGCAAAACAGGACAGCTCGCCGGCGCCCTCCTCGGGATAACTGTAGAGAGCGGCACAGCCAACGATGGTGCCGTCACGCTCTGCCACAACAAACCGGTCAATCTCGGTTTCCAGCATCTCCCGGGAACGACGCACCAGAATGCCCTGTTCCTCCAGCGGCTGGATCAGCTCCAGAATCCCGCCGATATCCTCGACCCTGGCCTGCCGGAACTGCTCGTAGTGATCGCCACTGACCAGCGTGCCGGCACCGTCCCGAGTAAACAGTTCCTTCAGTAACGCCCCGTCGTCCACATAGCTGATGATGTGAGCACGCCGTACGCCCTTCACACAGGCATCACAGGCCGCCCGGAGCAAGTCGGCGTCGTGGCCGGTCACCGCCCCGGAAGCCAGACGCTCGGACGCCTGACGGGCTGACAGTTCCCTGATCAGGGTGCCGTCCTCTTCCTGCAGGCCGGGATCATCAATGAATACCATCAGCTTCTCGGCCTGCAACGCCGCCGCCACCTGACTGCCCACATCCTCGTAGGAGAGGTTGAAGGCATCCCCGGTGGGCGAATAGCCCATGGGCGGCAACAGCACAATGTGGCCAAGCTCCAGCAGCTTCTCGATGCCAGCCACATCCACCCGGCGCACCTTGCCGGTATGGCCAAAATCAATACCGTCGAGCACACCCACGGGCTTCGCAGCCACATAATTGCCACCACTCACCCGGATACGGGCATTGTGCATCGGGGAATTGACCAGCCCCATGGAAAGATGGCTTTCCAGGTAAGCTCTCAGGCCACCGACAGCCTCCATCACCATGCTGAGGTGCTCTTGCGGTGTAATCCGCAGACCTTTAGCAAACGACGATTCCACACCGGCAGCATCCAGCCGCGCCTGAATCTGCGCACGGGCACCAAAGGCAACGACCAGCCGCACACCAAGACTGCTCAGCAGCGCAATGTCATGAATGATGTTGATGAAATTCCCGTGCTCAATCGCATCCCCCGGAATGGTCAGCACCACCGTGCGCCCGCGGTGGGCGTTGATGTAGGGGGATGAATGGCGGAATCCATGCAGCCAGTCGTTTGATTTCAATTCGAATACTCCAAGCTTTTTTCTTTACGCGGCCGGCAATTCAGTCTAACGAACACTGTCGGGAGCCCTCTCCAAAACCGTGGAGCGCCAGGGATGGCGCGACCGAGCCCTACAGGGACGTATTTACGGGCGTGTTTTGGAGAGGGCTCCCGACAGTGTTCAGCCCCCTATTTGACCCGGACTCCGTCTTAAAGGCAAAACTGTCGGATCAGCCCTCGCAGAACTTTGACGGTTGGGTCAAGCTGGGACAGCTCTATAAATTCATCGGGCTGGTGCGCCTGATCGATGGACCCGGGGCCCATGACCAAGGTTTCCAGGCCGAGTTTCTGCAACCAGGGCGCTTCCGTGGCGAAGGCAACGGCATGGGCGGTATGGCCCGTCAGTTTCTCGCAAGCTTTGACCAGAGCGGCATCGGCCGGGGTTTCAAACGGTGGCACGCCGTCGAAGAGCGGTTCGAATTCCAGGGACAGTTCCCGGCGTTCTGCGATCAGCTGGACCTTGCTCAGGATGGTCTGGCGCAGGGTTTCCATGTTCATGCCGGGCAGCGGGCGCAGATCAAAGTGCAGTTCGCACTGGGCGCAGATGCGGTTGGGGTTGTCACCGCCGTGGATGCAACCAAGATTCAGGGTTGGAAACTGTACTTCGAAGTTCGGGTTCCGGTACTTTTCCTGCCAGTCTGAGCGGAGCGCCAGTAACTCGGTGAGCGCCTCGTGCATCCCTTCCATGGCGTTGCGGCCGAGGGCCGGATTGGAGGAGTGGCCGGACTGGCCCTCGAATTTCAACCGTTCCATCATGATGCCCTTGTGCATGCGCACCGGCTTAAGGCTGGTGGGCTCGCCGATGACCGCGTAGCGGGCCTTGGGCTTGCCTGCTTCGGCCAGGGCCCGGGCGCCGTCCATGGAACTCTCTTCGTCGGCCGTGGCCAATATGATCAGGGGCTGTTTGAGGTCTTCGCCCACAAAGGCTCTGGCCGCTTCGATGGCCAGCGGGAAAAAGCCTTTCATGTCGCAGGTGCCCAGCCCGTACCAGCGGTTATCCCGCTCGGTCAGGGTAAAGGGGTCGCTCTGCCAGCGTTTGTCATCAAAGGGCACCGTGTCGGTGTGGCCGGACAGCACCAGACCGCCCGGGCCGCTGCCCAGGGTTCCGATCAGGTTGAACTTCCCGGGCATCCCCGGCACTTCCAGGATTTCCACAGAAAACCCGAGAGCCTCGAGCCATTCCGCCAGGGTTCGCACCACGGGCTCATTGCTGTGATCCCACTTCGCCGACGCACTGCTGATGGAAGGCAGCGATATCAGACGGGCAAGCATGTCACGAATGCCCGGCACCGCTGTAGATTTGCTATCGGACTGCGACATAGTTTCCTCTCAGATTCCCTATGGAATCATTGTGCACGGCCGCGTCGCCAGACTTCAAAGTTGACGATGGCCCGGATCAACATCGGATAGGCGACTTCACCACCGGCAACCACGCGGGCCACTTCCAGCTCGCGTTCGCTGACGCTTACCAGACGCCCCTCCACGACATTGTCGTTGGACAGGGTTACCCGAACCTGCCGGTCAATCCATTGTTCGGCGTTCTCCAGTTCCGCCGGGTACCAGCTCTCGGTCTCCGGATCCTCCCTTGGCACCACCGGTTCAACCGAGACTTCCGGCGTTTCCTGGGCAACAGGCTCGGCCTCGGTCAGATAGACGTCTGGCACGCCGGCCCCATTATAACGAACCGGCCAGCTCAGACCCTCGCCATCGTCATCGGCTCCTCGAACGGGAACACCGAACAAAGGCTGATCTGGCTGCAAGCTCACTGTCAGTTCGCCACCTTCCAGCAGCCACTGTCGGTATAGCGCTTTCAACTGGTCACTGGCTGCAAGTCCGCGAGCTTGCAGCCCGGCAACCAGCGCTTCCATCGCCCGACCGGCCCATTCGCCGGTTTCAATGCCGGCTTCGCGGGCACAGTAGGCGGCAATACGCCGCATCAGGCCGCCATCGCGCAGGATAAGGCTCATCGGCTCGGCGCCCCTGGAAATGGTCAGCTCCGAATCCTGAATCCGGACTCTGGCATCAGGCCAGTCGAGCTCAAGACTGCCGGTGTTGGCGGTGTTCAACTCGGCATGGAGATTTCCGGGCGTCTGACGCACGAAACCGTCTCCGGCGAGGGCTGTGATGCCCATGCGGATCAGATCGCCGCTTCCCAGTTGCTGGCGGGGATCCGGCGCGCAGGAAAGGACAAACAGCGCCGGATCACCCTCGCTGTTGGCGCCTTCTGCGGTGACCCAGTTCCGGAGCATCGTCGGGTCCAGGGTCAGGCCCAGACCATCGAGCCGCAGGGTCCACTGGGCCGGTAGCCCCGTCGGATCCAGGAGGGCAGACAGCAAGCTGACGGGTGAGCCGGTATCAAGCTCCACCCTGGCTATCTCCAGCGGCTGGGTCAGCTCAAAATCCTGCCAGCTGGCATTGTTAAGAACCAGCCGGCCCTCAACACCGGAACTGATGCTGCCCCGATGAAGCACCCCATAGGGTTCCAGTGCCTGTCTTGCGTCGGCCATGCGCTGGTCTGCCAACCACCAGACACCCGCCTTGAACGCGGCAAAGCCGATCAGAACCAGTACCACCAGCGTCGCAAGCAGGCGCTTCATCCGGAGACTCCTTGTCGGGTGCCGTCAGTTACGGGAAATCAGGGTGCCGACACCCTCATCGGTGAAGATCTCCAGCAGACACGCGTGCGCGACCCTGCCGTCGATAATATGAGACGTGCGAACGCCGTTCTCCACCGCACTCAGGGCGCACCGGATCTTGGGCAGCATGCCGCCATGAATGGTGCCATCCTCGATAAGATCGTTGACCTGTTTGGCCGTGAGTCCGGTGAGCACTTTGTCTTCCTTGCTCTTCAACCCGGACACGTTGGTCAGCAGGATCAGCTTCTCGGCTTTCATGGCCTCGGCCACCTTGCCCGCCACCAGATCAGCGTTGATATTGTAGGAAGCGCCGTCCGGCCCTACACCAATGGGTGCGATCACGGGAATCAGGTTGCTGCGGGTGAGCATGTCAATCACATCCACGTTCACACTGGCCACTTCGCCAACGTGGCCGATATCGATGATTTCTGGCCGTTCCAGCTCGGGTGAACGGTTGACCACCTCCAGCTTGCGGGCCCGGATCAGGTTGGCATCTTTGCCGGTGAGCCCCACCGCCATGCCACCATGGGAATTGATCAGGGACACGATTTCCTTGTTCACCTGGCCACCAAGCACCATCTCCACCACATCCATGGTCTCGGAATCGGTCACCCGCATGCCGTTGACGAACCGGGACTGGATGTTCAGCCGTTCCAGCAGCTCTCCGATCTGGGGGCCACCGCCATGAACCACGATCGGGTTGATGCCCACCAGTTTCATCAACACGACATCGCGGGCAAAACTGCTCTTCAGCTCCTCGTTTTCCATGGCGTTACCGCCATATTTTATAACCACCGTTTTACCGGTAAATCTTTGAATATAAGGCAGACCCCGGCTCAGTACCGAGGCCACCTGCATTGCTGTTTCACGATCCAGCGCCATGTTTTTGCCTTGTTAATCCTGAGTTAATACGTGTCTGGAATTTGCCCACGGGCCCGGGGATCAGAATTCCGCCACCAGATCCGGCGCTACCTTCTGCAACTGCTGCCGGAACACAGACTTGATACGTTCCAGTGCCTCCTCGGTCTCCGCCTCAAAACGCAGAACCAGCACTGGTGTGGTGTTTGATGCCCGGCATAGCCCCCAGCCATCGGTGTAGTCCACTCGGATACCGTCAATGGTGCTGATGTTGCCGTCACCGAAGTCGCCGGCCTCCCCGAGACGTTTAATGATGTCGAACTTGGAGCTTTCGGTCACTTCGACATTCAGCTCCGGTGTGCTGATATCTTCTGGAAAATCCTCGAACACTTCATCACTGTGCCGGTCTTCAATGCCCAGAATTTCCAGCAGGCGGGCGGCGGAATAAAGACCATCATCAAAACCGAACCAGCGCTCGCCAAAGAAGATGTGACCGCTCATTTCCCCGGCCAGAAGGGCGCCGGTCTCTTTCATTTTTGCTTTCATCAATGAATGCCCGGTTTTCCACATGATGGGTCGGCCACCCGCTTCGGAAATCACACCAGCCAGCCTGCGGCTGCACTTCACGTCGTAGAGAACGTCAGCACCCGGATTCCGGGACACCACATCCCGGGCGAACAGCATCATCAGGCGATCCGGCCAGATGATCTTGCCGGAATTGGTCACAACGCCCAAGCGGTCACCGTCGCCATCGAAGGCCAGACCAATGTCGGCCCCTTCGGATTCAACCCGGGCAATCAGATCCGCAAGATTCGCGGGCTTTCCGGGATCGGGATGATGATTCGGGAAGTCACCGTCCACGTCGCAGTACAGCGGAATCACTTCGCAGCCCAACTCCTCGATCAGCATCGGCGCCAGCTCACCGGCAATGCCATTACCGGCATCAACCACGACTTTGAGTGGTGCCGCGACCGCAATATCGCCAACAATACGGTCCAGGTAGGCACGACGAACGTCTTCGGTGCTCTGGCTGCCCCGACCGCTGGCAAAATCCCCGGTCTGAATGCGCTGATACAGTTTCTGGATGGCCTCACCTGAAAGGGTTTCCCCGCCCAACATGATCTTAAGGCCGTTGTAGTTGGCCGGGTTGTGACTGCCGGTCACCATCACACCGGAGCCGGTCTGGAGTTCGTGAGTGGCAAAATACAGCACCGGCGTGGGCACGGCACCCACGTGAATCACGTTGCACCCGGCGGCCATCACACCGCGAGCCAGGGCATCCGCCAGATCAGGACTGGAGTGTCGCCCATCATAGCCAATGCAGAGGCTCTCAACCCCTCGTTCCAGGGCCTCGGAACCAATGGCCCGACCAATGACTTCCACGCCCTCGCCGGTCAGGGTTTCGCCGACAATACCCCGAATGTCATAGGCCCGGAAAATGTCCGGGGAAAGCTCCACCTGGGGCAGGGCTACCTCTTCTACCTCCGGGGTATCACCCGATCCGAAGACCGTATCGTCGCCGCTGCCAAAGCCGAGAACGTCCTCGTCGCCATCGAGCATGTCGATGTCTGGCATGTCCTTGTCCTGGAACAGCGGCTCATCGCTGCCCTTGGTAGCGCCGCCGCCAGCCTTTCCGGAGCCGGCCTGCCTGGGCTTTGCGGTTTCCGCGGCCTTGGCGACACGTTTATCAACCACCTGGGACAACCGGTACAGCACCTCACCGGTTGAAGCCACCATATCCCAGCGGAAGGCTGGCAGTTTTACCCGTTCGCCCCCGAAAACCTTGTGAGCCCACTGGATCAGGGCCGTCACGTCCTGACGCAATCCCTTCTGGGCACCGCCCAGCAGGACCCAGACGATGATGGCAGCGATCAGCGCCGGAACCCCGACCAGAAGGGCGATCATCACAATATCCACCGGTGCAGCGGATGATCTGGCAGGGGTGTAGGTCACCGTCCAGTCAGGGTTGGTCAGCGTTCGGGATTCGGCACTCCCGGAGCCATTGCCATTACTGATGACGGTGCGGGAGGAGCCGGACACCGTCTGCACCAGCGCAAGCTGACCTCCAAGACTGGAATTGACCACTTGCAACAGCGGCTGGATCTGGCCTGAGTCGAAAATGATCAGCAGGCTTCCGATAACCGCATTGCTCGTTGGATTACGAACCGGGGTCGCCATCTGGAAAAACCAGCGATTATCCCGGGGAAACGCATCAGGAAAGAGTCGCTGGCCGGTTTCAGCGCGCCGGGCCAGCTCAAGACCCGAGAAACCCAGCAGCCCTTCATTGCTTGAGGTACGGGGAATGTCTCGGTAAGGAAACAGATGGACCGCCTCAACGCCAGGCAGTGAATCCGCCAGTTGCACCTCGGTTGGCGGTATCTCGTTGGGGCTGTTCAGCGCCTCAATCACGTGCGGCTGGGTGGCCAGACCATTAACGCTTTTCTGGACCTGGTCAAAATACTGATTCAGTCGAAGCGCTGCGGCATCGGCCTCCAGGACTTTCAATGACTCGAAGCGTTCCTTTGCCGAGGGCTGGACCACCAGAAAATTAAGCAATGCAACGGCGATCACGCCCGCCAGGACCACGACCAGTGACTGGTTTACTGCCACGGAATTAAGCCTCTTGAGCTTGGGGCCCGAGGCGCTGTCCTTTTGCTTTTTTACCGCCTTCTTTGATGGCTTTTCATCAACGGACGTGTCGGCATCTTTCTTTCTACCCAGCTTCATAGTCCATCCTGCAGTTGTAATTTTATCGTCCTGGACAAGCAGTTACCCGCAAAGTATAGACGCCGGCACGCGGTTCTGCGTGACCGGCCTCCAGCTCACCGCGTACCAGTGGAACCAAAGCCACCGTCACCACGGGCACTGGCGTCAAATTCCGAAACCACTTCAAAATCAGCCTGGACGACGGGCACCAGCACCAACTGGGCCAGGCGTTCGCCCACGTCCACCGTGAAGGCGGTGCGCCCCCGGTTCCAGCAAGACACCATCAACTCGCCCTGGTAGTCCGAATCGATCAAACCCACCAGGTTGCCGAGTACGATGCCATGCTTGTGGCCGAGCCCGCTTCGGGGCAGGATCATGGCCGCCAGTGACGGATCTGCGATGTGAATCGACAAACCAGTACGGATCAGTTGAGTATCACCCGGCTCCAGGGTCAAAGGCTCGTCAAGGCATGCCCTGAGATCAAGGCCGGCAGAGCCTTCGGTGGCATATTCGGGAAAGGGAATCTGGTTACCGATACGGTCATCCAGAATACGTACCTGAAGGTTTTTCCTGCTCATGAGGGGTCCTGTCGATTGTGCTACCAGGCAGGCGTCGCTGACTCAGCGGGCGGCCTGACCAAGATGTTCGCTTATCATTGCCACAAGTTCTCGGGCAATGCTCGTTTTACTGTCCGGCCCGATGGACGTCTGGCCACCCGGCCAGAACACGGTGACCGCATTGTTGTCGCTGTTGAAACCCAGGCCCGCCACAGAAACGTCGTTGGCCACGATCATGTTCAGTTTCTTGCGTTGCATTTTGTCAGTGGCGTAGCTGGAAACGTCGGAGGTTTCCGCCGCGAAACCCACGGTAAAGGGCGCATCATCACGCCCGGCAATGGTTGCCAGGGTGTCCGGGTTGCGCACCAGCGAGAGCGCCATGGCCTCACTGGATTTCTTGATCTTGTCCCCGGCGCAGGTTTCCGGACGGTAATCCGCGACGGCCGCCGTTGCAATAAAAAGGTCGCAACCTTCATCCACGGCAGCCGAGGCTGCCCGCAACATATCCTCGGCCGTCAACACCTGGCGCACTTCGACACCCGTCGGCGGAGACAGAG
>NZ_CAJXKQ010000018.1 GCF_913055835.1 uncultured Marinobacter sp. | reverse complement strand
AGACAGTCCCGGGAAGCTGCACCCGCCCCACCCAGGCACCAAACCATGAAGACTGGGTACAAAAAATGGAATTCGAAAAACTGTTACGGCTGATGGTGGAAAAAGGCGGTTCGGACCTGTTCATTACAGCGGGTGTACCACCGAGCATGAAGGTGAACGGGAAAGTGCTCCCGGTCACCAAAAACGCGCTGACGCCGGAGCAGACCAGGGAATTTGTCTACGGCGCCATGAACGACAAGCAGCGCGCCGAATTCGAGGAAACCCACGAGTGTAACTTTGCTATCAGTGCCCGGGGTATTGGCCGCTTCCGGGTGTCCGCATTCTTCCAGCGCAACCTGTGTGGCATGGTGCTGCGTCGGATCGAAGTGAAGATTCCGCAGATTGATGACCTCTCGTTGCCGGAGGTGATCAAGGAACTGGCCATGACCAAGCGGGGCCTGATCATGTTTGTGGGCGCCACCGGTACCGGTAAGTCTACGTCCCTGGCGGCCATGCTGGGGCATCGGAACCGTAACAGCCGGGGTCACATCATTTCTATCGAAGACCCGATCGAATTCGTGCACCAGCATCAGGGCTGTATCGTTACCCAGCGCGAGGTGGGTATCGACACCGAGAGCTTTGAAGTGGCCCTGAAGAACACGCTGCGTCAGGCGCCCGACGTTATCCTGATCGGCGAGGTGCGGACCCGGCAGACCATGGAGTATTCCGTGCAGTTCGCCGAGACCGGTCATCTGTGTCTGGCCACCCTGCACGCCAACAACGCCAACCAGGCGCTGGACCGGATTATCCAGTTCTTCCCACCGGAACAGCACAACCAGATCTGGATGGACCTGTCCCTGAACCTCAAGGCCATTGTGGCCCAGCAGCTGGTGCCAACACCGGATGGCAAGGGACGCAAAGCGGTTATCGAAGTGCTGATCAATACCCCGCTGGTGGCGGATCTGATCCGCAAGGGAGAGGTGCATCGTCTGAAGGAACTGATGTCCAAATCCAACGAGTCCGGCATGCAGACCTTTGACCAGGCGCTCTATCAATTGTACGCAGAAGGCTCCATCACCTACGAAGATGCCCTGGCCCATGCCGACTCTGCCAACGATCTGCGTCTGATGATCAAGCTGGGTGCCGACGCCCAGGGGGCGGATAAGCTTTCTTCCTCGGTGGACAAGCTTTCAATCCAGGACGACTGATTTGAACTGTACTGATTAGACTTTAGTTGTGGAAAGGTAGGCTCCTGAACCGTTAGGGATGGCATTTGAGGCCAGTAAGGGGTGGTGCGTATACTCCGCGCGATTCAATAAGGAGATACCATGCACCACCGATCTTCAAGGCTTGCACGAGCCGTACGTTTTACCACTCTCGCGGCGCTCGCCGCACCTGCCAGCGCACTCGCAGGCGGTTTTTCCCTCAATGAGCAGAGCGCCAGCGCCATGGGCACCGCCAACGCCGGCGCCGCTGCCAACCCCGAGAACGCTACCACCGTTCTGTTTAACCCTGCCGGGATGAGCCAGTTGTCCGGCACCAATATTTCCTTTGGTGCGGCGGTTCTGGATATTGATGCCGAGGCCAAGGAAGCTGAAGCGCGCCGCAATCTGCCGGGTCAGAATCCGATTATGGCCGATGGCTCCCTGGGTGGTGATATTGCTGGTCCAGCGGTTTTGCCGAATTTTTACATGACTCACGAAGTCAATGAATCCATAGACGTGGGGTTTGGAATCCATGCGCCCTATGGTCTGGCCGCGGACTACGACGATGACTTTGTCGGGCGTTTTTTTGCTGACGAAACCGAACTGACAGCCATTGCCTTAACTCCGTCGATCTCAGTCAATAATGGGAATGGCCTTTCAATGGGTGCAGGCATCAACCTTATTTATGCAGAGGGTCGCCTGACCCGGTATCAGGACTTGGCAGCCCAGGTTTATCCAAATGCTTTTGCTGCAGCCATTGGCCAAGGTGCAAGTCCCGCACAGGCAGATCAGGCAGCACGGCAAGCAGTGAGTGGATATCAGGATCCTTACGCCGACATTGAGGGTGATGATATCGGAGCGACGTTCAGAGTTGGTTTCCTGTACGAGCTTTCTGATAAAACCCAAATTGGGTTGAGCGCACAGACAGGAACCGAGCTTGATTTGAAAGGCAATGCGACGATTTCCGACTTCCCGGTTCCCGGAGTGCCTGGTCAGACCACTACGCTTTCGGAAAAAGTCAGGGTTCCACTTGCTATTCCCGAGAGTGCAACCTTTGGCATTCGGCATAATCTTTCCAATCAAGTAACGCTTCTCGCAGGTGCGACTTACGCTAAATGGAGTCGTTTTGAGGAATTGGACATTGTCAGTAGAGAAGCGAATGGTCAGATTACAGCGGCACCACAGGAGGGTGCCATTCTCAGTCATGTGACTGAAAAGTGGCAAAATACCTGGCAATTCAATCTTGGTGGGATTTGGCAGGCAACGCCGGAATGGGCTCTAAAAGCAGGCTACGCTTGGGACGAGTCGCCTGTCGACGAGTATCTTACCGCACGTATTCCGTCCAGCGATCGGCATTGGCTGACATTAGGCGCTCAGTGGAAGGATGCCCAGAGTGGTTGGACGCTTGACGCGGCAGTAGGAACACTGCTGTTTACGGATGATCCAGCGTTTACAGAGCGCAACTACCAGCACAGTAATCCGGATGAAGTAGCCGATCTGGCCCCGGGTGTCGAGGACCCGAGCTACTTCAAGGGCAAATATGAGCTCAGTGCCTGGAGTGCGTCCATAGAGGTAAGCAAGTCCTTCTAATCCCGTGTAAATCTGGCTGACCAGGCTCAAGGCTGGTCAGCCAACCACCTGGCCACGGTAGATGACCTTCTTCTTCCGTGGCGGGTCCATCTCTCCCGCGTCGTGGCCCTCTGCTGATAACTGTGGGGCATCCGCAATTACTTGGCCTCGATAGTTACGCCTGAAACCGTCGTCTTCTTCCTCGGGTTCGATGTTCAGCTGTGGAACCTGGTCCTTCAGCGTTTCCCAGGTGCGGGTCAGCTGGCTTGAGCGGGTTTTTCGTGCGTAATCGGCCAGTTGTTGTTCAAGATGCTCTTCCGTGAGGTGAAGTTTGACGCCGAATTCCGTGTGAATCAGGCGGCGGCACTGGTGAACCAGTTTCAGCACGCTGGGATCCAGCAGCCAGCTACGTTCAGATGCCAGAGAAGTCATGGTTTGAGCCTCGGAGATGGATGTCACAACATGGCGCTGCCCGGATTGTGTGGTAGGGCAGGACGCCGACTCTAATCACGTAGCGAATTTCGTGCCGTGAGACGGTGTCGATTCCGACGAGAAGGCGTTCCCACGGCCTGCCGTGGAGTCCGGAGACCCACAGGCAGGCTCGGGGGTGGGCGCTGCGGTTGATTTCGGTGCGTTTTTTGGCTTCCATGCCCTGTTCTGGGTCGAATCAGTGCGCTTCGTCCCAGTTGTCACCGGCCCCGGCTTCCACCAGCAGGGGAACATCCAGTTCCGCTGCCGCTGACATGCGCTTTTCCAGTCCTGCTCGGATCTTGTCGAGGGCCGATTCCTTCACTTCCAGGATCAGTTCATCGTGAACCTGCATGGTCATGCGGGCTTCGTCGGCGTGTTCTTTCAGCAGCCAGTTCTCCACATCCACCATGGCCCGTTTGATGATGTCGGCGGCTGTGCCCTGCATGGGAGCGTTGATCGCCGTTCGCTCGGCTGCCTGCTGCAGCTGTTTGTTGCGGGCGTTGATTTCCGGGAGGTACAGGCGGCGGCCGAACAGGGTTTCAACGAAACCATCGTCGTGGGCCTGTTTGCGGATGTTGTCCATGTATTTCAGAACGCCGGGGTAGCGTTCGAAATAACGGTCGATATACTGCTGGGCGAGTTTGCGCTCAACGTCCAGTTGCCGGGACAGGCCAAAGGCAGACATGCCGTAGATCAGGCCGAAGTTGATGGCCTTGGCGCTGCGGCGCTGGTCTGAGGATACTTCCTCCAGGCTGACGCCGAACACTTCTGAGGCGGTGGCCTTGTGGATGTCCTCACCCTTTTCAAAAGCCTTCAGCAGCCCCTTGTCACCGGAGAGGTGGGCCATGATCCGCAGTTCGATCTGGGAGTAGTCGGCAGCCACCAGTTTATAACCCTCAGGTGCGATAAACGCCTGCCGTATACGGCGGCCCTGCTCGCTGCGAATGGGGATATTCTGGAGGTTGGGCTCGGAAGACGATAGCCGACCGGTAGCGGTGACAGCTTGATGGTAGGAGGTGTGTACCCGACCGGTACGATGGTGAATCAGCTCCGGCAGGGTGTCGGTGTAAGTGGACTTCAGTTTGCTCAGGCTGCGGTGTTCAAGGATCAGGCGCGGCAGCTCGTGTTCGTGGGCCAGTTCCTGCAGCACCGGTTCCGCCGTTGATGGTGCGCCCTTGGGGGTTTTCTTGATGACTGGCAGGCCCATCTTGTCGTAGAAGATTGCCTGCAGTTGCTTGGTGGACCCCAGGTTGAAGGTCTCGCCGGCTACTTCGTGGGCTTCTTTTTCCAGTTCTGCCATGCGCTCTGCCAGTTCCTGGCTGTGCTGTCGCAGTGTGCTGGCGCTGATCAGAGTACCGCGCTGCTCCATGCGAGACAGTACCGGCACCAGGGGCAAATCGATGTCTTCGTAGACAGAGGCCAGTTTCCCGGTTTCCTTGAGTTTTGGTCTCAGGGTCTGGTGCAGGCGCAGGGTGATGTCTGCATCTTCGGCAGCGTAGGGGGCAGCCTTCTCCAGTTCGATCTGATTGAAGGTCAGTTGCTTGGCGCCTTTGCCGGCGATGGATTCGAAGCTGATGGTCTTCTCGCCGAGGTAATACATGGCGAGGCTGTCCATATCGTGGCGGGTCGCGACAGAATTCAGAACGTAGGATTCCAGCATGGTGTCCTCGGCAATGCCCTCCAGGGTAATGCCATGGTTGGCCAGCACGTTCTTGTCGTATTTCAGGTTCTGCCCGACCTTTGCCAGGCGCGGATCCTCCAGGAGCGGCTTGAGCTGGGCAAGGACCTGGTCACGATCCAGCTGCTCGGGTGCCCCCATATAGTCGTGTGCCAGGGGGACATAGGCGGCTTCGCCCGGCTTGATCGCGAAGGAAACACCGACGATCTCTGCGTCCATATACCGGAGGCTGGTCGTTTCGGTATCGAAGGCAAACAGATCGGCCGATTTCAGGCGCTCCAGCCAATGATCCAGTTCTTTCTGGTCGGTGATGACTCTGTAGTCTTTTTTGCCGGTTTCCGGGTTGGGCTTGTCATCGCCAGATCGAGTGTTGCCGGTAGCTGAGGTTTCTCCTTCCTCCAGTTCGGCAATCCAGCTGCGGAATTCATACTCCTTGAACAGCTCAAGCAGTTGCTGGTCGTCCTGTTCCCGGAGTTTCAGGTCTTCCAGGCCAAAATCCAGTTCCACGTCGGTGCGGATGGTGGCCAGTTCGCGACTCAGGGGCAGGGTTTCGGTGGCCTCGCGCAGGTATTCGCCGATCTTGCCCTTGATTTCATCGGCGTGCTCGATGACGTTGTCCAGGTTTTCGTAGCTCTGCAGCCATTTGACCGCGGTTTTCGGGCCGCACTTGTTCACGCCGGGAATGTTATCCACCTTGTCGCCCACCAGGGCCAGGTAATCCACGATCTGCTCCGGGGTAACGCCGAACTTTTCCACCACGCCGTCCCGGTCCATCCGGGTTTCGGTCATGGTGTTGATCAGGGTAACGTGATCGCTTACCAGCTGCGCCATATCCTTGTCCCCCGTGGAAACGACCACATCGATGCCCTTGCTGGTGGCTTCGTTGGCGAGGGTGCCGATCACATCGTCGGCCTCAACACCGGTTACCGTCAGCAGCGGCAGACCCATGGCCTTGACGATCTCATGAATGGGCTCGATCTGGCAGGCGAGATCCTCTGGCATCGGTGGGCGGTTGGCTTTGTACTCTTCATAGAGATCGTGCCGGAAGGTTTTGCCCTTGGCGTCGAAGACCACCACCATCTTGGAGCCGGGGAAATCCTGCTCCAGGCGCCGGATCATGCTGATGACGCCCTTGATGGCTCCAGTCGGATGGTCCTTGCTTGTGGTCAGTGGCGGAAGTGCATGATAAGCGCGGAAAAGATAGGACGATCCGTCCACAAGAACCACGGGTGGTGTGTTTTTGCTGGTCATGTCAAAACAGGTCCGGAATCTGATTGAAGCGTGGGTTGGCTTATGCAACTCTGTACTGAAATCGATGGACGAAAGGGTATCACGAAAATGAAACGAATCGCCTGTCCGGCTTTGTTGCTCGCCTGTTTGCCCCTGGCTGCCTTGGCCCAGGAAGAGGGCGCCCTGGATGAGACACCGGTAGCAACGCCAGAGGAGCCGGTGGTGATCTCGGATTACCAGCCGGCGAGCCAGGGCCCGGAAATTGTCATCCGGCCCGGCGAGAAGGAAGTGTTCTATGAATATCGGGTCAACGGCCAGCTCATGGAGATCAAGGTCGTGCCGGAGGTCGGGCCGGAGTATTACCTGGTGCCGGCAGATGGCGGCGGCTGGATCCGGGAAACCGAGTCCGACATGTTGGTGCCAAGCTGGGTGATTTTCCGTTGGTAAGCCGAACTCAGATCAGATCGACGGTGACCGGCGTTGAGCGCCGGCTCTCCAACCCTTCGATATCCACAGTGGTAATCGCGAACTCATAAGCGCCGGGCGCCATCTCTGCCAGCGAAAGTCTGGTAGCCGAGGGACTCTCAATACGGATAACCCTGTAGCTTTCCTGGTGTCTGAGGCGGTAGTAAATCCTGAATTCCGCGATCTCTCCAGGCGCCAGTGACGAGCCGTCTTCGCGGGTCAGTGGTGCTGTCCAGCTCAGTTCTCTGGGAGTGTTTGCGTAACCGGACTCTCGGGTTTGTCCGAAAGTGTCCAACAGGCTGCCTGTGGCCTTATCAAGCCGGGAGTTCGCGAGTTCGCTGGCCCGATCGGAGGTTGTTCTGGTGGCTCGGGAGTCCTCCTGACAGCCAGCAAGGAGGAGGGACGCTGCAATCAACGGAAGAATAAGCCAGGCTGTGTGTGGATGTCTGGGGCCGAAAGTGATCATGGTTACTCGCATACGTGCCGGGGTGCGGCTTTTATTGGGTAAAGCGTATGGAGCCAGAATAAAACGGGGAGACGGGCTTCTTTAACAGCCCGGCATTATGCCAGTCGGGCTTTCAGGATCAAGTGAATAATCCGTAAAACCCCTTACCTGTCCACTTTCTGCTTTTAGTATGAACATTCTAATTTTAGGGCGTAACTTGGTTCGTGAGATTGAAGAAAGGCCCTTGTTGCAATGGTTTCGACAGGGTCTTGGAACTTTCAGGAAACCAAGGAGATTGATCATGGGTAAACTCAAGTCCTATCAGGAACAGCTTCAGGAAATCGTGGACAAGGGCATCAACGCCGCAGAAGAGCAGCAGAAGAAGCTCGCTTCCAAGCCGTTCGATTACGCCGAGAAGCTCGAGTCCGAAGCACGTGAGTACAGCGTGAAGACCCTGCGCAAGCGTTACAACGGCTACAGCGACAGCCTGTTCGAGCAGCTGCGTAACCTGAACAGCCGTTTTGGCAGCTTCGCCGGTGATCTGGTCGCCAAGCTGGAAAAAGAAGCGGCAGAAGGCGCCGATGCCGTAGCAGAAGCCGCAGAAGATGTGTCTGATGCTGCGCAGGATGCGAAGAAGTCAGTTGAGCCGAAGAAGCCGGCTGCACGCAAGACCACAGCGCGCAAGACCACTTCTACCGCCAAGAAGAGCACTGCTTCCGCCTGAATGGCAGATAGCGCCTCACCGACAGGCGAGCGAAACGAAAAGGCCGCCGGGTAAAACCGGCGGCCTTTTTATTACCCGGGAACGCTCTGCGAAAGCTCAGTTTTCCGTTTCGGTGTGATCAAGCGGTATGGTCCGAGCCTCGCCGGTGACCTCTTCCAGGCGCTCTATGTCGGCCTCGAAGGCCTTGCGCAGTTCTTCGATTTCCTGGGTTTGTGAGGTGATTTCCCGCTCAATATCCCGTATCTGGGATTCCAGGCGCCGGATTTTTTCCAGCGTGGCCTCGGGAATCTCGCGACCGGCCCGCTCCATGTTGGCGGCACGGCTCTGTTCATTGTCCAGTTGGCTGGATATAACCGAGATGTTGCCTCGCTTGAGCTGTATCAGGCCCTCAAGCTCCCGGATTTTCCGGTGCATGGCCTTTACCGCCTGATCCGGATGGCTGAAGCGCTTAAGCAGCGCGCGGTCCTTCTCGCGCTGCTCTGCGAGTTCCTTCTGGCGCTGCTTTTCGGCTTCCCGGGCGGCAATCTCTTCCTCGGTTGGCGCCGGCGGAATGGTCTCAATCACGCGGCCATTGTTGCTCAGAATGTCATAGCCACGTTTGGTGGCTTCCTGGGGAATGGTGCTGCTGATGACGATCTGGCCGTTCTCATCCGTGTAACGGTACATATTGGCCGCCACCTGGGCAGAGAAACCCAGGGCAAGCGCCAATGCCGTAGCTTTGACAGATAGTGCGGTCAGACGATTGGCCATCAATCAGACTCCGTAACGATCCCGATAACTGGCTACCTTTTCGGCATGCCCGGCGAACTCCGGGTTGGCTTTGAGGTAGTCCAGCACCTGCTCAAGACGAATGATGCTCACCACAGGGATGCCGAATTCCTTTTCCACTTCCTGGATAGCGGACAGTTCGCCATTGCCTTTTTCCTGACGATCGAGGGCAATAAGCACGCCGGCCGGTTCGGCCCCGGCGGCCCGGATAATATCGATGGATTCCCGGATCGCGGTACCGGCGGTAATCACATCATCCACAATCAGCACTTTGCCCTGCAACGGTGCGCCAACAATGTTGCCGCCCTCACCATGATCTTTCTTTTCCTTGCGGTTAAACGCAAAGGGTTTGCTGTTACCGTCTGTAGCCAGCGCCATGGCTGTCACTGTGGCCAACGGAATGCCCTTATAGGCAGGGCCGAAAATAATGTCATAATCCAGCCCGCTGCGTGCTATCGCGGCGGCATAGGCCTTGCTTAGCTGAAGCAGGTCGTCCCCGGTATTGAACAGACCAGCATTAAAGAAATAGGGGCTGGTTCGGCCCGACTTGAGCGTGAACTCACCAAAGCGTAGTACATTCCGGCGGATGGCAAATTCGATAAATTTTTGCTGATAGTCGTGCATGACAAGGCTTCTGGCGGGTGTTGATCTTTAATTAGTGCGTAAAAACGGTATCATACACACAAACCGAATCAGGGAACACGTATGCGGGTAGTATCAATCAGCGTCAATGGCCTCGCCCAGGCTGTTGAAAAAGGCTTTTTCGACTGGCTGGCGGAGCAGGACGCTGACGTGGTCTGTGTCCAGGATCACCGCATGCGGGCCTACGAGATTGAGGACTACAACCTGATTCCGGAAGGCTACGAAGCCTATTTCATTGATGGCGAGAAAAACGAGGATGGCGGTGTCGGTATCTACACCCGCCATTTCCCGAAAGCCATCATGTACGGGTTTGCCAATGAGCAGGCGGACCGCGAAGGCCGGTTCATCCAGGCCGATTTTGACAAGGTGTCCGTGGCCTGCGTGCTGGCGCCCTGCGCCCTCGGCCGCGAAGAAGAGCTGATCGGCGAGGATGACCTCACGGTGCTTGATCACAAGGACGAGTTCATGGAGTCCTTCGGCCTGCACATGCAGAAAACACTGCGTAAACGTCGTCAGTTCATCTTCTGCGCCAACCTCCAGACCGCCCATCACGTAACCGATGCCAGCCCGCTTTACCACAAACTGGATTTCTCCGGCTTTCTGCCCCACGAACGTGCCTGGCTGGATCGCCTGTTTGATGAGATGGGCTGCGTTGACGGCTTCCGCGAGATCAACAAGCAGAGCAACCAGTTCACCTGGTGGCCTGAACAGGCCGAGGGTTCCCGCAAAAGTGCCGGCATCCGGGTGGATTACCAGCTCCTGACCCCGGGAATCCGCAAGACCATCGAAGATGGCTGGATCGACGATTCAACACGCTTCTCCGATCACGCCCCGGTGATCATGGATTACGACATCGAAATCGGCTTCTAAGCTCTGAGGAAGGCGCCTGCGCGGCAACGCTTTCCCAGACACTCTCCAAGCACTTCCCTGTGCGCTTGAATCGGGCCATCCATGGCCCTCAACAGTCTGGGAAAGCGTCACCACGCAGGCGCCCCATGCTTGTGAGGTTTTTCGAACAGTAGCGGGTTCGGAGGGGGAGACCTTTCCGGGACCGTCTCCGGCCAGGGAAGGCCGGAGCCGAGCGCACATGGATGTGCTCGTAGCGTGTCCCGGAAAGGTCTCCCCCTCCGGGCACGCGGGCGACAAGCTTAATCAGCCAGCGCCGCTTTCTGAATCTCAAACAACTGCTCAATACCCTGTTTGGCCAGAGTCAGCATGCTGTCCAGTTCTGACTGGTCAAACGGCGCGCCTTCTGCCGTTCCCTGAATCTCAATGAAACCACCCTGGTCGGTCATGATCACGTTCATGTCGGTTTCCGCTTCCGAGTCTTCCGGGTAGTCCAGATCCACCACCGGAGTGCCTTTATAAACACCGACCGAGAGTGCGGCGACCATCTGCTTGAGCGGAGATTTCTTCAGGCGCTTTTCGGCGACCAGGTGGTTCAGGGCATCCACCAGTGCCACGCAGCCGCCGGTGATCGCCGCAGTACGCGTGCCGCCATCGGCCTGGATGACGTCGCAATCGATCGTGATTGAGTGTTCACCGAGCGCGGTAAGGTCCACGGCGGCGCGCAGGGAGCGACCGATCAGGCGCTGGATTTCGACGGTGCGTCCGCCCTGTTTGCCGCGGGCAGCTTCCCGGCCCATTCGGCTGCCGGTGGAGCGGGGCAGCATGCCGTACTCGGCGGTGATCCAGCCCTTGCCTTCACCCCTCAGAAACGGGGGAACCTTGTTTTCGACGGATGCGGTGCAGATGACTTTGGTGTCCCCGAATTCCACCAGCACGGAGCCTTCGGCGTGACGGGTATAGTTGCGGGTGATTCGAACATCTCTGGGTTGCTCGGGCGTTCTGCCGCTTGGACGCATAGTGTTTCCTGAAGTCAGTATTGAATGTCCGGGCGCGTGTCCCGGTTGAACGTTTGTCGAAAAGGCCGATCAGTATAACACGTTGCGGTTGGCCTTTTGTCCGGTTCGCCGACGCTGTTAAGAGCCTGTTAAACTTGGTTGATCAATATCTATCGAAGCGGAGCTGACATGATCCGAAGTATGACTGCATTTGCCCGCAAGGACGTCCAGGGAGACTGGGGTACGCTGACCTGTGAAATCCGGACTGTGAACCACCGGTATCTGGAGCCTTCGTTCCGGCTTCCGGACGCGTTCCGGGAGCTGGAAAACCGGTTTCGGGAAGAGCTGAGGAAGCAGCTGAAACGGGGCAAGGTGGATGTGTCCATGCGCCTGCAGTCGGCAGAGAAAGGATCTCAAAGCTTTGAGATCAGCGAGGATATGGCCCAGGCGGTGAACGAGGCAGCGAACCATATTAACCGGATTCTGGATAATCCGGCCCATATCAATGCTCTGGATGTCCTCCGCTGGCCGGGCGTGCTGTCAGTGCCAGAGCAAGACTTCGGTCCGGCCAAGGATGCTGCAGTCAGCCTGTTCGAGCAGACCGTAAGCGAGCTTGCTTCGGTGCGGGAGCGTGAAGGCGAGCGCCTGCGGCCGCTGTTCGAAGATCGCCTGAAAACCATGAGAGATCTCGTTGCCGACGTCAGAAAACGTATGCCGGAATTGCTCGCGGCCCAGGAGAAGACGCTACGGGAAAGGTTCGAGAAAGCCAGAGTGGAACTGGATTCCGAGCGTGTGGCTCAGGAGATGGTCATGGTGGCTCAGAAAAGCGACGTGGCCGAGGAACTGGACCGGCTGGACGCCCACATTGGCGAGGTGACTGATACCCTCAAAAGCGATGACGCCATTGGCCGGCGGCTGGACTTCCTGATGCAGGAACTGAACCGGGAGGCCAACACCCTGAGCAGCAAGAGCATTGATGCCGGCGTCACCCGCATTGCGGTGGACCTGAAGGTTCTCATCGAGCAGATGCGTGAGCAGGTGCAGAACCTGGAATAGGTCGCGATTGCACGCCGTAGGTCAATCCGGTTTCAGGTTGGCCAGTTCCGCCGGTAGCTTGAAGACCATCTTGCGTTTGTTCTGAGGGCAGTCGAATTCGAGGTAAAAGGCCAGAAGCTGCAGGGGTACGCCTGCGGCCCGACCGTAAAGACGATCACCGATAATAGGATGTCCCAGGCCAGCGAGGTGTCGGCGGATCTGGTGTTTGCGGCCGGTTTCGATGCTGACCTGAACCAGTGAGGTCTGCGCTTCTTCGTTCTTCTCAAGGGTCGAGATGTGGCTGATGGCCGGTTTTCCCTCCACGGGCGCATCAACCACTTGGTCTTGCGCCTCCATCACGCCGCTTACTCGCGCTTTGTAGCGCTTGGTCATGGTTCGGCCCGAAAAGCGCTGTGAGAGAGCCCCTGCGGCTTTCGGGTCGTGGGCAATCAGCATCAGTCCGGCGGCATCGGCGTCGAGCCGGTGGATCAGATAGCATGGGCGCCCAAGCCGGACTTCCGCCAGCCGCAACAGGCTGCAATGGTCACCCCACTGTGAGCCTTGGGCCAGCAGGCCATGAGGCTTGAACCAGACTGTGTAGCGCTCCAGATCCTCCAGCAGAACCGGATCCCCCGGTATTCTGGCCAACACCTTTTCGTCGTAGTAAAGCTGCAGCCGGATGCCCGGCTTGAGTTCTTTGGTGGCGCGGCGCAGTCGAAGGCGCTTGCCCTTGTGCGTCCACCAGCAGGCGCCCTTCGCCATGGCATCCTTGATTTTCTGTCGGGAGAGCCCCGGCGACGCCTCGCTCAGGGCGTCTATGGCTTTGCTGGTATGCTTCAGGGTGATATCGATGGTGGTTCGCATGGAATCTTGCAGTCACTGAACAGATGGATAGGCAAATGGTATCAGCTGGCGCCCCTGTGGGGTGCGGTGTTTTGGCAAAGTCCGTATAATTCCCGGCTTTACTGGTCGGAACAGGCGGCCGTCGCGTTCAGGTTTGGAGTTCTCGGGTTATGAGTCAGGCAGTTGAGCAGGGTACTCTGTACGTTATTTCCGCGCCATCCGGTGCCGGCAAGACCAGCCTTGTGGCGGAAATGCTCCGCAATGACGGAAAGCTCGGTGTTTCCATCTCCCATACCACTCGCGCCATGAGAGAGGGCGAGCAGGACGGGGTAAATTATCACTTTGTCAGCCGGGCCGAATTTGAGTCGATGATTGCCCGGGGCGATTTCCTGGAACACGCCGATGTTTTCGGCAACTACTATGGCACCTCCCAGGTCTGGGTACGGGAGACCCTGGCAAAGGGCCAGGATGTGATCCTGGAAATTGACTGGCAGGGTGCTGAGCAGGTTCGCCGACTGATTCCCGAATGCGTCAGCATTTTCATCGTGCCGCCTTCGCCAGAAGTGTTGCGTGCGCGGCTGGTGGGGCGTGGCACCGACTCGCCGGAGGTGGTTGAGCGCCGCCTGGCTGAGGCCGAGGAGGAGTGCCGGCACGCGGTGGAGTTTGATTTTCTTGTGGTGAATGATGACTTCAGTGCCGCACTCGGAGATCTGCTTGCGATTGTTCGCGCCCAGCGTCTGCGCATGGAAGTGCAGCAGCCCAGGCACCGGGCGCTACTGGCGGGGTTGTCGGGCCCGCGCTGATACGGGGTTTTCCTGTATACAAATTGAGCCGGCCACAGTAAACTGTGCGGTCTGCTGAAACAGTCATTTTATTAGTCGGGGAAGTTATGGCACGAGTTACCGTTGAAGATTGTCTGGAAAACGTTGATAACCGCTTCCAGCTGGTAATGCTGGCTACCAAGCGTGCCCGTCAGCTCGCTACCAAGGGTGCCGAGCCGATGGTGGCTGAAGAAAATGATAAGCCTACGGTAATTGCCCTGCGCGAAATTGCTGAAGGCAAGATCACTCGTGATCTGCTCAAGGAAGAAGACGACGAGTAAGCCAACTGCGGACATTGGGCATATAAGTACCTGTCCGCAAGTGAGAAGCATTGAAATCTGTCCCCGCGGTTTTATAGTGTAGCTATAGAGCGTTGCTGGAAGGACTCTGGAAGGACCCGGATGCGTGCATTCGGGTTTTTTTGTCCCTGAATTTCATGAAGTTGTGGAGGCGCGGTGTCGGCAGAGGCTACGGTTGAAGGACTGGCTCAAGAGCTTAGCTCCTATCTGGATACCAATCGCATCAATCAGGTGCGCCGGGCCTATTATTATGCCGAGCAGGCCCACGAGGGCCAGATGCGCAAAAGCGGCGACCGCTATATCACCCATCCCCTGGCTGTTGCCCATATCCTCGCCGATCTAAGGCTGGACCATCAGAGCCTGATGGCGGCCATGCTCCATGATGTGATCGAAGACACCGGCATTCCCAAGGACGCGCTGGCGGAGCAGTTTGGCGAGGATGTTGCGGAGCTGGTGGATGGGGTCAGCAAACTGACCCAGATTGAATTCCGCTCCAGGGCGGAAGCCCAGGCTGAAAACTTCCAGAAGATGACCCTGGCCATGGCCCGGGACATTCGGGTAATTCTTGTGAAGCTGGCGGACCGGCTGCATAACATGCGCACCCTCGGCCCTATGCCCTATGAGAAGCGCCAGCGCATTGCCACCGAAACCCTCGATATCTACGCCCCCATCGCAAACCGCCTGGGCATGCATTCCATTTGTACCGAACTGGAGGATCTTGGCTTTAGCTCCCTGTATCCGATGCGCTCCAAGTATATTTCCAAGGCGGTGGACAAGCTCCGCGGCAGCCACCGGGAAATCATCGAGGACATCCGAGGCAAACTGCAGGAGAAGCTGGAGGAGCGGGGCCTGCCGGGCCGAATCCTGGGCCGGGAAAAACATCTGAACAGTATCTACAACAAGATGAAGTTCAAGCAGAAGTCCTTCCATGAAATCATGGATGTCTATGCCTTCCGGATCATCACCGATACCGAGGACGACTGCTACCGCATCCTGGGCGCTGTGCACAGTCTCTACAAGCCGCTTCCGGGCCGGTTCAAGGACTACATTGCCATGCCCAAGGCCAATGGCTATCAGTCGCTCCACACCACCCTGTTCGGGATGCACGTGAATATCGAGATCCAGATCCGTACCGAGGAGATGGAGCACATTGCCAATAACGGCATTGCAGCGCACTGGATGTACAAGAATGAGCCTAGCAGCGTCACCAGCGTGAATCAGGCCCGGGTGGACCGTTGGGTGAAGGGGCTCATGGAGATGCGGGAACGGGCCGATGACTCCATGGAGTTTATCGAGCACGTTAAAGTCGACCTGTTCCCGGATGAGATTTACGTGTTCACTCCCAAGGGCCGCATCATGGAGCTGCCCAGTGGGGCGACGCCGGTGGATTTTGCCTACGCCATCCACACCGATATCGGCAACGCCACCGTCGCCTGTCGCGTCAACCGCAACCTTGGTTCCCTCAGTCAGCCTCTGCAGAGCGGGCAGACCGTGGAGATCATTACCGCACCCGGTGCCCGGCCCAACCCCGCGTGGCTCAGTTTTGTGGTGACCGGCAAGGCGCGCAGCAGCATCCGCCATGTGCTGAAGAGCCAGAAACGAGCGGAATCGCTGGAGTTGGGCCGCACCTTGCTCAAGAAGTCGCTCAAGGGCTTTGGTGCGAAACTGTCTGAGATCAGTGATGCCCAGAAGCAGGCCGTGGTCAATCATAACCAGGTAAACAGCTTTGACGATCTGATCAGTGACATCGGGCTGGGTAACCGAATGGCCTATCTGGTTGCCCGTCAGCTTGTCAGTGGCTCGGAGGAGGTTGAAGCCAGTGAGGTGCCTCGGGATATCGAGGGTGGCAATCACAGCCCGGTCACCATTCGTGGTACCGAGGGCCTGTTGGTCCGGTTTGCCAGCTGTTGCAAGCCGATTCCTGGTGACCCGGTTGTCGGCGTGATGGATTCCGGCAAAGGTATGGTGATTCACTCGGACACCTGCTCCCGCTTGCCGGAAGACGACGAGGGCCGTGCCCGCCTGACCCATCTGAAGTGGGCCAAGGATATTACCGATGAATTTTCCGTGGAGCTTCGGGTAGAGCTGGAGCGCCAGCGGGGTGTGATTGCCGAGATGGCCAACGCCGTGGCCATGGCCGACGGTAACATCGAACGCATCAACGTCGAGGAACAGAATGCCCGTTTTGGTGTTGTCAGTCTTGTGGTGCATGTGAATGGCCGCCGGCATCTGGCCCGGGTGATGCGCCGGATCCGCAACATTCGGGCGATCACCCATATCAGCCGCGTGCGGCACTGAACCCGACCAAAGGCCGGTTGACAGGCGCGCCACGCAAAAGCGACGATTGGCGTTTTGGACGAGAGGAAACCAACGGTCATGACCAACAAATCCGTAATCCAGACCGAGAATGCGCCCCAGGCGATCGGCACCTACTCCCAGGCGGTAAAGGCAGGGGACACCGTATACCTGTCTGGCCAGATTCCGCTGGTACCGGAAACCATGGAAGTGGTCGCCGGCGATTTCGCTGCCAAGACCCGGCAGGTATTCGACAACCTCAAGGCCGTTTGCGAGGCAGCCGGTGGCGAGCTGAAAGACATTGTGAAGCTGAACATCTACATGACTGACCTGGCCAACTTCGCCACGGTCAACGAGATTATGGCCACGTATTTCCAGGAACCGTATCCGGCCCGGGCGGCGGTCGGTGTCGCCGCGCTGCCCAAGGGTGTCCCCATTGAAATGGAAGCGGTGATGGTGCTCAGCTAAGATCTGATGACACCAGAAACGAGAAAAGGCGGCCCTGGCCGCCTTTTTTGATGCTGAAGGCTCAACCCTGGTCAATCATGTCGCGGTAGCCGGCCCGGAAATCCGGGTAGCGGAACTGGAAGCCGGTGCTCAGCAACCGTTTGTTGCTGCAGCGTTTACTGCCGGCCCGTCCGCCTTTTCGGGCATTCGGCTGCGGCTCGGCGCAGGGTGTTTGCTGTCGCACCCAGTCCACCACCTCATCAAGCCTCGCTGGCTCGCAATCGCTGCCAAGGTAGCAGGTTTCCAGTGTCGCTCCTGAAAGTACCAGCTCTACCAGGTGGGCCGCCGCGTTTGCGGCATCTTCTTCATGAATCCGGTTGCTGAACGGTGCCGGCTTTGTCGGATTCATCCGTCCCTCCTGAACCTCCTCAAGAAAACGCCGCCGTGAAGGGCCGTAAATGCCGCTGTAGCGGATGACGGTCGCCGGATGGCCACTGTCCAGTGCGGTTTGCTCACCGGCCAGAACCTGCTCGCCGCTGAACCTGGCCGGTTTTGTAGGGCTGGATTCATCCACCCAGCTGTCGTCATTCTGAGAGTAAACGCTACTGCTGCTGACAAAGAAAAGATGCTTCAGGGGTTGATTTCCCAGGGCATGCAGCAGATTCGCCAGGCCTGTTACGTAGGCGTCCCGATAACCCTGTTGGTCATAACTGGAGGGCGTGAGGCAATAGATGACGATGTCGAGTCCTTCCGGCAGTTTGCCGGTAAGGGTTTCCGGCCGGGTCAGGTCAGCGCCAATGCCTTGAATGCCCTCAGGAACACGTTCCGGATTGCGGCGCAGGCCAAACACGGTCGCTGAGTTGGTCAGCCGGCTGGCAATGGCGCCACCGAGTTTGCCGCAACCGGCCACCAGAATTCGGGGCGTCTTACTACCTTCAGTGATTGCCATAGACAATTTCAATCCTTATGCTTTACCTCATAAATTCGTGAAACTTCGACCCGCATCTTTCTGACCGGAGCTCACCATGACTCTCACCGAGTTACGATACGTCGTTACGCTGGCCCGCGAAAGGCATTTTGGCCGGGCTGCAGAGCGTTGCCATGTCAGCCAGCCAACGCTCAGTGTTGCCGTTAAAAAGCTGGAGGACGAACTCGGTATACCGCTTTTCGAGCGAAGCAAAAGCAGTATCCGTGTTACCGAAACCGGGCTGCGCATTATCGAGCAGGCCCAGCGGGTGCTCGACCAGGTCGGCTTGATCAAGGACATGGCCCAGGATGGCAAGAACCAGCTCAATTCGCCTTTGAAGGTCGGCGCCATCTACACCATCGGCCCCTACCTATTCCCGCACTTGCTGCCCGAACTCAGGCGTGCCGCCCCGGAGATGCCGCTGTACATTGAAGAGAACTACACCGCGAACCTTCGGCAGAAACTCCGGCAGTCCGAGCTGGACGCCATTATTATTGCCTTGCCGTTCGAGGAGCCGGAAGTGGTTACCCTGCCGCTATACGACGAGCCATTCGTTGTTTTGCTGCCGGCCGGACACCCTCTGGCCAGCAAGGAGCAGTTGACCGCCGATGAACTGGCCAAGGAACAATTGCTCCTGCTCGGCCCGGGCCACTGTTTCCGGGACCAGGTGCTGGAGTCCTGTCCACCCCTGGTGGAGGCGGTGACGCATCGCTCTAATAACGGTTCACCGGCCCTGGTCACCGAGGGCAGCTCACTCGAAACCATTCGTCATATGGTGGCTTCCGGGCTGGGCATTACGGTGCTACCGCTCTCGGCGGCCACGGCCATGCAGTACCATGAAGACATCCTGGCAGTTCGGCCGTTCGCGCCGCCGGTGCCGTTCCGCACGGTGGCTCTGGCCTGGCGGGTTACTTTCCCGCGGCCCAAGGCTATTGATGTACTTTCCCTGGCTGCCAGCCAGTGCCGGGTAATTGAAAAGGCGAAGACGGATACACCGGTTGTGGTCGAAAGCGCCTGAAATTGCCTATGACGTCACTGGATGACATCCCCGTTACCCAGCTCAAGGGTGTTGGAAGCGCTCTGGCCGAGAAACTCGCCAAGCTGGGCATTTCCTCACTGCAGGACCTGCTCTTTCACCTGCCTCACCGCTATGAGGACAGAACCCGTGTCATTCCCATGGGAAGTCTTCGCATAGGCGACGTGGCGGTGGTGGAAGGGGAGGTGATGAAAGCCGATCTCGTGATGGGGCGCAGGCGCAGCCTGCAGGTGACCCTCCGGGATAGCAGCGGCTTTCTGGTGATGCGCTTCTTTCATTTCAATGCGGCCCAGAAGAACCAGCTGAGCGAGGGCGCCAGGGTCCGTTGTTTCGGCGAGGTGCGCCCCGGGCGCGCAGGTTATGAGTTCTACCATCCCGAGTACCAGGTTAATCCACCGCCCATGCCGGCGGAAGGTGAAGCAACCCTGACACCGGTATACCCGCTGACAGAGGGGATTCAACAGCCCAGGGTGCGATCGCTTTGCCAGCAGGCTCTGAGCTATCTCCAGCGATTCCCGATCAAGGACTGGCTACCGCAGGGACTGTTGGCTGAATACCAGCTACCCGGAATCACCGAAGCGGTTCAACTGGTGCATTCTCCGCCTGCCAGCGCGCCGGTAAACCTGCTGATGGAGGGGCGCCACCCGGCGCAACAGCGGTTGGTGATGGAAGAGCTGCTGGCGCACCAATTGAGCCTACTGCAGGTGCGAGAGCAGATCCAGGCCCGCGAAGCGCTACCACTGCTGCCGACGGGTGATTTGCCCGAGCGTTTCCTGGATTCCCTGCCATTTGCACTCACCGGTGCACAGCGTCATGTACTGGCCGACATTCGTCAGGATCTGAGCCAGCCGCTGCCCATGCTTCGACTCGTTCAGGGTGATGTTGGATCCGGGAAAACGGTGGTGGCCGCGCTGGCGGCACTGCAGGCCATCGGTGCCGGCGCCCAGGTAGCGCTGATGGCGCCCACCGAAATCCTTGCCGAACAGCACTTCCAGAATTTCCGGGCATGGCTGGAACCCCTTGGTATTCGCCTGGCCTGGTTGTCCGGAAAGGTTAAGGGCAAAACCCGGGCTGAAACGCTGGAAGCGGTCCAGTCCGGCGAGGCCGGAGTGGTGATAGGCACCCATGCCCTGTTTCAGGAGGATGTGGAGTTTCACCGCCTTGCCCTGGTGATCGTGGACGAGCAGCATCGCTTTGGTGTTCACCAGAGGCTGGCTTTAAGGGAGAAGGGCGTGGGTGGGGCACTGGCGCCTCATCAGTTGATTATGACCGCAACACCCATTCCCCGAACCCTCGCCATGAGCGCCTATGCAGACCTGGATACCTCGGTCATTGACGAACTTCCGCCGGGACGAAAGCCGATCGAAACCATCGTGATTCCCGATAGCCGCAGGGAGGATGTGATCGAACGGGTTCGCGGCGCTTGCCAGGAAGGGCGACAGGCTTACTGGGTCTGCACGTTGATTGAGGAATCCGAAGCCCTTCAGTGCCAGGCAGCAGAAGGCACTGCTCAGGAGCTCGCTGAGCGACTGCCGGATCTTAAAGTGGGGCTGGTGCACGGTCGGCTTAAGGCTCAGGAAAAAGCGGCGGTCATGGAGCAGTTCAAAGTGGGCGAGCTGGACCTGCTGGTGGCGACCACTGTCATTGAGGTTGGGGTGGATGTGCCCAACGCGTCGCTGATCATTATCGAAAACCCGGAGCGCCTGGGGCTGGCCCAGTTGCATCAGCTTCGTGGCCGTGTTGGCCGGGGTGAGCAGGCCAGTTTTTGCGTGTTGATGTACCACCCGCCGTTATCCGCCAATGGCAAGGCCCGACTGCAGGCGCTGCGGGACAGCCAGGATGGCTTCTTTATCGCCGAGAAAGATCTGGAGATTCGGGGGCCGGGCGAGGTGTTGGGCACCCGGCAAACCGGTATGATGCAATTTCGGCTGGCGGACTTTGAGCGCGATAAGGGGTGGATTGAGCCAGTTCGGGAAATGGCTCCTGGCCTGATGACTCATTCGGAGATTGTCCGCGCTCTGGTTCGACGATGGCTTGGTGAAAGAACCCGGTACGGCGATGTGTAAAGACGTCCATTCGCTCTCCGTGGGCGTATGAAATCGGTTTGGAAATAGAGTTCGGTCAACGCTGGGGTAATTTCTTTACCCTATACTGAACTTGGTGTGATTTTCAGGTTCTGGTTATCCGACGGGAAACAGCAATATTCGGGAGAAAGTTATGGAATTACCTGTCGCAGTTCAGCAGGCGCTGGGTGAGACCGCAGCAGGCGTATCACTCAGGGATGCAGGCCAGGCGAGCCAGAAAGAACTGTTGCGAATGGTGTTGCTCAGTGATGATCAAGGGAACCTCCAGGTAATCTGCCGCCGCGACGATCTGATTGACCTGGAACAGCTGAATAAGCAACTGGGCCGTGACCTGCGCCTGATGAAACGACGTGAACAGTTGCGGGTTCGGGAAAGGGCCGGCCTCAAGGCCCTTCCTGCATTGCCATCACTGACGGGTTGGCCAACCGTGGTTGACGACCGGGTGGACGACCTGGCAGCGGTTGCCCTGGAGCTGGGCGAGCAGAATCTGGCGATGGTGATGCCCGCCGAGGATTTCCGTGCCCTCACCGCCAAGGCTGATCGGCGTTCCTTCGCCGTTGCTCCGGAATCCATTAACGTTAATCTTGATGACCACGGCAGGGATCGGGATCAGTTCCATTCCGCCATCAAGAAATTCACCGGTCTGAGAATACAGCAGCGACTGGAAGACACCCTGGAGTTGCCGCCGCTGCCGGAAACCGCCCAGCGCATCATCCATCTGCGGGTTAATCCTAACGCCGTCATGGGGGACCTCGTGGATATTGTCGAGAGTGACCCCAGCCTCGCCGCGCAGGTTGTAAGCTGGGCGTCGTCCTCGTTTTATGCGGCGGCAGGCCAGGTAAAATCGGTGCACGACGCGGTTTCCCGGGTGCTCGGTTTCGACCTGGTCATGAACCTGGCTATGGGGCTTTCGCTTGGCCGGGCACTCAAGCAGCCCCAGGATCATCCGGAGGGCTATGTGGATTACTGGCAACAGGCAATCTGGCAGGCCCAGTCAGCGGGTATTCTGGCCAGCATGATGCCCCGGGGCGAGCGGCCCGTGTTCGGTCTTGCCTACCTTGGCGGACTGCTCCATAACTTTGGTCATCTTGTTCTGGCGCAGGTGTTTCCGCCCCATTTCAAGCTGGTTTGCCGTTCTCTGGAAGTGAATCCTGATATCGATTCCTCGGTCACCGAACACTATTTGCTGGGGATCACCCGGGAACAGATCGCGGCCCAGTTGATGGAAAATTGGGGGATGCCGGACGAAGTCACCCTGGCGATCCGCTATCAGAAGAATCCCTCCTACGATGGCAGTCACAGCGTTTATGCCCGGTTGCTATGGCTGGGACGCCAGCTGTTAACCGCCCGGGGCGTGGCTTTGGGAGCGGGGGAAGAAGTTAGCCAGGCGGTTTATGACGAGCTGGGGCTCAATCGGGAGCAAGTGGAGGAGCAGTTTGACGAGCTGGTTAACAGCAAGGACAGTGTCATGGCCATGGCCGGTATGATGAGCCAGTAACGGCCCATTTCTTTCGAAATTCCCAAAAAAAGCCGGCCCAAAGGCCGGCAAGCTCACCCGCTTTATTGCAGTGTCGTCCAAACTTATCAGGAGAAAACAACGTTAGGTGGCACCTTCCGCAGATGATAGGTGCGTCCCTGTTTTCAATTTAGACCCTGATGGAGAAAAGAAAAGTCAATAGTTGTAACCGGGAAGGAATGAGGCGAGCGTCAATTTTTAAAGCCGCCAGAACCGTTTGATTTTTTGAGCGAAAATATCTGTTTTACTACTATTCCCGTTACAAACTGTTACAAAAATAAGGTCTGACCAGTTGCACTATGCACTGGATTGCCGGCGCGATGCCTAAAAGGAATGGTGTCGGACAGCGGTTGCGGCTCGGCGAATCGCGTCGGCGTGCTTTTGCTCAACCTCAAACCGTTCCTTGTCCATTTTATCCACGAACTTCGTTTCTGTTGCCTGCCGTGCCCTGTGGGTGGGCATGTGCTGCAACTGGTCATGCACCTCCTGGAAGACTCTGAAAGGCGCCTGCTCCAGTAACTCCGGAGCAATGTGGTCCAGCAGGCCCTTGAGCCTCAGGCAGGCTTCCGAGTATTCGATCTGATCCTCTTCAACCGCCATGGCAATGACACGAACACTCTGGATCATGTCTTTCCTGCGGTTCGTCTGGAACTCCTCGACCTTGGCCTGACGTTTGCGGTTTTCCGAAAGCAACCCTATCTGACGCCGGATGAAAATCACCAGCAGAATGATGGCGATGAGACCGGCAATAATCAGACTCCACTGCAGCCACTGGGGCATTATCGGCTCCTCTTTGAATCAGGCCCGTTTGCGTTGGCGCTCCGGGCGCCAGACTTTGACAGTAACGGATTGCCCATTCAATACGGAAGTGCCAGAGAGCGGATCAATGTTGCTGTCGCTGAGCACGTCATTGATGCTGGCGCCAGCGTGGGCAGCCGCCACCGACTGGCCGGTTCCGTCCCGGTCGTGGCCCCAGCCATGGGGAATAGACACCACGCCCGGCATAATATCTTCGGTAATCTCGACCGGTAACACAATCTGTCGGGACTCAGATGTTATCTCGGCTGAGTCAGCGGCCTGCAGGCCCAGCCGGCTGGCATCCCTGGGGTGAATCATCAGGGTGCAGCGGTCCTTGCCCTTCACCAGCCGCTGACTGTTATGCATCCAGGAATTATTGCTGCGCACATGGCGTCTGCCAATCAGTTGCAGGTTGTCTTCGGTCGGCGCAGCCAGGGCATCGTGCAGTCTGCCGAGATCGTCAAGGTAACGTCTGGGCGCAAGGTTGATCTTGCCATCGCGCGTAAACAGGCGTTCTGGCAAGGACGGCTGGAGCGGCCCGAGATCGACCCCGTTCGGGTTGTCCTTGAGCGCACTCAGGGATAACCCTTTCGGCAGTTCCTGCCAGTGGCGGTTCAGCGGGCTGAGCCTGGCCAGTCCCCGAAGTGGGTGTCGCTTCGGCAGAATGTCTAGAACCAGATCAACGGCAGGCTGCAGCAATCCCCGGGCGCGCCCGGCATCGGCGCCATAGGGGCCTGAGCGCAGCAGCAGATCGAGAATGGGATCCGGTCCAATCTGCTTGAATGCGCGCCAGCCCAGTTCCGTGCGCAAGGGCAGTCGACCGCCTTTCCGGAGCTTTTCCAGCCGGTGGGCCAGCTCCAGTAAAATTTGCCAGTCATGCCGGGTATCCGGGCCGGCATCGAACAATGCGTCACTGTATTTGGCGACATTGCGCACCGCAAACATGCTGAAAATCAGATCGTAGTGGCTGCGTTCCAGTGCCGCTGTCGGTGGCAGAATGATATCGGCATGACGTGTGGTTTCGTTCAGGTAATAGTCCACCGAGACCATGAAATCGAGGCCACCCAGGGCCTCGTCCAGACGTTTCCCGTTGGGGCTGGAGAGCACCGGGTTGCCGGCAACGGTGACAAAGGCCCGTATCTGCCCTTCGCCAGGCGTCTGAATTTCATCGGCCATGGTGCTGGCCGGGTACTCGCCGGCAAATTCGGGTAAGCCTTTCACACGGCTCTGGCGCTTGCCGAAGTGGCCTTTCTGGCCTGCCATGGCACCCAGTTCGATCAGATCAATCGCCGGCTGCGAGAACAGCACGCCACCCGGCAGGTCCAGCTTGCCGGTCAGGATATTGAGGCAGTAGGCCAGCCATGTTGCGACGCCGCCAAACGTCTGGGTGCTGGTGCCCATTCTCGTGTAGAGCGCCGCCTTTCGTGTGGTGGCCAGTTGTCGGATGAGGGCGCGAATGTCCTCGGCGGAAATGCCGGTATGCTCGCTGACCGCTTCCGGGGTGAAACTGAGGGCGGCCAGACGCAGAAGGTCTGCGTCTTTCACCAGTCTTTCGGCCGGGCCGGGATCTACCAAACCCTCTTCGAACAACGTATGCACCATGGCCATCATCAGCAGGGCATCGCTTCCGGGCCGGATGAAGTGAAATTCGTCGGCCAGCTTCGCAGTCTCGGTACGGCGGGGGTCCACGACAACCATCTTGCCACCGCGCTGTTTCAGGGCCTTGAGTCGCCCCCGAAAGTCGGGAACGGTCATCAGGCTGCCATTGGACGCCATGGGGTTGGCGCCGATGCAGATAAACAGATCCGTGTGATCGATGTCCGGAATCGGAAACAGAACCTGGTGCCCGAACATCTCCAGGCTGGCCAGCATGTGGGGCAGTTGATCGTTAGAAGTTGCTGAAAAACGGTTCTGGGTCCCGATGGCCCGCAGCAGTGGCATGGTGGCAACCAGAGAGCCATGGTTGTGGACGTTCGGATTGCCCAGGTATACGCCGATGCTGTTGCGGCCGTGATCCTGACGGGTCTGGTGGAGTTTTTCGGCAACCAGATCAAACGCCTCGTCCCATTCCATTTCCTGCCAGCCGGCCCCGGTTTTCCGTATGGGCTTCTTCAACCGGTTCGGATCCTCGTGCAGATCCTGCAGCGCAACCGCCTTCGGACAGATATGCCCCCGGCTCAAGGGGTCGTTTTCATCGCCCTTGATGGAGGCGATCCTGCCGCCCTTCATTTCAATAGCGACACCGCACATGGCCTCGCAAAGGTGACAGGTACGATAGTGGGTGCCGTTTTCCATGAGGAGCTCTCCTGGCGATTTGTTGTTTGGCTATAGCGGTTTCAATGTGCAACCAGATTAGCAGTAAATGACTTGGATGGGTAAATAGGCCCCGGTTGGACCCGGTGCAAAAGGGGCCAACCCGAAGGCTGGCCCTTTGCAGAAGTTTCAGAGCTTTTACTGCTCTGCCGGGATCTCTTTGACCGGGTTGGAGATGAAGTTGAGGTAGACGCCCTGTTCGGGAATCTGTAGGGGCAGATCAATCGTCACAATTTCACCCCCAGGAACTCCCAGGGCTCGAGCCCGAACGTTAATGTCCACGAGATTCGAGTTGCGTTGCTCAATCTGCATGCGCCCGTCATCGAAAAAGGTAATATCGCCTTCAAGTTCAAGTACGAATTCCCGCCCGTACAGATCGTGGCGGCCACCCAACGGAATTTCCATGTCGGGTGCATCGAGCATCAGCTCGGCGCGGGTCTTGAATACTGGTTGGCCGTTATCACCTTCGGTTATCACCCCGGGTATCAGCCCAGAACGGCTGCAGCCCGGGCCCGAACACGCCGGGTCGTCTTTGGCATAGCGCATGCGGAGGACCTGGGTATTGGTAATGGACTCTTCTTGAAGTGGGATAAATCCAAAAACCCGAAGCTCTGTAAACACACTGATCGATGTGGTTGCCAATTGCGTGGGATACAGGTTCACCAGAATCCCCTCATCGCCGGTTGGTTCATACACGCCAGGGCCGACAACTTCTGTGTTCAGGGCATAGGTCTGATAGATGAACTTATCTTTCGGGCACCGCTCGCCGGTTTCGCAGCCAACCCGGGCATCGGCAGTACTGGCCACAATCACTGGTGGAGAAGCAGACGCCTCGTTATTGCGCACCCTCAGTTTGGTTGAATTGGCTGAAGCGGCCCATCCATCAGCATCGCTGCCTTCGTGCTCAAAAGGTTCGAGACAGTCCGGGTTGGTATTGGAGTTGCAATCCACAAGGAAATTGGCGTTGGTATCGCGGACTGGCAGGTTCCGAAGCGGCGTGAACACGCTGTCCAGTGGCTCGGTTCCGGTGAAATAAATGACCAAGTCATCTGGCCCGTTGTTGCCATCGCCGTCATCCAACCCTTCAAGCAGATCGGTTTTCAGGGCCAGGCCATCGGAATCGCAAATCGAGGTATAGGCTCCAGCCGTGCAGGTTCCGGCATCTTCAGAAGACTTGAGCGTATACCGGTAGTGCGCGCCGGCCTCCCAGGGCTGGTCCGGGTAAAAGCGTATCCGTTGGAGGTTTTTTTCGAGCCGGCCAGGCACCTCGTTTTCAATAACCGTAACGGAGCCATTTGGTTCCTGGCTTACTTTTTCAACGATAAACGTGTTGCCCGGAATGATGGAATTCAGGTCCATGGACTTCGAGAAGACCACGGTAATGGGGCGATCTGACGGCATGGTGCTGACTGGCAAAGTGTCGCCGATACCACCATCCGAATAACACTGGCCAAGTATGCCGGCGGAGAGGTCCAGCAGGCTGTGGTCGGTCTCGCACGGGTAACCCGGATAAGTGGTCAAGGCGAGTGCAGGGCGTCTGGTTACAGAGGAATCGCCGATGTTATTCAGTGAAAACTGCAGAGGGGCGGTGGTGGCCGGGTTGCCGGCCAGATCGGTCAAACCATCAATGAGGACTTCGTAGTCAACGCCATGGCGCAAACCATCGCCAGGATTAAGGATGACGGCAGTTCCGTCCAGTCTTGTCTCAAGTGTCTCGACAGGAACGCCATCGGCGATCAGAGATACCCCCTGATTTATCGAGTCCGGGGAAAGTGGCTCGTCAAAGAACAGAATCACCGGGTCGCCGGGCCGCTGCATGGACTGGCGCGTATCGGGAATGGCGTTGGCCGGGCCGGGCATCCAGCTGACCAGGTTTGGTGCGGTGCTGTCCAGTTCACGGAGCATTTCGGCATCCAGTACCGAGTCGGCATCGGTGGCAGCCTGCAAGTGGAATGCGATGGTTGAGTCGGTGTACTCCTGTCCAAGCAGGTTGGGTTCCACCATGCCGATGGCGTCGATGGTCAGCACACCATCCTGCACCAGGGCGATACCGCGCAGCTCCACCCCCATCAGGTCCTGTGACAGGGCCGCGTTGGGCTGGCCATTTTCGGTATTCATGGAGACATCCATAAACAGCGTGATGTGTCTTGGCGCGTTCAGGTCGTCGGTATAGGGGTTGGGGCTGAGATAGCCGGAGGCGTCTGACAGCATGGTGACCTTGATATTACCCGTTGTCTGGAGTTGGCCGGTGGCGGCATCCAGAACAGGAACTTCCCCGCCCACAAGAACATCAAGGCTTGTGCTGTTTAGCACGCTGCCGCGCGCAATGCGCAAAGGCAAGGCTTCATCGGTTTCGAAAGCCGGCGCATAGGCCAACTCGGCAAACAGGTCGCCGCTCTGCTGAGAGGGGCCTGCTTCACCTTGTAACACCGAGTTGAGCGTGACGCCGTTGATGATCTGGCCATTCAGAACCGATCGGGTCGCGTCTTCTTCTGTCGAGCCTGTGGCAAGCCCTGAATCAACGGCAGACTGCTGCAGTACGACGGTGGGGCCGGTTTCGCGGGGCGTGAACGTGATCTCCTGGCTGAACCGGTCGGCCTGTGGGGAAGTCAGGCTGGCCAGGTTATCGAGCTGCAGTGTGTAGGTCTGGTTGGTGTCCAGAACGTCGTTCTTACTGCCACACTCCCTTGGGTCCTCGACTACACAGGGGTCAACCGTTATCCGGTTGCCTTTTACCAGTACCGTCGCCGGTACTTCATCGCCGTTGCCATCAAGAAGCTTGATTGAACCGCCCAGAGCCTGCCACTCGGGGTGGACGGGATGGGTCATCGCCATCCGGAAGGTGGAGAAGTTCATCACCTCGAAGGGGCTGTTGTTTGCCGGAACCTGCCAGGCAATACCAAAAGCCTCCGCCGAGTTGGTTTTGCTTGCCGGCCCAGAGAAACTGCCCCGGGTCTCGAACTGTATGCCGGCGTCACCCACCGCGTTGGGTATGTCTATCTTCCGACCGCCCTCGGCCATCAGTGGCTCGTTGAAGGTTACCGTGTAGGCGCCGAGCTGGTCGAGCTCCGAGGTGGGTGACAACTTCAGGCTTTTGCCCCTGTCTACCCGGCTGATCGAGAAGGCCACGGTCTGGCCCTGGGATTCCACCAGGATCTTGTTTTGCAGGTCCGCATCCTCATCGGTTATGGCATGGCTGAATCGCAGAACGATGTCGGCTTTCGGGCTGACATCCGCCTGCCCGTCGGCGGGGTAGGAGTAAACCACCGAGCCGGGTGAAGTTGTCTCATTCATAGTCTGTTCGTCGCCGCCACAGGCGGCCAATAACAGGGCGGGAACCAGTGCCAGTATTTTGTAGTGTTTCATGGCATGCCCTCCTTAAAACTTCAGGGTGATGGAGCCGCTGACAACGTGCACGTCGCCGTCTGCCGTAACCGGGGTCTCGTTGCCATCAAAATCGACCAGCGTGAAATCCCGCTCCTGGAGCTGCTGGTACTGATAGCCAATATCCAGGCGCACAGGGTAGGCCAGCAGGCGGGTGCGGTCGTAAGTGGCGCTCAGTCCCAGGCCGACCACAATCTTGTCGGTGTCGAGATAATTAATCTCCGGATTGCGGGTGGACTTGAGCGGTGATTCCTCATAGGCAACACCGCCGCGCACGGAAAAGTTCTTGTTAAGAGCATACTCGGCGCCGATCCGTGGAATAAGCACGTCGTCGAACTGAATCCGGCTGCCCGCTGCCACGGACTGCTGATCTTTGATGGTGTCGGAGGAAAACTCGTTCTCCAGCTCTGACCAGTTCTGCTGCTCAACGCTGCCACCGATCCGCCAGTTTTCGCCCTTGTATTGCGCGCCAACACCGAAGGTTTCCGGCTGGAAGGAATCAATGGTAGAAACCGCCAGGCTCAGGCCCGGATCCGGAATGGTTTGGGTCACAATGATGTTGGAGTCCACAGATGTGGAGGCTGCCGACTTGGTGCGATAGGTGAATGCGGTTTCCCAACCGTCCAGGAAACAGCTGCTGTCAGGGCAAAAGGTGCTGCCCAGATCGATATTGGTGCCCAGAATGGTTTTCAGAGAGGGCTCGGCATTCACCGAGAGCCGCTCGCGGCTGGTCTCGCCACCGAGGGTAGAGACGGCATCAAGGTTCGCCTGGGCATCCAGGGTGACACGCACCGACGCACCAGCGGAGATACCACGCCAGATCGGGGTTGCGCCACCGATGTTCAGGAACAGGGGCTCTTTTCCGTATTGCAGGAACTGGCCGTTCTCCGTGGTCTGTGAATCGAACGCCAGCATTTCCTTGCCGTATTTCTCGACACCGGCAATAAACCCGAGATAGATCGGGTGCTTGAAGCGGGTCAGCGAACCCAGATTGGTCTTCATGCCGATCAGAACGTGTTGGCTCGGTGAATTGGCCAGGATATCGCCATTGGCATTCGGGTTGGCGGAACGAAGCTCCTGCTCGGCGTGCAGAATGCCAGCCGTCAGCTCTCCACGCTCATCTTTGGTGAGATAGGCTGGGTTGTAATAGGTGGCTGACACCTGATCGTTGAACATGGACAGTGACTGGGCTGTGGCAACATCCACTGGCATGACGCCGTAGGTGGTGCCGAGGTTGCCCATGCTTGCATTAACCGAAACAGAGAAACCGACAGAGGCGGTGGTGATCGCAAGGGAAAGAGCCCTTGACCGGGAACGGGAGGAAAAAGCCATTGATACACTCCATTACTTCGTTGTTTTTATATACGGGCCGCACTGGTTGTGAGCGCGGCTGGTATTTTCGTTCAGGAGGTAGTGTATTCGGCTGGTCTTTTGGGGACGTTGGCTTTTTTGACAGAAATCAATGTCTGCAAAACCACGTTTCCCCTAGTAATCGGTCGCGCGAAACTTAAGTTTGATTGCTACGGAGGAAAGAAGAGTGGTTCTGGCAATGATTGTTTGATGCAAAAAAGGCTCCTCATGGAGGAGCCTGGTATTACCTGTAAAGAAATCTGACAAATTTTCAGGCAGCTTTGCCCCTTCTCCGGGCTATTGTCATGCTGACGAGGCCAAGGCCGAGCAAAGCAATTGTGCCCGGTTCAGGTACGGTGATATCGCCTTTTTTTCCGTAGAGGTTAACGTGCGATAAGCCGTCACCTCTCGTTCTCACATCAGAGCCTTCTATAAAGGCCCATGCTCCCGAGCTAACGAGAGATTGGAGAGAAAATACAAACCATTCGTCTGGCTGGTTGCCTGTTCCAAATTTAAATCCAAGCGCCCCTTCCGAGTAATCGTTCCAGAAGCTGGCATCGAATTCCCAAGTGTTAGGGTCACTGCCGTAGCTCAGATTGTAGGGGTTTTTGGTGGGCTCGTCGGACTTGCTTGCAAGCTCATAATCGCTTCCGACGCCCGAAATAAAAAGACTGTTATTGGGGTTTTCGGGGTTGCCGTTGATATTTCCTACCCCAGATGCAAGACATGCCGATACCTTTTCATCGGATATCTGCATGTAATTGACCGTTGGATCGGTGTTGCAGGAAATCATGGCGCCTTGTGCACTGGTGCTAAACATCAAACCAGTTAATATGCTTCCCGCTGCAAGTTTCAATTTGTTGAACTTCATAACCTAATACTCCCGATGCCTTCCGTGCGTTATGCTTTTAAGATTAAGCAGGTTCTAGGCCAGGATAGGCAATGCCCTTATATTCAGTCGGTTGGATTATCGGAGCGGGACTGCTGAGGTGGTGTGTGTAAATTAAGTTGACGGTTTAAAGCGGCTAGCTTTAACTACTCAGTGGTTGGTTTTTCTACAATCGAGAAATATGGTGGGCCCAGCTGGACTCGAACCAGCGACCAAGGGATTATGAGTCCCCTGCTCTAACCAACTGAGCTATAGGCCCGTTCAGCGAATGCTGTTTTGAAAGGTGTTTCCTGGGGGGAAACAAAGCGGGCGCCATTATACCGGTGAGGTGTGGCGCCCGCTACTGTTGTGGTGCTTATCCGTTGCCCTGATCGTCGATAAAGCCGCGCAGGTGATCGGAGCGTGACGGGTGACGCAGTTTGCGCAGGGCCTTCGCTTCGATCTGACGGATTCGCTCCCGGGTTACGTCGAACTGTTTGCCGACTTCTTCCAGGGTGTGGTCGGTGTTCATCTCGATACCGAAGCGCATCCGCAATACCTTGGACTCGCGGGCGGTAAGGCCGGCCAGTACCGAGCGGGTGGCTTCGCGCAGGCCTTCGGCGGTGGCGGAATCCACCGGGGATAGGGCCTGGATATCTTCGATGAAGTCGCCCAGATGGCTGTCCTCGTCGTCGCCGATCGGCGTTTCCATGGAAATCGGCTCTTTGGCGATCTTCAATACCTTGCGGATCTTGTCCTCCGGCATTTCCATGCGCTCGCCCAGCTCTTCCGGCGTGGGCTCGCGGCCCATCTCCTGCAGCATCTGGCGGGAGATGCGGTTGAGCTTGTTGATGGTTTCGATCATGTGCACCGGAATACGGATGGTGCGGGCCTGGTCCGCGATGGAGCGGGTGATGGCCTGACGAATCCACCAGGTGGCGTAGGTCGAGAACTTGTAACCCCGACGGTATTCGAACTTGTCGACCGCCTTCATCAGTCCAATGTTGCCCTCCTGGATCAGGTCCAGGAACTGCAAACCGCGGTTGGTGTACTTCTTGGCAATGGAAATAACCAGACGCAGGTTGGCTTCAACCATTTCTTTCTTGGCACGGCGAGCCTTGGCTTCACCGATTGAGACGCGACGGTTGATTTCCTTGATGTCGGCAACGTCCAGGTCCACTTCGGTCTGCACGTTCTGGATGCGCTTCTGCAGGCGAACAATCTCGTCGACACGCTCGGCCATGGGCGCCGCGTAAGGCTTCTTGCTCTTGACGATCTTGTCGGCCCAATCCAGGTTGGTCTCGTTGCCCGGGAAAGACTTGATGAAGTCCTTGCGGGGCATTTTGCACTCGCGAACACAGATCTGCATGATCGCGCGCTCATTCTCGCGAACCAGATCGTTGGTGGAGCGAACCACGTTGACCAGCTCGTCAAACGCCTTGTTAGCGAGCTTGAAGGGCGCAAAAACCTGGCCCAGCTCGTTCAGAGCTTCCTGGGTTTTCTTGTCGGAACGGCCGTGCTTGGCCAGGGCCTTATTGGCGGCATCCAGCTTTTCGTTCAGCAGTTCGAAACGAAGACGGGTCTCTTCCGGATCCGGGCCGTTATCGGTTTCTTCTTCCGAGGAGTCGTCGTCATCGTCGGAAGAGGAATCGGAATCGTCGGAACTCTCGGTGGTGGTTTCCTCGCCCATGAAGGGCTCGGCGTCGTCGGGATCGAGGAAGCCCGTTACGATGTCGCTGATGCGGCCTTCGTTTTCGAGAATGCGGTCGTAAGCCTGGATTACCGTACCGGCAGTGCCCGGAAAGTGGGCAACAGCGGCCATCACATCGCGGATGCCTTCTTCGATGCGCTTGGCAATGACAATTTCGCCTTCGCGGGTCAGCAGCTCGACGGTACCCATTTCACGCATGTACATGCGCACAGGGTCCGTGGTGCGGCCGGCATCGGTTTCAACGGCGGCCAGAGCGGCGGCGGCTTCAGCGGCGGCGGCTTCGTCAGCAGTGGAGTCGCCCTCGGTCATCAGCAGGGTATCGGCGTCTGGTGTTTCTTCACACACCTGGATACCCATGTCGTTGATCATGCGAATAATGTCTTCGACCTGATCCGGGTCGGCGATGTCTTCCGGGAGGTGGTCGTTTACCTCGGCGTAAGTCAGGTAACCTTGTTCCTTGCCTCGTGCAATGAGGTCTTTCAAACGTGATTTTTGCGAATTGCCTGACATAGACACCCTGTGAACTCGCTTTTAGACGGAAAAAAGTTAAACAGCCATTATAGCTGTCGCTCGGTCGCTCTGCCACCGAATGGTTAGATGGTGATCAGTGCGTCAAGTTTCAAGTGCTGTTAGTCCCCGGTGCCACCACTCAGGGCTCTCAGCTCCTGTCGTTCCTCGCTTGTGAGGTTGGACAGGTTTCTCAATAGTGTGGCAAGCCGTTGCTGGCGGGATGCCTCTTCGTTCGGGCTCAGCAGCTCTCGGGCGGCGGCCAAGGTACTCTCCCGCGCGGGAATGTGCTCAATCCCGTCAAACAGGTGGTAAAACCGCTCACGAGCGGCTGAATCCAGTGCCAGCGTGCGGACCAGTGTTTTCCGGTCCCGAATGTCGCTTGCCAGGATCCACTCGGCAAAATTTCGGGCCTGATTGAACTGCCGGGAGCTGCTTGCCAGGTCGGTCACTTCGGTGGCCAGGTCCGGCGCTTCCAGCAGGGCAAGGCACAGAATACTGTCCTTGCTGAGCTTCACATCAATGCGATCCTCGGAAACCCGATCCCGTCGCTCGCCGTTCCATCGGCCTTTCTGACCCTGTTGGCGGTTCTGCCACTGGTTCCGGCCCCCGCATAGACGGAGCATTTCGTGCCACATGGCATCCCGGAGGGTGCTTCTGGGCATCTTGTTGAGCAGAGGTTCAACCCTGGCTCGCAGTTCGCCCCGGTGCTCTGGTAGTTGCAGGTCCAGCCCTTCGCTCTGCCGGTCAAACAGGTACCGTGACAGAGGTGTTGCCCCTTCTATGCGCTTCTGGAATGCCTCTGGCCCCTCCTTGCGCACAAGGGTGTCCGGGTCCTCGCCCTGGGGGAGCATCAGGAACTGAAGGTGCAGGCCGTCGGCCATCAGTTCCAGCGCGTTCTCCATGGCCCGGTCGGCGGCCCGGAAACCGGCCTGGTCCCCATCGAAGCAGAACACAATGTGCCTTACCTGCTTCAGTAGTGCCTGTAGGCTGTCCTGGTTCGTGGCCGTGCCCAGTGTCGCAACCGCATAGTGAATGCCGTGCTGGGCGAGGGCAATTACGTCCATGTAGCCTTCAACCACCAGCAGCTTGTCCAGCTGCCGGATGGCCTGCTTCGCTTCAAACAGACCGTAGATCTCTCGGCTCTTGTGAAATACATCCGACTCCGGAGAGTTGATGTATTTAGCCTTGTCGTCGCCAAGCGTGCGGCCACCGAAGGCAACGGTCCTTCCGCGAGTATTCCGAATCGGGAACATGACCCGGTTGCGGAACAGGTCCCGGGGCCTGCCGTATTTGTCGGAAACCGTGCCGGTTTCAATCAGCGGGCGCTGCAGGTCTTTGCTGGCGGCATCAAACAGTGCGGTACCGGTTGAGGGGGCATAGCCCACCTGGTACTGTTCAATGATGTCGTTATCCAGCCCTCGTTGTTGGAGGTAGTCCCGGGCGTAGGCGCCCTGCTGGCCCTTGAGTGATGACTGGTAGAAGCGGCTGGCGAAGTCCAGAGCGTCAGTTAATGTCCGCGCCTGCTGGATTTCCTGCTTTGCCGCCCGGTCATAGGGCACTTCGAGACCAACCCGCTTGGCCAGTTCTTCTACCGCCTCGGTAAAACCCAGGCCTTCAAACTCCCGGACAAAGCTGATCGCATCGCCATGAGCGCCGCAACCGAAACAGTGATAAAAGCCCTTGTCCGGCCGGACATTGAACGAGGGCGTTTTCTCGTCGTGGAACGGACAGCAGGCCTTGTAGTTGGCCCCGGCCTTCTTGAGCGTGATGCGTGAACCGATCAGTTCTGCCAGGTCGATACGATCCAGCAGGTTTTCAACAAACTGTTGAGGGATCAGTCCGCTCATGGGGGCTCCACATCAGGCCGTCATCGGAGTTGGCCAATAGCCAAAAATGCCGCCGAAGCCAGGCCTCGGCGGCATTTTTGAGTCGCTCTGTGCAGCCTGCGGCTGTACAGGCAATCAGTGCTTTGCAGTCAAGCGGCGTCAGATAAAACTTAGTACAGACGCTCGAACTTGCGCTGTTCCCGCTGAAGCTTCTTGAGATGACGCTTAACGGCAGCGGCTGCTTTGCGCTTACGAACAGCGGTCGGCTTCTCGTAGTGCTCACGACGACGTACTTCAGAAAGTACACCCGCTTTTTCGCAGGAACGCTTGAAGCGACGCAGTGCTACGTCAAACGGTTCATTCTCTTTCACTTTAACAGCTGGCATTCGAAAATCACCTACCTGATAGATTCGGTTTCAATTTTGCCCGGCTGGCGTAGCCAGACCGGTTCTCGATCCCTGGTCAGATTGGCTAAAACTCGACCAGTGCATATTTTAGGGCGGCAATGATAGCGCCTGCGTTATAGCAAGGTCAATGTTTGTTCGATGAATCTGCCAGAGGGTTTCGGGTTTCTGCTAAAATGCGCGTCGTTTTCATTTCTGCCAACCAATGTGGCCCGACATTATGCTGATTCTAGGTATCGAGACGTCCTGTGATGAGACTGGCGTGGCGCTGTATGACACCGAAGCGGGATTGCTGGGACATGCCCTGTTCAGTCAGATCGACATGCACGCCGATTACGGGGGGGTCGTGCCTGAGCTGGCGTCCCGGGATCACGTTCGAAAGCTGCTGCCCCTGTGCGATCAGGTATTGTCAGATGCGGGCAAGCGTCGAGCCGACATAGAGGGTATTGCCTACACTGCGGGGCCTGGGCTGGTGGGCGCCCTGATGGTGGGCGGCTCGGTGGCCCATGCCCTGGGCTTCGCCCTGGGTGTTCCTGTGTTGGGCGTGCACCACATGGAAGGGCACCTGCTGGCGCCCATGTTGGAAGACAACCCGCCCGGGTTTCCGTTCGTCGCATTGCTGGTCTCGGGTGGTCATACCCAACTGGTAAGGGTTGATGGCATTGGCGAGTATGAGATGCTCGGCGAATCGGTCGACGATGCCGCGGGCGAGGCCTTCGACAAGACCGCCAAGATGCTCGGTCTGGACTATCCCGGAGGCCCTCGGGTGGCGGCGCTGGCGGAAAAGGGTACCGAAGGCCGTTACCGGTTCCCGAGGCCAATGACTGACCGGCCAGGACTGGATTTTAGTTTCAGCGGCCTGAAAACCTTCACCCTCAACACCGTCAATGCCGCGCGTGAGGCAGGCGGGCTGGATGAGCAGACCCGTGCGGATATTGCCCTGGCGTTCGAAGCCGCCGTGGTCGATACACTCACCATCAAGTGCCGTCGGGCCCTGGAGCAGACAGGTTGCAAACGGCTGGTCATTGCCGGAGGGGTCAGCGCCAATAAAAGGCTGCGGGCGGGCCTGGAGAAAATGACCGGCAAGCTCAAGGCTCACGTATTCTACGCACGGCCGGAATTCTGTACGGATAACGGTGCAATGATTGCCTACGCCGGGGCCCAGCGCATGAAGGCCGGCCAGCAGGACGGTGAGCGGATTGTCGCGGTGCCCCGGTGGCCGATGAATACCTTGCCACCGATCAACGAACCGCGATCCACCGGTTTGGTGGACTGATTGTTAGAGCCCTGCTTCGCGTCCCTGGGCCAGTCGGATCAGGTTGTTCCGGTGGCGAACGACGATCAGCAGCGCGAGCAAACCGAACAGGGGCAGGGTTTCCGGTTCGAGGAAGGCGCTGATAAGCGGGCCGCTGATAATCGCCACCAGCGAGGCGAGGGCTGAAATGCGCCAGCGCCAGATCACCAACATCCAGATAGCCGCCATCATCAACGTTGTGACCGGTGCCAGGGCAAGGCCGGCCCCGAGCGCGGTTGCGACACCTTTTCCTCCTTTGAATCGATAGAAGATCGGAATCATGTGGCCGGTGACGGCGCACAGGGCAACAACGGCCTGCACCATTACCGAAAGGCCGGCGGCATGGGCCAGCCACACGGGCAGCCAGCCTTTGGCCGCATCCAGCGCCAGAGTCAACAGGGCTGGCGGCCAACCGCCTGTGCGGTAGACGTTGGTGGCACCGGGGTTTCCGGACCCCTGGGCCCGCGGATCTGGCAGTTTCCAGAGCTGGCACACCGGCAGCGCAAACAGCACCGAGCCTGCCACATACGCGGCGGCGCAGAGTAAAACCGTTAATACCGGGTCACTGGGAAGCATGCTGTGGGCTCGGAAGCAAAGACGACTATGGCCAATATGTGCGAAAATGCCCGCCCTGAAAACGCGGGCCAGCTTGCTCACAGTATCCGCTGGTTGTGCGTTATTCAATCACCAAAGAGTGGAAGAACCCGGGAGCACCCTTGGCAGACACCGTATTGATCGAAGGCCTTGTTGTGGAAACTGTGGTCGGAGTTTACGACTGGGAGCGGGAAGTCACCCAGAGCCTGGTGATTGATCTGGAAATGGCCTGGGATAACAGCGTGCCGGGCAAGACGGACGATGTGGCCGACGCCCTGGATTACGCCGCCGTCAGTGCCCGGGTCGAGTCCTGCCTGCAGGCGCTCAGACCGAAACTGCTCGAACACGGGGCGGAGGTCCTGGCGAAAACATTGCAGGATGAACTCGGCATCAAGTGGTTGCGACTGGCGATACGCAAGCCGGGAGCCGTACCCGCAGCACAGGCTGTGGGCGTGCGCATCGAAAGGGGAGCACGGTAATGGCAGTGGCCGTTCGGGTTTACATCAGCATTGGCAGCAATGTGGACAGGGAGCGTTACGTCACAGCCGCGCTTGATGCCCTGTCTGCGTGGTTTGGCGAGTTGACTATTTCCCCGGTCTACGACAGCGAGGCAGTCGGATTTGACGGGTCTCCCTTCCTGAACCTTGTAGTGGGCGTGGATACGTCCTTGTCGGTTGCTGAGCTCTCTCGGCGGTTCAAGCAACTTGAAGCCGATAACGGCCGTCGTCGGGATGTGCCGAAATTCAGCGCGCGGACCCTTGATCTCGATATTCTCACCTATGGTGATGCGGTCGGCCGGATAGAAGGCGTGGAGCTTCCCAGGGGGGAAATCCTGAAAAACGCCTTCGTGCTTCGGCCATTGGCCGATATTGCGCCGGAGACGGTGCATCCGGTGTGTGGCAAAACCTACGGTCAGTTATGGCGGGAATACAACACCGGCCAGAAGCTCTGGCCGGTGGAGTTCAGCTGGCAGGGCCGCCAGATTTCACACGCTGCCGGTTGAACGGAACAGCTCAATGAGGTGATCGGTCGAACTGTCACTGGCCTGGTTGCCGTCTTGCTCGCCGAGCAGGCGCGGCAGAATGCCTTTGCCCAGTTGCTTGCCCAGTTCCACCCCCCACTGGTCAAACGAATCCACATCCCAGATAACCCCCTGAACAAAGGTGCGGTGCTCGTACAGAGCAATCAGCGCGCCCACGGTCTCCGGGGTAACCTTCTCCATGGTCAGTGTGTTGCTTGGCTTGTTGCCAGGGATCACTTTGTGGGGGGCAAGCTGTTCAATCTCGCTTTGGTCCCTTCCCTCGGCTTTCAGCTCCGCCCTGGCTTCTTCCAGGGATTTGCCGGCCATCATGGCCCGGGACTGGCTCAGGCAGTTGGCGAACAGGTCGGCGTGGTGGGTGGCCACCGGGTTGTGGGTTTTCAGGGGGATGATGAAATCGGCCGGAATCAACCGGGTGCCCTGGTGGATCAGCTGGTGATAGGCGTGCTGGCCATTGGCGCCAACACCACCCCAGATGACCGGGCCGGATTGCCAGGCCAGGGCGTCGCCACCCTGGGTCACGCTCTTGCCATTACTTTCCATGTCCAGCTGTTGGAGGTGATCCGGAAGGCTGCGCAGGTAATGATCGTAGGGCAGGATCGCGTGGGTCTCGGCACCCCAGAAGTTGTTGTACCAGACGCCCAGCATCGCCATGACCACAGGCAGATTCTCCGCCAGGGGCGCCTCACGGAAGTGCTGGTCCATGGCATGGGCTCCGGCCAGCAGTGCCCGGAAGTTGGTCATGCCAACGCTAAAGGCAATGGGAAGCCCGATGGCAGACCAGAGCGAGTAACGCCCGCCCACCCAATCCCACATCGGGAAGACGTTGTCCGGATCAATGCCGAAGGCCCGGGCGGACGGTACGTTGGCGGTCACTGCCATGAAGTGCTGCGACACCGCCTGGTCATCGCCGCAGTGATCAAGAAACCATTGCCGCGCCACCTTGCTGTTTTCCAGGGTTTCCTGGGTTCGGAATGATTTCGACTGGATCAGAAACAGGGTGGTTTCCGGATGTACCTGGCGCAGCGTCTCGCAGATTTCGGTGCCATCGATGTTGGCCACGTAATGGCACCGAATGCCGGCCTGGGCGTAGGGCTGAAGGGCTTCGCCCACGAGCTTCGGGCCCAGGTAGGAGCCGCCGATACCGATGCTTACCACGTCGGTGAAAGGCTTGCCGGTGTACCCGGTGCGGCGCTGACCCAGAACATCGTTGACCAGCGTTTCCATGCGATTGAGGGTGTTCTGAACCTCAGCGATCACGTCCTCGCCGTCTACTGTGACTACCTCGGTTCCCGGATTGCGCAGTGCGGTGTGCAGGGCGGGGCGGTCCTCGGTGACGTTCACCCGCTCCCCTTGAAGTAACGCTTCCCGCCTGGCTTCAAGGTTGCAGCTGCTGGCCAGCGCCAGCAATGACTCCAGCACCTCATCCGTAATCCGGTTCTTGGAAAAGTCCAGTGATAGGCCGGCGCCTTCGATAAAGTAGCGCTTTGCCCGCCCGGGATCCTGCTCAAACAGATCCTTCATGAGAACCCCGTCGAGGCGTTCTCGCTGCTCCTTCAGTGTCTGCCATTCGGGTTTCGAGGTCAGTACTGCAGGATGTGCGGGCATCAGAGGTTCCTTTTCTGTTGGCTTATCGGGTCAGGGAAAGATTGTCGATCAGACGTGTTTTGCCCAGGAAGGCTGCCACAAGGATGGTAATGTCCCGATCCTCAGCTGTGGCCGGTTTGAGCGTCTGGCTGTTAACGATGTTGAAGTAATCCGGCCTGAGGCCTGCCTCCCCGAGACTTTTCTCAGCTTCGCTTTCCAGCGCCTGAAAGTCTGTACGACCATCGTTGATCTTGGCCGCCGTGGCCTGCAGGGTCTGGTGGACCGCCGGCGCAATCTGCCGTTCCTGTGGGGTCAGGTAGCCATTGCGTGAGCTTTTGGCCAGACCGTCGTCCTCTCTAACCGTGGGTGCGCCCACCACATCCACAGGGATCATCAGGTCCCGGACCATTTTGCGGATTACCGCGAGCTGCTGAAAATCCTTCTCGCCAAAGACGGCAAAGTCCGGCTGCACCATGTTGAATAGCATGGTGACCACCGTGGCCACGCCTTCGAAATGACCCGGGCGGCTGGCACCACAGTGGCCATCGCTGACATCCGGCACAACCACCTGGGTCTGCTTGGCCAGCCCCTCCGGGTAGATTTCTTCGGCGCCGGGTGCAAATACCAGGGTGTTTCCGGCCAAAGCAAGCTTGTCCTGATCTTCGGCCAGTGTTCTCGGGTAGGTTTCGAGGTCCTCGCCGGCGCCGAACTGCATCGGATTCACGAAGATGCTGGTCACCACGACGTCTGCCATTTCGGCCGCCTTGCGAACCAGCGAAATATGGCCTTCGTGCAGGTTGCCCATGGTGGGAACCAGGCCGATGGTTTTTCCCTGCTGGCGATAGCCTCGGAGGATGGTTCTCAGTTCTTTCAGGGAATGTACGGTTCTCATGCCTTGAACGTATGCTCCTCAGCGGGGAATGTGCGCTCGCCTACGGCTTTCACATAGGCCTTGAGGGCTTCCTGTACTGAATCTGTTTCAGCCAGGAAGTTCTTGACGAATCGTGGTTTGCGGCCGGTGGTAATGCCGAGCATGTCATGCAGGACAAGAATCTGGCCATCAGTGTCCGGGCCCGCGCCTATGCCAATAACCGGAGCTTTTACGGCCTGTGCGATACGTGCCGCCAGGGGCGCAGGCACGCATTCCAGAAGGATGACATCGGCGCCGGCGGCTTCCAGTTCGCAGGCGTGCTCGATCATCATTTCGGCCGCCTTTTCGTCACGGCCCTGGACCTTGTAGCCACCAAATTTATTGACGAACTGGGGCGTCAGGCCAAGGTGCGCACAGACGGGCACGGCCCGCTCTGTCAGGGCAGTAATGGTTTCCTTCATCCAGTCGGTGCCCTCGAGTTTTACCATGTGAGCGCCGGCGCGCATCAGTTCGGCAGCATTTTCCAGGGCAGACTCAACGGTGCCGTAACTCATGAAGGGCATGTCAGCCATGATCAGGGATCCGCGGTTTCCTTTGGCCACGCAGCTGACGTGATACACCATCTGGTCCATGGTCACCGGCAGGGTGCTGTCATGCCCCTGCAGAACCATCCCGAGGGAGTCGCCAATCAGGATAACGTGAACGCCCGCTTCGCTGACCACCTGGGAAAAGGTGGCGTCATAGGAGGTAAGGGCAGCGAAGGCTTCGCCCTTCTGCTTGAATTCACGCAGGGTATTGATGGTAACAGCCATAGAATCCTTGCCTTTTGGGTGGATGGGCCTGGGCGTGCCGGGGTATCGGCGCTGAAGTGTTAAGGGTAATCCGCCGGTGGAAGCTTGCGCAAGCCGTTGTCGGGGCATCGGCTGCGCAGTTCGGCAACGGCGGTTCCATCAGGCAGAGCCAGATCGGCCTTCAGGTCCAGCAGGGGCTGGAGCGCAAAGTCCCGGTTCCGTAATTCCCGATGGGGGACAGTGAGGCGCTCGTCTTCCAGTACCTGATCGCCGAAGATCAGTATGTCCAGGTCGAGGGTGCGTGGTCCCCAGTGTCGGAGTCGCTCCCGGCCGTGCTTGTGTTCAATGCGTTGCAGTTGGTCTAGCAGCTGGTGCGGCGTCAGGGACGTTCTCAGCCACACAGCGCCGTTCACGAAGTCCGGCTGGTCCTGGGGACCGACCGGGCGGCTGGCGTAAAAAGGGGATTGGGCTACCAGAACCGTGTCCGGCAGGGTGGCCAGGGCGGAGACGGCCCGGGCCAGTTGGGTCGCCGGCTCTTTCAGGTTGCTGCCAAGACCGATAAACGCGTCTGTCATCATTGCTGGGCGGGGCGTTTGACCGGTTTGCGGCGGCGACGACGTTTTTTGGGCGCATCGCTGCTCAGTTGTGACAGCATCCGCTCCTGGCCCCTCTCGTCCTCTTGCTGGAACTCAGTCCACCATTGGCCCAACCCGGGTTCTATCTCGCCAGACGCCTCGCGAACCAGCAGGAAATCGTAAGCGGCCCGGAACCTCGGGTGACTCATGGTCGCAAAGGCCCGCTTGCCCTGGCGGCGGGGCAGGCGCATCTGGAGCTCCCAGATTTCTTTCATGGGGCCGGAAAAGCGCTTGGGAATGGAGGTTGCCTGCACCTGACGACCAATCACCTTTCCGATGGCGCCGTGCAGGGCGGGCTGGACCGGGTCACCATTGTCCTGCCTGCGATGCCACTCTGCCTGCAACGCAGGCCAGAGCATGGCGGCAAACAGGAAGTAGGGTGTAACCGACTTGCCCTGGGCAATCCGGGCATCTGTGTTTCTCAGGGCCTGGCGGATGAGCTCGTCCGGCTCTCCGGCCTCAAGGGCCCGGACGGTCTCCGGAAACAAGGGTTCCAGCAGGTTGTAACGGGTCAGCAGGTCGTACGTCGCTTCACCGTGGCCCGCGGAAAACAGTTTGAGCACTTCATCAAACAGGCGCGCGGGAGGGATGTGGCTCAACAAGGGGGCCAGTTCACCAATAGGCGCTTCTGTTTCCGGCTCAATGTCGAAGCCGAGTTTGGCAGCAAACCGGATAGCCCTGAGCATACGCACCGGATCTTCCCGGTAGCGGGTCTCAGGATCGCCAATGAGGCGCAGCTGCCGGTTGCGAAGATCCTCGATGCCGTTGGCAAAATCGATGACGGTAAAGTCGCGGATGCAGTAGTAAAGCGCATTGACAGTGAAGTCCCGACGCAGGGCATCTTCTTCCTGGTTGCCATAAACGTTGTCCCGCAGCAGCAGGCCGTGTTCACTGGTTCTGCGATCGTCGTCATCGGTGTCGGTATCCGCTTCCGTTGCGTTGCCCCGGAAGGTCGTCACCTCAATCACCTCGCGGCCAAACACCACGTGGACAATGCGAAACCGGCGTCCGATCAGCCGGGAGTTGCGGAATAGGTCGTGAACTTCCTCCGGTGTGGCATTGGTGGCAATGTCGAAATCCTTGGGCTTTCCGCCCAGCAGGATATCCCTGACGCCACCGCCCACGAGGTAGGCTTCATAGCCCGATTTGTTCAGGCGATGCAGGACTTTCTTGGCAGGCTCGCTGATCACCGAGCGTGAGACGTTGTGTTGGTCCCGGGGAATTTCCCGTCGCTGGTAGGTGCGGGCTTTCTTTTTTCCGTTGCCGGGCATGAAGGAACGGAGTTTATCGACGAGTCGTTTTGGCATTGAAATCCGTGGTTGCGATGAGCAAAAACCGAGAGTTTAACGGTTTGAGCAGGATTTGCACACGTTTGCCGTGGATTACCGTTCCGGAGCCCAGAAAATCAAAAGGCGGATCCGTTCTCACGAATCCGCCCTCAAAGCGTTGACGATCTGCATTGTTTTTGTTTTTGCCGGGATTTTTCTTGGTTTTTGTACCCCACTGCATATCCCCATTAGGGGCATCTCAGCAGTGCAAACGGAAAGCTTTGAATACACAGAGCGGTCAGAGACATCGGGCGGGTCTGGGGTAGCTGCAGCGTCACCTCAGAGGTGATTCTTCTCTACATCTACAACTCGCACGTGCCGTGGGACCACTAAAAAGCAAAGTACCCAAAACACTCAGTTCGCTCACGTTCTGTTGTTGTTTTTGTTACCGAACGTTTCCCGCAGCTTTTTGTTCTTGTTGTTGGCGCTGCTTTGTCACTCTTGTTTTTGTTGTTGTGCGCCAAATAGGTTGCAGTCCGTGTGCCAGTTTTTAAATTTTCTTGATTAACAGCGTCTTACGATTTTGTAGGCCATAAGTGTTACCCCGTATTCAACCTAAGTGTTACTGAGGTCACGTTACTTCCGTGAGGAGTGTTACCGACAGGAACATGGGGTAACAACTGAGCCCGGGTTCACAGTATGGGCTCAGTTGCCTGAGGATTTTTTCCGCGGGATGCCGAGACGCTGACGCCGTTCCCAGAGAGATTTTCGGCTGATACCCAGTTTCTGGGCCAGCTCCGTTTCGCTCATGCGGTCCTGGTTCTCCAGGACGAAATGCTGGAAGTAGTCTTCAAGGGACAGGTCATTGGATGAATCCACCTCGCGGGTGCGAGTCTGCTCGTTGTTGCCCTCGACCAGGGTCTCGGGGATGTGTTCGTCGCCACCCTCGCTGTCGAGATCCAGCAGTGATGGCGTAATAACGTCGCCATCGCACAGGATAGTGGCGCGTTCGATGGCATTCTCCAGTTCCCTCACGTTGCCCGGCCAGCGATGGCGTTCGAGGGCACGCATGGCCTCCGGGCTGAGATTGAGATCGGGTTTGCCCATTCTCTCGCCCTGACGTTTCAGGAAACGGCGGGCAAGGCCCAGAATATCTCCCTGGCGCTCACGCAAGGGCGGGATGCGGATCTGCATGACGTTTAACCGGTAGTACAGGTCTTCACGGAATTCACCGGTGCGGGTCATGGCCTTCAGGTTGCGGTGAGTGGCGGCAATCATTCGCACGTTGACGGTACGGCTCTGGGTTGAGCCCACTTTCCGGATCTCGCTTTCCTGCAGCACCCTCAGCAGCCGGGCCTGGGCTTCAGCCGGCAGTTCGCCAATCTCGTCCAGAAACAGGCTGCCGCCATCTGCGGCCTCGATCAGGCCGGTCCTTGCCGATACCGCACCCGTGAAGGCGCCTTTCTCATGGCCGAACAATTCCGATTCAATCAGGCTTTCGGGGATGGCCGCGCAGTTCACTGAAATCAGCGGCTTGGCGGCGCGGGGGCTGAGCAGATGCAGGGCGCGGGCGGCCAGTTCTTTACCGGTACCGGATTCGCCCTGAATCAGCACAGTGGTTTCTGTCGGAGCCACTTTGCGGATCAGGGTGAAGACCCTTTGCATCGGCTCACACTGGCCGAACATGATGTTCGCCGGATCACTACTCTCGGGCGCTTCCGCCGTTGGTGCGGAGTCATCACCTGCGTTTCGGGCAGAGGGCTGCCGTGCCAGGATGTTCTCCACTGCGGCCAGCATTTCATCATGGTCAAACGGTTTGGCGATGTACTCAACAGCGCCCATTTTCATGGAATCCACCGCTGATCGCAGGCTGGCATAGCTGGTCATGATCAGCACCGGTGTATTGGGGGCACGGTTGATCAGTTCGGTACCGGCTGCACCGGGCAGGCGCAGATCGGAAATGATCAGGTCAAACTGATCCGGTTCGTGGTTCTGTTCGGCTTCCTCAACGGAGGCCGCATCGGCGACTTCATAGCCGGCATGCAGCAGCAGTTTGCGCACTGCCGAGCGAATAATGTCTTCGTCTTCCACGATCAGAATGCGAGGCATAAGAGTCTCAAGACCTTTGGTTCTGGCTGATGGCAATGGTGTCGGTTTCCGGTTCGTAGGCTGGCAATCTCAGCCTCACGCAGGTTCCCCGGCCGGTGTCGGCACTCGCTGGGCTGTCCACCTGGATGTTGCCATAGTGCTCTTCAATAATGCTGTACACCAGTGACAGGCCAAGACCGGTTCCCTGATTGGGGGCCTTGGTGGTGTAAAACGGCTCGAAGATATGATCGAGCTGGTCCCCGGGGATGCCGGAGCCTTCATCAACCACTTCGATAATAGCGGAGTAGCCATCGCCCTTTCCACTGACCCGGATGCTGCCGCCTTCCGGTGAGGCATCGCGGGCGTTTGCGAGCAGGTTAACAAACACCTGGACCAGGCGCTGCTCATCTCCCAGTACCTGCAAGGAGGGTGGGCAGTCATTGACGTAGTGAATGCCCAGGCCCTTGTCACTCAGGGAAAGCAGGTTGATCGACTCTTCGACGCAGCGGTGTATCGAGACTGGCTCATACCGGTTGGCCTGGGCATGATTACCGGTTCGGGCAAAGTTCATCAGCGACTGCAGGATGGTGGAGATACGTCGAGTCTGCTGCTGGATCTGGTCTGCCGTGTCGAGAATATCCGGGTTATCGGTTTCCAGTTTCAGGTTCTGGGCCAGCGATGAAATGCCGGTCACCGGGTTCCCGATCTCGTGGGCGACACCGGCCGCCAGCCGGCCCACCGAAGCCAGGCGCTCACTGTGCATCAGTTCGTCTTCCAGCAGCCGGGTTTCGGTCTGGTCTTCCACCAGGATGATGCTGCCGCCCTCAGTGTGGTCCGGCCCGCTCAGGGCTGCTTTATGAAGATTCAGCCAGTGGGGTTTGCCACGCAGATCCAGCCGGTGTTTGTATCGATGCAGGTCGGGCCCGCGGTTGAAATCCTCGAGCAGCAAGTGCCAGTGCTCGGGCAGGGCCATCAGTCTGGCGCCGACCACATCATCGGCAGTAATTCCGGTGAGTTGTTCCATGGCGTGGTTCCACATCAGGATTTCACCGTCTTCGCCCACGGAGCAGGCGGGAATGGGCAGGTTCTGCAGGGTCTGGCGATAATGCCGGCGCAGGTTGTCCAGCTCACCGGCAAGGCCGGTCAGCCGGTTCTGGTAGTCGCCGAGGGCGCGCTCGACATAGCGAATGTCCTGGGCTGTGCCCCCCTGGGCCATGGGTTTGAAGCCGAGATGGCGTTTGACCATATCCCGGGCGACAGATGGGCCGAGCAGGCCGGACAGGTTTATTTCCACCTGGTCCCGCAGTCGCCTGAGCTGGTAGGGCCGGTACTCCACATTGGGCAGCTTCAGCTGACCCAGTGCCCGCTCCACTTCCCGCCGTGCGACGCCATAGCCCAGGGGCTCTGCCAGTTGCCGGACAAAGTCGGTGGAGGAGGTGGCCAGCAGCTCACGGCGTTGCGGCCGGGAAAGGGCACCCAGCGAGCAGGCCTGGGCTGCGCTGTTCTCTTCGCTGGTACTGGTGCTGAGGATGGAAATCAGCGCGAACACGGTAATGTTGGCGGTCAGACTGACGAACGTGAAGATATGCCAGTTGGTGTAATCCGGTATCAGGGGCGCATCGAGCCAGGCCAGCAAGTTGGCCGTGTGTGAGAACGGAAGGACCAGGGTAACCACCCAGATGGTCAAACCAACAATCAGGCCAGCAATCAGCCCACGGCGGTTGCCCTCCGGCCAGTAAATCACCCCCAGGGCGCCCGGCAGCAGTTGCAATGTGCCCGACAGGGAAATAGCCCCGAGAATGGACAGGTCCAGGTTCTTGCCAACGGCCTCGTGAAACAGCAGCGCCAGGAAAATGATCACGGCGATGAGCAGTCGTTTGATCCATTGCAGCCAGCGGTAGATATCGCCCTGGTCTTTCGGGGTTTTCAGTGGCAATACCACGTGGTTCAGGGCCATGCCCGCCAGCGCCAGGGTGCTGACGATCATCAGGCCACTGGCCGCGGACAGACCGGCAATGTACATGAACAGCGTCAGTGCAGGGCTCTCCAGCGCCTGGGCAGCCCCGATGGCAAAGAATCCGGGCCCCGTGGTGACTTCCAATGCCTGGCCGCCCCAGAGGATCAGGGGTACTGGCAGGCCCAGGAGCAACAGATACAGCGGCAGGCCCCAGCTGGCTTTGGCCAGTGCCTTGGGTGAGGGGTTTTCGCTGAAGGTCATGTGGTACATGTGCGGCAGCACCAGAGCTGCGGCAAAGGACATCAGCATCAGTGCCCGCCAGCTGCCGTCGTCAATGCTCAGGGTCATGGTGGTGGCTGGCGAGGTGCGGTTATCCAGCCAGCGCTCAAGCCCGTTCATGCCGTCAAAGACGCCGAACAGGATCACACCACCAAGCACCAGCAGGGCCGCCAGCTTGACCAGAGAATCAAAGGCAATGGCCAGCACCAGACCCTGGTGGTTCTCGGAATTCTGGTCACGGCGTGCCCCGAACAGCATGGCAAACAGAACGACAATCATGCTGAACATCACACTGATCAGCTTGGGGGAGGTGTCCGGCGCCAGGATGCTGGCGGATGTGGCGACCGCCTGGATCTGCATGCTCAGCAGGGCCAGAATGGCGCCGCCGGAGCACAGGGTGACTAGGGTCCCCGCCCACTGGCTCCGGTATCGATAAGCGAACAAATCGGCCAGGGAAGTCAGCTGGTAGGCCCGGCCGATCCTCATCACCGGGTTCAGAAGCACCGGTGCCAGCAAAAAGGCACCACTGATGCCAAGGTAGTAAGCAAGGAAGCCGTAGCCGGACTCGGCGGCCATGCCAACGGCGCCGTAGACGGCCCAGATGCCGGCGTAAACGCCAAGGCTGAGTACGTACACCAGGGGGTGGCGCACCCAGCGCCTGGGCACCATGCCTCGCTCGGTAAACCAGGCAATGCCGAACAGCAGAATCAGGTACAGCAGGCTGGCGAGCAGCAGGCCGGAGGCACTAAAACTCATTGGGGTCCCGCCGCCATTCCAGCCAGAAACCGATGGCAATCAGCCCGGCCCAGATAATGTAGGGGCTGTACCAGACGTTTCCCGGCGAAGTCCACCAGTCAAGGATGTTGGGCGAAAAGATGTAGATGGCCAGTACCAACAGGAAGACCAGACGGTAGATATACATCAGGCATGCTATCCGCGCTGAGGTGTGAGAAAGGCTTTATACCATGTCCCTCACCGGGATGTCAGGTGGATGGCGCCCCGCTGCCAGTTCTCCCGGCCCCATTCCAGCAGAGAGTCCAGCGAGCCGGTTGCCAGGTCGGCGGGCGGATTCTGGCCGAGGGCAACCAGCGCCCGGTACAGGTTGTCGACAGGTTCTTCGTCATCAAGAGCCGGCGCATGGGTCTGTTTGCTGAGTTTCTGGCCCTGTTCATTCAGTATGACCGGGATATGCAACCATTTTGGGGGGCGTGCACCCAGGGCCCGGTAAATTTGCTGCTGTTGTGCCGTCATGTCCAGCAGGTCGGAGCCTCGCACCACGTCCGTGATGCCCTGGTCTATGTCGTCGACCACCACGGCGAGCTGATAGGCGTAGAAGCCCTCCTTGCGGAGGATGACCGGATCATCAATCTCTGCTTTCACGTTCTGATGTTGTGGCCCCAGCAACAGATCCTGCCAGTGGCAATCCTCGTCCTCGAGGGCAAAGCGGATAGCGTATGGGCGATCGCTGTCTATTGATTTGCGACTGCGGCAGTGGTTGGGGTGGCGCCCTCCATTGGCCTGCAACTCCTTGCGTGAACATTGGCAGCGATAGGCATTGCCGTTTTCGAGTAGCTTGTCGATGGCGTGCTGATAGGCATCGTGACGTCTGGATTGGAATCGCACCGGCTCGTCAGGAAACAGTCCGTGGGCGTCCAAGTTGGCAAGAATCTGCCCGGTAGCTTCCGGCGGTTCTCTCAGAGGGTCTAGGTCTTCAATGCGGATAAACCACTGGCCACCATGGCGACGGGCTTCCAGGTAGCTGGCAAGCGCGGTAACCAGTGAGCCGAAATGCAGCGGGCCTGTCGGGGAGGGCGCAAAACGGCCCCGATACGAAGGATTGTTCATAGCGGCCAGTCAGCCGGCGGGGCAGGAATCGCCCACGACCGGCAGCTGTTGAATAGTCGGCTCAGATGCCGGTCTGGCGTTCGCGAATCTCTGCCAGAGTTTTGCAATCGATGCACAGGGTTGCAGTCGGGCGTGCTTCCAGACGGCGAATGCCGATTTCCACACCGCACTGATCGCAGAAGCCGTAGTCGTCCTTGTCGATGCGGTCGATGGTCTGGTCAATCTTCTTGATCAGCTTTCGCTCCCGGTCGCGGGTGCGCAGCTCCAGGCTGAACTCTTCTTCCTGGGTTGCGCGATCGCTGGGATCCGCGTAATTTGCGGCGTCTTCCTGCATGTGGTGCATGGTGCGGTCGACTTCTTCCATCAGCTCCTGCTTCCATTGCAGCAGCAGATCCTTGAAGTGCTGGAGCATTTCCGCACTCATGTACTCTTCACCCTTCTTCATTTCATAGGGGGTGAAGTTGGTAAAACGTTCGCGTGGTTGTTCTGCAGTAGTTGCCATTGAACCCGGCCTCTTGTTTGTACTTCACAAGAACGCTTTGCTTCCCTCCGCGTGAGCCCCCGTGGCTGTGCGGTTATACCCTGGATGAAGCATTCGTCCTGAAACGGGAATTTGCGGAAAATAGCAGATTAGTCACGGGGGTGCCAGCCTTGTGACATCGACTTTTGTACGGAGATCACATGAAGTTTCCAGAACCCCTCGTTGAAGGCCGGCTTATCCGCCGCTACAAACGCTTCCTGGCAGACGTGCGGCTGCCGGATGGCTCGGAGGTAACCGCCCATTGTCCGAACACCGGCTCCATGCTGGGCTGCCAGCCTGAAGATGCCCGGGTCTGGCTCAGCCGAAGTGACAACCCCAAGCGCAAGCTTCAGTACACCTGGGAATTGGTGGAAACGTCACCCGGGCAGCTGGCCTGTGTGAATACCGCCAGGCCGAATAGCCAGGCCCGGGAAGCGGTACTGGCCGGCACCGTCGTTGAGCTGGCCGGTTATCCGGAGTGCCGTGCCGAGGTGAAATACGGCGCGGAGAAAAGCCGGATTGACCTGCTGCTGTCTGGCCACGAGTCCGCGGCCGATGCCTGGGTCGAGGTCAAGAATGTCACGCTGGCAGAAGGTGGCCAGGGTTTTTTCCCGGATGCGGTAACCGAGCGCGGCCAGAAACACCTCCGTGAATTGATGGCCCAGGTCCAGCAGGGTGATCGGGCAGTGCTGTTTTTCGTGGTCAATCACACCGGCATTCAAACAGTGCGCCCGGCCGACCACATCGACCGCAAATACGGGGAGTTGCTGCGCGAAGCCTGTGATGCGGGTGTAGAAGTCATTGCCTACCGGGCCGACTTGAGCGAGAGCGACGGTACCCCCACCGGAGTGCTGACACTGACCGAATCGGTACCGGTTATTCTGGAAGTCTGATTTCGATCTGACCGTCCCGCTCACGCAGATCCAGTTGGGTGAGTGCATCGCCCTGGCAGGGGCCGGCAATGCACTCGCCGTCGGCCGGCTTGAACAGGGCGCCGTGGGTCGAACACTGGATGAACAGGTTGTCGGAATCCATGAACCGGCCGGGCATCCAGTTCAATTCAATGCCCAGATGAGGGCAGATATTCAGGTAGGCACGGGGTGTGCCGCCATCCAGGAACAGGAAGCCGGTCAACGGCATGCCTTCCGGCTCCCGGGCCTTCTCCCGGAGCCGGAATTCCACGAACTGGCCGGGTGTCAGTTCGGATGCAGGGCAGACAGGCTGCCAGGCGTTCGCGTTATTACTCATTTCGGCAATATGGCGTAGCGCATGCGGGTGCCGTGGTTCAGGGACATGACGATCTCATCAGCGTCCAGGCGGTGCGGGAAATAGCAGCCGGAAATCTTGGCGCTGGCGATGCTGGAGCCTTCCATCCTGGATTTCGAAAAGTCCACACCCCGGAGGTCGGCACCGCGGAAGTAGGCATGGCGGAAATCCAGCCCCTTGGCGTCCATCCCTCTCAGATCCAGGCCCCGGAAATCGCCATGGGCGAAACTGGGGAGCTCTGTGAGTTTTGCCTTTTCGGCATTGAATGCCTGCATATCCTCGCTACGCAGAATATCGTAGAGCGGGTGGCTGATCTGGTGTACTTCGTGTTCGCTTTTATCGTCCATAACTGAACCTCGCGCTCGCCCAAAGGCGCCTGATGTTATTATTATCCGGCTGTGCCGCCGGGGATGCCCAGGTGTTGCCTGATACGGTCGGCCACGGCTTCCGCCACATGCTCCTGATCAGTGTGCAGATGGACGGTGTGGCTCTTTTCCTCCGCGGTCAACGGTTCAAACCAGGTTTGCTGGGCGTCGAGCAGTTCCTCGGTGGCCTCGGAGGCATCTCCCTTGCGGTTGCGGATCCACTCCCGGCGCAGATCCTCCGGCGCCTCGCAGTGGATAAGTGCAAAGGGTACACCCTGATCTTCAGCTACGGATGCCAGCAACGATCGCTCTTTCTGTTTCAGGCTGGCGGCGTCCACAATCACCGGGAAACCGGCTGCCAGAACGTGACTGGCAAGCTCTGCCAGCCGCTGATAGGTCTTCTCTGTTGCTTCCTCGGTGTACAGGTTGCCACCGGTCGGTGAGCGCGAGCTTTCCAGCGGAGCCAGCCCATGCAGGCGCTTGCGTTCGACATCGGACCGCAGGCGTATCAGCCCCAGCTCGTTTGCCATGGCGGCGCTGACGCAGGTCTTGCCGCTGGCGGACAGGCCGGTGGTTGCCAGCAGATAGTGGTTGGGAATGGAACCGTAATCCTCGGCCAACTGGGCATAGCCGCGATACCGCTGCATCAGGTCGGCTTTTTCGGCATCCGAGATTCCAGGGTTGCCCATGGTGAACAGGGCAATCTTGGCGCGGACCATGGCGCGGTAGGCCTTGTAAAGTGGCAACAACGGCAGCGCTTCGAAGTCGTCCCGATATTCCAGATAAGTATTGAGCACCTGATTGGCCAGAGCGCTTTCCCCGCGAGACTCCAGATCCATCAATAGGAAAGCGAGGTCGTTGATAACATCAATCCAGCGAAACGGCTCGTTGAATTCAATGCAGTCGAAAACGGTGACTTCGCCCTCGAAGCGGGTGATATTTGCCAGATGGAGATCGCCGTGGCATTCCCGGACCATACCGTTGGCCCGGCGGTGGGCAATCAGCTCCCGGTGCCGCTCGAAGGTGGATTCGGTCCAGGCTTGGAGGTTGTCCAGCTGCAAAAGCAAATCCGACTCGTCGATCAGCGGACGGATCTGGTCGAAGTTCTCCTGCATGGCGGCAAACACGGCTTCCGGGGTGCCCAGTGGTTTGTCGTTCGGCACGGGCGGCAGCTGGTCGTGGAAGGCGGCGACCTGACGGGCAAGATCGGTCAGCAGTTCGGGTGCCAGATCCCCCTGTTCCTGCAGCCGGTCGAAAAGCTGGTCTTGGCCGAACTGGCGCATCTTGATGGCGTATTCGAAGGCTTCGCCCTCGCCACCGAGAACAGGAGCTTCCGGCGTCCCGGTAATAGGCACCACCTCCAGATACAGGTTTGGCGCCAGCCGTCGGTTGAGTCGCAACTCCTCCTCGCAGAAATGTTTACGGCGATCGAGAGTGGAGAAATTCAAGAAACCGAAATCCATGGGCTTCTTGATCTTGTAGGCGTAGTCGCCGGTCAGGATCACCTGTGAGATGTGAGTTTCGATAACCTGAAAGCCATCGACAGGATGGTTATACAGGTCTGGATTCTGCATCGACAGAATCAGATTGCCCGGGGATGTCTCACTCACAGTGTTCTCCTTGCGTTCCCTGAACCCATTGATTTTTCTTGCCCTATCATAACGGGCAGATTACAGAAATAACACACGGATGGCCTGCCTTCCGTACCGCTCCCTTCGTTATAATCCCGCCATGAAAAAATCCAAAGCATCCTCCAGCCCAGGGCGAAAGCCCTCCAGACGTTCTTCGAGCAACGGTCGTCGGCCGTGGTTCTGGCGTTTCATGTTCCGGTTATGTGCCATCGGTCTCGTTTTGCTGGCCGGGTGGATGGTTTATCTCGATGCCGTGGTGACCTCCCGTTTCGAGGGGCGCCGCTTTGAAGTGCCGTCCCGAGTCTATGCCCGCCCGCTGGAGCTTTTCGATGGTGCCAGCGTCAGTGCCGGTGCTCTCGAACGGGAGCTGAGCCTCTCCGGTTTCCGCAAAGGCGACGGCAAAAAATCCGGCAGTTACCAGCGCAGTGGCAATCGCTTCGTCATCAGTACCCGGGGCTTTTCGTTCCCGGACGGCGATGAGCCCCGGCGCCGGATCTCCTTGTCGATATCGGGTGATCGGGTTCAGGGCTTTTCGGTGATTGAAGGCGACAACGCCCCGATCGTGCGACTGGAGCCAGCGCAGATTGGCGGTATCTACCCAGCGCATAAGGAAGATCGGGTGCTGGTCCAGCTGGACGAAGTGCCGGCCCTTCTACCCACCACCCTGATGGCGGTGGAAGATCGCAATTTCTACGATCATTTCGGTATTGCGCCTCTGTCCATTGGCCGGGCCATGCTGGCCAACATCCAGGCCGGGCGCATCGTTCAGGGTGGCAGCACGCTGACCCAGCAGCTGGTGAAGAACTTCTTCCTGACTCGTGAGCAGACGCTGGTGAGAAAGGCCAACGAAGCCCTGATGTCGGTGCTCCTGGAGTTGCACTATGAAAAGGACGATATCCTCGAAACCTACCTGAACGAGGTCTACCTCGGACAAGCCGGTACGCGCAGCATTCATGGTTTCGGCCTGGCCAGCCAGTTCTATTTTGGAGAATCCCTCAAGGATCTGGATGTGCACCAGATCGCGTTGCTGGTGGGCATGGTCAAAGGCCCCAGTTACTACAATCCGCGCCGCCACCCGGAGCGCGCAACCGAGCGGCGGAATCTGGTGATTTCTGAAATGGAACAGGCCGGCCTCATTGAGCCGGGCCGGGCGGCCAGGGCACGTGGATTGCCGTTGGGTGTCAGTGAGCGCCCGTCCTATTCCGAGAACCGCTACCCTGCTTACATCGATCTGGTCCGGCGACACCTTGCCCGCGATTACAAGGAAGAGGATCTGCGCAGTGAAGGTTTGCGGATTTTCACGACCCTGAACCCGGCGATCCAGTACGCGGCAGAGTATGCGGTAACCGATACCCTTCCGAGGTTGGGTGGCGGCCAGAGTGCCGAGGCTCTGGAAGCGACTCTGGTAGTAACCGCAAAGGATTCCGGAGAAGTGCTGGCACTTGTGGGTGGCCGGGATCCGCAATTTGCCGGGTTCAATCGGGCACTGGATGCCAACCGTCCCATCGGGTCGTTGATCAAGCCGTTTATCTATCTGTCGGCGCTTCAGGAGCCGGAGAGGTATACGTTGACCACGCCAGTACTCGACAAGAGCTTCACCCTGGAGTTCGACGATGGCAAACGCTGGCAGCCGAAGAATTACGACGGCGAGGAGCGGGGCGAAGTGCCCTTGCACATGGCCCTGTCACGCTCCTATAACCTGCCGGCCGTTCGTGTCGGGCTGGATATCGGGGTGGATCGGGTCCGGGAGACTTTGACGGCGTTCGGCGTCGATACGCCGATTTCCCGTTACCCATCGATGCTTCTGGGTTCGGTTTCCATGAGTCCGGTGACCGTGGCACAGATCTATCAGGGGCTGGCGACATCTGGCTTCAACACCCCGCTGCGAACCATCCGGGAAGTAACGGATGCCGGCGGTGAGGCGTTATCCCGTTACAGTCTGGAAGTGGAGCAGGTTGCCGATCCCGCCGCCGTGCACCTGGTGCAATACGCCATGCAGGAAACCATGCAGGAAGGGACGGGGCGATCTGCGTACTACACCGTGCCTGAAGAGCTGAGCCTTGCCGGCAAGACCGGCACCACCGACGATGGCCGGGACTCCTGGTTTGCAGGGTTCAGTGGCGACCTTCTGGCGGTGGCCTGGGTTGGGCGCGATGATAACGGGCCCACCTCCCTGACCGGGGCAAGTGGCGCCCTGCCTGTGTGGTCAAGGTTCATGGCGCAGGTTCCCCAGCACGGCTTTTCGCCGGTGGTGCCCGATGGAGTCAATTATCACTGGGTGAATTCACAGCGGCAGGCATTGACGGACGAATATTGCGATAATGCACGACTGCTGCCGTACATTGCCGGCAGTGAACCCACGCAGACAATTTCGTGCTCCGGAAATCTCGAACGTCGTATCCGGGGCTGGTTTGAAGGACTGTTTCAATGATTGACCGACTTTCGTTCAGGGCCGCCCTGATTACTGCGCTTCTGTCTCTGGCCGGCTGTGCTTCCGGCCCCGGCGGAGGAATCTACGTGCCCGTGGGAGGTGAGCCAGCCGAAGCGCCTGAACCACCCAGTACCCGTACGGATTCCGAAGAAAGTGAGGCGCCGGTATGGCGCAAAAGTGAACAGCCGGAAGCGACGCAGGAAACCCGGGAACCTTCCGGTTCTGCTTCGCCGAGCTATAGGGAAACCGGGGATGGCCTCTCGCCGGCGGCGCTCAGCCTGGTGCGTGAGGCCGACCAGTTGTTGGCGCAGGGCAACGTATCCGGGGCAATCGCCCGTCTGGAGCGGGCGCAGCGGATTGCGCCGCGATCTGCCGAAGTGTATTTCAAACTGTCTGAAGCCTATGTGGCGGGTGATCAGCTGGGCTCAGCGGAACAGTTCACTTTGAAGGGCTTGTCGCTGGCGGGCAGTGATACCCGGCTGCAGCGAGCGGGTTGGCTGTTGCTGGCGGATATCCGTCGGGCTCGCGGGAATGTGGCGGGTGCGGATCAGGCGGAGGCGAGGGCCGCCGCCCTGTAACACTATTTTGCCCGCCAGGCGGTCGCCGTTGTCGGGCGGCCGCCTGAGGTGGGAGAGGCTTATTCGACGAGAGGGATCAACTCGGCTTCGGTCGTCTCGTTGGCAATGACCTCAAGGGTCTGGGTACCTTCGAACTCGATGTCGTCATCCTGCTCGTTGTTGTCGTCCTGGCAGCTGTAACTTATGGTGTAGTTACCTTCCGGCAGGAATGCTGCCGTGTAGCTGTAGAGGCTTGAGTCATCGTCGAGCTCAACCGGCACAATCATGAGAGGATTGCCTTCCTCATGGTTTACGTTCAGATCCGAAATTTCAGTATTCTCACCGGAGAAGACGTAGACAGCGCCCTCGTACTGACAGTCAGCCAGAGTTTCATCCGCCATACGAGTGGAAGTGATCTGGGCGACGTCCACCTGACCGCTGATAGAGCCAACCTCAAGGTTGTTGACCAGTCTCAGGGACGGTTTCAGCATGTAGTCCGCCAGTGCATTGCCCTGTGGGTTAACAATGGACTTGCGCACGTCGAAGTCGATGGTGAAATTTGTAGTTGTGTCTGCGGCTACGAGGAAATCACCCTTCAGCTTGAGGCCACTTTGCTCGCCTGACGGTACGGCCAGTGAGTATTCGCTGTCAGCTGTGGATTCGAGCTTCACGAAGGAGTTGTCCGTGTCGACAATCAGCCTCAGCTCAGTATAGGTGCCGGCAGGGACCTCTTTGTCCGTGATCAATGGTTCGCTCAGGCCACCCTGAAGATCCAAAAGATTTACTTGTTCGAAGCCTTCAAGAGGAAATTCCACCCACTGACCATTCTCCGGTTTCAAACGAATTTCCGTGAACGCAATGGTGACGTTGCTCAGATCCATGGCCGGCGCGTCGGTAATGCCAAAGGAGACCGTACCCGTTCCTGAAGATGCTGAAGTGTCACTGTCCCCGCCACTGCCGCCACAGGCCGTCATGCCCGCAGCGAGGGTCGAAATGGCAAGTAATTGGACCGAACGTTTCATATAAACCTCCAAGGTTTATTTGCTGGAATCATAGCGAAGCAATATCGCTACCTGACTCCTCTCTCACGCTGCGGCGCAGGGCAGAGTTCCGGAAAATTTGTTAACGTTCTCTAATGTGCGGTCAATCATTTAATGGTCAGATCGGGAACCCGGCAAATGCATCGGCCCGGCGATTTGGTATAGACTGCGCCGCTGGCATGAACCCACGTAGGTAAACAACGGCTTTGGCAATCTTTCCTTTTAAGCCCTCGAAATCCCGGCGGTTTGAAGCCCTGGTGCAACCCCATCTCGACGCCATGTACCGGTTTGCCTACCGCTTGGCCGGCCAGCAACAGGATGCTGAGGATCTGGTTCAGGACGTTGTGGTAAAGCTCTACCCAAGGCTTGAGGAGCTGGAAAGCGTTGACCAGTTGCGGCCCTGGCTGAACCGGGTTGTATACAGACAGTTTATTGACCAGGTTCGGCGCAAGAACCGTCAGGGTGATCGCCCGTTAACGGAGCTGATCGGCACGGAAGGCCAGGCGGACTGGCTGGACAGCCTCGAATCGGATAGCGTTGGCCCGGATTTGCAACTGGAGCAGTCTCGCCTGGGGCCGGCGTTGGATCAGGTAATGATGACCCTGACACCTGATCAGCGGACCCTTTTGTTGCTTCATGATGTTGACGGTTGGCGCCAGGAGGACATCGCGGAGGTGCTTGATATTCCCCTGGGGACCGTAAAATCGCGGCTACACCGATGTCGGGCGGCCCTGCGAAAGAAATTGCAGCGGGAGCTGGAACCAACCGAGCCGGCTGGACGTGTGGGGAAGTGAGGTGAAGACAATGTCCTGCAACGAAATCCGGGTGGATCTGCCCGCCTACATGAACAACGAGCTTTCCGCGCCTGCCCGTGACCGGGTGGAGGCGCATATTGCCGCGTGCCCGGCATGCAGTGAGTGGCTTGCTTCTGAACGTGTTCTTAACCGGGCGTTGCAGGAGCAGTTCAGCATTCCGGCGCCTTCCCCTGATTTCCACAATAGTGTGTTGTCTTCCGTTCGGGGCGCGGGCAGTCCGAGGTCCGGATGGAGCCACGGGGCGCTAGGTGGCGCCATTGCGGCAGCGCTCGCGCTGGGCATTGGTCTTGGTGTCTTTCTGCAGCCGGGTGGAGTTACTGACAGCGCAGAAACTGCCGTTGCGGTATCGGAAAGTGCTACTGAAGAGCCGGCAATCGGAGTTGCCGAACCGGTCGAAAAGCTCGTGCGCCTTGCCTTCCATTCCGGCGAAGCCCTGGAAAATGTGACGCTGACTCTGGAACTTCCGCCCAATGTCGAGGTGGCCTCCTGGCCGGGGCAGCACCAGCTTAGCTGGCAGGTTAGCCTTGATGCGGGCGAGAACGTACTGTCGTTGCCATTGAAATTGCTTTTCCCGGGTACTGGAGAGTTGGTGGCTCGACTGGATACCGGAGATCGCCAGAAAACCTTTCGGGCCCCGATTCCCGAATACCCTCAGCGCCCGGTCGAGGATCCCGAATCATGACAGGTGACAGGCTTGTATTGAAAGCAACACTACTTGGATTACTGTTGTTCGGGTTTGGAATCCCGGCGACAACACTGGCTAATGATGATCTGGATGTTACCATGCGTATGGTAACTGACGACGCAGAGCTCACCGATTCAGTGGTGCGGGAAATCGAGTTGCCCCGCGCTGTCGAAAGACCCGAAAATCCAGGCAAATCTGGTTCCCGGGGTCTGGATGCGGCGAGTGAAGCCCGAGAAAGGGGGCGCGAGTTTGGTGAGTCCATGTCTGAAAAAGCCAGGCAGTCCCGGGAATTGATCAAGGGCAAGCCTGAGTTGCCGGAGCGGCCGGAACGCCCAGAGCTGCCGGATGCACCAGGGCTGGATCGCTGAAGCCGGATACTAACCGGTCCTCCGCTGCGTGGATTAATCCGGAGAGACCTGTTTGCTGGTATTTTGGCGCGCCCTGTATCTGAGTTTATTGTTATTGCCCACAGAGAGTCTCCTGGCGGCTGAAACGGAAGCCGGTATGGAGGATTTTCGTGCCGGCATCGAAGCCTTCGAAGCGGGTAACCTGAACGTTGCCAGACAGCGCTTCCAGAGTGCTGTTGATGCTGGTCTGGAATCGTCTTCTCTCTTCTACAATCTCGGCGTTGTCTGCTATCAGTTGGGCGATTATGCTGCCGCCGAAGCTGCCTTTCGCAAATTGCTGGACGGCTCCAATGGCGCTCTTGCAGGTTATAATCTCGGCCTGGTTGCGCTTGCCAGGGAGGAGCCTCTGGACGCCCGTTACTGGTTCGAGCAGGCCTCGGCCAAGAGCGCCCCGGCCAAGATCCGGACGTTGGCCCTGGCCCAGTTGGATAAACTCGATAGCGGTGTTCCGCCGTCGGCCAGCGAATCTCTCGTTCGCGGCTATCTGGGCATTTCCGGTGGTTATGATTCAAATATTGCAGGCTTGCCCGAGGATACAGTGTCCAGCGAGGGTGGGGGCTTCCTCGAAGCATTGGCCGCTGGAACATACGAACGGCCGGTCGATACCCGATCCCAGCTCACTCTCGACGCAGCCGTCTATTCTCGCGAACACCCGTCCCACGAAGAATACGATACTCAGGTCATACAGGGTCGCATAGGCTGGTCTGAAACCAGGGTTGCCGGGGAGCGTGGTGCATTAGTGTCGTTGGTAAAATCCTGGTTCGACAATGAATCCCTTGAAACCCGATACGGTATTGAAGGTTTTTATCGTTGGCGGACGTGTTTGCCAGGGTTTGCCCCGGACCAGTGCGGAATATCCCTGGCGGCGGCGACGGTGAACGGTGGCTCTGGGTTTGAGGCCTATGATGGCCAATGGTATCGGGCACGCGTTCACGCAAGGAAGTACATAGAGGGCTGGCAGTTCGACGGTGAATACTCGCTGGAAATCAATGACCGGCGGGATCTGCAAACTGCCGATGAATTCGTCAGTGTTTCTCCTACCCACCACACCCTGGAGTTTGCCGGTCGCTACCGCTGGCACCCTGACCTGGTTCTTGGCGCAACCGCCACGGTTCGCCACAGTCGATACCAGGATGCCCATCAGGTGGTCTCTACCTCTGGTGAGAGTGGTCGCAGGGAGGATAACCGTCTGGAAGTCGGATTGCTGGTGGAAAAAAACCTGGACAGCCGTTGGCTGGTCCGTGGCGAGTGGCTGGTTCGGGATAACGGTAGCAGTCTGTCGCAGTATGATTATCAGCGTCAGACGCTGATGTTGACCCTGGAAGGGGCCTTCTAGCTCTGCAACGCAAAGCCAGAAGGCGGGCTACCCAATTACAGTCCGGCGTTCCTCAAACGATTGGCGTGTTGTTTGAAAACCGCCTTCGGGTCCGTCTCGAACAGGCTGTGTAGCCCCAGGGCCTGATTCACTTCATCCAGATGGTTCATGAAGTAATTGTCCCGGATAACCTTGCCAAACCGGCTGCTGCAGCGGCCCACCAGGCCGTCGTTCTGGCTGAAGCCAAAAGCGAGGCTGGTGGTCCCCAGAAGGGCGTCGGACGGATCCAGCACGTTCGTCAGAACCCCCGTGCCGCCCCAGGAGTAGAAGCGGACACCGTTTGCCGAGTAGGCACCTTCACCGCAGGCGGTGGTTGGAATCCCGGCAGGGGCAAAGTTGTTGAACTGGGCGCTGCCCTGGGTGGTGAGGGATTGCAGGCTGGAACGCAGATCCTGGTTGTAACCGCCACCGGACAGCAGGTCGATCAGCCCGCCCAGTGCGTTGCCCAGACTGGCTGCCATGCTTTCGGCCGGGGAGCCGTAGATAAGGTCGGCGACCGGCGAGCCTTTATGGGGCGAGCCAACGGACGTTACCGAGGCAACCAGATCCGGCCGTACCCTGGCAATATAACGGGCCGTGGGGCCGCCATGGCTGTGGCCAATCAGATTGACCTTGCCGTGCACCGCAGCGATGGCCTGTACCTGCGGCAGCAGGGCTTCACCACGAGCGATGGTGCTGTCCAGGGCCGGCACCTGGGTAGTGTAGACGTCGGCGCCGTATTTGCGCAGATCCTCCGCGACCCCGTACCAGTAATCCACGCCGGCAATGGAGTCAAAGCCGAACATGCCGTGCACCAGCACAACCGGGTAACGGGTATCCGTGTAGTTTGAAGGGGTAGAGTCCCACCACCAGGCGGCGGAGGGGGCGGACCAGGCCACAGTGAGGGCCAGGGCCAGTGCTTGGATCCAGAGTTTCATTGTCGTTCCTACAGTTTGATGTTGTGTTTGTTATTCAAACTGCGGCTCAACCTAACGGGTTGCTCCAGAGACTGTCTTCTCGTACTGCATCTGCAACGTGGCAGATCGAGTGCTTCCGTGCGCTGACTTCATTCTTGTGCTTGTTAGATTGCTGCCGTCAGAGCATCTCGGTAGAGATTAGATCAACATTTGATCAAGCGGGGTGGTAAGTCAACGGCGCAATAGGCCAGGTGGGTGTGTTCGCCATAGAAATGTGACGCCCGTCACTTGGATGGCCCCGCAGGACATGTTGCGACCTGCGGGGTCTTGATGGGGGAGGCGGAAATGTCAGAGCGTGGCCATGACCTTTTTTGCTGCCGCTATGGTGTCGGCAATATCCTTATCTGACAGTGCCGCCGTGGTGAAGCCGGCCTCAAAGGCAGAGGGGGCCAGATAGACGCCTTCCTTCAACATGCCCTGGAAGAACTTCTTGAAGCGCTCGACATCGCAGGCCATTACCTGGTCAAAACGGGTGACAGAGCTTTCCTCGGTGAAGAAAAACCCGAACATCGCGCCGGCACTCTGCACCGTCAGCGGGATGCCGGCGGCATCGGCGGCTTCTTTCAGGCCATCGCGAACGGCATTGGTTTTCTCGGTGAGCCGGTCGTGGAAACCGGGTTCGGAGATCGCATTCAGCGTGGTCAGGCCGGCACACATGGCCAGCGGGTTGCCGCTCAGCGTGCCTGCCTGATAGACCGGGCCGAGTGGCGAAATGTGCTCCATGATTTCCCGTTTGCCGCCAAAGGCGCCCACCGGGAGGCCGCCACCGATCACCTTGCCAAGTGCTGTGAGGTCCGGGGTAACGCCGTAGAGGCCCTGCGCACCGCCGAGGGACACCCGGAACCCGGTCATCACCTCGTCGAAGATCAGCACGGTGCCGTGCTCGTCGCATACTTCCCGCAACCCTTCGAGGAAGCCAGGAACCGGCGGAATGCAGTTCATGTTCCCGGCCACCGGCTCAACGATAATGGCCGCGATCTGGTCACCCATCTCCCGGAAGCATTCCCGAACGCTGTCCATGTCGTTGTAGGTCAGCGTGATGGTGTGCTCGGCGAGGCTGGCGGGGATGCCCGGGGAGTTCGGTACACCCAGGGTGAGCGCACCGGAGCCGGCCTTCACCAGCAGTGAATCCACATGGCCGTGGTAACAGCCCTCAAATTTGACGATCTTGTCGCGGCCGGTGTAGCCCCGGGCGAGTCGAACGGTGCTCATGGTGGCCTCGGTGCCGGAATTCACCATGCGTACCAGGTCGATAGAGGGCACCAGTTCGCACACCTTCTTGGCCATTTCGGTCTCGAGGGCTGTGGGTGCGCCATAGCCAACGCCGAGATCAACCTGTGCGTGCAGGGCATCCTTGATCCGCTGGTCACCGTGGCCAAGAATCATGGGGCCCCAGGAACCGATGTAGTCGATGTAGCGCTGGTCGTCTTCGTCGTACAGGTAGGCGCCCTGGGCGTGCTTGAAGAAAATGGGCGTACCACCGACACCGCGAAACGCCCGGACCGGAGAATTCACGCCACCGGGGATGTATTTCTGGGCCTGCTCGAACAGGGTTTCGGAGTGCGTCATGGATCTGGGCTCCTGTTATTCGGGAATTGAAAAAAGTGGATGATGGCTTGCGAACAAACGCTCAAAAGCTTTGGCTCGCAGCTCAATCTCGTCGGCAGTACCGCCAAACAGGCCACCGACCACGGCAAGCATGTTGGCTCCGGCGCGGATCAGTGGTTCAGCGTTTTCTGCAGTGACGCCGCCAATGGCAGTCAGTGGGCGCCCGAAATGCTTCGCTTCGGTTAACACGCTTGGGGCTGCCGCCGGTGCTCCGGGTTTGGTCGAGGACGTATAAAAGCGCCCGAAGGCCAGATAGTCGGCGCCTGCTTCCAGCCCTGCGCGCGCCAAAGCCAGATCGGCGTGGCACGTTATGCCGATAATCGCCTCATCGCCGAGAAGCTCGCGGGCAGCTGCCAGTGAGCCGTCCGTTTGCCCCATATGGACTCCGGCAGCGCCCACACGTTTTGCCAGATCGGGGTCATCGTTGATCAGCAACGGCACGCCGGCGTTCCGGCAAACAGCTTGCAAGTCATTTGCCTGGGCGAGCCTCTCGGCCATCGGCGCGTGTTTCTCGCGATATTGTACCATGACCGCGCCGCCCCGAAGTGCCGCCTCAACCGACTCGACCAGTGTTTCTGGCGGGGTGAGAACGCTGTCGGTGATGGCATAGAGGCCTGGGCGAAGCCCTTTGCTCATCGTTCCCACAGAATGCCTCGATCCGGGACCGGCTGGCCTTTGCCAACCTCCAGCGCGTGCAGTATGGCGCGATGCACGTAGTTCTGGGCCTGGGAGATGGCGGCGCGTGGCGACAGACCGGAGGCCCGGCCCGCAGCAATGGCGGCAGCGAGCGTACAGCCGGTACCGTGATACTCGCCGCCGATGCGCTCAACCTCCCAGCGCATGGGTTCGGGGGCGTGGTTGTAGAGGGTGTTGATAATGTGAACACCAGTGCCGTGGCCCCCGGTGGCCAGAACCGATTCACATCCGCTTTCCAGCAGGTTTTTGGCGGCCTGATCCGGGTCATCGTTGCCCCCGAGCATCGTCAGTTCGATACCGTTTGGCGTGATCATTTCTGCCAGGGGAAACAGCTTTTCTTTCATGGCGCTAAGCAGCTCGTCATCGGCCAGGTCACCGCCACCTGCGGCCTTGATCACCGGGTCGGTAATCACCGGTATGCCGGGATGCTCACGGATGAACTCCACCAGCACATCCACCACCGCAGCATTGCCCAGGGCACCGGTTTTGATGGCGTGGAAGGGAGTATCTTCAGCAAGGCACCGGAGTTGCTGGCGAATCAGGTCGGCCGACACCGGTTCGGCGCCATACACGTTGCGGGTATCCTGAACGGTGAGGCAGGAGAGAACCGGCAAGGGATGGCAGCCCAGAGAGGTGACTGCCTGAATGTCGGCCTGAATACCGGCGCCGCCGGAGGGGTCGAGGCCGGAGAGAATAAGAACCTGGGGTCGGGTAAAACGTTTAATGACTCAGCTCCTCAAAACGGTTTGACAACTGCCAGGATAACAACGGCCAGCAGGATCAGGACTGGCAGCTCATTGAACCAGCGGTAAAACACGTGGCTTCTGGTGTTCAGGTCGTCCCGGAAAACCTTTACAAGGTGCCCGCAATAAAAGTGGTAGACAATCAGAATGGCCACCAGTAACAGCTTGGCATGCATCCAGCCCTGACTGAAATAGCCTGAGACATTGTAACTGATCAGCCAGACACCGAAGACAACGGTTGCGATCATCGACGGCGTGGTAATGCCGCGGTAGAGCTTGCGTTCCATGATCTTGAAGCGCTCACGACCGGGCTCATCCTCGCAGGCGGCATGGTAGACGAACAGTCTGGGCAGATAGAAAATGCCGGCGAACCAGCACACCAGTGAAATAATATGGAAGGCTTTCACCCAAAGCATTCGTCAGCTCCGTCGGTATTGGTAATAACTCTCGATATCGGCTTTCAGCACAACGCCATAAACCCGCTGGATCATGGGCGCCACGTGACGTTGTACGTAAAGAGCCTCGGCATTGGTTGCATCGAACTCGTTCAAGGCTTCCTCCAGGGTGGCCTGGTACTGTACCGGGGCGACGTCACGACGGTTGGCGGGAATGTCCATCAGGTCAATGGACTCCGGTGGATCGATCTCTTCTTCGGCCACCAGCTTTTCTGTGTCCTCCAGGTATCTGGCCAGGTCCACCGCCGGCAACAAGGCAGTGGGTCCGTTGCTGCCCTCAACGACCAACCACTTTGGTTCCGATTTCAGAACCTTGCGGGCTTCTTCGACCGTCAGGTGTCGCTCGGTTCGGAGTATGCTGCGGTCCATGATTGCACCAACGGATACCCGGCGCAGGGCCTGAATTACCGGAGAGTTCTGGTAGCTCAGCCCCTGGTTCTTGAGAATGGTCAGAAACAGAGACCTCTTGCCGAACGCCTCGCTGGTGACCAGGCTTGAGATGGTAATGATCAGCATGCCAGGAAGGATGATGTTGGGGTTTCGCGTGAGCTCCATCAACGCCATCAGGGCAGCCAGTGGCGCCTGAAGCACGGCGCCCATCATGGCCCCCATGCCGAGCATGGCATAAAAGCCGACCGAAGATGCGTATTCGGGCAAAATCTGTGCGCCGATCAGGCCCATGGCACCGCCCAGGGTTGCCCCCATGAACAGCGTGGGGCCAATGACGCCGCTTGGCATGCCCAGGCCGATGGAAAGCGAGGTGATTACCAGCTTGGCAGCGCCTGCGCCCAGCAATAGCCAGAAACCCATCTCACCGTTAATGGTCTCGTTGACGGTGTCGTACCCGATGCCCATGGTTTCCGGGATGAAAATGGCGAATGGAACCATCAGTAGGCCCGCAATGGTGATACGCAGCAGCACCGGACGGTGATGGTGCTTGCCCATGGTGTCGACCAGCTGGATAAACAGCGCCGCAGCGATGCCGATAATCACGGCAATGGCCAGTATCCAGGGGATCTCCGCCAACGAATTCATGGTCAGCGCCGGCACGCTGAAGGCCGGTTCCGCCCCATACACTGCCTGGGTGACAATCGCTGCGCTCACCGCCGCGAGGATGATTGGCGTGAAACCGGCAATGGTGTATTCCATCATCACCACTTCCATGGCGAAAATAACCCCGGAGATCGGCGTGTTGAACGACGCTGAAATGGCCGCTGCACAGCCGCAGGCCACGAGTGTCCGGATGCTGTTGTTCGGCAGGCGCATCCATTGTCCCATCAGGCTCGAAAAGGCCGCGCCCAGGTGCACTGCGGGCCCCTCACGACCTGCCGACTGGCCACTGACCACGGTGGCCACTCCCGAGATAAACTGCACAATCGCACTGCGTATGGAGATATAGCCCTGGTGGTAGTTCAGACGCTCCATAACGTGAACGATCCCGACCTTGCGGTCGTGGGTGGCCAGGCGATGCATCAGCAAGCCCAGGCCGAGGGCCCCGGCGAGCGGGAGAAGCCCCCGGGTCAGCAGGTCCAGTTCCTCGAAGGATTCAGAGCCACCCCCGGGCAGGAAATGCTCGAGCGGCCACTCAATGGCCAGGCGGAACACCAGGATGACGCCGCCAGTGATCAACCCGGATAGAAGACCGAGCACGGCCAGTTGCGGCAAGGCATCAACACCGGACAGTCGGCGCCGGAAAACAGGAATCAGATGCTCGGTAACCTGGTGCCAGATTTTCTGCATGAGGCCAGAGGTCCGGTGGATTTGAGTGGACTGTCAGAAGGATTCTGACAACATTGTAACGGTCGCCCTGAGGGCTGCAATAAGTCATTGGTTTATCATGGTAGACTACGGCGTTAAAGCACTTAATTCTGATACGACGTCGCTGGAGAGAATGGTGATTAAAGTAGGCATCGTTGGTGGCACCGGCTACACCGGTGTGGAACTGCTGAGAATCCTCGCGGTTCACCCTGAAGTTTCGGTCAGTTGCATTACCTCCAGGTCTGAGGCGGGCATGCCGGTAGCGGATATGTACCCGAATTTGCGTGGCCACTACGACCTGGCCTTTTCGGAGCCAGACGTAGCCGTGCTTGGAGCGTGTGATCTGGTGTTCTTCGCTACGCCCCACGGTGTAGCCATGAGAATGGTCCCGGAACTTATGTCGGCCGGCGTACGTGTGGTGGATCTGTCTGCCGATTTCCGGCTGAAAGACCTTGATGTCTGGGCCAACTGGTATGGCATGGCCCATGAAAGCCCGGAGTGGGCGGAGAAGGCCGTTTACGGGCTGCCAGAGGTGGTGCGTGATCAAATCCGTACCGCTCAACTGGTTGCCAACCCCGGTTGCTATCCCACAGCGGTTCAGTTGGGGTTCCTCCCCTTGCTGGAGAAGGGGCTGGTGGATCCAAAGCGTCTGATCGCAGATGCCAAATCCGGTGCCAGTGGCGCCGGGCGGCAGGGCAAGATCGGCATGCTTCACGGTGAGATTGGTGAAAGCTTCAAGGCTTACGGTGCTTCGGGCCATCGCCATCTGCCGGAGATTCGCCAGGGATTGTGCGGCGCTGCTGGCGGGGATGTGGGTGTGACTTTTGTCCCCCATCTTATTCCGATGATTCGCGGCATCGAGGCCACACTTTACGCCGAACTGAAAGATACGGCGGATTTTAATCGGTTGCAGGCGTTGTTTGAGGAGCGTTTTGTCGACGAGCCTTTCGTCGACGTAATGCCCTTTGGCAGCCACCCTGAGACCCGAAGTGTTCGCGGGGCAAACCAATGCCGCATGGCACTGCACAGGCAGGAACAGAGCAACATTGTGATTGTCTCGTCCGTTATCGATAACCTGGTGAAAGGTGCGGCGGGGCAGGCGGTTCAGAATATGAACATCATGTTTGGTCTGAAAGAAACCATGGGGCTTGAGGCCCCGGCGCTTTTGCCTTGATAGCCAAGGGTAGATTGTGAGCGAACAGCGAAAGCCGGCTGAGGAGTATGTGGTCATCCGGCACAGGCCGGGTTATCGCCTGCGCAGAACGGCCATCCTTCTGATCTTTACTGTGGTCGCTGCGATTGCAGGGTACGCCGCAGGCCTGGCTCAGAGTGGTTTCCGTTTCTCCAGCGCTGAGGAGTCAAACCAGGTGCTGGAGGACGAGGTCGAGAAGTTGCGGGATGATTATCGCAAGGCCCGGCAACAGCTGATCAACCTGGAACGAGGGCGTGTTATTGATGAGCAGGCACTGAACCAGGCGCGAAAAACCATTGTCGACCTGGAAACCCGGATTGTGTCGCTGCAATCGGACCTCACGTTCTATAAAAACATCATGGCGCCGTCGGAAACCAGCAAGGGTCTTCAGGTTGACAGTTTCACACTGGTTCCGGCCCGTAACCGGGACAGCTACGACTTCAAGTTGGTGCTGACACAGGTCGGCAATAACAAGAGCTACATTTCCGGTCTGGTGGCAGTCAATGTCATTGGTTTGCGTGATGAAGAGAAAGAGGTCATCGCTTTGCGTGATCTTTCGGAGGATATAGCCGATCTCGGTGTGAAGTTCCGTTTCCGGTACTTCCAGGATGTTGAAGGTTCCCTGAAATTGCCGGAAGAATTTGAGCCCCTTGAGATCCAGGTGGTAGCCCAGGCGGAGGGAAGAAAATCCTCGCAAGCCGAGCGCACCTTTAACTGGGATGAATTAACGGAGAACTGACATGCTTGGCAAGAAAAAGCAGAAGCCGCGCCGGCCCACGGGCCATTTTGATACGCTGATATCTTCCCGGACGACGGTGGAGGGCGATGTGCATTTCAGCGGCGGGCTTCACGTGGATGGCCGTATTCGCGGCAAGGTAGTTGCCGATGAAGGCACCGACGCGGTACTTCGGGTCTCGGAAGTGGGCGAAGTGACCGGCGATATCAACGCGCCTCACGTCATCATTAACGGTACTGTGAATGGCGACGTCTACGCATCGGCGCATCTTGAACTGGCGGAAAAAGCCTCAATTAATGGCAGCGTTTACTACAACCTGATCGAGATGGCGATGGGTGCCTCCGTGAACGGAAATCTGGTACATCAACGGGAGCCCGTCGGCCTGCTGTCACAGGATGCCAAATCCTCTGTATCCGGGCCCAAGCAGGAATCTGCGGATGATCAGGCCTCGGAATCCGAGGTTTCAGCCGATGGTGGAAAGTCCGAATAGTTGATTGTTTTAGTCGGGAATACCATAATCGCCTGAGTTGTTCATGATAATCCGGAGGCGAACTTGAGCGCAGTTCAGCAACAAATAGCCACACCGCTGTTCTTCAGTGACAGTGCCGTTGCCAAAGTACGTGAGTTGATCGAGGAAGAAGAAAACCCCGAGCTCAAACTCCGTGTCTTTGTTACGGGCGGGGGCTGTTCCGGATTTCAATACGGCTTCTCATTTGATGAAAATCAGGATGAGGAAGACACCGTGATTGAGCGTGATGGTGTCTTTCTTCTGGTTGATCCGATGAGCTACCAATATCTGGTGGGTGCCACCATCGATTACCAGGAAGGCCTTCAGGGATCGCAGTTTGTGGTGCAAAACCCAAATGCAAGCTCCACATGCGGGTGTGGCAGTTCCTTCTCTATTTGATTCGGAAAGAGTTCAGGCTGGGTATATGGCACCCAGAATGCGAGGGCCGACCGCGCCGGTAACGTCAGGCAGGTTCCCGGGTTTCCCTTCAAGCGCCTGCTTGGCCAGCCAGGCAAATGCCACAGGTTCCACCACTTGAGGATCCACGCCCAGCTCCGAAGTTAGTGAGATTCGGGCATCTGGCAATGCCTTGCCGAGTTCCTCCATCAACAGCGGATTTCGTGCGCCGCCGCCGCATACATAAACCCGAAGGTCAGCGGTCGCGGGCAACTGATTAACGACGCTGGTAACGGTCAGTTGCAGCAGGGTCCTCTGAATATCTTCTGCTGGAACGCCGGGGTGACGGCTTACCAGTGTTCTGACCCAATCAAGATTGAACCGCTCTTTGCCCGTGCTTTTCGGAGGCACCTTGGAGAAGTATGCGTCGGAAAGCATGTCATCAAGCAGCTCCTGGCTGACTGAACCCTCTTTGGCCCAGTGGCCATCGCTGTCGAATGGAAGGCCGGTCTGGTCCAGGCACCAGGCATCCATCAGTGCATTTGCGGGGCCCGTGTCGAAACCGGTTGCCGGGAGGTCTGGTGTTGCAGGCAGCCAGGTGATGTTGGCAATGCCCCCGAGGTTAAGGATGCAACGGTTCTCGGAATCCGAGCTGAAAAAGGCTTTATGAAAGGCTGGAACCAGCGGCGCCCCCTGTCCTCCTGCGGCCATATCCCTTCGTCGGAAATCTGCGATTGTCGAAATGCCGGTAGATTCGGCAAGTAAGGAAGGGTTGCCGATCTGGATTGAGAAAGGGGCTTTCCCGGAGGGTTGGTGCCGAATCGTTTGTCCGTGGCTGCCAATGCCGCGAATCCTCGCCGGGTCAAAACCGGACTTTTTAATAACCTCTTGCGCCGCTTCGGAAAACAGCGTGCCTACAAGGGTGTCCAGCTCACCGAGTTCGTCGGGTTCGGCCTGATTCTGGCTGGCGGCAAGCAGGCGATGACGGATCTGGTCGGGGTAGGGCGTGGTATGTGATGCGTGGATCTTTACGGTGCTGTTCTGGAAGGACACCAGCACGGCATCAATGCCATCCATGCTGGTGCCCGACATCAACCCTATCCAGGCTTCCATTCTGCGTTCAGTCGTCTGAAGCCAGTGCGAGTTGCTGGTAGCTCTCGCGGAAAACGTCAAACTGGGCGATTCGTTGTTCGGTGAACTTCTTGAATCGAGCCATTTCAGAGGACGGAATCGGCTTGGCATCCGGCAACTTGACAGTGCGTGAGTTGCGCGGCGACCCGTTCAGCCTGAACTCATAGTGCAGGTGCGGGCCAGTAACCATGCCAGAGGAGCCGACGTGGCCGATCGTCTGGCCCTGCTTGACCCGTGTGCCGTTCTTGATGCCTTTGCCCAGGCGGCTCATATGCGCATAAAGAGTGGTGATGTTGTCACCATGCTGGAGGATAACGGTTCGCCCGTAACCACCTTTCCAGCCGGCAAATTTAACCCGCCCTGAACCTGCTGCCTTGATGGGCGTTCCGGGAGGTGCCGCGTAGTCGGTGCCCTCGTGTGGACGGACAACGTCCAGCACCGGATGTCGGCGCTGCAGATTAAAGGGAGAGGAAACACGGGCATTAATCGGGGTCCGCAGGAACGCCTTACGCATGCTTTTGCCGTCCGGCGCGTAGTAATCGGCATCGCCATTGCTGTCGGTGTAGAGCAGGGCGAGGTTTTCTTCGCCACGGTTAACAAATCGGGCAGACAGGATTCGACCGGTATCGAACTTCTCGCCGTCCAGGTACAGTTCCTCGTAAACCACTTCGAACTGGTCGCCTTTCCGAACATCGTAAACAAAGTCGATGTCCCAGCCGAAAATGCCGGCCAGCTCCATGGTCAGACGATCGTTGAGTCCGGCTTCCCGTGCAGCCAGATAAAGAGAGCCGTCAATGGTGCCTGATGCGAAAGCCGGCCGTGCTTCGGGCTTGCGAACTTCTGTTTCGCCGGTAAAGTTCTCCCCGTCTTTGGTGATCTTCAGGGTTTCAAGAAGGTTCCTCTGCAAGTCAATGGCGGCAAGCGTGCCGTCTTCGGTTGTCGCAAAACGAATGGTCTCACCGGCGTAAAGGCGCTGGAGCTTTTCGGCCTCGCCTTCGCCGTGAATTACTGAGAGCATAATGCCGTCATTGAAACCGGCCTTCTTGAACAGGGAAGAAAGAGTGTCACCGGACTTGATTGCGAAGGCTTCCCAGTTTAGCTCGGGCTCCTTGGGGGCGGCGGGTAATTCCGGCGCAGCAAGGCTCGCCTGCTGGCTGGCTTCTGTCGCAACCTCTGATATGGACACTTCCGGCTGGGTTTCTGTGACAGGGGCGGCCGGGTCTGTTGCCTGTGCTGTCGAGGCGCCTGTTTCTGAAGCGGTGCCCTGCTCCAGATCCAGAGCGTAAGACATCCGTTTGGCTTCAACGTTGCTGCTGGGGCTCATAAGAACGGCAGCGGTGACAACAACAGTAGCCGCGGCAGCAATGGTAATGTGAGTCTTGGGAAACATTTTTAGCACGTATCGCACCCGTTTTAATCGGCATTCCGGCAGCTTGTGCTACCTAATTAAAGCTGTTGTTCAAGTATAGTCCAACAGATTACCGTATAAAATGCATGCGGGACAGCGTGGAACATTACGGTTGCTGTTCCATCCTCCGGATTTCTTTCGACAGCGTTGTTATAATACGCCGCCCTGCAAACTCGGTGTTGGTCAAATTCTGGTCAGCCTACTTTAGCAGGGGAACAGGTAACTCACAGATTTCTTTTGTTGAACTCTGTAACTGACAGAATCCTTTCAAGATCAAAGCGGGGACGTGTTGTTCATGGCATCCATTGATGAAGCGTTGGCGATAATCAAGCGAGGCGTAGACGAACTTATTCCGGAAGATGAGCTTGTCGCGAAGCTAAAGGAAGGTCGTCCGCTCCGGATCAAGGCGGGTTTCGATCCCACGGCGCCGGATCTTCATCTTGGCCACACCGTCCTTATTAACAAGCTCCGGCAATTCCAGGATCTTGGCCATGAGGTGATGTTTCTGATTGGTGACTTCACCGGGATGATTGGTGATCCGACGGGCAAGAGTGCGACGCGTCCTCCTTTAACTGAGCAGCAGGTTGCCGAGAACGCAGTTAGCTATAAAGAGCAGGTGTTCAAAATCCTGGATCCGGAAAAGACGCGGGTCATGTTCAATTCCGATTGGATGAGCAAGATGAGCGCCGCCGACATGATCAAGCTGGCAGGGCAGTACACCGTTGCCCGCATGCTGGAGCGGGATGATTTCACCAAGCGCTACCGGGCTGAGCAGGCGATTGCGATTCACGAGTTCCTCTACCCGTTGGTTCAAGGGTATGACTCTGTTGCCATGGAAGCCGATGTTGAGTTGGGAGGCACCGATCAAAAGTTCAACCTCCTCATGGGTCGTATTCTGCAGAAGCATTACGGCCAGTCGCCCCAGGTCATCCTCACCATGCCCATTCTGGAAGGGCTCGATGGTGTCCAGAAGATGTCCAAGTCTCTGGGTAACTATGTGGGCGTGAATGACTCGCCAGGTGAGATGTACACCAAGCTGCTTTCCATGCCGGATGATCTTCTGTGGCGCTACTTTGAGTTACTGAGTTTCCGGCCGCTCGCCGAAGTGGAAGAGTTCCGCAAGGCTGTTGAGGGTGGTGCCAACCCCCAGGATTATAAAAAGCTGCTCGCGGAAGAGATTATTACCCGCTTCCACGATGAGGAGGCGGCCAGAACGGCCCATAAGTCTGCTGGTAATCGTGTCGCCCTGGGCGAGATTCCTGACAACGTGCCGACCGTTGAGGTGCCTCTGGAAGGGCAGTCTGAAATTCCGATGGCGTCTGTGCTTCGCCTGGCGGGCCTGGTAAAGAATGGTGCGGCAGCCCGGGATGTTCTGGGGCGTGGTGCGGTCTTTGTGGATGGTCAGAAATTCGAAGGCGATCGGATGTTTGCAGAGGGGGATGATTGTGTCATCCAGGCGGGTAAGAAGAAGATTGCCCGTGTTTTGATTACTGCGTGATCGATCTTGGGCGATTTTGAGTTTTTTTCAGAATCGCCGTTGACACCCTCGGGCAGGTCTGTAGAATGCGCATCTCTTTCGAGGGGAGCACCGCTGAGGCGGCTCAGAAATCGAAAGATAACTGCTTGAAAGCGCTGAAGAAAATGAGTTTCAAAATTCTTCGGAAAGCAGTTGACAGGCAGGCGATTCACTGTAGAATGCGCGCCTCGAAACAAGCAGTAAGCCGGGTCATTTTTCGGCGCTTTCCGGAGACGGAAAACATCGAAAAATAAACGGTTGACAAGGCGGCGGAACGATGTAGAATACGCGGCCTTGATTGAGCAACAGCTCAAACGCTCTTTAAAAAGTTAACCAAGTAATTCGTGTGGGCGCTGGCCGAGGTATTTCGGATACGAAATATCAGGACAGTGACTCGTCGAAATTGAGTTTTGTCTTGAGCATGATTTTGGGATCTTCGGATCTCAGTATGATTTAAACTGAAGAGTTTGATCATGGCTCAGATTGAACGCTGGCGGCAGGCTTAACACATGCAAGTCGAGCGGTAACAGGGGGTGCTTGCACCCCGCTGACGAGCGGCGGACGGGTGAGTAATGCATAGGAAACTGCCCAGTAGTGGGGGATAGCCCGGGGAAACCCGGATTAATACCGCGTACGCCCTTCGGGGGAAAGCAGGGGATCTTCGGACCTTGCGCTATTGGATGTGCCTATGTCGGATTAGCTAGTTGGTGGGGTAAAGGCCTACCAAGGCGACGATCCGTAGCTGGTCTGAGAGGATGATCAGCCACATCGGGACTGAGACACGGCCCGAACTCCTACGGGAGGCAGCAGTGGGGAATATTGGACAATGGGGGCAACCCTGATCCAGCCATGCCGCGTGTGTGAAGAAGGCTTTCGGGTTGTAAAGCACTTTCAGTAGGGAGGAAAACCTTATGGCTAATACCCATGAGCCTTGACGTTACCTACAGAAGAAGCACCGGCTAACTCCGTGCCAGCAGCCGCGGTAATACGGAGGGTGCAAGCGTTAATCGGAATTACTGGGCGTAAAGCGCGCGTAGGTGGTTTGATAAGCGAGATGTGAAAGCCCCGGGCTTAACCTGGGAACGGCATTTCGAACTGTCAGGCTAGAGTATGGTAGAGGAGTGTGGAATTTCCTGTGTAGCGGTGAAATGCGTAGATATAGGAAGGAACACCAGTGGCGAAGGCGGCACTCTGGACCAATACTGACACTGAGGTGCGAAAGCGTGGGGAGCAAACAGGATTAGATACCCTGGTAGTCCACGCCGTAAACGATGTCTACTAGCCGTTGGGACTCTTGAAGTCTTAGTGGCGCAGCTAACGCACTAAGTAGACCGCCTGGGGAGTACGGCCGCAAGGTTAAAACTCAAATGAATTGACGGGGGCCCGCACAAGCGGTGGAGCATGTGGTTTAATTCGACGCAACGCGAAGAACCTTACCTGGCCTTGACATGCAGAGAACTTTCCAGAGATGGATTGGTGCCTTCGGGAACTCTGACACAGGTGCTGCATGGCCGTCGTCAGCTCGTGTCGTGAGATGTTGGGTTAAGTCCCGTAACGAGCGCAACCCCTATCCCTAGTTGCTAGCAGTTCGGCTGAGAACTCTAGGGAGACTGCCGGTGACAAACCGGAGGAAGGTGGGGATGACGTCAGGTCATCATGGCCCTTACGGCCAGGGCTACACACGTGCTACAATGGCGCGCACAGAGGGCTGCAAACCCGCGAGGGGGAGCCAATCTCACAAAACGCGTCGTAGTCCGGATCGCAGTCTGCAACTCGACTGCGTGAAGTCGGAATCGCTAGTAATCGTGAATCAGAATGTCACGGTGAATACGTTCCCGGGCCTTGTACACACCGCCCGTCACACCATGGGAGTGGATTGCACCAGAAGTGGTTAGTCTAACCTTCGGGAGGACGATCACCACGGTGTGGTTCATGACTGGGGTGAAGTCGTAACAAGGTAGCCGTAGGGGAACCTGCGGCTGGATCACCTCCTTAAACGAAGCCGAATGCTTCGGTCAGAGTCCACACGAATTACTTGGTTGGCTGAATAAAGAGAGCAAAAGGGTCTTTGCAGGCCCGATGACTGCGGCGCTTTAAGGTGAAGCAGGCATTAGCGCTGTAGATTGTGACAGCTGACAAGGCGCAGGCTGAGTGAGCGAGGGAGCGTACAGACGTACGTGACCGAGTGAGCGAAGGCTGCAACGCAGCTCAGATGGCACAAGATGCAGTGAAAATTGGGTCTGTAGCTCAGGTGGTTAGAGCGCACCCCTGATAAGGGTGAGGTCGGTGGTTCAAGTCCACCCAGACCCACCAAAATCGCTCAGCTCGTCGTTGCTTCCAGGCTCACGTGCTAGTCGCACGCTACACCTGAAAGCGCCTAGATCTGAACGATTTTCCGAGTGCGGCGTACGCTGAGTTGCCGTCTTGGTGAGTGGCTTAAAGACGGGGCCATAGCTCAGCTGGGAGAGCGCCTGCCTTGCACGCAGGAGGTCGGCGGTTCGATCCCGCCTGGCTCCACCAAAAGCCTGAACGATCGATGCTTTAACTGACTAACTCCGGTTAGCAGTGTGCAGAAACAAGTGTTTCAACTTGATGAACAAGTTCGAAGCCCTTCTTTCTGATCACTGGGTCAGATTTGCTCTTTAACAAATTGGACGAGATAGAACACGACTTACTGATTCCATTATCTCCGGAATCAGTGGTCAAAGTGATAGCGATTTCAAGCGTTATCCGGTGTTGTCGTTGAAGTGGTTGTTATATCGCTTCAAGGAACTGTCTCCACTTATTGATGCCCTGGTTTACCAGGTTATCGATGGATGGAACACAGTTGTCTTGGGGTTATATAGTCAAGCAACTAAGCGCATACGGTGGATGCCTTGGCAGTCAGAGGCGATGAAAGACGTGGAAGCCTGCGATAAGGCTCGGGGAGCTGGCAAACAAGCTGTGATCCGGGCATTTCTGAATGGGGAAACCCACCGACTTTCGGGTCGGTACCTTACACTGAATCCATAGGTGTAAGGGGCGAACCGGGGGAACTGAAACATCTAAGTACCCCGAGGAAAAGAAATCAACCGAGATTCCCTAAGTAGCGGCGAGCGAACGGGGACTAGCCCTTAAGCTAGACAACTGGTAGGAGAAGGCTCTGGAAAGTGCCGCCATAGTGGGTGATAGCCCCGTATCCGAAACCTGAGTCTGGTGAAATCGAGTAGGACGGGACACGTGATATCCTGTCTGAACATGGGGGGACCATCCTCCAAGGCTAAATACTCCTGACTGACCGATAGTGAACCAGTACCGTGAGGGAAAGGCGAAAAGAACCCCTGTGAGGGGAGTGAAATAGATCCTGAAACCGTATGCGTACAAGCAGTCGGAGCGGACTTGTTCCGTGACGGCGTACCTTTTGTATAATGGGTCAGCGACTTATGTTCAGTGGCGAGGTTAACCGTTTAGGGGAGCCGTAGGGAAACCGAGTCTGAATAGGGCGATTTAGTCGCTGGGCATAGACCCGAAACCGGGCGATCTATCCATGAGCAGGTTGAAGGTGCCGTAACAGGCACTGGAGGACCGAACCCACTGTCGTTGAAAAGCCAGGGGATGACTTGTGGATCGGAGTGAAAGGCTAATCAAGCCCGGAGATAGCTGGTTCTCCCCGAAAGCTATTTAGGTAGCGCCTCGGACGAATACCACAGGGGGTAGAGCACTGTTTCGGCTAGGGGGTCATCCCGACTTACCAACCCGATGCAAACTCCGAATACCTGTGAGTACTATCCGGGAGACACACGGCGGGTGCTAACGTCCGTCGTGAAGAGGGAAACAACCCAGACCGCCAGCTAAGGTCCCCAAGTACCAGTTAAGTGGGAAACGATGTGGGAAGGCTCAGACAGCTAGGAGGTTGGCTTAGAAGCAGCCACCCTTTAAAGAAAGCGTAATAGCTCACTAGTCGAGTCGGCCTGCGCGGAAGATGTAACGGGGCTCAAACTGGTCACCGAAGCTGCGGCTGCATACGTTGTATGCGGGGTAGGGGAGCGTTCTGTAAGCCTGCGAAGGTGTGTTGAGAAGCATGCTGGAGGTATCAGAAGTGCGAATGCTGACATGAGTAACGACAATGCGGGTGAAAAACCCGCACGCCGGAAGACCAAGGGTTCCTGCGCAACGCTAATCGGCGCAGGGTGAGTCGGCCCCTAAGGCGAGACCGAAAGGTGTAGTCGATGGGAAACGGGTTAATATTCCCGTACCTTGGATAGCTGCGATGGAGAGACGGAGAAGGCTAGGTGAGCCGGGCGACGGTTGTCCCGGTTTAAGCGAGTAGGGAGTGGACTTAGGCAAATCCGGGTCCACAATCTCGAGACGCGACGACGACTGCTCATAGAGCGGGAAGTCATTGATGCCATGCTTCCAGGAAAATCTTCTAAGCTTCAGGCTATTCGGGACCGTACCCCAAACCGACACAGGTGGTCAGGTAGAGAATACCAAGGCGCTTGAGAGAACTCGGGTAAAGGAACTAGGCAAAATGGTGCCGTAACTTCGGGAGAAGGCACGCTGGCAGTAAGTGAAGCCCCTGCGGGTGGAGCTGAGACCAGTCGAAGATACCAGGCCCCTGCGACTGTTTATTAAAAACACAGCACTGTGCAAACACGAAAGTGGACGTATACGGTGTGACGCCTGCCCGGTGCCGGAAGGTTAATTGATGGGGTTAGTCCTCGGACGAAGCTCTTGATCGAAGCCCCGGTAAACGGCGGCCGTAACTATAACGGTCCTAAGGTAGCGAAATTCCTTG
>NZ_CAJXKQ010000017.1 GCF_913055835.1 uncultured Marinobacter sp. | reverse complement strand
GTTGTCCGGGACAAGAACGACAACTGCATCATCGTCTGCGCCATCGAGAACTTCGACGCCATGGGCGTGCACACCGGTGATTCCATTACGGTGGCCCCCGCCCAGACCCTCACCGACAAGGAATACCAGATCATGCGGAACGCCTCGCTGGCGGTGCTGCGTGAGATTGGTGTGGAAACCGGCGGTTCCAACGTGCAGTTCGGTATCAATCCGGATACCGGCCGTATGGTGGTGATCGAAATGAACCCCCGGGTGTCGCGTTCCTCGGCGCTGGCGTCCAAGGCCACCGGTTTCCCGATCGCTAAGGTCGCAGCCAAGCTGGCCGTGGGGTACACCCTTGATGAGCTGCAGAACGAGATCACTGGCGGCGTCACCCCGGCCTCGTTCGAGCCGTCCATCGATTACGTGGTCACCAAGATTCCCCGGTTCACCTTCGAGAAATTCCCCCAGGCCGACGCCCGCCTGACCACTCAGATGAAGTCTGTCGGTGAGGTTATGGCCATTGGCCGGACCTTCCAGGAGTCGGTGCAAAAGGCATTGCGTGGCCTGGAAGTGGGTTCCGAAGGTTTTGACGAAAAGCTGGAAGAGCTGGACTCCGAGAACAGCCGCGAAACCCTGACCCGGGAGCTGAACGTACCCGGTGCCGAGCGAATCTGGTACATCGGCGATGCCTTCCGCGCCGGCATGACCGTGGACGAAGTGTTCCGCCACACCAAGGTAGACCCCTGGTACCTGGTGCAGATCGAGGACATCGTGCGCGAAGAGCAGGCTCTCAAGTCGGCCGGTAAGGCCGATATCGACAAGGCTACCCTGTTCCGACTCAAGCGCAAGGGCTTTTCCGACGCCCGCCTGGCCAAGCTGCTGGGCATTTCCGAAGTCAGCCTGCGCAAGCTGCGCCACGACCTGGGCATCCGCCCGGTGTACAAGCGCGTGGATACCTGTGCGGCGGAATTCGCCTCTGATACCGCGTACATGTATTCCACCTATGAGGAAGAGTGCGAGGCCGAGCCGAGCGATCGTGAGAAGATTGTGGTCATCGGTGGTGGCCCCAACCGCATTGGTCAGGGCATCGAATTCGACTACTGCTGTGTGCACGCGGCCCTGGCCATGCGTGAGGATGGCTACGAGACCATCATGATCAACTGCAACCCGGAGACCGTGTCGACCGATTACGACACCTCCGACCGGTTGTATTTTGAGCCGATCACCCTGGAAGACGTGCTGGAAATCATCAACGTCGAGAAGCCCAAGGGCGTAATCGTCCAGTACGGCGGTCAGACTCCGCTGAAGCTGGCGCGTGGCCTGGAAGCCGCCGGTGTGCCCATTATCGGCACCAGCCCGGACGCCATTGACCGCGCCGAAGACCGCGAGCGCTTCCAGCAGATGATCCAGCGCCTGGGTCTGAAGCAGCCGGAGAACGCCACCGTGCGCAGCCACGAGGAAGGTATCCTGGCGGCCCGGGAAATCGGTTACCCACTGGTGGTTCGCCCGTCCTACGTGCTGGGTGGCCGGGCCATGGAAATCGTCTACGACGAGGAAGAACTGGTGCGCTACATGCGCAACGCCGTACTGGTCTCTAACGACAGCCCGGTGCTGCTGGACCACTTCCTGAACGCCGCCATCGAGGTGGACATTGACGCCATCTCCGACGGTAAAGACGTGGTCATTGGCGGCATCATGCAGCACATCGAGCAGGCCGGCGTGCACTCCGGCGATTCCGCCTGTTCACTGCCACCGTACACCCTGAGTCAGCCGGTTCAGGACGAGATGCGCGATGCGGTCAAGAAAATGGCCATTGAACTGGATGTGGTGGGCCTGATGAACGTGCAGTTGGCCTGGCAGGATGGCGAGATCTACGTGATTGAGGTAAACCCGCGGGCGTCGCGTACCGTGCCGTTCGTGTCCAAGGCCATCGGCGTGTCCCTGGCCAAGGTTGCCGCCCGGGTCATGGCCGGCAAGACCCTGAAAGAACTGGGCTTCACCCAGGAAATCATTCCGCGCTACTACGCGGTGAAAGAGTCGGTGTTCCCGTTCAACAAGTTCCCGGCGGTGGATCCGATCCTGGGGCCGGAAATGAAGTCGACCGGTGAGGTCATGGGCCTGGGTGACAGCTTTGATGAGGCTTTTGCCAAGGCCGCGCTGGCGGTGGGCGAGCGTCTGCCCGCCAAAGGCACCGCCTTCATGTCCGTACGGGATGTGGACAAGCCCGGCGCCGCCAAGGTGGCGCGGGACCTGGTGGAAGCCGGGTTCAAGCTGATTGCCACCACCGGCACCGCCAAGGCCCTGAAAGAGGCCGGAATTGAGGTTGATCGGGTGAACAAGGTCCGTGAAGGACGTCCGCATATTGTGGATGCCATCAAGAACGGTCAGGTTCAGCTGATCATCAATACCACCGAAGGTCGCAAGGCTATTTCCGACTCGGCCCAGATTCGCCAGTCGGCATTGCAGACCAAGGTAACCTACACAACAACTCTGGCGGGTGGCGAAGCCTTCTGTCGGGCTATCAAGTTCGGGCCCGAGCGCACTGTACGCCGCCTCCAGGATCTTCACGCAGGAAAGTGAGACTATGGCTGACAGAGTACCGATGACAAAGGCGGGCGAGACCCGTCTCCGCGAGGAGCTTCAGAAGCTGAAGTCCGAGGACCGTCCGCGGGTTATTGCGGCGATTGCCGATGCCCGTGAACATGGCGACCTGAAAGAGAACGCCGAATATCACGCTGCCCGCGAGCAGCAGAGCTTTATCGAGGGCCGGATCCAGGAAATCGAGGGCAAGCTCTCCGCCGCTCAGGTTATTGATGTAACCACCATGGAGAACACCGGCAAGGTGATCTTCGGTACCACGGTGCATCTGCTGAACATGGACACCGACGAGCAGGTAACCTACAAGATCGTTGGTGAGGATGAGGCGGATATCAAGGCGGGTAAGCTGTCGATCTCCTCTCCCATTGCCCGGGCGCTGGTGGGCAAGAGCGAAGGCGATGTGGTTGCCATTCGCGTGCCTTCCGGTACCGTAGAATACGAGATCGAGCAGGTTGAATACGTCTGATCCGATCTGCAGGTAACAAAAAGCCGGCTCGGGTTTCCCCAGCCGGCTTTTTTGTTCCTGCTTCCCCTGGCGTCAGGTCAGTGCTTGTGGCGCAACAGGTTGGAAAGTTTGGGGTTGGGCTGCTTGGCCCGACGCAAAATAACGGCGATCTTTCCGATGGTCTGGACCAACTCGGCGCCGGAGGACTCGCACAGGGCCGTAATGGCTTCCTGCCTCGCTTCGCGGTCCTGGCTCGCCACCTTGATCTTGATCAGTTCGTGATCGTTCAGTGCACGCTCCAGCTCTTCCTGGAGTCCTTCGGACAGGCCTTTGTCGCCAACGATGATAACGGGCTTGAGGTTGTGGGCAATGGCCCGGTATTCCCGGCGCTGTTCCGGTGAAAGACTCATGATGTAATCTCTTTATTGATGCAATTAACAAAAGGTCAGCAGCGAATGTGCTGACTTGAACGTATAATTTGCGAATTGTAACAGATCGCACTGTGGTAAAAATGGCCGTTAACACGTATCGGAGCGGTCGACGCGGGTTGAAGGAACCAACTCGCGGGCGCTGGGTCAAAGTGTGCGAGGAAATGGGGCTGTATCCGGGGTTGCTGTTGTAATTTCAGATATGGCGCCCAATATGAGTGTAAGGGCAACTTTTAACCTGAATGGCCGTGTGCCTCTGTGGTCGATACGGATGGGCCGTTTCTGGTGGACGGGCGTACAATTGGTGTAAGGTGTCAGAAAAGGGTGCTTTGCGAAAGGTTAACCCTTCAATTCACAGGTGATGATCCTTGAACGATATGGCAAAAAATCTGGTTCTCTGGCTAATTATAGCCGCCGTGCTGCTGATGGTGTTTCAGAACTTCTCTCCCACCACCACCGGCCAACAAGTCAATTATTCCCAGTTTGTGGAGATGGTCCAGCAAGGCCAGGTCCGTCAGGTCACAATCGATGGATTGCAGGTTCAGGGTACCCGTGGTGACGGCTCCCAGTTCCAGACAATCCGTCCCCAGGTGTCTGACAATAAGCTGATGGACGATCTGCTCGCGAACAACGTTGAGGTCATCGGTAAGGAGCCTGAGCGCCAGAGCCTGTGGACACAGTTGCTGGTGGCTGCATTCCCCATACTGATCATCATCGCATTGTTTGTGTTCTTCATGCGCCAGATGCAGGGCGGCGGTGGCGGCAAAGGCCCCATGTCGTTCGGCAAGAGCAAGGCGCGCCTGATGAGTGAAGACCAGATCAAGACCACCTTTGCGGACGTGGCCGGTGTTGATGAGGCCAAGGAAGACGTTAAGGAGCTGGTGGACTTCCTCCGGGATCCCAGCAAGTTCCAGCGCCTCGGCGGCAGCATTCCCAAGGGCGTCCTGATGGTTGGTCAGCCGGGTACCGGTAAGACCCTGCTCGCCAAGGCCATCGCCGGCGAAGCCAAGGTGCCGTTCTTCTCCATCTCCGGTTCCGACTTTGTCGAAATGTTCGTGGGCGTGGGTGCTTCCCGGGTTCGTGACATGTTCGAGCAGGCCAAGAAGCAGAGCCCGTGCATCATCTTTATCGACGAGATTGATGCCGTTGGTCGCCATCGTGGCGCCGGCATGGGCGGTGGTCACGATGAGCGAGAGCAGACCCTGAACCAGTTGCTGGTTGAGATGGACGGTTTCGAAGGCAACGAAGGCGTTATTGTTATCGCCGCGACCAACCGTCCGGACGTTCTCGACCCTGCGCTGTTGCGCCCGGGCCGGTTTGACCGTCAGGTGGTCGTTGGTCTGCCCGACATTATTGGCCGGGAGCAGATCCTCAAGGTGCACATGAAGAAAGTGCCCCTGGCTGACGGTGTTGAGCCGGTTCTGATTGCACGCGGTACGCCAGGATTCTCCGGTGCGGATCTCGCCAACCTGGTAAACGAGGCAGCTCTGTTCGCGGCCCGTCGCAACCAGCGCCTGGTGTCCATGGAGGAGTTCGAGCTCGCCAAAGACAAGATCATGATGGGCGCCGAGCGCAAGTCCATGGTGATGAGCGAGAAGGAAAAGCGGAACACGGCTTACCATGAGTCTGGCCACGCGATTGTTGGCCGGCTGATGCCGGAGCACGACCCGGTGTATAAGGTCAGCATTATTCCCCGTGGCCGCGCTTTGGGTGTCACCATGTTCCTCCCCGAAGAGGACAAGTACAGCCACAGCAAGCGCTTCCTGATCAGCTCGATCTGCAGCCTCTTTGGTGGCCGTATTGCCGAAGAGCTGACGCTTGGCTTTGACGGTGTTACGACCGGTGCCTCAAACGACATTGAGCGTGCCACCAGCCTGGCGCGCAACATGGTGACCCGCTGGGGCCTGTCCGAGAAGCTTGGGCCTCTGCAGTACGATACCGACAGTGAAGAGCCTTTCCTCGGCCGGTCTGCGGGCCAGTCCCAGACTGTGTACTCGCCGGAGACGGCCCAGCGTATCGATGAGGAAGTGCGGAATATCATCGACAGCTGCTACGAGAAGGCCAAGCAGATCCTGATCGACAATCGGGAAAAGCTCGACCTGATGGCCGAAGCGCTGATGAAGTACGAAACCATCGACCGCTACCAGATTGACGACATCATGGAAGGGCGCGAGCCGCGTCCGCCAAAAGGTTGGGATGGTAGTGGTCCTACCGGAGGCGTGAAGGCCGATGAGCCCGAGGCGGCACCCGAGCCGAAGGCATCTGATGATGGTCGTCACCCCGGTGTTGGTCGACCGGCCGGAGAGCACTGACGGCTAGCGACCTCTGGTCAAACATACGGTAGCTCCCTGCGCCGCCCGGATTCCGGGCGGCGTTTGTTTTTGTTATTGAAAAAAAGGTTTGCCATGAAAATGAATTTTGCCGGGCGGGAACTGGATATGTCTTGCTGCCACGTGATGGGAATCCTGAATGTAACGCCGGATTCGTTTTCCGATGGCGGCCAATTTGACCGGCCGGATGCAGCCCTCGCCCGGGCCAGACAGATGGTTGCCGATGGTGCCACCTTTATCGACATCGGTGGCGAATCCACCAGACCGGGTGCAACCCCGGTGTCTGTCCAGGAGGAGCTTGACCGGGTTTGTCCGGTGGTGGAGGCTGCCGCCCGGGAGCTGGATGTAGTGATTTCGGTAGACACCAGTGCGCCGGAAGTCATGGCAGAGACGGCAAAGCTCGGCGCAGGGCTCATTAATGATGTCCGGGCGCTTCAGCGTGACGGCGCACCGGAAGTTGCAGCACAATCGGGTATCCCAGTGTGCATCATGCATATCCAGGGGGAACCGGACACCATGCAGGATCGGCCCGAGTACCGGAATGTGCGCCGGGAGGTCAGTGCTTTCCTGACCGAGCGTATCCGTATTGCCGAGCGCGCCGGTATTCGCCCGGACAACATTCTTCTCGATCCCGGTTTCGGATTTGGTAAAAGCCTGGAGCACAACCTGCAGTTACTGGCGTCCCTCGAGCAGATGCATATCCTCGGGCACCCCTTGCTGGTTGGCGTATCCAGGAAGTCCATGCTGGGCCACATCACAGGGCGGGAGGTTAATGAAAGGTTGCCTGCAAGCCTTGCGGCCGCGACAATAGCCGCCATGAAGGGTGCCAGCATTATTCGCGTGCACGATGTCAGGGAAACAGTAGACGCCGTCCGTGTGGCGGCGGCAGTGAAGGAGGCAGGTTAATGTCCGAGAGAAAGTACTTTGGAACGGACGGTATTCGCGGGCGCGTGGGTGAGTTTCCGATAACGCCGGAATTCATGCTCAAACTGGGTTGGGCTGCCGGTCAGGCTTTCAAGCGGGATGGCCAGCGCAACAGTGTGCTGATCGGCAAGGATACCCGGCTTTCCGGTTACATGTTCGAGTCTGCCCTTGAGGCCGGTCTGTCTGCTGCTGGTGTGGATGTAAAACTGCTTGGCCCGATGCCGACGCCTGCTATCGCCTACCTGACCCGCACCTTCCGGGCGTCGGCCGGTATCGTTATCAGTGCCTCCCATAACCCGCATCAGGATAACGGTATCAAGTTTTTCTCGGCCGCCGGTACCAAGCTTGATGACGCCCTGGAGGCAGAGATTGAGCGCTGGCTGGATAAGCCCATTGAAGTCTGCGGGCCAACCGAGCTGGGCAAGGCCTCCCGAGTGGACGATGCCCCCGGCCGGTATGTGGAATTCTGCAAGAGCACCGTTCCCAACGAATTTACCCTCGATGGCATGAACATCGTGCTGGATTGTGCTCATGGTGCCACCTACCACGTGGCGCCGAAGGTGTTTCGTGAGCTTGGCGCCAAAGTGTCGGTGATTGGCGCTGATCCGGATGGGCTTAACATCAATCTGAACGTCGGCTCCACGCATCTGGACGCCCTCAAGGCCGCAGTGGTCGAAAAAGGCGCTGACCTGGGCATTGCGTTCGATGGTGATGGCGACCGGGTTTTGATGGTGGACCGTGACGGCTCTGAAGTGGACGGCGATGAGCTGCTCTACGTGATTGCCTCCCAGCGGTTTGCGGAAGACCGCCTTAAAGGCGGCGTTGTGGGCACCCTGATGACCAACCTGGGCGTTGAACTCGCGTTGAATGAAATCGGGATCGACTTCGAGCGTGCCAAAGTCGGTGACCGCTATGTGATGGAGCGGCTGGTGGCCAACAACTGGGTGCTCGGTGGCGAGGGCTCTGGCCACATGGTTATCCGCGACTGCACCAGCACCGGGGACGGTATTGTTTCCGCCTTGCAGGTTCTGCTTTCTGTCTGGAAATCCGGCAAAACGCTTTCTGAGCTTCGTCAGGGTATGAGCAAGCTGCCCCAGAAAATGATCAATGTTCGGGTAGAGCAGCGATTTGATCCGTTCAGTCGTGACGATATCGTAGCCGCGGTTCGTAAATTCGAAACAGAGTTGGGCGGCTCCGGCCGAATTCTGCTCAGGGCCTCCGGAACCGAGCCGCTGATCAGGGTGATGGCGGAAGGCCAGGATGCCAACGAAATTTTGCGAGTGGTCGAGGAGTTGGCGAAAGTCGTGGAGAAATCCACCGCTTAATTTTGTGTTTTCAGGCGGTTGTCTGCCGGGAGGGAGTGCTGTATAGTTCGCCCTCCCTCACGTTCGGGAACTGTTATGCGTCGAAAGATCGTAGCCGGAAACTGGAAAATGAACGGGTCGAAAGACCTGGCACAAACGCTGGTAAGCGATGTGCGATCCCAGGCGGCCTCTCTTGATAATGGCGTCGAGGTTGTTATCATTCCTCCCGCAATTTATGTCGGAGACGTAGTCGCAAACGCAGGTGATCGCCTGTCTGTTGGCGTTCAGAACGTAGGGCAGTGGGCTTCCGGAGCCTACACCGGTGAGGTTTCTGCGGAAATGGCGCAGGATCAGGGCTGTCAGTATGCTCTGGTCGGGCACTCCGAGCGTCGTCAGCTCTTTGGTGAGTCAGACGATGTGGTCGCGGTAAAGGTTGGCCGCGTTATCGCAGCCGGGCTTCAAGCAGTGCTCTGTGTCGGTGAGACTCTGGAAGAGCGCGAGGCAGGTAAAGCCGAAGCGGTTGTCGCCTCCCAGGTTAAGGCCGGGCTGGCGAACGTTGCGAAGGATCAGTGGCAGCGCGTGATTGTTGCTTATGAGCCGGTCTGGGCGATTGGCACAGGCAAAACCGCTACAGCGCAAGATGCCCAGGCAATGCACGCGTCGCTTCGGCAGGTGCTTTCACAGATGAGTGCCCCGGCCGATGAGATATCCCTGCTTTACGGGGGCAGCGTAAAAGCGGATAATGCAGCCGCTCTTTTTGCCGAGCCGGATATTGACGGCGGTTTGATCGGCGGAGCGTCGCTGGTAGCAGAAGATTTTGTAAGTATTTGCCGGAGTGTTCCGGCGAATACCTGAATTTAAAGGTTCGCGAGAGTCGTTATGGATTGGGTAGAAACACTGGTAGTCGTTGTGCACGTGGTGATCGCGGTGGCGCTGGTGGGTCTGGTGCTGATCCAGCAGGGTAAAGGCGCTGACGCGGGTGCTGCCTTTGGTGGTGGTGCCTCCCAGACGGTTTTTGGTAGCCAGGGCAGCGGCAGTTTTCTGACCCGCTTTACGACCCTGCTCGCAGTGGTGTTTTTTGTAACAAGTTTCTCGCTGGCAATTTTTGCCAAGCAGCGTGCCGAAGTTGCAGGGGAAGCGGGTATTCCTGTCGTTCAGGAGTCCAGCAGTTCCGCCCCGGCGGATACCGCTGCTGATAATGGTGAAGCCGCAGCCAGCGAAACCGAGGGTGGGGAGTCTGATCTCCCTGAACTCGAGTAAGAATGTTGCCCGGGTGGTGAAACTGGTAGACACGCTATCTTGAGGGGGTAGTGGCGAAAGCCGTGCCGGTTCGAGTCCGGCCCCGGGCACCATATTAGAAGAAAAACGGCTTGGAGTTTCCAGGCCGTTTTTTTTGGTCAGTCCTTGACCAGTCTGCCTGGCGTCTCTATACTCCGGCGGATATTGGGACCTGCCGCGTGGTGCTGGCGGGTTTCTGGCAGGCCAGGTGTCTGTCAGCAGGAAGCGGTACACCGGTTTGTTTCCTGCGAGTTCTTGCAACAAAAGGCCCCATTGTTCGGGGCTTTTTGATTAAGGGGCCTGGCGCAAAGGGCCCTGGTGCATAAAAAGGGCTGATAAAACAGCCCTTTTTTTGTTTTTGGGGCCGGTAAATTGATAACGGAGAAGGCACAACTTGTCAGCCAAGCTTAAGCAACTGGAAGACATTCTTCAGCCCGTCGTGGAAGGTCTGGGGTATGAGTTCTGGGGCATTGAATTCCGCTCGCAGGGCCATCATTCCCTGTTGCGGGTGTTTATTGACGATGCCGAGAACGGCATCGGCATCGACGACTGCGAAAAAGTCAGTCGTCAGATCAGCGGTGTGATGGATGTGGAAGACCCCATCCAGACCGAATACACACTGGAGGTCTCATCCCCGGGGATGGATCGCCCGCTGTTTCGTCTTGAGCAATACGAGGCCTTTGTTGGTCACCAGGTTCAGATTCGTCTCCGGATGGCATTTGAGGGTCGTCGGAAGTTTCAGGGGCTGATCAAGGGCGTTGAAGGTGATGATGTGGTTGTGGTCGTTGATGATCACGAATACCTGCTGCCATTCGACAGCATCGAGAAAGCCCACATCGTGCCGGTATTTGAATGAACGATCTGAATGAAGTCCGTGGACGCACAGTTGATTTTAAGGGCAGGGCAATCCAATGAGTAAAGAGATCTTGCTGGTGGTTGAATCCGTCTCGAACGAGAAAGGTGTCGAGAAGGATGTGATTTTTGAGGCGATCGAGCTGGCACTGGCCACCGCTGCCAAAAAGCGCTTTGAAGACGAAGAGGCGGATATCCGTGTTTCAATCGACCGGAAAACCGGCGAATACGAAACCTTCCGCCGCTGGCTGGTGGTGGATAACGATGCTGTTCCTGCGCTGGGCACTGAGCTCACCCTGCAGGAAGCCGAGGAAATCGATCCGGCCCTGAAGCCAGGCGACATCCACGAAGAGAAGATTGAGTCTGAAGCCTTTGGTCGTATCGGCGCCCAGGCCGCCAAGCAGATTATCTTCCAGAAGGTTCGTGAGGCAGAGCGCACCAAGATCGTGGATAGCTACCGCGACCGCGTTGGTGAGCTGGTTTCCGGTACCGTCAAGAAAGTGACTCGGGATAATGTCATCGTTGACCTGGGTGCCAACGCCGAGGCCCTACTGCCCCGGGAATACCTGATTCCGCGCGAGACCTTCCGCATGGGTGACCGGGTGCGTTCCCTGCTGCTGGAGATCCGCACCGATCATCGCGGTCCCCAGTTGATTCTCAGCCGCACATCTCCGCAGATGCTGATCGAATTGTTCCGCATCGAGGTGCCGGAGATTGCTGAAGATCTGATCGAGATCCGTGGCGCTGCCCGGGATCCCGGTTCCCGCGCCAAGATTGCGGTGAAGACCAATGATCGCCGTATTGATCCCGTTGGCGCCTGTGTTGGTATGCGTGGCTCCCGTGTTCAGGCTGTGTCCAATGAGCTGGGCGGCGAGCGTGTTGATATCGTGTTGTGGGACGACAACCCGGCCCAGCTGGTGATCAATGCCATGGCGCCGGCAGAAGTGGCGTCCATCGTGATGGATGAAGACCGGCACACCATGGAAGTGGCTGTGGCAGAAGACAACCTGGCACAGGCTATTGGCCGCAACGGCCAGAACGTACGCCTGGCTACGGACCTGACCGGCTGGACCCTGAACGTGATGACCGAGGAAGAAGCCGGTGAGCGCCAGGAGCAGGAATACAGCCGGCTTGTCGAGCACTTCACTGGCAACCTGGACGTTGATGAAGAATTTGCCGGTGTGCTGATCGAGGAAGGGTTCACCTCTATTGAAGAGGTGGCCTATGTGCCAATGGAAGAAATGCTGGCAATCGAAGGCTTTGACGAAGAGACCGTCACCGAGCTGCGCCGTCGTGCCAAGGATGTCCTGCTCAACCAGGCCCTGGCAAGTGAAGAGGCGCTGGAAGGTGCCGAGCCGGCAGATGATCTTCTGGGAATGGACGGCATGGACCGTAGCCTGGCCTTCAAGCTGGCCGGTATGGGTGTGCGCACCATGGAAGATCTGGCAGAGCAGTCGGTTGGCGACCTGCTCGAGATTGAAGGTATGGATGAAGAGCGTGCCGGTCAGCTTATCATGACCGCACGTGCCCCCTGGTTTGAAGACCAGGCTTAATTCGGGAGGAGGACCAGTATGGCTGAAGTAACGGTAAAACAACTGGCCGAAGATGTAGGCGCTCCCGTGGATCGTTTGCTGAAGCAGATTGTGGAGGCTGGCCTGAAAGCCCGCTCCGAGAATGATTCTGTCTCCAGCGATGAGAAGCAGCAGTTGCTGGCCTATTTGAGAAAGACTCACGGTGAGGCCGATGCCGAGCCGCGCAAGATTACCCTGAAGCGTAAAACCACCACCACGCTCAAGGCCGGCAAGGCAAAGACCGTCAATGTTGAGGTTCGCAAGCGCCGTACCTACATCAAACGGGCTGAACTGCAGCCTGAGGCTGAAGCACCGAAACCTGAAGAGCCGGTAGCTGAGCAGCAGCCGGAGCAACCACCGGTGGAGGAAGCGCCAAAGGTAGCGGCCGAGCAGGCGCCGCAGCCGGAAGCAGAGAAGCCGGCCGAGACAGAGGCATCCGAGCAGCCGGAACAGGCAGAGGAGCCTGAGCCGAAGAAAGAGCCAGAGCCCGAACCCGAGCCGGTTCCCGCTCCGGAAGATATGCCGATGCCGCCGCCTGAGGGCGAGGGCAAGGATCGCAAGCCGAAGAAAAAGAAAGAAAAAGTTCGCGAGCGCGGCGACGAGATAGAAGAGGGCAAGCCGAAGAAGAAGCAGGCTGGCCATCGTGGTCCTCGCAGTCGTCCGGTGGAAGAGCCGATGGTTATCTCCGAGGATGAGGAAGAGACCACGCTGCGTAAACCGCTGCGTGCGAAAAAGAAACCCAAAGAGAAGCGTCATGGCTTCGAGAGGCCGACCAAACCAATGGTCAGAGAAGTAGAGATTCCAGAAACGATTTCTGTCGGTGACCTTGCCCAGCGTATGGCGGTGAAGTCGGCAGATGTCATCAAGACCCTGATGGGAATGGGCGTCATGGCCACCATCAACCAGGCACTGGACCAGGAAACGGCGGTTCTGGTGACCGAGGAACTGGGTCATAAAGCCAAGACTGTTAGCGAAGATGCATTCGAGGAAGAGGTTCTGAGTGAATTCTCCTTCGAGGGTGGCGAGAAAACCAAGCGTGCTCCGGTTGTGAGTGTGATGGGTCACGTTGACCACGGTAAGACCTCGCTACTCGACTACATCCGTCGTACCAAGGTGGCTTCTGGTGAATCCGGTGGTATTACCCAGCACATTGGTGCTTACCACGTAGAAACGGATCACGGCATGGTGTCCTTCCTGGATACCCCGGGCCACGCGGCCTTTACCGCTATGCGTGCCCGCGGTGCCCAGTGCACGGACATTGTCGTTCTGGTGGTTGCCGCCGATGATGGCGTGATGCCACAGACCAAGGAAGCCGTTCAGCACGCACGTTCCGCCGGTGTGCCGATTGTTGTTGCCATCAACAAGATGGACAAGGAAGAAGCCGATCCCGATCGCGTCAAGACCGAACTGGCCGGTATGGAAGTGATCCCGGAAGACTGGGGCGGTGATGTCCAGTTCGTACCGGTTTCGGCACACACCGGTGAAGGCATCGACGATCTGCTCGAAGCGCTGTTGCTCCAGGCAGAAGTGCTTGAGCTTGAGGCAGCAACCGATGCGCCTGCCAAGGGTGTGGTTGTTGAATCCAGCCTTGAGCGTGGTCGCGGTTCCGTAGCGACCGTGCTGGTTCAGAATGGTACCCTGCGCCAGGGCGACATGGTTGTGGCCGGTTCCTACTTCGGTAAGGTCCGTGCGATGACCGATGAAGCCGGCAAGCAGGTCAAGGAAGCCGGCCCGTCCATTCCGGTCGAGATCCTTGGTCTGAACGGTACACCGGATGCCGGTGACGAGTTCTTCGCCGTTGCCGACGAGAAAAAGGCCAAAGAGCTGGCCGAATTCCGTCAGACCCGGGAGCGGGAGCAGCGTCTCCAGCGCCAGCAGGCGGCCAAGCTTGAGAACCTGTTCGAGAACATGGGCAAGGACGAGGTTAAAACCCTCAATGTCGTGCTCAAGACCGACGTACGTGGTTCTCTGGAAGCCATCACCAAGGCCCTGCAGGACCTCGGGAACGAGGAAGTCCAGGTCAAGATTGTCTCGTCCGGTGTCGGTGGTATTGCCGAGACCGACGTCAGCCTGGCCATGGCCACCAACGCGGTTATCTTCGGCTTCAACGTGCGTGCCGACAGTGCTTCCAAGCGCCTGGTTGAGCAGGAAGGCCTGGATCTGCGCTACTACAGCATCATCTACAACCTGATTGATGATGTGAAAGCAGCCCTGACCGGCATGCTGGCACCGGAGTTCCGCGAAGACATCGTTGGTATCGCCGACGTTCGCGATGTGTTCCGCTCGCCGAAGTTTGGCCAGGTGGCCGGTTGTATGGTTACCGAGGGTACCGTTTACCGTAACAAGCCGATCCGGGTTCTGCGGGACAACGTGGTTATCTTTGAAGGCGAGCTGGAATCCCTGCGTCGCTTCAAGGACGACGTACCTGAAGTCCGTAACGGCATGGAATGCGGTATTGGCGTTAAGGGTTACGACGTAAAAGTCGGCGACCAGATCGAGGTCTTCGATCGTGTCCGGGTCGAGCGCAAGCTTGAGTCCACTGGCGCCTGATGCGCCCGATTTCGAAGGAAACCTGATGCCAAGAGAGTTCAGTCGTATTGATCGCATCGGCGATCAGATGCAACGGGAACTGGCCCAGCTCATCCAGCGGGAAGTCAAAGACCCGCGGGTGGGCATGGTCACGGTAAATGCGGTCAAGGTCAGTCGTGACCTTGGCTACGCCGATATCTATGTGTCCCTGCTATCCACCGAAGAACTGACGGAGGAGTCCGCGGAGGTCAAGGAATCGATCGCGGTGCTCAACAAGGCCTCCGGCTTTCTGCGCGGCCAGGTAGGTCGTGCGATGAAGCTGAGGGTTGTGCCCCAGTTGCGGTTCCACTTTGACACCCTGCAGGGCTACAGTCGCAAGATGGACAGCCTCATTCGCGAAGCGGTTGGCCAAAAGCCAGCCGTGGACCGCAATGAAGACGACGACCAGGACGATCCGGAGCGTAACGCTTGAGCCGCAGACGCAAAGGCCGTGACGTCAACGGTATTCTGGTCATCGACAAGCCGGCCGGAGTCACGTCCAACGGCATTCTGCAGCAGGTCAAGCGCCTGTTCGGGGCGGCCAAGGCCGGCCATACCGGCGCTCTTGACCCCCTGGCGACCGGCGTGCTGCCGCTGTGTTTTGGCGAGGCCACCAAGTTCTCCCAAATGATGCTGGACAGCGACAAGGCCTACATTGCTACCGCCCGGCTTGGCGTCCGGACAGAAACCGGAGACAGTGAAGGCGCTGTCGTTTCCGAGAAACCGGTACCGACCGGCCTCACCGCCGAAGTGCTGGAGCCGGTACTCGACGGTTTCCGGGGTGATATCCAGCAGGTTCCCTCCATGTATTCGGCGCTCAAGCACAAGGGGCGTCCGCTTTACGAATATGCCCGCGAGGGTATCGAGGTGGAACGGCCGGCCAGGCCGGTCACCATCTACGAATTGAAGCTCCTGGACATCCGCGAGAATGAGCTGGATATTGCGGTCAGCTGCACCAAGGGTACGTACATTCGCTCACTGGTTGAGGATATTGGCGAAGCCCTGGGCTGCGGCGCCCATGTGACTGCATTGCGCCGCACCATGGCGTCAGGGTTTACCCTCGCCAATGCCCATGCAGTAAGTGATCTCGAGGCGATGCGCGAACGGGGTGAGAGCCTCGATGGTCTCCTCGTGGCACCGGATGCCGCTCTGTCGATGTTCCCCGAGCACCGTCTGGCGGGGCAGGCGCTGGTATCGATCTTGAACGGACAACCGGTTAGAATAACGGGTCGAGCCTATGAAGGCTTCGTGCGCCTCTATGCAAGTGAGAGCGCTAACGAAAGCTTTGTGGGACTCGCAGAAGCATTCCCGGAAGGCGAGCAGACCAATCTGGTCCCCCGCCGACTGGTGAAGAGCAGCGGAAAGCGCTAGGCGCGCCGCTGTTTAGCCGGGCTGTAGAGATGCGCGGTTCGGCCGTATTCGAAAGCATCGCAAACAATGAGGTGAGTTATGGCACTTTCTGCCAACGAGAAAGCACAGATCGTTAAGGATTTTCAGCAAGGTGATGGCGATACCGGTTCCCCTGAAGTTCAGGTGGCACTGCTGAGCGCCAACATCAACAAGCTGCAGGATCACTTCAAGGCCAACAAGCAGGATCACCATTCCCGCCGCGGCCTGATCCGGATGGTTAACCAGCGTCGTAAGCTGCTGGACTACCTCAAGCGCAAGAACGCCGACCGTTACCTGGAGCTCATCCAGCGTCTGGGTCTGCGTCGCTGATCCGGGTCTTTACGACCTGAGGGTTGCCCCGGTTTTCCGGTGGCAGCCGTCAACCAGCAGGCCCTTCACCGGGCCTGCTGGTTGTGTTTTTCTCCCACTGCAGTTGGATTGTCTGTGTTATCGAAGGATTCCCTGTCGTAATGGAAAGCCGAAATTGATAGCAGGTTGTTGAAAAGCCCGGGCCCGGCGGCCTCCCGCATTTGCCGCCCTTCAGACCGGGGTTTTGCAACAGCCTGTTAGCTTTCAGACGGGTTGCTCTTCAGACCACAGCATCATCTGCAGAACTATGGTTCCGTGCGCAGGGGCGTTCGGGACGAATCAATCTGGAACAGATAGACCAGGAGTTTTTTGTGGATCTGAAACCTTTCAAGAAATCATTCGAGCTTGGCGGCAAGACCGTCACTCTGGAAACCGGCCGTATTGCCCGCCAGGCAACCGGTTCCGTACTGGTAACCGTCGATGACATTTCCGTTCTCGGTACCGTTGTTGGCGCCAAGGAAGCCAAGCCTGGCCAGCCGTTCTTCCCGCTGACCGTGAACTACTTCGAGAAGACCTATGCCGTGGGCAAAATCCCCGGTGGCTTCTTCAAGCGTGAAGGTCGTCCTTCCGAGAAGGAAACCCTGACTTCCCGCCTGATCGACCGACCGATTCGTCCGCTGTTCCCGAACGGCTTCATGAACGAAGTGCAGGTCATCACCACGGTTATGTCCTCCAGCAAGAACCAGGATCCGGACATCGCTGCGATGCTGGCTGCCTCTGCGGCCCTGTCCATCTCTGGTATTCCGTTCGATGGCCCCATCGGTGCGTCCCGTGTGGGTTACACCAACGAGCGTGGTTACTTCCTGAACCCGACCTTTGAAGAGCTGGAAACCTCCCTGCTGGACATGGTTGTAGCCGGTACGGAAGACGCGGTTCTGATGGTTGAGTCCGAAGCCAAGGGTCTGACCGAAGACCAGATGCTGGGTGGTGTTCTCTACGGCCACCAGGAAATGCAGACAGCGGTTGCCGCTATCAAGGAATTCGCCGCTGAAATCGGCAAGCCCCGTTGGGACTGGCAGCCCGCTCCCGAGAACACCGAGCTGCTCAATGCCATCAAGGCCGACTTCGCCGGTGCTATCGAGGAAGCCTACGGCATCCGTGACAAGATGGCCCGTTACGAGCGCCTGGGCGAGGTGAAAGCCGCGGCCGTTGAAAAACTGGCCGGCGAAGAGGAAGGCCAGCCCTCCGAAGACGAAGTCAAAAAGTACTTCGGCAAGATCGAGAAGAGTGTGGTTCGTCAGCAGGTTATCGATGGCAAGCCGCGGATCGACGGTCGTGACAACAAGACTGTCCGTCCGATCGAGATCGAAGTGGGTGTTCTGCCCAGCGTTCACGGCTCTGCCCTGTTTACCCGTGGCGAGACCCAGGCCATCGTGACCACCACGCTGGGTACGTCCCGTGATGTGCAGATCATCGATGCCCTGGAAGGCGAGCGCAAAGATCCGTTCCTGTTCCACTATAACTTCCCTCCGTACTCCGTAGGTGAAGCGGGTCGTGTTGGTTCACCGGGCCGTCGCGAAGTGGGTCACGGTCGCCTGGCCAAGCGCGGTGTTCTGGCCGTTATGCCGACCCTGGAAGAGTTCCCGTACGCCATCCGTGCGGTTTCCGAAATCACTGAATCCAACGGTTCCAGCTCCATGGCTTCGGTCTGCGGTTCCAGTCTGGCACTGATGGACGCGGGCGTGCCCATCAAGGCCCCGGTTGCCGGTATTGCCATGGGTCTGGTCAAGGAAGGCGACAAGTTCGCGGTTCTGACCGACATCCTGGGTGACGAAGACCACCTGGGCGACATGGACTTCAAGGTTGCCGGTACCCAGGAGGGCGTGACCGCCCTGCAGATGGACATCAAGATCAACGGCATCACCGACGAGATCATGGAAATCGCGCTTGAGCAGGCTCACGCTGCGCGTCTGCATATCCTGGGCGAGATGAACAAGGTTATCGCTACCCCACGTGCCGAGCTGTCTGCCCGTGCTCCGAGCATCACTACCATCAAGATCAACCCGGAGAAGATCCGCGACGTTATCGGTAAGGGCGGTTCTACCATCCGCGCGATCTGCGACGAAACCGGCGCTTCCATCGATCTGGACGACGACGGTAACGTGAAGATCTACGCCGACAACCAGGAAGCTGCCCAGGCGGCAGTGAACCGGGTCAAGGAGATCACGGCCGAGATCGAAGTAGGTGCTATCTATAAGGGCCGCGTTGAGCGCATTGTGGACTTCGGTGCCTTTGTAAACATCCTGCCTGGCAAAGATGGTCTGGTGCACATCTCCCAGATCTCCGATCGCCGCATCGAGAACGTGACTGACGAGCTGAGCGAAGGTCAGGAAGTTCTGGTGAAGGTACTGGATGTGGACAACCGTGGCCGCGTGAAGCTGTCCATGAAGGAAATCAAGGAAGGCGACCAGCCGACCGATTTCTCTGCCTGAGGGGGATTTCCCTGAACGGTAGGTCGGATTAGCCAAAGGCGTAATCCGACAAAGAAAAACCCGCCTGTCCTCTGGATTGGCGGGTTTTTTGTTTTGGCTTGCGTGGAAGCGGCTGTTGGGACAGGCTTTTCAAAACACGCTACAAGCACCCGCAAGCGGGTCCAGCCAGCAATCACAGATTGCTGTCGTTCGCCTGCGCGCGAAGCTTTGCTTCTAAATCGCTTGTCTCACCCATGTGCGCTTGTTTCGGGCCATCCATGGCCCTCTACAGTTTTGAAAAGCCTCTCCCAACAGCCGCCCGTGCCTCGCAGATAACCGCCGTAGGTCGGATTAGCCAAAGGCGTAATCCGACAAAGCCAGGATTCTATTCTCCACCTTCCATAAACCGAATCACTTCCCTCCGATACCCCGGAATAACAAACGTCGCCCCATGAGGCGTATCCGTCTGCAAGAATTCTTTGGGCTCTTTGGCGGCCTCAAAAAGCGCCTCCCCATGATGAAACGGAATAATCCCATCCCGCACGCTGTGTATTACCATAACCGGAACCGGACTGATCCTGGGAATATGATCCACCCCCTCATAGTCGTCAGGAATGGTCCAGCTCAGAGGAATCTGGAGTGGCCAGGTAAGCCAGAATTCGCCCAGCTTCTCCCGGGCGATCCTGCGGAAACCTGAGAATGTGCCGTCCAGGATGACACCATCCAGTCGGGGCTGTTCTTCCCTCTGAGTCCATTCACTGGCCAGCGCGATTCCCAGCCCACCTCCGAGGCTTTGGCCCAGTATGTATAGAGGTTGTTCGCTTACTGCTGGCTTTGTAATCAGCCAGCGCAGGCCGGTTTCCACGTCGTGCAGGGCGCCTTCGATATCGGGGTCGCCGGTGGATTGGCCGTAGCCCCGGTAGTCGATGGTGAAGACGTTGTAGCCTCTCTCGGGCAGCCACGCCACGTTCAGGATGTGGCTGCTGATGTTCTGGGCATTGCCGTGGAGGAAGTAGACCGTGCCCCTGGCGTTGTTCTCAGGCGTTTCTGCAGGCAGCCACCAGCCGTGGAGGGTTTCGCCGTCGGCGGTGTCCAGGTAGATGTCTTCGTACTCAAGGTTTAACCGGTCCGGGGTGATGTAGGTGACCCGGTCCGGGTAGAGGAAGACGCTGCTGCAGCCGGAAAGCAACAGGGCGGTGCCCAGTAGCTGGGCCAGCCGTGCCGTGCCGGAGCTCAGAAGTAGGCGTGGAGTCCCGCTTGCCATAGGCTCTGGTACCTGTCGTAGTGGTCTTCCCGGGTGAATTCGGCAAACAGGCTGAATTCCCGGCCGATGTGCCAGTTGGCTTTGGCATACAGCTGGTCCTGGCGGTGCTGGCTGCTGACGATCCAGGCTTTGGTTTTGGCGCCGGCCAGCAAACTGAACCGGTTGTTCTGGTGCAGCAGGCCGATGTCGGCGCCTGGTGCGGCGTCGTAGCCCCGGCGCAGGTCGTCATCGATTTCCAGGTCGGCGGTGGCGATCGCAAAAGCCTGGGTTTGATGCCCAAGGCTCCAGCTGCCGCCGGCACCGCCTTCGAGGTAGGGCGTGAGGACCCGGTCGTTGCCGGTATCAGTGCGGCGGCCCCCGACCCCCCCCTGCCACGACAGTGGCGAGAAAAAGGCGTTTCGCGGGCTTAACGAGCGGATTTCCACACCGGTGAGCTGTTCCAGTTGAAGCTCGTTGTTGTCTGTATACAAGCGCGCGTCGAGGCGGAGGAACTGGAGCTGTGCACCGGTGCGGTAGCCGGCCGGCGGGTCCAGGACGTCGTGGTAGGCCGGTCGCAGGGTCAATTGGGTAAACTCCCGATGTGCCTGCTGCCCGGCCCCCAGGCTCAGGCGGAAGGTATCGTGTCCCTGGTCGTCTCTGACAACCGGCTCGGGCGGACCTTCCGGCGGGGAGACGTTGTTGATCTGGCTGCGCTCTCTCAACAGGTCATGGGAGAGCGGGGCCGCGATTTCACGGGGCCAGCCGTCGGCTTCGCTCTTGTAGCGAACATAATCGTAGGTTGCGTCCAGCACGTGAGCCCGCTGCTTTGCAGACAGTGTACTCACCTCATCGGCATCGGCGTCCACATAACCATTGGCGATCGCCGCCGCGAGGGTCTGTTGTTCGTCGGGCAGGGTAGAGAGGCTGTAGGCCACGGAAGTGGCAGCAGAAGGCCGGTAATGGACTTCGCTCACCAGATTCTTGTCTACTACCCAGCGTACCGTGTCCGACGGGATTGCGTGAGTGCTCACTTCGCCCAGAAGGTCGGTGCCGGGGCGCGCGATGTCTATCAGTGCCAGCAGGCGGTAGGCACAGTTCTCGTCGAAAAAGTAATAATCGAAATTCCGGTCTCTTATTTCCCAGGCGTGAGCGATCATCAGGTCCACTTCTTCCTGGGTGAGGTTCAGTTTGTACTCCCACAGGTCCCGATGCTCGATGTCCGAGTACAGCCGTATTTTTTCGTAGTAGGGCTGGACAGTGGTGATACCGGGATAGCCGCCAAAAATGCCCTTATAGGCAAACAACAGTTCACTGTCGTGGGCGGCAGCATCCGCTGCGTAGGAAATCGTGTTGGCCAGCAGCAGATTGGTTTCGTTGTCATCCTGGGGTGGGTCGAGGCGCAAGAATGTATGGCCGAACATGGATGAGGGACTGTTCAGGTAGGAGGCGGCGAACACCAGGGTCACGGTTTCGGTGTTGAGCGTCTCGGACCATTCCTGGTATCCGGGGCAGCTGATTTCGGGCAGCGACAGATTCAGCTCTTGCTGCAGCCAGGTGGTTCTTGCCGGAAACTGGCAGCGGGCGTGGTCATCGCCTTTACCGGGTTTCCGGATGGCTGTCAGGGTAGCTTCCAACTCTGCCTTTGGTGATTGCTTGCCATTTTCGCTCAGGAAAAACGCCGGATCATCGGCCTGGCTGGTATAGCCATCGCCGAAGGTGTCGGGCTGGTAATGGATCAGTGTGAGCCAGGCAGGATCGAGATGGAGCTCGGATGTATCTGGAGAGGTATCGGCCTGGGTTGGCAGGCTGACTGCGAGCCAGATCAGGACTGGCCCAATGCGAAGCATGTTGCCCATGGAATGTGCTGCATCCGGGGTTGAACGGTATAGAGTGGAGCGATGCGCCGTCCCTGGCGCAAGAGCGCGTCCCTTCAGTGGGCCTTGATCAGGCTGCTACGTATTTGCTGAGCGACTCGTTTTGCTCCAGCAGCGCGACGATGGCATCGACCGCTTCGCCAGAGGTGGTGTCAGAGCTCGGGAAAATGGTGGCAAAGTTGTCCTGCAGGACTTTGCGGAAGGCATCGCGATCCGCTTCGTCCACACCCAAAAGTACTGCCAGCGTGTCCAGGTTCTCGCCGGAACCGCGGGACATGTCCCGGGCAACCTTATCGATGTTGCTGTCCATGTACATGGCCATGGACTGAACAGACTGGTTGGTCTGGCAACCAAGAGTGCCTGTGGTCATACCGAAGGTCTGGTTACCAAAGGTCCCGTTGGTGGTTGCAGCCAATACGTGGGGGGCAATGCCGGATTGTCCTTTCCAGATCATGGCACCAACGCCACAGCCCGGTTGGGCAAAGGCCATAGAAGAGGCACCAAGAAGAATTGCACCTGCGATCAGTTTTTTCATTATCCACTCCTTTCTGTGGTTTAAAGCTGTCGTCGCAATACACAATGCTGCCCTTGACGTGGAGCAGCATTGCGAAAACGGCCCTGACTGGTCTTGTGGAGACAGGTTGACCGTTGGTCTGAGTATAGTTGATATCCTGCCAACGCAAGTTTAAAGATTGGTGAGTATTTGATTTGGCCAAAAAAAAGTCGGGGCACGCTGGCATGCCCCGACTTTCGTTTTCTCCAGGCAATAGCCGAAGATCAACCGCCCAGGTAGGCGTTCTGGACATCCGGGTTTTCCAGCAGATTCTTGCCCGTGTCGTGCAGGCGAATCTTGCCGGTTTCCAGTACGTAGCCCCGGTCGGCGAGATTCAGCGCCTGGTGAGCGTTCTGCTCCACCAGGAAGACGGTGATGCCTTCCTCGCGAAGCTGGCCGATAATCTCGAAAATCTGCTTGATCACCAGTGGCGCCAGTCCCAGTGAGGGCTCGTCCAGGATGATCATGCGGGGCTTACTCATCAGTGCCCGCCCGATAGCGAGCATCTGCTGTTCACCGCCAGACATGGTACCGGCACGCTGATGTTCCCGTTCCTGAAGGCGCGGGAAGAGTTCATAGACGTGATCGATACTTTTTCGGATTTCTGCCTTGGTGTTGAAAAAACCACCCATGTGGAGGTTTTCTTCCACCGTCAGGCCGGAGAATATCCGCCGTCCCTCGGGAACGATGGCAATGCCGGAGCGCATGATCTGGGCAGTGGGCTCGCGGGTAATCTCACGGCCCTCCAGGAAAATTCGACCTGAACTGGCCTGGGGATTACCGCAAACGGTCATCAGCAGGGTAGTCTTGCCAGCGCCATTTGCGCCGATTAGGGAGACGATCTCGCCCTTTTTGACTTCAACTGACACCCCGTGCAAGGCCTCGATCTTGCCATAATGGGTATGGACATCTTCTAGTACTAGCATGTGTTTACCTCAGGCCTCGCCCAGATAGGCTTTGATCACGTCGTCGTTCTGGCGGATTTCCTCCGGCGTGCCACTGGCCAGGGGGCGCCCCTGGTTGATGACGTTGATGCGGTCGGAAATATCCATTACCAGGCTCATGTCGTGCTCAATCAGCACCACGGAAACGTTGTAGTCCTCTTTCAGGCTCACGATCAGCTGATTGAGTTCCTTGGTTTCCGCCGGGTTGAGGCCAGCCGCGGGCTCGTCGAGCATCAACAGCTTGGGCTCGGTCACCATGCAGCGTGCGATCTCCAGACGCCGTTGCTGACCATAGGCCAGATTGCCAGCCTCCCGGTTGGCCAGATCCAACAGGCCTACCCGGTCCAGCCAATAGGCGGCGCGATCCAGGGATTTCTGTTCCCGTTCCCGATAGTTCGGGGTTTTCAGAAGCCCGGAAATCAAGTTGGTGTTCAGATGCCGGTGCTGCGCAACCAGCAGGTTTTCCACCACTGTCATCTGGCTGAACAGGCGCACGTGCTGGAAGGTGCGCACCATTCCCAGTCGGGAAATCTTGTAGTCAGGTTTGCCCTGAACCTCTTTCCCTTCGAACAGGATCTTGCCGCCCGTGGGCTTGTAGAAACCGCTCATGCAGTTGAATACGGTGGTTTTGCCGGCCCCGTTGGGGCCGATGATGGATACAATCTCGTGTTCCTGAACGTCCAGAGACACTTCGTCTACCGCCAGCAGGCCGCCAAAGCGCATGGACAGATTCTGTACTTCAAGCATCGTCTGTCACTCCTGCCTTTTCAGTTCAATGTGAATGCGGCGCATGGGCATCAGGCCCTGCGGACGCCAGACCATCATCAGCACCATGGCGGCGCCGAAAATCAGCATCCGGTACTCGGAGAACTCACGGGCAAGCTCCGGCAGAATGGTGACGGCGATTGCCGCCAGTACCACACCGATCTGAGAGCCCATGCCGCCGAGAACCACGATGGCCAGGATGATGGCGGATTCCAGGAAGACAAACGATTCCGGGCTGATAAAGCCCTGCTTGGAGGCAAACACCGTGCCCGCGAAACCGGCAAAGAAGGCGCCGATGGTAAAGGCGGACAGCTTGACTGCGGTGCGGCTCAGGCCCAGGGAGCGGGCGGCGATCTCATCCTCCCGCAAGGCCTCCCAGGCACGGCCTACCGGCATCCGCATGAAGCGACGGATGACCAGGGCTGTGAACACCGCGAGAACCAGGGCAATCAGGTACAGGAAGATCACCTTGTGTTCTCCGCTGTAGGCGATACCGAAGGTTTCGTGGAACGAGGTGTTGCCCTCTTCTTTCACCCTGCGACCGAATTCCATACCGAACAGCGTCGGATCCGGAATGCCACCAATGCCATTGGGGCCGCCCGTCAGGGTTGTCCAGTTATTCAGCAATATCCGGATAATCTCGCCGAAACCGAGGGTAACGATCGCCAGATAATCGCCTCGTAGCCTGAGTACCGGGAAGCCGAGCACCAGACCGAACAGGGCGGCAAGCAGGGCACCGATGGGCAGGGCCAGCCAGAATGAAATTCCGACGTACTGGGAGAGGAGCGCAAAGGTATAGGCACCGACAGCATAGAACGCCACATAGCCAAGATCCAGCAGCCCCGCCAAGCCAACCACCACGTTCAGGCCGAGGGCCAGCATGATATAGATCAGCACGAGCGTGGCCAGATCCACCGCGCCACGGGACACGAAGAAAGGCCAGAAAAGGGCAAGAACCACGATGCCTGTGAGCACCCATGACTCAATTTTTGCCCGGCGGTTTTCCGCCATTGGCTCCTTGCTGGACTGGGGCAGCGGATGCGGAAGACTCTTCAGGCCCCCCATGATTTGTTCCCGGAACATCTGGAACAGGAATACGATTACCGCTGCGAGCAACACCATAACAATGGTGCTGGCATCGGCGCCGGTCAGAGTGACGTCAATGCCCTGGGCCTCAAGATTGAAGCCAATAATCGGGTAGGAAATGATCAGTGTAATGATCGCGCAAAAAAGCGCGTGTCTGAAATTGTTAGCAGCCATCAGATCTTCTCAACCTCCGGTTTGCCAAGCAGGCCGGTGGGTTTGAACAGCAGAATCAGGATCAGCAGGCTGAAGGAGATCACATCCTTGTATTCACCGCTGAGGTAGCCGGAGGTCATACTCTCTGCCACGCCCAGTATCAATCCGCCCAGCATCGCGCCGGGAATGCTGCCAATGCCGCCAAGTACCGCCGCGGTAAAGGCCTTCAAGCCGGCAATGAAGCCGAACAGAGGGTCAACCGAACCGTAGTACATGCCCAGAAGCAGGCCGGCAACCGCTGCCAGAGCCGCACCAATTACAAAGGTTGCGGAAATGATCCGGTTGGTGTCGATGCCCAACAGGTTGGCCATGCCCAGGTCCTGGGATACGGCACGACAGGCTCGGCCAGTACGGGAGCGGGATATGAACAGGGACAGGGCTGTCATACAGATCAATGTGGTGATGAAGATGGTGATCTGCATATAGGACAGGGACATCTGGAAACCGTCGCCGGAACCGAAGTTGAAACCGCCGTCGATCAGCGCCGGGAAACCGATATTCCGGGAGCCTTGTGCCAGGTGAACATAGTTCTGCAGGAAGATGGACATACCGATGGCGGAGATCAGCGGGATCAGGCGGTGACGCCCCCGCACGGGCCGGTAGGCCACCCGTTCCACCGCCCAGCCCATGGAGCTGGAGACGATCATGGCGCAGATCAGCGCGACGATTAGTATCAGGGGTAGCCAGGCAATACCAAGAGCGGCGAGGCCGGTAATGGCAATCAGCGCCGTGTAGGCACCGATCATATAGATTTCACCATGGGCAAAGTTGATCATGCCGATGATGCCGTAAACCATCGTGTAGCCGATGGCGATCAGGGCGTAGGTGCTCCCGATCGTCAGCCCGTTGATGAGCTGTTGAAAGAAATACAGGAGGTCTTGCATTGTTATGGGACTCCGAAAGCCTGCTCCCTCCGCTACCACACCCCCATGCCCGGGATATCCGGGCAGGAAGTGGGGGAGGATCAACAGGAGCCTAGAAAAACACCTTCTCCCGGATCGCGGTGAGAAGGTGCTCTCATGATTACCGTTTGTTAACGATTGCGGCTCAGTTTACCGGAGTTTTGCTTCCATCTGAATGCCATTCGTACACAACAAACTCGAACGACTTCATGTCGCCGGCCTGGTCGTACTCAACGGTGCCGATCGGAGTCTGGAAGGTGCCTTCGCGCAGGGCGGCAGCAACGTCAAACGGATCGGTGGAGCCGGCCGCTTCAATGCCTTCGGCAACCAGTTGCACGGCGGTGTAGGAGGTCAGAACGAACGGACCGGAAGGATCCTCGCCCTTGTCTTCAAATGCCTTCACCAGCGCCTGGTTTTCAGCTTTCTGGTCGAATGCAGGTGGCAGGGTTACCAGCAGGCCTTCGGCGGCTTCGCCGGCGATGGTGTTGATGTCCTTGTTACCCACGCCCTCGGGGCCCATGAAACGGGCATCCAGGCCAGCGGAGTCAGCCTGGCGCAGAATCAGACCCAGTTCCGGGTGGTAACCGCCGTAGTAGACGTAATCCACATCGGCCTGCTTGAGTTTGGTGACCAGCGAAGAGAAATCCTTGTCACCGGCAGTGATACCCTCAAACATGGCGATTTCAACGCCAGCGTCCTTCAAGGTGTCACGAACAGCGGTGGCAATACCTTCACCGTACTGCTGCTTGTCGTGAACAATGGCGACGCGCTCCGGGCTCTGGGAGGCAATGTAGCGAGCTGCGACCGGACCCTGCATGCTGTCCAGGCCGATGGTACGGAACACCAGCTCATAGCCACGCTCGGTGATTTCCGGGCTGGTAGAAGCCGGGGTAACCATCAGGATGCCTTCATCTTCGTAGATGTCAGATGCGGGCTGGGTAGAGCTGGAGCACAGGTGGCCAATAACGAAGCGTACGCCGTCGTTAACCAGGCTGTTGGCAACGGTTACGGCCTGCTTGGGGTCACACACGTCGTCGTATTCAACGGCAACCAGCTCTTCACCCATCACACCGCCGTTGGCGTTGATCTGCTCGATCGCCATGCGGGCACCGGAGAATTGCATGTCACCATACTGGGCAACGGGGCCTGTCATGGGGCCGGCAATACCGATCTGGATTTCTGCGGCGGCGTGGCCGGCGCCCATCAGGGCTACGGAGGTACTTACAGCGGTTACGAGTTTTTTTACTGAAGTTCTCATTGAGTCTGTCCTGTTTTATTTCAGGGTTATTCTTGTGTTCTCAGAGAGTTAAACAAACACCACACCTCTCTGCTTGTCAAGCGGATGGCTCTGGAGTTTGCTCCGGAACACGGGCTTGCCTGCAGAGGCAAATCCCGTGCCGCTCTGAGCGGTGTCACGCATCCCTGCCGTCTTCTTCATCCTCTGAGACCAGTGCCCGGAAGCTCTCATGTTCGCGGAGCTGGTCAAAACTCACGTCTACAGACGCATCGTCGCGGTATGCTTCCGAAATTTCAATAGCTTTCTTCAAGGTACTGACTGCGTCTTCCCAGCGGCCGATTTCCGCATAGGCACATGCCAACTGATAGTGCGCGTGGCCATTGTCCGGTGCAAGCTTCAGCGCCCGCTGGCATAGACTGATGGCCCAGAGTGGTTCCTGCATTTCCAGGACAGCGTCCGCTTTGTAACTCAGAGCCTCCACATCATCCGGGCGAAGGTCGAGGATCTGGTCGTAGGCAGCAATCTTGTTCTGCTGAGAGGTTTCCTGGCTGGCCTTGAGCCAGAGTGAGTGCACTTCGTTGGTGCGTTCAATCTCGGCCTGGTTCTGGTGGATGATGTCGGATTTCTGCTTGAGCTGCTCTTCGATGGATTCGAGACGCTTCTCGTACTCGACCACAAGCTCGTTAACCCGCTTTTCCGCCAGGCTGGTGAGCTGGTTCCGCATATCCCGGATGGAGTTCCAGCCGATAACCACGAGAATGGATGTGGCGCCGGCAATCAGGTAGAAGAAGTAGGTAACCGTGTCGGTGGCGTAGGACATGGTTTTGTCGGCAACGGACAGTTCTTTGTCCACCACCTTTTCGATCAGCTCTGCCCGGGTGTTCTGCATCTCTTTGCGGAGCGCCTTACTCTCCTCCAGCAGATAAAGCTCGACGAAGGGTGTGTACATGGGTTCTTCCAGCGTCTTGATACTTTCTTCCAGATCCTCCGCGGTGAGCTCTTTCTCTGGCCCCAGTTGGTCCTGAGCGTAAAGGGTGCCGGCGAATGTCATCATGAAAAGAAAAGGCAGAAAAAACTTGGTCATCGGGCGCAGTCCGTCCGTCTGTCGAAAAGAAATAAAGTCGTGACCTTAGCATAGTGGCTGGCCGAAAAAATGCAGGGAATCTCCCTGACTTGCAATCCATGGTGCAAAGACCTCTAATAGTTAGGGGTATAAATAAATTACCAATACCGAATCGGAGTATTGCTGTGAACAGTTATGAAGATGTACTGGTGGCTCTCAGGCGGGTAATCCGGGCAACAGACCTTCACTCAAAGCGCCTGAGCAAGCATGCCGGACTTACCGGGCCACAGCTGCTGATCATGAGAACGATTCGGGATCTTGGAGAAGTGACCATCGGCACCATTGCGGAAAAGGTCAGTCTCAGCCAGGCCACGGTAACCACGATTCTCGACCGGCTGGAACACCGGAACCTGGTATACCGGGTTCGCAGCACCCGGGACAAGCGCAAGGTACACGCGCACCTGACCGATGAGGGGGCAGATCTGCTGGCCCGCGCACCAAACCCGCTACAGGAGGATTTCATCCAGAAATTCCAGAACCTGGCGGAATGGGAGCAGACCATGATCCTGGCCTCGCTTCAGCGCGTGGCCAACATGATGGATGCCGATGATATTGATGCGTCACCGGTGCTGACCGTGGGGTCGGTTCTGAAGGACGACGGCTGGAAGGAGAAAGCCTGAACAGGGGTGTCGGATTACGACCCATTGGGTCTAATCCGACCTACAAAGCAGCTTTCCAAACTCGTAGGTCGGATTAGCGAAGCGTAATCCGACAAACCCTCAACCCGTAGGTCGGATTAGCAAAGCGTAATCCGACAACCCCCCCCCACGATTAATGCACCGAAGACCCGCTCCTGGGCTTATTGCCAAAACACACCTGAAACACATCGTTGTAGTGCTTGGCAAAGTTCACCACCAAGCCTTCCTTCAGGTACCCCGGCAGTTCCTCGTAATCGCCCCGGTTCGCTTCCGGCAGGATCAGGTTGGTGATTTTCTGCCGCCGCGCCGCAATCACCTTCTCGCGAATACCGCCCACCGGTAGAACCTGCCCGGTAAGGGTGAGTTCACCGGTCATGGCAATGTTCTGTTGCGGCGCTTCCCTGCGTGCGATGGACAGTAGCGCCGTAGCCATTGTGACGCCGGCACTGGGGCCGTCCTTGGGCGTAGCGCCCTCGGGTACGTGCAGGTGCACGAAAGATTTGTCGAAGAAGGCCGGGTCCCCTTTATAGCGCTTGAGGTTCGAGGACACATAGCTGTAGGCGATTTCGGCGGACTCCTTCATCACATCCCCCAATTGGCCGGTCAGTTTGAAGCCGCGCTGGGCGCTGTGAATCCTGGAGGCCTCGATGCTCAGGGTAGCCCCGCCCATTGCGGTCCAGGCCAAACCGGTCACGACACCGGTGCCTTTGAGTGATTTCTCTTTCTTGAACGAAGGCTGCCCGAGGTAGCTCTGCAGATCAGAGACGCCTACCTTCACAGGTTCGTCCGGCTTTTCCAGCAACTTCACGATGCCCTTGCGCAGAATCTTGTGCAGCAGCTTTTCCAGGCTCCGCACGCCAGCCTCGCGGGCGTAGCCCTCAATCACCTGTTTGATGGCTGCGTCGGTGATATTGAACTGCTTTTTCAGCAGCCCGGCCCGCTTCAGCAGCCGGGGGAGCAGGTAATGTTTGGCGATCGCCAGCTTTTCTTCCGCGATGTAACCGGAAAGGCGAATTACGTCCATCCGGTCGAGCAGAGGCCGCGGAATCGTATCGAGCTGGTTGGCCGTGCAGATGAACAGAACTTTGGACAGGTCCATGCGCACATCGAGATAGTGGTCCAGGAACTCGCGGTTCTGCTCCGGATCCAGGGTCTCCAGCAGGGCGGAGGCGGGATCGCCCTGGAAGGACGCACCGATCTTGTCGATCTCATCCAGCATGATGACCGGGTTCGCCACCTTTGTGTCTTTCAACGCCTGGACAAACTTGCCGGGCATGGCGCCAATGTAGGTGCGGCGGTGGCCTTTGATTTCAGCTTCATCCCGCATGCCGCCAACGCTGAACCGATAGAATTTCCGCCCCAGGGCATCCGCCACCGAATGGCCGATGGATGTCTTGCCCACGCCAGGCGGGCCTACCAGCAGCAGGATTGAGCCGCTGACCTCGCCCTTGAAGGTACCTTCGGCCAGGAACTCGACGATGCGGTCTTTTACATCGTCCAGACCATCGTGATCACGGTCCAGTATCCGGCGGGCTTCCGCCAGATCGAAGTGGTCCTCCGAATGAACGCCCCAGGGAACCTGGGTCAGCCAGTCCAGGTAATTGCGGGTGACGCCGTATTCCGGCGAGCCCTGTTCCAATACCTGCAGTTTTTCAACCTCATCGTTGAAACGCTCCTGGACGGCCTCGGGCGGATTGAGTTCCGCCATGCGCTGCTCGAAGCGTTCCACGTCGGCGGTCTTGTCGTCCTTGGCCATCCCCAGCTCACGCTGGATCACCTTCAGCTGTTCCTTCAGGAAGAACTCGCGCTGATGCTTCTGAACCTTGGCGTTCACCTCTTCACTGATTTCCGACTGTAGCCGCGCGACTTCCTGTTCCTTGCGCATCAACAGCAGGACCTTTTCCATGCGGCGGAGCAGGGGAACCGTGTCCAGCACATCCTGAAGCTCGTTGCCAGGCGCACTGGTCATCGAGGCGCCGAAATCGGCCAGCGGTGAGCTGTCGTCCGGCCCGAATCGGGACAGGTATTGCTTCACCTCTTCGCCATAGAGCGGATTGGTGCGCAGCAGCTCCTTGATCGCGCTGATGATGGCCAGGGTGTAGGCCTTCAGCTCGTCTGCGTCTTCTTCCGGTTCTGCCGGGTATTCCACTTCCACCAGATAGGGCGGCTTGCGGCGCAGCCACTGGACAATCCGGAAGCGCTGGAGGCCCTGGGCAATAAACTGGACCTTGCCACTGTCATTCTGGGCATGGTGCACGCGTACGGCGCAGCCCACCGTTTCCAGTTGTTCGCTGGCGGGTGTGCCGTCTTCTGCCTCCGGTTCTTCCACAAAGCAGATCCCCATCACCTTGTGGTCGGTTTCACCGACCCGTTTCAGGGTTTCCTGCCACGGGTTCTGGTTCACGACTACCGGCTGAACTTGCGCCGGGAAGAAAGGCCGGTTGGAAACCGGCAGTACATACATGCGCCGGGGCATCATCTGTTGGGGCAGAGCAAGACTTTTGCTGTGCTCGTCCTTGCCGATGTATTCGGTCACGTCCTCTTCGAATTCCTCAAGTGAATCGTTTTGCGTCTCGTCATTCATGCCGCGAGTATCCATCCGGAAAGGTTGTGAGTCTGCCCGGGACAGGCTGCTGAGTGGTTGTCCCGAAGCATTGCTTAGTAGCTATGTAACGGCAGATACGGTGATTTCAAGGACTTGGGTTAACACCGCTGGTGCTTGAATTTCCGGGAGTAGGCCCCATGTCTCTGGCAGTTTCCGACGATTCCTACGACTTTTCAGGTGCCTTGCATGAGCAACTCTCCGTATATTTTCGACGCCACCATGGAAAACTTTCAGCAGAAGGTGATGGAAGCCTCTGCCAGCACGCCCATCCTGGTGGATGTCTGGGCCGAGTGGTGTGCCCCCTGCAAGCAGTTGATGCCCCTGCTGGATAAACTGGCGGAGGATTACCAGGGTGCGTTCATGCTGGCCAAGGTGAACGCTGACGAGCAGGAACAGCTTACCTCAAGCCTTGGCGTGCGCAGCCTGCCCACCGTTATCCTGGTCAAGAACGGTCAGGCCGTGGATGGCTTCAACGGCGCCCTGCCAGAGAGCGAAATCCGCAAGATTCTGGACAAGCATGTAGAGGCGCCCAAGGAAGATCCCTACGATAAGGCCCATCGAATCTGGGAAGAGGGCGATGTTGAAGGAGCGCTGGCCATTCTTTCCCAGATGAACCAGGAGGATCCGGAAAACCTGAAGGTCCTGATCGATCTCGCCCAGCTGAAGGCGGAAATGGGTGATATCGAGACTGCTGAGCAGGTGCTGGAAAGCCTGCCGCCGGAAGAGAAAATGCAGCACCAGGCGAAGCAGCTGGCTGCCCGGCTGAAGTTTCTCAAGCAGTCTGCCGAGCTGCCACCGGTCAAGGATCTTGAAATGGCTCTGGAGCAGGATCCGAAAGACCCGAACGCATTGCACCAGTTGGCGCTTCACCACGTATTACAGGAAAACAACGCCGAGGCCATGGATCTTCTGATCCGCCTGATGCAGGTAGACAGCAAATACAAGGACGAAGTGGCCAAGACCACGCTGATCGAGCTGTTCGACAAGCTGGGTAATAACAACCCGGATGTACGGACCTATCGCCGGAAGCTCTATACCCTGATGCACTGACCGTTTGGCGGCGGTCAAACACAATGTAGGTCGGGTGGAGCCAAAGGCGAAACCCGACTGGTACTTCCGCAATGCTCAAACTCCCACCCCAACCTGACAACTGCGAACTCTGCGAACGACCGGTGGCCAAGCTCACCCGGCACCACCTGATCCCCAAGCATCTGCACCGCAAAAAGCGTTTTCAGAAACTGTTCACCAAGGAGGAGCTGATCACCCGAACACTCTGGGTATGCCGTCCATGCCATAACGCTATCCACAAGGCCCGTTCCGAGTATGAGCTGGGTTTGTACTTCAATACTCGGGAAAAGTTGCTGGAGTTGGAGGAGTTGCGGACTTTTGTTGAGTGGCTCAGGGACAAGCCGGAGGGGTTTGTCCCTAAGAAATGAGCAGGTTAGAGATGCTCTGTTCTATTTAGTTCATAAACTCACATATAGAATGATCTTTTATAATGTTTCACATTTGTTGATCGGTATAAAAACTTAATAAAAACAATGCAGTGTGGAATTTGTTCTCGTTTTGAGTGTTTTGTGAACAAAACCCTGCCTATCGCATGGTCTTTCCTTGGATTAGCCTCTTTGACGGTTTGCGACATTGCTGAATTTTAATTTTGTCGTAGCCGACCGTCATAAAATAAGGATCTCAAGGAGAGACACTTTGGATAAGTTCAAAAGGTTAGCGCTTGCTGTTGCAGTTTCCTCAGGCCTGGTTGTAACCGGTTGTGGTGGAGGCGGTTCTTCGTCACCCTCAACTAGCGGCCCCGCTGGTGATACCTCTGTGGTAGCCGGTTCCGCTGTCAAAGGTATTATGAAAAACGCTGTTGTAACTGCTTACGAGTTGGATGATTCAGGTGAGCGCCTGGAAACCCCGGTTGGCTCGACAACAACCGACAGCAAAGGCCAATACCGTATTGAGCTTGACGACAACTACGAGGGTGGGCTCGTTGAGATCGAGATCACCGTCAGCTCTGAAACCCGCATGGTTTGTGATGCTTCTGCCTGCGGCACGAAAGGCGCGGATGTCGAACTACCAAATGACTTTAAGTTGAATGCCATTGGTAAAGCCAGTTCGGCAGGTAGCACCGTAAGCGTCCCGGTAACCGCCTGGTCAACCATGGCCGCCAAGCGTGCTAAGACCCTCGTTGCTGGCGGCAAAAGTGTTGCAGATGCGGCGAGACAGGCAAAAGCAGAAGTAAGCCAGGTGGCGGGCTTCGATATTGAAAACACCGTAGCTCGAGACGTGAACGACCTGTCTGGGGCCAGTGCCGCTGAAGCTCAGGCAGCGGTGATGAATGCGGCCGTCGCCGAGTTGGTCTTTGCTGGTGGAACTGATGGCGCAGCCGCGTCGTTGGACAGCTTCTCCGATGCCCTTAGTGACGGGGCGATTAATAGCGAAGATGCGTTTACAGCGACAAGCCTTTCTTCAGCTGTGAAAACTGTTGTCGAGACAACGGACGGCCTGAATGACGAGACTCAAGAGTCCCTGAACAACCAGACCGCGCAGTTTGATGCTGCAGGGGATAACCTTGCTCCCAGCTATGACGAAGACCTGGATCTTGATGAGGGTGCCACGCAAGCAGACAAGATTGCGGCCTTCCAGTCGTTTGTTTCCCAGTTCCGCAGCTGGGCCGGCTCTATCGATGAAACTGCTGCTGCTCTGCAGGACGAAACGTCTGCCGTTTCTGTTGCGCTGGATGCGGACGCAGAAACCGTCAGTGACGTATTCGCTCAGGCTGGCGTAACTGGTGATCTGGTGAGTAAGGTACTGGATGTTTTCTCCCAGCAGTTGGCCGGTACCGAAGGACGAGCAGCGCTGTTGGAAGCTCTGGAAAGTGGCACGCAGTTCACAGCTCAGCAGAGCTGGACTGATGAAGAAGATCCAACTGCCACAGGTACCATGGACGCCACGCTCGTTTTTGAGGATACAGAATCCGGCCTCAAGGCTACGGCCACTGGCAGTGTTTCCCAGATCGGTGGAGAGACCCGAGATTTTGATCTGGTCATCGGCACCAGCCTTGCTCAGGACGATCTGGACCTCACCTACGATGCCGAGAAGGTTCTGTCATTGCTCACACAAAACAATGTCACTGTCAGTGGCACGATCGGTGATGGCACCGGCTTTAATCGAGCAGTGCTGGATCTGGTTGCCACCCTTGAACTTTCCGAAGAGATTGTAGGGGAGGTTACGGCGGCCGATGCCGTTCTGGAAAAATTCAGTGCCATTGCCCTGAACGGTTCCATTGCGCTTGCCAACCCAGAGGCGGCCAGCTTCGACGGTGAAATCTCGGTGAAGGCTGTAAACATGACGGGCTCCAGTTTTGGCGAGCTGGATGAGCCGTTCTCGCCGGAGTCCTTTGCTCTCTCGGGTGATTTTACAGCGACTTCCGGGCGCACCTTCAATCTCTCGACATCCCTGAACAGCAGCACCGCCCAGCGCTTTAACCTGTTCACATACCTAGACTACAACAACACAACCGCTTCGTTTGATTTTGAAGTGGATCGTGCTGAGGTGGCGCAGTTTGTTGAGTATGACGAAACTGCACAGGACTTCTGGTTCGATATCGTGTCTGACTGGTCGTGCTACGATTATGAGACCGGAACGGAAACGTATGGCGAAAGGGTTGCGTTCTCCGGTTGGTTTGACAGTGAGCTTGGTTACGACGATTTCAATTGCAACGTGCTCGACGATGCTGAAACAGCTGCACTTGATCAACTGATCCTTGGCAAACTCGAGACCGCCGTTGGTGCCACCGTTGCCGGACAGTCCCAGGTTGAATATGTCTCTGTATACGGTAACAGCACGTCAGATTTCGCCGAGGTGTATGCTGACATTGCTTTCCCCGACCTTGAGACCGCCGACAACTTCGTCAACCTGTCATTCAACATCGCGGCAGGCGTTTCTCTGGTTGATATGCCAAAAGCAACAGCTGTGGCTACCCTGACACGTTCAACTCTGAACGGTGGCAGCGTGCTCGCAAACGTCAGCTGGGATGGCGGCAGCTACAGCCTCAAGGTCAGCACCGATGAGCTGAACGCTGAAAACCCGGAAATCAGCCTGGCATTCTGGAACCCGCAAGGATTCCGACTGGAAGCGGTTGGTTCGGAAGCGGCCAGTGGAGAGCAGAGTCTGACAGGTAATGTCTTCGTTAACGGTGAGGACATCGGTGACGTAGAACTGCGAAACGGCGTTCCGGTCATCACCTATCCGAACGGCGAAGAAACCGTGTTCGAGACATTGTTCTGATGAAAGTGCCGGGAAACCGGAAAGAAAGGTGGGGCTTCGGCCCCGCCTTTTTTTTCGTTATAGCGAGTGTTAATGCCAATACAGTGCTGGCCGTGGAGATGTTTGGCAGGTTCGAGACCCAACTGGTCAGTGAGCCGGAGCCAATCAAAACCACACTGAGCGATTGGGGCAGTGAATTCGATTCAGGTAGCCGCCAATGGGCGATCAGCCATGCGGAGGCCGGTTTTCGGGAGCAAGGAATCGAGGTTTCGGTTTTCACCCGTGCGCTGGCGGATCTGAGGATGAATTCTCAGGCCGTGAGCTTTTATGGACGGATTGCCCGCAAGGAGCCGCTGAACGAAGGCGAGCAGATTCCCGTTGCTCTGCGCGTTAATGGTTTTTCGGGGTCCGGAATCCGGTCTGGCTATCGACATAGCGACGAATCCTGGACGATTTCCGGCGGCATTTCCGTCTTCAAAACCCGCCATTTGATGAGCGGCACCCTTGATGGGGAGTTTGTAGCGGCCGCCGAGAATGACTACGACTTCAGCGCAGACGTTGACTATCTCTACTACCGGGACGTGATCTTTGATCGGCCGGATGTAGAGAAAGCCAGTGGCATCGGTTGGGCTTTTGATATTGCCGCCAGCTGGCAACCCATGGAAAAGCTCGATTTGAACCTCCGGGCCGAGGATCTTTTCTCACGGATTCGATGGAAGGATGCGCCTTTCACGCGAGCCCAGGCAAACACCGACAATAAGTCCTTCGATGACGATGGCTACGCTGTATTTGCCCCAACGATATCTGGCACGGAAGGGTATCGGGACACTTTTTATCAGGATCTGGATCCCAGGTTTTATGGTACGGCCCAGTGGCAAGAGGGCGCTTGGCTCGCAGTCGTGCACGGCCACTATCAATTCGGTTATGGGCTCTATGGCGCCGGCTTCGGGCGAACGTTCGCAGGTGGCGCACGGATACTGGCTAGCTACTGGCCGGAGTTGGAATCGATACGGTTGGAACTGACCAGAGGGAAATGGCAGGCAATGGTATCTGCCGATGAGGTAACGTGGTCCAGCGTTCGCGCCATCAGTCTGGGGCTTTCTTACAATTATTGAGCATCAGCTTTTCTGATGGGCACAGCCGCAGATTCAGTTCCAGATAGCCGAAAGAGCGCCGTAGTGAGCGCCGCTGATGACCTCGGGGGAACCGTCCGGAAAGTTGCTGGACAACGTGCTCTGGTGCTCTATGTGCACAAGCCTGTCCCCCGAGCCATGAATCACCCGCACTGGAAGGTGTATGTCCTGGGGTGAAAAAGGCCATGATTGGGCTGTCAGAAACGAATCCCTGGCAAGCGCATCGGCTGCCGTTTTGGATCCCTGTTCCAGCGCGGCGCTAAGGTTCTCCGTAAAGCCCGGACGAATAGAGTTTGATGACAGGTAGTGCTCCTCCTGATCGCCTGCGGCCCCTATGAGCGCTTCCAATAGCACATCCACAGAACCAGTAATGAGCTCCAATTCTTTTGCCAGCGCATCGCGATCGTCCAGCGCTGCTCGCCAGGTACTGGCGGTAAGTTCTGAGGCATAATCGAAGGGGTTGTCCATCAGAGGAACCGCTGGTGTTGCTGCGATCACCAGTTGCTCGATTCGTTTACCCAGATCATGGGCGGCGGCCATGGCGAATACGCCGCCCCCGGAGAACCCGGATAGCAGGAAATCATCCAGTTCCAGATAGTCGGCCAGTTGCCTCAGATCATCCGAATGGTGTGAAAATCCATAACTGGGGCAGGGGCTGGACTGTCCATAGCCGGGGCGATCCGGAACAATGACTCGAACCCCGGCATGGAACAGAGCGCTCTCGAGGTGACGCAGTTCGTTACGGGATCCCGGAATTCCATGGCAGTGGATCCAAGTGCCATTTTCGCCGGTGCCGGTGTCTGAAAAACTCAGGCTTCGGCCGTCTGAAAGTTGCAGGTTCTGGTTTCTTGCGGCATCAGTCATCAGAAGCCCTTAGCGTATCTGCGCAGAGGAGCAGTATTCGCTGCAGGCTCGCCTGACGGCGAACGCCGGTCTTGCGCATGATGGATTTGAGCTGTGTCCTGCCGGTGTGAGGAGAAATCTCAAGCACTGCGCTGGCCTCGTTGACATCGAGGCCGGTTACCAGAAGGTTTGCAAGCCGGTACTCCGCAGGAGTGAGGTGATACATCGTGGTCAGCCGATTCTCGTCCAGTTCTGCTGGCCGGGTGGTGTCCAGCAGAAAGCAGAGAATCTTGGGTGCCGGTGAGCGGATTATGTGAAGACTGGTTCCGGAGGTGCAGGTTGGCACCATGAGCAGGCAGGCACCGGTTTGCCCGAGTTTTACGGTTTCCGTGAGCGAGCGATGCTCAGTCAGACGTCGTACCATGGCTCGCAGGGTTGTGGATGCGCCTGCGGCCAGCATTCGAAGACGATTGTATTGGACTTTCAGGCCAAAACTGTTGGTGGCAAAGGCTTCTTCTGCGCTGGCGTTCATCCATTGCACCCGTAATTCGCTGTCCATGTACCAGACTCCGAACGGTAATCTGTCAAGGGCGTGCCTGGCGACAGAGAGTGCTTCGTTCAGGTCGGCCATCATGCGCGATAGTTTCACGACTCGACGAAGATGGGGGCTGAAGAGCTCCAGCAGTTTGAGTTCGTCGTTACTGAAGGGGCCCTTTTGTTTCGGTCGGTGAATGCCCACATGCATTGCCTGACCGTTCTGGCGCTCGAATTGGGTGCCCAACGCATAAAAGTTGCCGTTGGGCCGAAACACGGATTGGTAGTGGACGGAACCTTCGAACGCCCGGTCTTCAATAACCGCGGTACTCTCTAGCGCCTTGCCGACCGGCAACGCCGCCAATGCATCCCTGAAGGGATCACGCTCAACGCCCTCGGCTTCGTATATTTGATTGATTTCCTGTCGGAAGCCGGTGGTATAGGATTGGTGAATTACCGGATTGTCCAGGTCGCTCAGACGTATGGTGGCGGTTTCTCCACGGAACAGAACCATAAGCTTGGCAAGGAACTCCGGCCACTGGTCCGGGGCGGTCGCTCGCTCATACAGATCATCCAGCAAGTGAGGGACTTCCGACCCCGGATCCTTCAAACCAATCGCTCCCTGTTGCTTTTTTGTACATATTGGTTGCGTCCTGCAAGTAAAGCACAGGCTTGCAGTCTGTGCCAAACATCCATAAAAAAGCCCCGCACTTGGCGGGGCTGAAGAGAAAAATCAGTTGAGGAGTCAGTTGCAGTTGTTGCAGATGGCGTAGGCTATGTAAACGCCAGCGGGTCCCATTGGTACACCTCCAGAGTTGTCGTAGAAGCGCGAGACCAGTACCAGCAACCGGTTGTCTGCAGAGGAATAACCGAACTGTTCACCATAGCCAACGTCCCCGCCAGAATACGTGTATTGAGGGGATTCCATTCTGATCAGCCCAGTCGGGCCGTCGACCTGATAAGTCCAGGTGTTGGCAGGGAGGCCTGCAGATTGCCGGGTTACATCCACAACGTCGGTGTTCAGACCGAAATTGGAATAGGCAAAGGTAAGGCCCCTTTGTGAGATTGCTGTGCCACTGGCGTCGAATTCCAGTGTTGCACCTGGCAGGAAGATGTCCGTTTCAAAATAATTCTGTCCGGCGAAATAGCCTTTCAACATTATGTCGTAGGACTTTCCGGCGAGGTCGGTGGCCTGGAAGTTCGGGTCCAGTTTTACACCGATGAGGAACGACGATTCTTCGGTCTGCACGGTATAGGGCGTGAATGGATTGGGAAGCCCCAGTGTCATTACGTCGCTGCCCTGCGACACAAATCCGCCGAGCTCGCCATTCAGCAGGTCCAGCGTGCCATCAGTTGTGAGCCCGAAAGCGCCAAGATCAACGTTGAGTGCGGTTTCTTCGTTCCTTGTATCAATGAAGATATCGCTATTCACCAGGGGTTTCAGGCCCTGGCCGACATTCAGCTGTACTTCGTCGGTCAGAGTGGCGTTGCCAGCGGCATCAACGCTGATGTTAAGGGCCCCTGCTCCGTACTCCATCTCGTTCGGTACGACTGCGTCGAAATCATCAACGATGTTGGAGATGCGCAAGGTGGCGAAGCCCCAGTCCCCGGCGAGCGAATCGACGGTCAGCGACGGATCTGTCTTGCTCAGTACATGGGTATTCATGTCACGACCTTCGGTGAAACTTCCGTCACTCTCCTCGAACTGGAAGGTATTCGCCTCAGTGGCAATAAAGAGGCTGCGACCAGCATCAAGCGCCCGGAAGTCAATCTCTGTCGCGCCGGTGACAATCTGGGAGCCGTCCTCGGGGTCAATCATGGTGCTTTCCGGAACAGCTGCGAAAAGCCCGGTTTCGGTGAAGGTTAGGTCGAAACTGCTGCTTAAGCCGAAGCATTCACTGATGGAATCGAACACAGCATCCCGTCCGTCCTCGCTAGCACCTGAATCGATCAGCAGGTCGCCTACACAAAAGTTCGACCAGCTGAGTGTCCCGGTTCCATCGGAATTGTCCGCGATGCTGGCGCCCAGATGCGCATAGTGTGCCTGAAACACCGTTGGTGGATTGTTCACCCTTGAACTTTCAAGCCCAGCGGCTGCCCGAAGGTAATGGAAGTCTCCGGTGACGGCAGGGCCCGCAGTGATTTCATCATCCGGGCTCACATAGTTGACCGTGAGTGTGCCGTCACTGGGCGCTACGCCCGGGGCGATCTCACTCAGTTGGAAGACTTCTCCATCATCAATGATCAGGGCGCCTTCAATCACGGTGACATAGTCAAAACCCTGCATCGGATCTGACAGACCATATTCGCCGTTCTGGTCGAGGAGCGGGCTGGGATTTAGCACTAGCGTTTCACTGTTGTAGGTGAAGGTGCCAAATTCGAGACCGGGGGAACCCGTTTGATCGGCTGGCTGGGTCGTGCCCAGCAAGTAGAAATCATCCGCCAGAACCGTCAATACAGAGACGTTGGTGGGGTCCGCAGAATCCTGCACGAGCCAAGTTCCGGTGATGCCCGACTGATTCAGCGGGACCCGGGTAAACTCCGTTGTTTCTGTCAGGCCAACATCCGGATCATAAGCGGTAAGAGTGTCACCGTCGATTCGCAGGGCGAGCCGCTCACTACCGTTCTCGACGTCGGTCAGTCCCCATGCGCCGTTGTCGTCCCGTACGATTTGAGAAACCGTAATCTCGCCGGTCTGGTTATCCCATTGGTACTGACCCAGCTCCAGGCCCTGCTCGCCAGAAGTATCCTCCGCGGGGCGGTAAGGCAGATCCAGCTCCTGATGCATGTAATAACCGCTTTCCAGGAAGGTAATCTGGACCCATGGGGCGTTATCCGCCCGATCGCCATTGCGTGCGATCCAGCTGCCGATCAGAGCGTTTTCTGCCATTGGCGCTGGCACCTGGTCCGGGAATGGATTTGCCAGCCTTGCGGAGACGAAGACACCGAATGGATCCCGGGCAATTAACCGGAGTTGATCTGTTTCGGCGGGTACATAGCTTTCAGGCAAAGTGCCGGTAAAGCTGGTGGCATCGTTTGCCAGCGGATTGCCAGTAAAGCCGCCGCCCTGGCCGCCTGAGGTCTGGCCGGTAAAGTTGTTGCGCACGGATACGGCGTCGTAGCCCGGAGGCAGAGTCCACTGGAAGCTGTACTCATCGGCCGCCAGATCAGCTGAAGCCGTAGTGATTTCCGGCGCGCCATTGCTGAAGTCGGGGCTGCCACGGCGAATGGTAAAGGTCGCTGTGGAATCGACAACCCCTTCGACCGGGTTATTCCAGGCAAACGTGACCTGATCGCCGGAGCTGATGGAGCCAGCCGGCAGACCCTGGAAGTCGGCAAAACGGTTGTTTTCGGAGTCGATGGGCAGCCCGCCGTTAAAGCTCTCCAGGTCACCGGAAACGGTAACGCTGGAATCGGCCACTGAGCCCAGGCTTGCTGAGGGGAAGCCGGCATAAATCAGCGTTGCGATTTCTTCAATCACCAGGCTGTCAGCGCCATTCTCGTATCGGTGGGTAGGCTCAACAAAGACGAAAAATTCCAGCTGGTTGCCCTGGAGTTTCCAATCGCCGTTATCATTGATAGCCTGCCATGGTCCCTGGGCCTGGCCAACGTTCAGCTTCGCGGTACCTTCGCCAAGCTCTGCCAGGGACCAGTTGCGAATGTCTGCCGCCAGTTCCCCTGCATCTTCAATACCTTCCGGAGAGCCGGCCAACCGCGTTGCAAACCCGCTAAGTGTCTCGCCGTTGTTCAGGAAGTCGTTGGTGACCAGGTTCTGCAGAGCAGTTTCATCCTGGCTTTCTAGCGCGTTGGCAAAGGAAGTTGCCAGGGCGTTCAGCGCCTGCAATGTGGTAACACCATCGCTGATTTCGGTCTCGTTCACCTCCAGCGTGGTTTCCTCGCTTTCCGGCTGAACAAAACTGTTGGTTATGGTCTGGGTCGGATTTACCCGGTTGGTAATGGTCGCCGTATTCGTGCCCGGATCGATCTGTACCTCGATTACATCCAGAGCGGCGTCGAACCCTGAGCGGTTAGCAGTAAAGGGTGAGTTGCGAAGATCGAAATCGTCTTCAACGCCCAGGGCATCAAGCAAGGGCTTTAAACGCGTCTTCAGCGCCTCTTCCTGAGTCTCGATAGCTGCCTGTTGGATCAGGTCGAAATCCGGGTTGTTGAAAAACCCCTGGGGGCTTCGGCCCACAGCGTTACCAACAATCAGGTCTGTTAGTGGTGTGATGTTTGCCGTGCCATTCAAATCATCGGCAAACGCCACGGAAAGCATCTGGTAGGCATTACCGCCGGCAATACCGCTGGCGTAGAGCAGAACTGGTGTCGTCAGTTCGGAGAGGTCCAGCTCGAAGCTGCCATCGGCATTGATGGCTGCTGTTGCCGTATTGTCTGCGGCGTCCCGGGCGCCCACAACACCCGATACAGGTGCCCCGGCCGCTGCGGTGCCGGAGATGGTTGCAGAATCATCGGTGGGAGGTGTGGTTGCGGAGCCGGAGCTGCTGCCGCCTCCGCATCCACTGATAATGAGTGCTGCTGCCATGGTGCACAGCAACAACCATAAACGAAGGGAGTGTTGCCTGATCATTTGGTGATTCCTCATTCTTGGTTTTTATCGGTTTCCGACAAACCAAAGCTAGAAGAGCCACAAAAGCCAGGCATCACCCATATGGTGTATGAGCCTTTAGCCGTTACCTTTCTTCATTTCTTCATACTCATCCTCAAAGAAGAATTTCTCCTCTCCGAAGGCCGGTTCCAGCTCGTGCAGCCAGGTAGCCGTCTCGCTGTATTTGGCAAAGAACGGGCGCTGTACCCAGTCCGGGTTGCGGCCCTGGAGGAAGCGCAGAACGAACACCTTCTCGCCGTTGATTTCTGTGATCCCCTGAATCTCCACCTTGCCGGGTCCGGCGCTCATGGAGGGGCCACGGGCGGTGCGGGCCAGGCCACTGACTTTTTTCATTGCTTCCCGATAGATGTGGAAAGCCTCGACAAGAGGTACTTCGAAGTAGTTCTTGGCGCCGGTATCCCGCTCCACGAACATGTAGTAGGGGATGATGCCCAGCTGCACTTCTTTCTTCCACAGCTTGGCCCAGGCCTCGGCATCGTCGTTGACGTGTTTGATCAGCGGGCCCTGGGCGCGGATTTCGGCACCGGTGGCGCGAATGCGGCGGATGGCCTCTTCGGCAATCTCGGTGGTGATTTCCTGCCAGTGGTTGTAGTGGGCCATGATGGCCACGTGCTTCCCGGCGTCGACCAGTTTCGCGAACAGGTCGATCAGCTCATCGGCATCCTTGTCAGTCACAAAGCGGTAGGGCCAGAAAGTGAGGGCCTTGGTGCCGATGCGGATGGTCTGGATGTGGTCGAACTCCGGCTGGAGTAGCGGCTCCAGGTACTGGACCAGGTTTTTGGTCTTCATGACCATCGGATCACCACCGGTAACCAGCAGGTCTGTCACCTCCGTGTGTTCCTGCAGATAGCCATGAAGCTTCTCTGCTTCGGTGCTGGCCATCTTCAGGTCCTTGTCACCGACAAACTGCGCCCAGCGGAAACAGAAGGTGCAGTAGGAGTGGCAGGTCTGACCCTGGGCCGGGAAGAACAGCACCGTCTCGCGGTACTTGTGCTGAACGCCGTCCAGAACTTCACCGTCGAGCTCCGGCATGTTCATTTCCATCTGGCCGGCCGGGTGCGGGTTCAGTTCGTCCCGGATTTCCTTGGCAACTGCCTGGATCTCTTTTTTGTCGGCACCTTCCCGGTGCATTTTTGCCATGCGCTCGTAATGCTCGTCTTTCAACATGCCTTTCTGGGGGAAGACAAGTTGATAGATCGGATCGTTGGGTACCTTGTCCCAGTTGATCAGTTCATTGATCACATACTCGTTGACCCGGAACGGCAGCACACTGGCTACCACCTTCATCTCAAACAGGGTCTCCTCAGGGAGGTTCTGAATGACTTCAATCTTGTCGAGCTGGCGGTCTGTGTAGACCTTGAAACGCCGTTCCTCGAACTCCGTAGTCGGAATCCGGTTTGGAAAGGTGACGATGGAGTTCATAGATCGCCCTCTGTTGGTGCCAATGACAGAAAAAGTGGTCCGACCACTTTTTCGGTGGTTAAAAATCAGGCAGGCGAGTATACATAAATCGGAATTTATTTTCAGGTCTAATTAAAAAGTCTCGGTAAATCAGGAGAGTGTGGAGGGGCTCGAGATGGAAAATTCAGTAAAAATCGCCAACTGCGTCGAATAAGCGGCGAATGACAGCAAGTGGATCGTTTAGCGCGGTAATTAATTTTCCGGTTGATAAGAATGCTACGACATTGGTCGCAGCCTGGTTGTCTGTTGGTCCAAAAACGGTCATTCTTCCGTAAGTAACCGAAAGAAGTCCGCTCGGAAAGGATGTTCGTAGGGCTCTAATTGAACTTGACAGCCAAAATGTAGTAAAAATACTACGAGATCAGGTGGGCTAATCCGCGCACTTCGCCGGCGAGCCGCTCGACCTTTGGGCCAAAAGCCCGTGAATCGAGGGCGATCAGGCAGGAAAAGTGTGAAAGCTGTTCTATGCTTTGTACAGGTTCTGTGTACTGGGAGCCGGTACACCTGTCAGGCTGAAAATACCCACAACAAAACACTGCATTCCATCGCAGCTTATCGACACCGCAACGCGCCAGGCTGCTGATCGTGGCGGCGCTGCACTTTTTGATGCCAAGGGGAGGGTTTGATGTACCAGGACGATGATCCCATTGAAACCAGTGAATGGCTGGACGCGCTGGAATCTCTGATCGAGAACGAGGGCGTAGACCGGGCCAAATACATTCTTGAGAGGCTCTCCGAACGAGCGAGCCGCGATGGAACCGAGCTACCGTATTCCATTACCACGCCATTCCGGAACAGCATTCCGGTTTCCCAGCAGGCGCCGATGCCTGGTGATCTCTTTATGGAGCGCCGAATCCGCTCCCTGATCCGCTGGAACGCCATGGCCATGGTTATGCGTGCCAACCAGCGTCCCGGTGATCTCGGCGGGCATGTTTCATCGTTCTCGTCGGCAGCGACGCTCTACGATGTCGGGTTCAACTATTTCTTCCACGGCGGCGACGAGAAGCGCGAGTCCGATCTGGTTTACTTCCAGGGTCACTCTTCACCGGGCATTTACGCGCGCTCCTTCCTTGAAGGGCGTTTCGACGAGAAAGACCTCGACAAATACCGCGAAGAAGTCGATGGCACTGGTCTTTCTTCCTATCCCCACCCCTGGCTGATGCCGGATTACTGGCAGTTCCCCACGGTTTCCATGGGCCTGGGCCCGATTCAGGCGATTTACCAGGCACACGTAATGAAGTACCTGGATAGCCGTGAACTCATCGAGATGGGCGATCGCAAGGTGTGGTGCTTTGTTGGTGACGGCGAGTGCGACGAGCCGGAAACCCTGGGTTCCATCTCCATGGCCGGCCGGGAAAACCTCAGCAACCTGATCTTCGTTGTTAACTGCAACCTCCAGCGCCTGGACGGTCCTGTCCGTGGTAATGGCAAGATCATGCAGGAGCTTGAGGGTGTCTTCCGGGGTGCCGGCTGGAACGTGCTGAAAGTCGTCTGGGGCCGCCACTGGGATCCCCTGTTCGAGAAGGACAAGGACGGCAAAATGCAGCGGGCCATGGATGAGGTCTGCGACGGTGAGTTGCAGAACTTCAAGAGCAACGGCCCGGCGTACACCCGCAAGCACTTCTTCGGCAGGTATCCGGAAACCGCCAAACTGGTTGAGGGCCTCTCCGACGAGGAAATCAACAAGCTCAACCGCGGCGGCCACGATCCCTACAAGATCTATGCGGCCTATCATCACGCCGTTCACAAGAACGGTGGTCGGCCGACCGTTATCCTGGCTCACACCATCAAGGGCTACGGCTTCGGCGAAGCCGGCGAGGCGCAGAATACCGCTCACTCCCTGAAGAAGCTGGATATCGAGCAGCTGAAGTCGTTCCGCGACCGCTTTGCCGTGCCGCTGAAGGATGACGAGCTGAAGGACGTTCCTTATTACCGGCCGGCACCGGACAGCCCGGAAATTGTCTACATGAAGAAGCGCCGGCAGGAGCTGGGCGGTTTCTATCCCAAACGTCGGAAGGATTGCCAGCCACTGCAGATTCCCGATCTGGACATCTTCAAGGCGGTCCTGGACGGTTCCGGCGACCGGAAGATTTCTACCACCATGGCGTTCGTCCGTATCCTCACAGCCCTGACCAAGGACAAGCGCATTGGCAAGCGCGTGGTGCCGATCGTGCCTGATGAAGCTCGTACCTTCGGTATGGAAGGCATGTTCCGTCAGCTCGGTATCTACACGGCCGAGGGCCAGAAGTACGTGCCGGAAGACCGTGACCAGATCATGTACTACCGGGAAGACAAGAAAGGCCAGATCCTTGAGGAAGGCATCAACGAGGATGGTTCCATGGCCGCCTGGATGGCAGCGGCAACCTCCTACAGCACCAACAACTTCCCGTTGATCCCGTTCTACATCTTCTACTCCATGTTCGGCTTCCAGCGGGTTGGCGATCTGGCGTGGGCATCCGGTGACATCCAGGCGCGAGGCTTCCTGATCGGCGGTACCGCCGGTCGAACCACTCTGAACGGCGAAGGCCTGCAGCACCAGGATGGTCACAGCCATGTGTTGGCCAACACCATTCCGAACTGTAAGGCCTACGACCCGGCCTACGGATACGAAATGGCCGTGGTGCTGCGCAAGGGTATGAAAGAGATGTTCGAGGACAACCAGAACGTCTTCTACTACCTGACCATCGAAAACGAAAACTACGAACAGCCGGCCATGCCCAAGGATTGCGAAGACGGCATCATCAAGGGCATGTACCTGTTCGAGTCGGTGGAAACCAAGGGGCGCAAGAAAACCCCGCGGGTTCAGCTGCTTGGTGCTGGCGCGATCCTTAACGAGGTTCGAGCGGCGGCCCAGATGCTGAAGGATGACTGGGGTGTTGCCTCCGATGTGTGGAGTGTTACCAGCTTCAACGAGCTTGCCCGTGAAGGCCAGCACATTGATCGCTGGAACCGCCTGCACCCGGATGATAAGCCCAAGAAGGCCTACGTTACCCAGTGTCTGGAAAAGCAGAGCGGGCCGGTGGTGTCTTCCACTGATTACATCAAGCTGCACTCCGAGCAGCTCCGGGCGTTCATCCCGAAAACCTACCTGACCCTGGGTACCGACGGTTTCGGCCGCAGCGACACCCGGGAGAAGCTGCGCAGCTTCTTCGAAGTGGACCGTTACTACGTAACAGTCACGGCGCTGTCAGCGTTGGCCAAGGACGGTGAGGTGAAGAACGATGTGGTTCTCGAAGCCATGCGCAAGTACGGAATCGATCGCAACAAAACGAACCCGGTGCTGAGCTAAGGAGACCGCCATGAGTGAACAGGAAATCAAGGTTCCGGATCTCGGCGGTGCGGATGAGGTCGAGGTCATCGAAATCACCGTCAGTGCAGGGGATTCGGTTGAGGCAGAAGATCCGATTCTGACGGTTGAGTCAGACAAAGCCTCGGTTGAACTGCCGTCGCCCGGTGCCGGCAAGATCACCAAGATCACCGTCAAGGTGGGTGATAAGGTGAAGGAAGGCGACGTCGTCGGGATGATGGAAGCCAGCGCCGATGGCGGTGGCTCTGACGACGGTGGTGACGACGGGCCGGAAGAAAAGACCGAGGAGAAGGAAGAAGCGAAACCGGAAGAGAAGTCCGAAGAGAAGTCCGGAGAGAGCAAGCCGGCGCCGAAGAAGGCTTCCGGTGGCTCCCGCAAGGAAACCGTGAAGGTTCCCGCGCTGGATGGCTTCGACAATGTTCCGGTTATCGAGATCAACGTCTCGGAAGGCGATACCATCGAGGCTGATGATCCGCTGGTAACGGTGGAATCCGACAAGGCCACGATGGAGATTCCTTCCCCCTACGCGGGCAAGGTGGGCAAGATTCTGGTCTCCGAGGGCGACAAGCTCTCCGAGGGCGATGAACTGCTTGAGATGACCGTTCAGGAAGACGGTGGCGAAGAGGAAGAAGCCTCGGAGTCTGCGTCTGAGGAACCGGCGAAAGAAGAGAAGCCTGAGCCGAAGTCTGAAGAGAAGCCGAAACAGGAAGCAGAGTCAGCCCCTGAGCCCCAGGGTGCAACCTATGAGCCGCCCACGCCAGGTGCCAAGGTTCACGCCGGCCCGGCCGTGCGCAAGCTGGCCCGCGAGCTGGGTGCCGATCTGGCCCGCATCAAGGGCTCCGGGCCCAAGAGCCGGATTCTGAAAGACGACGTCCAGGCCTACGTGAAGAGCCAGCTCAAGCAGGCTCAGCAGGGCGGTGGCGTTGCTACCGGTTCCGGTATCCCCGGCGTCAAGCTGCCGGACTTCAGCCAGTTTGGTGAAGTGAAGCGTGAGGCCATGTCGCGGATGATGTTCGCCACGGCGAACAACATGCAGCGCAGCTGGCTGAACGTGCCCCACGTAACCCAGTTCGAGGATGCGGATATCACCGATATGGAGGATTTCCGCAAGGCCCAGAAGGCGGCCGGCGAGAAGAAGGGCGTGAAGATGACGCCGCTGCCGTTCCTGCTCAAGGCCTGTGCCACCGCGCTGGCGGAACTGCCCCAGTTCAACGTGTCCCTGGACATGGAGCGCAAGGAGGTGGTTCGCAAGAAGTACATCCACATCGGGATTGCGGTGGATACGCCTCACGGGCTGATGGTGCCGGTGATCAAGGATGTGGACAAGAAGGGTTTGTGGGAGCTGGCGGCGGAAAGCGCCGAGCTCGCCCAGAAGGCCCGGGACAAGCAGCTGAAGCCGGCAGAAATGCAGGGTGCCTGTTTTACCATCACGAGTCTTGGTGGTATTGGCGGCACGGCATTTACGCCGATTGTGAATACGCCGGAGGTGGCGATTCTTGGGGTGTCCAAGGCGGCGATGAAGCCGGTTTGGGATGGCAAGGAGTTCCAGCCCCGCCTGATGCTGCCGTTGTCGCTGTCTTACGATCACCGCGCGGTGAATGGGGCTGATGCGGCCCGGTTTACCACGGTGCTTAGTCAGCTTCTTGGGGACATTCGCACCCTTCTTCTGTGATAGCCGGTAGGTTCGTCCCCAGCCTTTGAGGTTGGGGGCGGCGAGAGGCGGGCACTACGATTCAGGACACGCTACAAGCACATCCCTGTGCGCTTGTTTCGGGCCATCCCTGGCCCTCTACAGTCCTGAATCGTAGTGCCCGCCTCTCTCGTTTCATCTCCTTCCCATTCTTCTTTTCCCTTCAGTGAGGACAATGGTCTTCCTGTGATTGCCATTCACTAGTCCTCTGGGCCAACAATGTTCAGAGAGGTCCGCTATAAAATCCGAACAAACAAAAACCCCGGCCGGAGCCGGGGTTTCTGCTGAGTTAACTAACTTCTAACGGAAGGATTAGAAGCTGTACTGCGCTGCGAACAGAACACGGTTTGCGTCGCTAGAATCACCGGCAACAGTTTCCTGATCGAAGTAGCCGTACTCAACGCCGAACATGACGTTGGATACTGGCGACCACATGTAGTTCAGGAACGCGTTCTGGTTGGATTCCGGGTCAGCATTGGTGGTAGCACCGGCTGCAATCGCGTCGTCCAGGTCCAGCATAGTGGTGCCGTAGCCCAGGTTGATGCTACGACCACCGCCGAGCGCTACACTTGTACCGATTGAGAAACCGTAACCCTCAATGGTCTCAAGGCTATTGCCGTCGACATAGGCACTTGGGCCATAGTAGTTGCTGCCAGAGCGCCACAGATAGCCGTTAGCGCCGTCAGTGAAGTTCGCAGCACCCTGAATTGAGATCATGTCGCTCAGGGCAAATTTGGCCGCGCCAAATACCGCAAAACCCATTGCGCTGTCGTCGTTGGTCCCGTCGTCAGCGGTAACCTGGCTGACCAAAGCTGCAGCTGAGTAGGACAAACCGCCAGCCGAGTCTTGGACGCGAGCGGTCAGGGCTGGTGCAGAAGTGCGGGTGTTGCCGCCTGCACCCAGAACACCTTGTGAGCTCGGATCTTCGAGGGAGAAGGAAAGAGCGCCAGTGGTATAACGGATCTGCTCGGCGCGATCCTGGCTGCCAGCGGTGCCTGCCAGGCTGTCGAAGTCCAGAGTCGGGGTGTTACCCACGAAGCTGGTGTAGTTGGACCAGTTGCGGCCGGCCATCAATCCGTTGTATTCGCCATAGGCGTGACGCATACGCAGACTGCCTGCGCCGTTGCCTGAACCACGGAAGTCACCTTCCACGGTAATTGCTACGCCAGAAGCGTGCTTGACTTTGACGCCCAGACGGCTCTGCTGAACGTCGGCGCCGAAATGGCCTTCAACGTCTTCGTTTGCGGTAGGAGTGAAAGAACCTGCACGGGTAGAAACGGCACGGTTGCCGTCCAGGTCGTAGCTCATGTTCAGACGAGCGTAGCCATACAGGCTCGCTTCGGTATCGTCACCTACGTTCAGCGTAAGTGCGCTCGCTTGAGAGGCAACCCCCATTACTACTGTTGCTGCCGTCGCACGAATTGCCAATCTCAGTTTGTTGCTTTGCATCGTTGTTGTCTCCACACATTTTTGTTGTTGGACCCAAAAACAAGGTAGTTACGAATTCGTGACAATTCAAATAAATTCATGCAGAAATTAGACGAATGTCTATAACTGCTTTTCGTTCATATACAGACATCTGCAGTTGCCAGCGAGGCGTAATGTTGTTCCATGACATCCGAAAGTACAGTTCTTGAGTCAGCTACGTTCGCGTTTCTTGATATTGAAACCACCGGCGGCAATTCAGCCCGTGACCGGATTACCGAGATTGGTATTCGGTTCTGGCGGGCCGGCGAGCTGGTGGGCGAGTGGCAGACGCTGCTGAATCCGGAAACGCGGATATCCCCGTTTATCGAGAACTTTACCGGCATCTCCAACGAGATGGTGGCGGATGCGCCGTTGTTTGAAGAGGTGGCGGACGAGCTGGAGGCGCAGCTGAAGGGCAAGGTGTTTGTCGCTCACAATGCCCGTTTTGACTACGGCTTTATCAAAGCCGAGTTTCGCAGGCTGGGGCGATTGTTCTCGGCGAAGGTGCTATGCACGGTAAAGCTTTCCAGGCGTCTGTACCCGGAGTTCCGGCGGCACAATATGGATGCGCTGATTGCCCGCCATGGCCTTGCTCAGGTTCAGCGGCATCGGGCCATGGGGGATGTGTCCGCCATGCTGTCCTTCTTTGAGCATGCCCGAGCAGATAAAGGAGACAGGCAATTCGAGGGCGCCCTGCGGGAGCTGTTGCAGCGCCCGAGTATTCCCTCTCATCTGCCGACGGATATCCTCCAGGATCTGCCTCGGGGGCCGGGGGTGTATCGCTTTTACGGCGAGAACGATGTGCTTTTATATGTGGGCAAGAGCACCAACATGGCCCAGCGGGTGGCTTCGCACTTTTCCGGTGATCACAACTCGGCCAGGGGCGTGCGCATGTCCGAGAGTCTGCGTCGTGTTGAATGGACGGAAACAGCCGGTGAGCTTGGAGCACTGCTGCTGGAGCTCAAGCAGATCAAAACCCTCAAACCCCTGTTCAATCGCCGTTCAAGGGCTGCCAAGAATCTGGTAAGCATCGAGCTGGCAAAAAACGAGGCGGGGTATCTGCAGGCGCGGCTGGTTCGCGAGATCGAGCCTCATCGCCTCGGGGATTATTTCGGGTTGTTCCGCAGCAAGCGGGATGCCGAGCGGGCATTAAGCGGCATTGCTTCGAAAAATGAATTATGCAACCGGTTGCTGGGTCTGGAGCCAGAACATGATGGGCCCTGTTTCCAGCGCACTCTCGGGCGCTGCAAAGGTGCCTGCGAAGAGCTTGAGGATGTCGAGCGTTACAACCTCAGGGTGCAGATTGCGTTTCACAGTCTGCGTCTTAAGACCTGGCCCTGGAAAGGGCCGGTGGGCATTGTTGAGCAGGATGCCCGGTCTGGCCGCACGGACATCCTGGTGGTTTATAACTGGATGCATGTGGCCACCCTGCATGAGGAGGACGAACTGCAGGATTTCTCCCTCCGTGGCCAGGCGGTCACCTTTGATCTGGACTCCTACAAGCTTTTGATCGGCGCACTGATGGATAGGAATAAGGGCGGGAGCATTCCGCACAGGGTGATTGAATTGCCGGCCATCGGGGAACCGGATGTTCTTATGCCGTGAGTGGCGTATTATGGTGCAAGAGTCCGCACACCTACTTACTTGTCTGGCGCGGTCACTCTACTATTTTTATTTGCCTAGCCGCTTTCCCGAGAGAGATCTATGAATAAAGAACCCGTCAGCCGCGAACTGTTCGATGAAGTCATGGTGCCCAACTACGCTCCCGGTTCCATTATTCCGGTGCGAGGAGAAGGCTCCCGGATCTGGGATCAGGAAGGCCGCGAGTTTATTGATCTCCAGGGCGGCATCGCCGTGACCTGCCTCGGCCATTCCCACCCGGGGCTGGTTGGTGCGTTGCACGATCAGGCCGAGAAAATCTGGCACCTGTCCAACGTGATGACCAATGAGCCGGCCCTGCGTCTGGCAAAAACCCTGTGTGACCTCACCTTCGCCGAGCGCGTGTTCTTCGCCAATTCCGGTGCCGAGGCCAATGAGGCGGCGTTCAAGCTGGCCCGTCGGTATGCCTGGGAGCACTTTGGTAAAGAGAAGAACGAGATCATCTCGTTCAAGAACTCCTTCCACGGCCGTACCCTGTTCACCGTGAGCGTGGGTGGCCAGCCGAAATACCTGGAAGGTTTCGAGCCGGCACCGGGTGGCATTCATCACGCTGAGTTCAATGACCTGGAGTCGGTGAAGAATCTGATCTCCAAAGATAAAACCTGCGCCGTGGTGGTGGAGCCCATTCAGGGCGAGGGCGGTGTTATGCCCGGCGACCAGGCGTTCCTGCAGGGGCTGCGTGAGCTGTGCGACGAGAATGACGCCTTGCTGGTGTTCGATGAGGTTCAGTCCGGCGTTGGTCGAAGCGGCCATTTATACGCTTATCAGATGTACGGCGTGGTGCCGGACATTCTGTCCAGCGCCAAGGGGCTTGGTGGCGGCTTCCCGGTGGCGGCCATGCTGACCACGGCCAAGGTTGCCGCCAGTCTGGGTGTGGGTACCCACGGCAGCACTTACGGCGGTAACGCGCTGGCCTGTGCTGTGGCCCAGAAAGTGGTGGATACCGTTAGCCAGCCGGAGATTCTGAAGGGTGTGAAGGCCCGCTCAGACAAGCTCCGCAAGGGCATGATGGATATTGGTGAACGCTATGGTGTGTTCAGTGAGGTTCGCGGTGCCGGTCTGCTGCTCGGTTGTGTGCTGACCGAGAAATGGCAGGGCAAGGCCAAGGATTTCCTGAACGCGGGCCTGGAAGAGGGCGTGATGGTTCTGGTGGCCGGTGCGAATGTGATTCGTCTGGCGCCGTCCCTGATTATCCCGGAATCGGACATCGATGAAGCCCTCGAGCGTTTCGAGGCGGCGGTAAAAAAACTGACGGCCTAAGGAGACTTTATGTGGCTGGTACGTCCGGCTCAGCCGGATGATCTGGACCAGATTCTCGCCATTGCGGGCACCCAGTGTGCCCGTCTTTCCTCCACTCTGCCCAAACAGGGCGATGCCCTGGCGTATAAGATCGAGCAATCTCTGGCATCTTTTGCTGGGCGGATCAGCCCCGAGGACGATCCGCCCAGGTTCCTGTTTGTGCTGGAGAGCACCGAGACCGGAGACATCGCAGGCACCGCTGGTATTGATGCCCGCGCTGGCAATGGCCAGCCCTTCTACAGTTACCGGCGGGATGCCCTGATCCATGCCTCCCATGAGCTGGGTGTGTCGCGTCGGGTGGAGGTGTTGTATCCCTCCCATTCCCTGACCGATATCTCCCTGCTGTGCTCATTCTCGATCCGACCTGAACTCCAGGATACCGAAGCGTTTGAATTGCTGTCCCGGGCCCGGCTTCTGTTTATTGCCGATCACCGGGAATGGTTTACCCAGCGTATGGCGGTGGAAATCCAGGGCGTCCAGCTGGAAGACGGCAGTGTGCCATTCTGGGACAGCCTTGGCCGGCACTTCTTCAATATGGATTTCGAGACCGCGGACCAGTACTCCGGCCAGCTGAGCAAGACCTTTATTGCCGAGCTCATGCCGCCCAATCCGATTTACGTCACGCTGCTGAGCGAGGCGGCCCAGAGCGCCATGGGGCAGCCGCACCAGATAACCGTGCCCAACTTCGAGCTGCTTCAGCGGGAAGGGTTCCAGCCAGGCAGTTACCTGGACATTTTTGATGCCGGTCCGGTTCTTGAAGCGCGCACCGACAGCCTGAAAACCCTGGTAACCAGCCACCCCAAGGAACTGCATGGCACCAATGAGGACGTGGGCGAAACCTGCCTGATTGCCGCCGGCGAGCGGGAACAGTTCCGCTGCACCCTGACACCGGTAGCCGAGACACTGGACGATAAACTCAAGGTTCCGGTGGCCACCTGGAAGGCTCTGAACAGGACCGCGGGCGACCGGGTAAGGATCGCGCCGCTATGACAGGCGTCGGAATCGGAAAGCCCACAACCGCAGGCTTCAGGGAGGCGATAACATGCTGGTAATCCGCCCGCTGCAGGAAAACGATCTGGATGACCTGTACGCCATGGCCGAGAGTGCCGGGAAGGGGCTTACCACCTTGCCGGCGGATCACGAGCTGCTGCAGAGGAAGATCAACCATGCCCGCGAGACCTTCAACCAGCGCATCGCGCCGGAGGCGGGTCTGTACCTGTTTGCCCTTGAGGATATCCAGCGCAAAAAGACGGTTGGAATCAGCGGGATTCAGGCCCGGGTGGGTCTCGATGAGGTGTTCTACAATTACCGTCTCAGTGTAACGGTGAATGCCTCCAAAGAGTTGGGTGTTCACGTGCGGACGCCTACGCTCCATCTGTCCAACGACATGACCGACACCAGCGAAATCTGCTCGCTGCTGCTGTCCGATGAGTACAAGGGCGGCGGCAACGGGCTGCTGCTTTCCCGCTGCCGGTTCATGTATCTGGATGAATTCCGGAAGCATTTTTCGGAAAAAGTATTCGCGGAAATGCGCGGTGTGTCCGATGCCCAGGGTCGAAGCCCTTTGTGGGACGCACTGGGAACCAAATTCTTTGATATGGAATTCAGTGAAGCTGACATGCTCTCGGGCCTGGGCAATAAATCCTTTATCGCCGAGTTGATGCCCAAGTACCCGATCTACCTGTCCATGCTGCCGGATTCGGCCAGGGCCGTGATTGGCCGGGTTCATGACAATACCGCGCCAGCGCTTCGCATGCTCCAGTCCGAAGGATTCAACTTTAACGGGCTGGTGGACATTTTTGATGGTGGCCCGGTGGTTGAAGCCTTCGTGCACAACATCCGCACAGTGCGGGAGGGCATGAACCGGCACGCCATGGTGACTCGAAAGCCAGTGAATCTGGACGTGCCCGCCGATGAGCGTGTGATGGTGTCGAATCGTTCATTCCGGGATTTTCGGGTGACCACCCTGCCGATAGATTGCATCGGGCCGGATACCGTCAGCCTGCCGCCGGAAGTGGCCGACGCGTTGCAGATTGAATCTGGTGATCCGGTTCGTCTGGCCCCCTTGAAAGACTCGGGGATGCTGACCAAACATAGTTATAGAAGCTCAGTACCGGGAGGTGCATCGAAATGGCAAAGCTGACAGGTGAACTGTTTATCGACGGGCTCTGGCTACAGGGCCACGGGCCGGTATTCGAATCTGTCCAGCCGGTCACCGGTGAGACAATCTGGGACGGCGAAAGCGCCAACCTGGAGGATGTTGATGCGGCCGTTCGCGAGGCCCGCAATGCGTTTGTAAAGTGGCAGCGCAAGAGCTTCGCCGAACGTCAGGCCGTGGTCGAAGCCTTTGGTGAATTGCTTGAGGCCCACAAGGAAGAGTTGGCGCATCAGATCGGGCTGGAAACCGGCAAACCCCTGTGGGAATCCCGCACCGAAGTGGCGGCCATGATCGGCAAGATCGGTATTTCCGTGAAAGCCTACAACGACCGCACCGGTACATCGGAATCCGATGTTGCCGGTGGGCATGCGGTACTCAGACACCGGCCCCATGGCGTGGTGGCGGTGTTCGGCCCCTACAACTTTCCGGGGCACCTGCCGAACGGTCATATAGTGCCCGCTCTGCTGGCCGGTAACACGGTGGTATTCAAGCCCAGCGAGCTGACCCCTGGAGTGGCTGAGCTGACGGTTAAACTCTGGGAAAAGGCCGGCATTCCGGATGGAGTGGTCAATCTTGTGCAGGGCGACTCGGCCACTGGTAAATCACTGGCTAACCACCCCGGGATTGATGGGCTGTTCTTTACCGGCAGCTCCACCGTCGGGCACCTGCTGCACAAACAGTTCGGCGGCCAGCCGGAGAAAATCCTGGCCCTGGAGATGGGCGGCAACAACCCGCTGATCGTTCAGGATGTGAGCGATGTGGATGGCGCAGTGCATCATGCCCTGCAGTCAGCATTTCTGTCGGCCGGCCAGCGCTGCACCTGCGCCCGTCGACTTCTGGTGCCCAAGGGCAAGAAGGGCGACGCTTTCCTCGACCGGCTGGTTGAAGTCTCCTCCCGGATCAAGGTGGGCGAGTTTGACGCTGATCCTCAGCCATTTATGGGCTCTGTGATTTCCGCGGAAGCCGCCGAAAAACTCCTGGCGGCCCAGGCCAGCCTGCTGGAGAAGGGCGGCAAATCCCTGCTGGAAATGAAGTCCCTGAAATCGGGAACCGGCCTGCTGTCACCCGGTATCATCGATGCTACCGGGCTTGATGTGACCGACGAAGAATTTTTCGGACCGCTGCTGACCGTCTATCGCTACAAGAGCTTTGATGACGCCCTGGAGCTGGCCAACGACACGAGCTACGGGCTCTCTGCAGGTATTCTGACAGATGACCGGAAACTCTATGATCGGCTGGTGGAAGAGGTGCGTGCCGGGATTGTGAACTGGAACCGGCCCCTGACCGGCGCCAGCAGCGCGGCACCCTTCGGCGGTGTTGGTGCCAGCGGCAACCATCGCCCCAGTGCTTACTATGCCGCCGACTATTGCGCCTGGCCCATGGCCTCTCTGGAGGCCGGCAAGAGCGAGCTGCCAGAGTCTCTGGCACCCGGCCTCAATTTCGATTAACGGGACCCAGTGCCATGGTGAAACACGCGGTAGAAGCAAACTTCGATGGCCTGGTTGGCCCCACCCACAATTACGCGGGGCTGTCTTGGGGTAATGTGGCTTCGAAGTCCAATGTCAGCTCCGTTTCCAATCCGAAGGAGGCGGCATTGCAGGGCCTGGCCAAGATGAAGCGTCTGGCGGACCGGGGCTATGTGCAGGGCATTCTGCCGCCCCACGAGCGCCCGCATATTCCGACACTCCGGGCCCTCGGATTTGAAGGGACGGATGCCCGCGTACTGGAACAGGCGGCCAAATCCAGCCCGTCTATACTGGCGGCGGTATCGTCTGCGTCGCCCATGTGGACGGCCAATGCCGCCACGGTATCACCGAGTGCCGACACGTCGGACCATCGCGTGCATTTCACCCCGGCCAACCTGAGCGCCAAGTTTCACAGGTCCATCGAACATACGGTGACCGGGCGTTCCCTGAAGGCCATCTTTGCTGACGAGAGCTACTTTGCCCACCACCCGGCACTGCCATCGGTAAGCCACTTCGGCGACGAAGGTGCCGCCAACCATACCCGGTTGTGCGCCGGATACGGCGAGCCCGGTGTGGAACTCTTTGTGTACGGCCAGATTGCATTCAACGAGCAGGCGCCGGCACCCAGGAAATACCCGGCAAGACAGACCCTTGAAGCCTCCCAGTCGGTGGCGCGACTGCATGGTCTGAAAGATCGGAATGTGGTCTTTGCACAACAGAACCCGGAGGCCATCGATGGCGGCGTTTTTCACAACGATGTGATTGCCGTTGGCAACGGCAATACCCTGTTCTACCACGACATGGCATTCCTCAACGAAGAACAGGTGCTGGCGGATATCCGTGAGCGCCTGACCGGTGCCGAGTTGGAAGCGGTTCGGGTCAGCAGTGCCGATGTGCCCCTCGACGATGCGGTGGCGTCCTACCTCTTCAACAGCCAATTACTGAACACGCCGGATGGCATGTTGCTGGCGGTGCCCGGCGAGTGTCGAGAAGTGGCTTCGGTTAGCCGTTATCTGGACAACCTGGTGAAGTCGGGCGGGCCGATTACCTCGGTGGAGGTGTTTGACGTCAAACAGTCCATGCGCAATGGGGGTGGCCCCGCCTGTCTGCGTTTGCGAGTGGTATTGAATGACGATGAACTCAGGGCCATCAACCGCGGCGTGCTGCTCACCGACGAACTCTACGAGCGCCTGACAACCTGGGTGGAAGCCCATTATCGGGATGAACTCAGCCAGGATGAGCTGGGCGACCCGATGTTGCTGGAAGAGGTCCGCAAAGCCCTGGATGAGTTAACCGGGATAATGGGCTTGGGTTCCATCTACGATTTCCAGCTCTAGCAGCTGTTGAGCCTGAGGCTGTCAGGCTGAAATCGAGGACGTCAGCATATCCATGGTGTGTCGGATCAACTGTTCGGCCGGGAAGTCCGGGTTGCCTTCGCCCATTTCCGACTGACAGAGCAATATTACCCCGTGCAGGGCACCGCGCAGATACAAAGCGGTTTGAACGGGGTCGGTAATCCGGTCCCGGTTCATGGTGCCGTCCTGAAGCCCCAGTTCAATAGCCCCCACCATCAGTTCCATCAGATCTGATTTGGAGCACAGCATTTCCTCGGCCTGGCTTTCGTCGGCCTCGGCCATGGCGGTGGATGCCTTGGTCAGCGCCGAGAAATAATCCGGTTCCTCCAGATAGAAGCGATAGTAGGATTCCCCCATTGCCCGTATCTGGGCCAGGCCATTGTCGGCGGTCTGTCTTGCCTCTTCGAAGCGCCGGAACAGGCTGTGTCCCGCCCTGAGCATGATGCCCCGCTGTATCGCCGCCTTGTCCTTGAAGTATACGTACAACAAGGCCCGGCTGAGACTGGCGGTGCGGGCAATGTCGTCCATGGACGTGCGCTCATAGCCCTTTTCCGAGAACACCAGTTCGGCGGCGTCCAGGATGGTGTCGTAACGGGCCTGTTTCTCTCGCTCGCGGCGGGTTTTCAGCGGTTCGCTCATTCAATCATCCGGTTAGTTGGCAACTGCACGCATAGCATACCTGAAATGGAATCAAACCCGATTATTGACAAAATGTCAAAGAATGACATGATGTCTAAGTCAGCCATCGGGTTTCTCCAGGGACTGGACCCCGCCAACTACACGAGCATGGATGAAAGGAAGAGTCATGACACCACTTCGAATCCCCGTCGCCATCGTTTCGCTTGCGGTTTTCTCACTGTTTCTGTCGGGCTGCAAAGCCAGTGACGTAACCCCGGAATCCGGGGAGCAGAAGGTTTCAGTGCGTGTGTCAGAGGTTACCGGCGGTGAAAGCCAGGATATGCCGCTGAGGTTTTCCGGAATTGTTCGCGCCACCCAGCGCGCGACACTCACGTTCCAGGTCAGCGGCACCCTCAGGGAGCGTGCGGTGGAGCTGGGCCAGAAAGTGCAGGCGGGTGATCTGCTTGCCTGGGTCTACAACCCCGGTCTGGAGCCGGCCCGGGATTCTGCCCGGGCCCGGCTGGAAGAGTTGAGAACCCAGTATCAGCAGGCACAGAGGGAGTGGGAGCGTTCCAGCCGGTTGCATGAGCGCGGTGTTGTCTCCGAGCAGACCCTGGAACAACTGGCTGCACGGCGGGACTCCCTGGAGGCGAGTGTGGCTACAGCAAGGGCGTCCCTGGCTGAGGCAACCCAGCTGCTTGAAGAGAGTACACTGCGGGCACCCTTTTCCGGGCGGGTCGAGGCCCTGCTGGTTGAGCGGGATGAATTTGTTGCCGCCGGTCAGCCGGTGATGCGGTTGTCCTCTCCAGAAGGGCGCGAGGTGGAAGTGCGGGTGCCCGCGTATCTGCTGGATCATTTGAAGCTGGAACAGACGTTGCCGGTCTGGTCGGTGCAGGATCGCAGTCGCCCGCCACAATCAGGCTCGGTAGTCGAGATTGCCCAGGCCAGCGCTATTCGCGGTGAGCTGCATCCGGTGCTGGTGAGTCTGCCTGTAGATACGCTGGAACCCGGCGAGCCAGTCGAGGTTGGTATCACCCCGATTCGGAAGTCGGCTCTCACGGTTCCGCTGCTTTCGGTGATCCGCAATGCCGAAGGTGTCAGCGTGTTCCGGGTACGGGATAGTGTGGCCAACAGGGTTTCGGTGGAAGTCGACCGGGTGGTTGGCGAGCGGGTCGTGGTTACCTCCGGTGATCTGTCTCCGGGTGATCAGGTGGTGTATGCCGGTATGACTCGGCTGGCGGACGGTGATGCCGTGGAGGTGCGCTGATGACCCGCCGGCTTCTGAACTGCCAGCGCCTGCTGGGCATGGTGGTCACCATGCTCTGCCTGCTTGGCATTGCCGCCTACAGCACCATGCCGCGCCAGGAAGATCCGTCGTTTCCCTACCGGGCCGGTCTGATCAGCATCAACTATCCGGGCGCCAGCGCCGAGGCCGTCGAACGGCTGGTGCTTCGGCCCCTGGTGGACGAACTACGCCAGGTGGAGGAAGTGGATTTTACCCAGTCAACGGCCCGTACCGGAGTGGCCCTGGTCCGTCTGCGCCTGAACGACGACATCTACGACACCGACCCCGCCTGGGACCGGGTACGCCAGGCCATGGAGCGGGCTAAGCAGGACTTCCCGGATGACGTGGGCCGGATGGTGCTCGACGATCGCCTGATCGATATTCCTGCCATTGTCATGGCAGTAGGTGGCTCGCCCTCGGTCACGGAATTGTCCGATGTCGCCGAACGGCTGAAGCAGAACCTCTCGGATTTGCCGGGTGTTTCCAGGATTGAGCTGGAAGGCGATGCCGACGAGCAGATTACCCTGGCCCTGGACGATGCTGCGCTTTTCCGCCTGGGCATATCTCCTGCAAGGGTTCTGGACACGTTGGCGCGGCGCAACCAAACCATTCCCGGTGGCTTTGTGGTCGTCAACGGTCGCCGCCTGTCGGTGCTTCCCAACAGCGAGTTTGCCGATATCGATGCCATTCGCGCCACACCCATTGAGCTTCCGGATGGCTCCCAGGTGCCGTTGGCCGCGGCGGCAGATGTCTGGCGCGGGCCTGTGGAACCAAGGCAGCCGGAAACCTGGTACGACGGCGAGCGGGTGGTGCTGGTCTCCATCATTATGGAAGAGGGCACCACCGACGCCATCCGTTTTGGTGAGCGGGTGCGTGAACGCATGGACCAGATTCGGGGTGATTTCGAACCCTACGAGATCCGCGAGATGTTCTTCCAGCCAGACAAGGTTGAGGAACGTCTCGATAACCTGGCCTGGAGTCTGGTGCTGTCAGTGCTGATCATCGTGGCGGTGGTCTTTACCGGCATGGGCATCCGCATGGGCCTGCTGGTGGCCTCGATTCTGCCTATGGTGGCCCTGATCAGTGTCGGTCTCTACGACCTGGGAGGGGGTGTGCTGCACCAGATTGCCGTCATCGGCATGGTCATTTCATTGGGCATCCTGATCGACAATGCCATCGTAATTGTAGAAAACATCCAGGGACACCTGGATGAAGGCATGCGCCGACTGGATGCCCTGCGCAAGGCCGTCAGTGAACTGGCCGGCCCGCTGGGCGCCTCAACAGGAACCACACTGGCGGCCTTCGCTCCGCTGCTTCTGGCCAAGGGCGGTGCGGCTGATTTCACCCGTGGTGTGCCGGTGATGATTATGCTGACTCTTTCGGTCAGTTATCTGCTTGCCATCTCAGCCGTTCCCCTTCTGGCGGCCCGGTTCCTGAAACCCCGGCGCAAAGCCGGCCAGGACCGATTGATCGGAGTGGCGCGCTTCCTCGGAAGCCTGGTGTCCCGTTATCCCGGACGATTGATTACCGCCGGCGTCATTCTGGTGGGCATCAGCCTGGCTATGACTCCCTTTATGGCCCAGCAGTTCTTCCCCAATGCCGACCGTCCGAGGGTGATTGTCGAAGTCTACATGCCCGAGGGCACCGACCAGGCCCGCACGGCAGAGGCCACGGAAAGTCTGGAACGGATTATCCGTTCTCAGCCGGATGCCCTGGAGGTTCATCGGTTCGTAGGCTTCACCGGACCTTCATTTTACTACAACTTGCAGCGCGCTCCTCAGGCGCCGAACCGGGCCAGGCTGGTCATCACCACACCCACGCTGGAAGACACCACCGGCATGATCCGCTGGATTCGCGCCCATGTGAAAGAGCAGATGCCGGAACTGGATGTCACCGTGGGCATTCTCGGGCAGGGGCCACCAAGGGCTGCACCGGTAGAAGTCCGGGTTTACCACGCCGACGACGGCGCCCGGATAGAAGCGGTGGAACAGATCTTCAGCATCCTGCGAGGGGTTGAGGGTACGGTCGACGTCCGCCACGACCTGGATATTGGCGTACCCAGTATTGCTATCAACGTCGACGATGCGACGGCGGCCCGATACGGCCTGACCCGCGCCGATGTGGCCCAGAGCCTGTACGGCCAGAGCTTTGGTGTGGTGGCCGAGCGCTATCGCCAGGAAGAGGACCCCATTCCCCTAGTGCTCCGTTCCCGCGAGGGCACGGCTCTGTCACTGTCACGGTTGCTGTCCGTCAACATCTACAACGACCGCGGTGACGCTGTGCCTCTGTCAGCGGTGGCTACCGTGGACACCACCTGGGAACCGGCAGCCCGATACCTGCGGGACGGAGTGCGGATGAACACCGTAACGGCGAACCTGGAAAACGGCTATAGCTTCAGCCAGGCCCTGGATGGCCTCTACGCGGGCCTTGAGGAAAACCCGTTGCCAGCAGGCACCCGCATGGCCATGGGCGGTGATGCCGAAGGCTCCGGTGAAGCCAACACAGCTCTGCTCACCGCAGCCCCCATCGGCATGTTGCTGCTGCTGTTCTTCCTGCTGCTGCAATTCAACTCCTTCCGCAGGGTCGGCATTATCCTGCTGACAGTGCCGCTGGCTACCGTGGGCATCTTCCCGGGTCTTGTTCTGTCTGGCTCACCCTTCGGTTTCCAGTCATTGCTGGGCGTGATTGCATTGGTAGGTATCGTGGTGAACAACGCCATCGTTCTGCTGGATGTGATGGATCGGGAACTGGAGAAAGGAAAAGACATCCGCGATGCCATGCGCAACGCGGTAGAGCAGCGCACCCGCCCGATCCTGCTGACCACCGCAACCACCGTGGCAGGCCTGCTGCCATTGGCGTTCTCAAGCTCCACACTCTGGCCACCCATGGCCTGGGCCATCATTTCCGGCCTGCTGGCCTCAACGGTGCTCACGTTGCTGGTTATCCCGGCTGTCTGCACACAGTTGATCAAAGTCAGCGTGCCGGAACCTGAAAATGCGCCAGCCTGAGTACCTGAATTTGGGGTCAGATGAAATTTTCATCTGACCCCGTTTTCGGGCGAATCATCAGCCCGACCCTGTGACCGACGGGCACCTCCGGATTCGGAAACACAATCGCCTCCGGTGAATGCCCCACCCGGTAGCTGGTTTCATCATCCTCCCAGATGACTGTGCCGGGCTGGTACTCGGTAAAATTGGCCACATCGTCCGGAATATGAAACCGGAAGTTCTTGCCAGTGTTCAGGATCTCATGCACCACCTCGAACACCGTCAGGTGATCAAACGGCGGCTGTGGGGCAGGTGAGGGTTGCCCCCGGAACCGCCGCCGCAAGGCATTCCGTATGCCCGAGAAACGCCCCAGATCATTCTGCCCGAACGACCGAACCTTACCCAGCTCCACGGTAAAACTCTCGGCCTTCAGCAGCGACGAAGAAAACGACGAAAACGTCGTGCCCGCTTTATGCTGCAGCAAAAGCGTCTCTACCTCCGCCTCCAGCAGAAATTCGCACTGCTCTGACGGAACGGTCCGTCCCTCAACATACGGATACAACGCAAACCGCTCACGGTGAGAAGGTCGAATCGCCGTGTGCAGATCATAGTGATAAAGCGCCTGTGGATTCGCCATGGCAAACTGCCGGCAGGCCTCCTCAAGCTCCTGAGCCCGAGCAGCCTCGGCCAGCCCCTGATATTCGCTGCGCCCGTGGGCACCATCGAACAGCCGGTTCAGGTTCACCTCCATAAACCGCTTCCCGGCCACCATTGCCGGCGGATTCCCGAGGATCAGCAATACCGGACAGGCAAGCTCCCATTTACCCTCGATCAGCTCGGAGACCAGCCCGTTCAGAACCTCAATCGGCGCTGTCTCGTTGCCATGGACTCCGGCTGAAACAATCATGGCTTCGGCATTCGGGTTGTTGCGGTCAGCGGGAGGTGCAATGTCCAGAACGCCAACGGCCTTGCGGCTGATACGGGTGCCATCGGGGAGGAAGGTTTTGGTTTCCGGGAGTGAGGCGTTGGCGTTGTCGAGGGTATGGGAGAGCCAATCAGGTGAACTGCCAAATAGATCTGAGCTAGCGGTCATGGGGACTCCACGGAAAAGTCTGAGGGCGGTTGGCGGGCGTCTTCCCGGGAGTGTCTGAGGCCATGGATGGCCTCAGTCAAGCGCACATGGATGTGCTCGTAGCGTCTCCCGGGAAGACGCCCGCCAACCGACCCGGCACCAAACTGGGAGGCAATACCCTGCCTGCCCGGGCACTATAATCGGAATCAGCCGCTAACCGGCCGCTGATGCTTCAGCAGGTGATTTTCGAGTTTGCGGAAAGCGAACACCAGGATAAAGGTAAGCGCCATATAGCAAAGCGCCACAAAGATAAACGCATCAAACGGCGCATAGAACCGCGAGTAAATGTTCCGCGCCGCCCCGGTCAGATCCACGATGGTCACCACACTGGCAATGGCACTGGCATGCAGCATGAAAATCACCTCGTTGGAATAGGCCTGCACCGCCCGCCGTGCTGCACTCGGCAACACAATCCGCCGCATCCGCATAAACCAGTTCATGCCATAGGCCTTGGCCGCCTCAATCTCACCATTGGGCGTCGACACAATCGCCCCCCGGATAATCTCCGTGGTATAGGCCGCCGTGTTCAGCGTGAACGCCAGCAGGGCCGGGTAGAAAGGCTCCCGGAAAATCTCCCACCAGAAGGTCTCCTGGATGCCGGGAATCTGCGCAATACCGTAATAAATGATGTAAAGCTGAATCAGCAACGGAGTGCCGCGGAACAGGTAGGTGTAAAGCCACACCGGGCCGGACACGAACGGATTGCGAACCGTCCGCAGGATGGCCAGTAAAACCGCCACCAACAAACCGATGACCAGTGACAGGAACACCAGGTGCACGGTAGTGACCATGCCATCCCAGTATTCCATGATGGTCATGGCGGTAAAGATTTCGTTCTGGTTTAACCACTCGGCAATGAAATCAGGCATCCGTTAACTCCCCTGAACCACGCCGACATTGGCCCGTTTATCGAGCCACTTGATAAACAACTCGGAGCCCGCCGTCAGGGCCAGATACACGGCCGCTACCGGAATAAAGAAGTGGAACGGCATGCGCTCCGCCTTGGCCGCTTCCTCGGCCACACGAACCATGTCTGTAAGCCCGATGATAGAAACCAGGGCGGTGGTCTTCAGCAGAACCTGCCAGTTGTTGCCGAGGCCGGGCAGGGCATGACGCAACATCTGCGGCAGCATGATTCTGCGAAAGGTGTGAAGACGGGTAAATCCGTAGGCCCGGGCAGCCTCAATCTGGCCCTTTTCAACGGCCAGGAAGGCGCCGCGGAATGTTTCGGTCATGTAGGCGCCGAAGATCAGCCCGATCGTCACCACGCCGGAGATGAACGGGTCGAACTGAAAGAAAAAGTCGATTTCGTAAGCTTCCCAGATGTAATCCGAGAGCATATTCACTGCCACCTGGCCGCCATAGTAGAACAGCAGCATCATGACCAGATCGGGCACGCCACGAATCAGGGTGGTGTAGGTGGTCGCGATACCTTTGGCAACCCGGCTTTGCGACAGTTTGGCAGACGCACCAATCAGTCCCAGGGCAACCGAGAGAGCTAGAGACAGGAAGGCCAGTTCAATGGTGACTATTGCCCCTTCCATCAGGGCCGGGCCATAGCCTTTCAGATCAAGCATGGGAGTGTCCGGTAAACAGGGGTGACCCAAACGGGCCACCCCTCGGCAGATTTACATCTTGATATCGTAGTTGAAGTACTTTTTCATGATGGTGTCGTAGGTGCCATCTTCCTTCAGCGTCGCCAGGGCCGCGTTAACCTCATCGGCCAGGTCGGTATCACGCTGTCGCATGGCCACGCCTACACCTTCGCCCAGCTTGACCGGCTCACCGACTTCCTTGAAGCCTTCTTTGGTCAGGATGGTCTGCTCGCCAACGGGATAGTCAACGAACACAACGTCCAGACGCTGGCCTTCCAGGTCCAGGACCATGTCATCGGCGGTGGTGTAACGCTTGATGGTAACAATGCCGCCCATGTTCTCGGTGACATAGGTATCCATGGTTGTGCCACGCTGAACGCCCACGGTCATGCCTTCCATTGCCGACATGTCGGTGACGTCAGTGCTGAAACCCTCGCGGGCGAACCAGCCACCCGGGGTGTTGTAGTACGGCTCGGAGAACAGAACCCGCTCGGCACGCTCCGGCGTGATGGACATGGAGGACATGATCAGATCGAATTTGCGTGCCAGCAGGCCCGGAATCATGCCGTCCCATGCCTGGATCACGAATTCGCAGTTGGCGTTCATTTCTTCACACATCGCTTCGGCCAGTTCCACTTCGAAACCGGTCAGTTCGCCATTTTCATCCTTGTACTCGAACGGCTCGTAGGGCACGTCGAATGCGATGCGCAGATCCCGGTCCTGGGCCTGTGCACCACCAGCAATCAGAGCGAGGGCGCAGCTTGCTGCAAAAATCATTTTTTTCATGTGTCACTTCTCCAGTGGTTTGCCTTGTGGGCTTTATTTTTGATGGAAGTTTTTGGTTCCAACATTTTATTTCTTCACCGGTTCAAGATAGCACCGAGTGTCAGAAGTTGGGAGTCAGGAACTGCTTCATGCGTTCCGAATCCGGGTGATCAAACACTTTTTCGGGGGTACCCTGTTCCTCGATCACGCCCTGATGCAAAAACAGGACCTGACTCGACACATCCCTTGCGAATGCCATCTCGTGGGTGACCACGATCATGGTTCGGCCTTCCTCGGCCAGGCTTTGCATTACCTTCAGCACTTCACCCACCAACTCAGGATCCAGAGCTGAGGTGGGTTCGTCAAACAGCATGACCTCCGGCTCCATGGCCAGGGCACGGGCAATAGCCGCTCGCTGCTGTTGCCCGCCGGACATCTGGGCGGGGTAGTAATCCTTGCGCTCGTAGATGCCGACCTTGTTCAGATAGGCTTCGGCGCGCTCGATGGCCTCTTTCTTGGGGACCTTGAGCACGTGGGTCGGGGCTTCAATGATGTTTTCCAGCACAGTCATGTGGGACCAGAGATTGAAGCTCTGGAACACCATGGACAGTTTGGCGCGAATCCGTTCAACCTGCTTGTTGTCGGCCGGGATGCGTTCGCCCTTGCGGTTGGTTGTGAACCTTATTGGGTCGCCGTGCACGATAATGTCGCCGGAAGTGGGTGTTTCCAGCAGGTTGATGCAACGCAGGAAGGTGCTCTTGCCGGAGCCGGAGCTGCCGATCAGGGAAACCACGTCGCCTTTGCGGGTCTCCAGTGAAATACCTTTGAGCACTTCAAGCTGATCAAAGGTCTTGTGAATGTCCCTGCAGATCAAAGGCGCTTGGTCCGCCATGGGTGACTCCTGGGGCTGTAATTCAAAGGCGCATGTTTTACGGACTGTGGATGCGGAAATCAATCCCTTTAAGGGAGCCTTTTACCGGATTTCACCGCCGTTCGCTGCCTGACATTGTGGTCGAATGATTGTTCAATGCAAGCTTTTTGCCATGCTCAAGGCGTGGCCCGGGAATATTCGGCGCCTGCTTCCTGGTTGACTGGTAGCCTGATCAGTTTGCCGCCGTCTTTTTCCATGTCCCGCATGGCTTCGCTGACAAAGCGCACGTGCGCCGTCGCTGCCTTCTGAGCGATGACAGGCTTACCGGCAATCACGGCTTCATAAAGTTGCCGATGCTGGCGGACGATTTTCTTGCGCATTTCTTCCCTCGGGTTCAGGTTGGCAACCGAGGCCTGAACGGTCAACAGCATCATGTTTTTCAAGCTGTTGAGGACATGCACCAGCACCGGATTGTGAGAAGCTTCCACAATCGCCAGGTGAAAACCGTGGTCGAGCCGGGCATTGCTGAGCGGGTCGGTATCTTCGAGGGCGCGGAAAGCCTTGGTAATGCGATGCCTGTCCAGCCGGGTCGCCCGCTGCGCAGCCAGGTAGGCAGCCTGGCCTTCCAGTTGCTCCCGCACTTCCAGAAGATCAAACAGTGTTCGCGGGTGCCCCTCGAAAAGGTGCATCAGCGGACTGTGTTCCCCCAGGTCGTCTGCTCCCGGAACCATGCTCGCCACGAACGATCCCTTGCCGTGGCGGGTTTCAATCACGCCGCGGCCCTGAAGCTCATGCAGGGCTTCCCGGATGACCGCACGGGACACCCCCAGCCGCGTTGCCAACTGACGTTCCGACGGTATTTTTTGCTCCGGAGCCAGTCCGCCGTCGAGGATGAGGCGTTCCAGCCGATAAGAGATTTCCTGGGAGATTGCCATGTGAGTACCTGCTTACGGTCTCTGGTCTGACCAGTGCCTGGTTCTGATTGTGGGTATTTCCGTTGTCAGAGGATGTGTGTTCGAGCCCGTTAAATATGGCCGATTGAGAGTATTTCGTCCATTTCTAATACTGCAAAAACTGGTCAGACCAGTGGTCTCTGAACTGGACTAAATCCGGCTCGGCTACGAATATCACTCTAATGTCGGCCTGTGCCGGCGTTGCCATAGACGCTGATAACAACAAAGCCAACGGAGACGTTTCGATGAATTCGAAGAATAACATCCGAAATAGCTGTGACACTGGCGAGACTCCACCTCGCAGAAGTTTCCTCAAAACCGCTGCCATGGGCGCCGCGCTTGCCGGTGCGATGCTGATGGGGGCAGGGCAGGCCCAGGCTGCGACTACCTGGAAGATCCAGTCAACCTGGGATGCGGGCACCGTGGGTTACACGTTGTTCGAGGAATGGTGTAAGAGTATTGAGAAAAAATCGGGCGGAGAGCTGAAGTTCCAGTGCTTCCCGGCCAAGGCTGTCGCCGCCGATAACAACGCACTCTTTGATGCCGTTCGTAACGGTGTTCTACAGGGCATGAACCCGTTCACCCTCTACTGGTCAGGAAAGATTCCTGCTTCCGTGTTCCTGTCTTCCTATCCTGCAGGTCCGGACCAGCCCCACCAGTGGGACACCATGTTCTACTCCATGGGCATGCTGGAAAAGACCCGGGAAATCTACAAAAAGTTCGGTCTGTTCTACGTTGGCCCCATCCAGCACGATGCCAACATCATCCACTCCAAGCAGCCGGTTAACAGCCTTGAAGACCTCAAGGGCATGAAGATTCGTGTCCCGGGTGGCATGGTGGCCGAGGTATTCCAGCAGTTTGGCGTATCTACTGTGAGCCTTCCGGGCTCGGATATCTTCCCGGCTCTCGAGAAAGGCACCATCGATGCAGCCGATTACGTGGGCCCTGCGGTGAACTACGAGCTGGGCTTCTCCCAGGTGACTGATTACATCATTTTTGGACCTCCCGGGGTCATGTCCATCTACCAGCCGGTAGATCTGATGGACCTGACCGTTAGCATGCGTGCTTGGAACTCCATCTCGCCCGAGCTTCAGCAGCTGGTTGAGGACGAAGTGCGGATTTATTCCCAGAAGCATTATCTGGCCATCCAGGAACGCAACATTGCGGCCATGGAGAAGTTCAAGGAAGAGGGTGACACGGTTACCCGTCTGAGCCAGGAAGATCTGGAAACCTGGCGAAAGGCCGCGATTCCCATCTGGTTTAATTGGGCCAACAAGAACGAGGACGCACGTGCCATCCTCGATATCCAGCTCAAATACATGATGAACGAGACGGTTGGTTACATCACGGAAGAAGACATCGCGGACTATCAGTAAAGTCTGACCATTAAACAATAACGATAAACGGGGAAGGCAGGGTTAGCCGATTCTGGATTAACTCTTCCTTCCCCGCTCTTTGATCTAGGTGGTAACAACATGTCTGATCTGAGTGCATTTGGCTTTGTCATGCCGCACTGGTTCTACTGGGGATGGCTTGCCGTAATGCCACTGCTCATGATGGCTTGGGACAAGTGGAGCAGTAAGCATGGCGGGGATGAAGCCGAGCCCGAGAAAACGGTTTCCGAGTTACAGTCTGAAGAAGATGATCCGCTTGCCCAGTTTGAATATGAGGGTAACTGGTTTACGAAAATCGTTGACTGGATGTGCGAGAAGTCAGGCCTTTTCGTTGCGTTCTGGACCATCAACGCAGTGCTGTTCTATTTCTTCGAAGTGGTAATGCGTTACCTCTTCAACATGCCGACGATCTGGGTGCACGAAGCCAGCTTCCTGATTTTCGGTATGCAATACATTCTTGCCGGCGCCTTCGCGCTGCTGCACGGAGCTCACGTTCGGGTGGATGTTGTGTACAACTTCCTGCCGGTTCGCGGGCGTGTGGGCATGGATATCTTTACCTCCATGTTCTTCTTTCTCTTCGCGGCTGTTCTTGCGATCACCTCCTGGACCTTCTTCCAGGACTCACTGATGATGCAGGAGACAACTGTCGAGACCTGGGGCATTCAGTACTACCCCGTGAAAGGTGTGATGTTTGTGGGCGCAATCCTGTTGTTGCTCGCCGGTTTTTCAAAACTGCTTAAAGACATCGTTCTGTTCATTCGTCTCGGTCAGGAGCGCACATCATGAGTTCTACCACTGCAGCGCCCAGCAACGGCATGGCCGGGAAACTGGGTACATGGTTAATGGTCATCGCCACTGTGGCGCTGGCATTTATGATCTGTGTTGAGTTGATCAACATTCTGTTTTACGACCCGTGGAGTGACGAGAAATTCCTCTTCAGGCTGTCGGGTAGCCTTTCCGGTGTCGAAATCGGGCCGCTGACCTACCTGATGTTCGGTTCTCTGGCCGTCGCTCTGATGATGGGGCTGCCCCTGGCTTTCGTGACCGGTGGTCTCGGGGTCCTGTTCATCTATCTGGTGGGCGATGCCATGATGCTGAACATCGTCCCCGGGCGTATCTTCCCGCTGATGGCGAACCCGGACATCGCGGCGATTCCCCTGTTCATCTTCATGGCATCCATGCTTGAGCGTGCGGGCCTGATCGAAGAGATGTTCAGCGTGGTGTACAAGTGGATGGGTGGCATCAGTGGCGGTCTTGCCGCTGCAACGATTGTTGCCTCTACGATTCTGGCCGCGATGGTCGGTGTTATCGGCGCTGCTGTTGTCACCATGGGCATCATCGCACTGCCTGCAATGCTCAAGCGGCATTACGATCACAAGATTGCGATCGGCTCCATCATGGCTGGTGGTACCCTCGGTATCCTCATCCCGCCTTCCATTCTGGCCATCCTGTACGCGGTTGTGGCGCAGCAGTCGGTGGGCGAGCTTTATCTGGGCTCGCTGCTGCCGGGCTTGCTGCTCTCCGGCCTGTATCTGACCTACGTGCTGGTTCGCAGCTGGCTGAACCCGAAGCTTGGCCCGCCGATTCCGGTGGAAGACCGGATCAGTCTCAAGGAGAAAATCAAGCTTCTCGGCAACCTGATTGCGCCTCTTGCACTGGTTGGTCTGGTTCTGGGTCTGCTGTTCGGTGGTATTGCCACGCCGGTTGAAGCCGCGGGTATCGGTTCTTTCGGTGCCATCATTGTTGCGATGATGCACAAGAAGTTCTCGATTGCCGGTCTGCGTGAAGCCTCCGTGACCACCGCAAAAGCGTCTGCCATGGTTCTCTGGATCATGTTCGGTGCCTCGGTGTTCGTGGGCTTCTACATCCTTCAGGGCGGTCAGCAGTTCGTAACCGACGCCATTCTGGGCACCGGCATGTCAGCCTACGGGATTCTGTTCCTGCTGATGGTGCTGCTGGTGGTCCTGGGCATGTTCCTTGACTGGGTTGGTATCCTGCTGCTCGCGGTACCCATCTTTATTCCGATTGTAAAAGCGCTGGAATTCCCCGGCCTGTTCGGTTTCCCGCCGGTTGCCGGTGATGACGTAGTGCTCTGGTTCGGGGTGTTGTACCTGGTGAACATGCAGATGTCGTTCCTCAGCCCGCCGTTTGGGTACGCGCTGTTCTACATCCGCGGCGTTTGCCCGCCGGAAATCTCCATGGGTACCATCTTCAAGTCATCCCTGGTGTTCCTGGCGATTCAGGCGTTCGGGCTGTTCATGTGCATCCTGATCCCCGGCATCGTGACCTGGCTGCCAGGGCTGGTTTACGGCTAATCAAATCAAGGAGTAATGCTTTATGTTGACGATCAAACGACTGGACCTTGCCGACGCGCGGATCCTGATTGAAGGCGCTGCAGAGAAGGCCCGTGAAATCGGCGTGCCCATGTGCATCGCCATTGTCGATGAGTCCGGCAACCTGATCGCCTTTGAGCGCATGGACGGGGGCAAGATCACCAGCGTGACCATTGCCCAGGACAAGGCGTTCACGGCGGCGGCCGCGAAGAAGGCCACCCACGACTATAACAAGGTGAACGTGCCCGGCAGCCTGGCCTTCGGTATCCATACCGAGGTCGGCGGGCGCATCAGCTCGGTTGGCGGTGGCCTGCCGGTAATTGTCGACGGTGAAGTGGTGGGCGGTATCGGAATCAGTTCCGGCACCCCCCAGCAGGATATGGACTGCGCCCAGGCCGGTCTTGACCACTTTGAAACAAAACGCGGTTGATGACTGTCAGACTGACGTAATTCACACCCAGAGAGTGCTATGACTACCAAGCCGAAAGTCAGCAAAGCCGAGCTGGCGGAGCAGTTCCGGGCGTTTATCGACCCGAACTATGTCATCACCGATGACGAGACCATGAAGCCCTACGAATGCGACGGCATGTCGATGTATTGCGAAATGCCGCTGCTGGTGGTGCTGCCGGAAACCGTTGAGCAGGTGCAGCGGGTGATGCGCATCTGCAACGAGAACGCAGTGCCCGTGGTGGCCCGTGGTGCCGGAACCGGACTCAGTGCCGGTGCCATGCCCAACAAGGAGGGTGTGGTGCTGTCGCTGGCCAAGTTCAACCGTATCGTGGAGATTGACCCGCTGGCCCGAACGGCAAGGCTGCAGCCGGGGGTGCGCAACCTCGCCATCAGCGAAGAAGCGGCCCAGTATGGTTTGTACTACGGCCCGGATCCCTCGTCCCAGATCGCCTGCACCATCGGCGGTAATGTGGCGGAGAACTCCGGCGGCGTGCATTGCCTCAAATACGGTCTGACCGTTCACAACATCCTGAGCGTGGAAATGGTCACCGCCGAGGGTGACGTGGTGACCGTGGGCAGTGATGGTCTGGACAGCTGCGGTATGGACCTGCTGGCTTTGATGACTGGCTCGGAAGGTCTGCTGGGTGTGGTTACCGAAGTGAAGGTGAAGCTGCTGCCGAAGCCGGAAGTGGCTCAGGTTGTCATGGCCGGGTTTGATGACGTGCAGAAAGGCGGTGACGCCGTGGGCGGGATTATCTCCCACGGCATCATCCCCGGTGGCCTGGAAATGATGGACGGCCACGCCATTATCGCGGCAGATGACTTTGCCCAGGCTGGCTATCCTCGGGATGCCAAGGCCCTGCTGCTGTGTGAAGTGGACGGTACCGAGGAGGAAGTCCACGAGCACATTGCCGAAGCCGAGGAAGTGTTCCGAAAACTCGGTGCCACGTCGGTACGAACCTCCCAGAGTGAGGAAGAGCGCGCCCTGTTGTGGAAAGGCCGCAAGTCGGCGTTCCCGGCCGTGGGCCGGATCTCCCCGGACTATTACTGCATGGATGGCACCATTCCCCGCCGCGAGATCGCCTACGTTCTCACGGAAATGGAGAAGATGTCCGAAGAGTTTGGTTTGCGTGTCGCCAACGTGTTCCATGCCGGTGACGGCAACCTGCACCCGCTGATCCTGTTTGATGCGAATGTGCCCGGCGAGTTCGAGCGCACGGAGGCCTTCGGTTCACGCATTCTGGAAATGTGCGTGGAAGTGGGCGGCTGTATTACCGGCGAGCACGGTGTAGGCGTTGAAAAAATCCGCCAGATGGCAGTGCAGTTCAATGACGAGGAATTGCAGCAGTTCCACGACGTGAAGGCCGCGTTTGATCCCGCCGGTATCCTGAACCCGGGCAAGGGCGTACCGGCCCTGCGGTTCTGCCAGGAATATCGCTCCCTTGAGCACAAACAACACACGCACGAGCATACGGAAGCCGCCCATGGCTGATATTTCCCAACAACTGAAGGAGCAGGTGCTCCAGGCCCGGGACAGCGGGCACAAACTGAATATTGTCGGCGGTGGCACCAAGGCCTTCATGGGCCGGGAAGCCGACACCGATGCCGGAACCCTCAACGTGGGCGAGCACACTGGCATCGTGGATTACCACCCGGTAGAGCTGGTGCTGACCGTCCGTGCCGGCACGCCGCTGAGCGAGATCGAAGCGACGTTGGCCGAAGAGGGGCAGTGTCTGCACTTCGAACCACCGCATTTTGGCGGGGCCTCCACCATCGGCGGCACCCTGGCCTGCAACCTCTCTGGCCCGGGGCGACCCTGGGCCGGATCGGTGCGGGACCAGGTGCTTGGTATCCGGCTGCTGAACGGCAAGGCAGAACACCTTCGCTTTGGCGGCCAGGTGATGAAAAACGTGGCCGGCTACGACGTATCCCGGCTTCAGGCGGGTGCGCTCGGAACACTGGGCGTGATCACCGAAATCAGCATGAAAGTGATGCCGAAACCGGCGGCCTCCCTGACCCTGGTCCAGGAAATGGGCATGGACGAGGTGATTCACTACATGAACAGCCGCGCCGCCGAGCCCAAGCCGATCACCGCCGCCTGCTGGGTCGACGGCAAGGTTTATCTGCGCCTGGCCGGTGCGAAATCCGGTGTGGAAGCCACGGCTGAAAAGTGGTCTGGTGAAGTGATGGAGCAGGGCGATAAGTTCTGGCAGGAAGTGCAGGATTTCCACCACGAGTTTTTTGCCGGTAACGATGTGCCCCTGTGGCGCTTTTCTGTGGGCTCAACTGCTGCGATGCCAAAACTGGAAGGCAACTGGTTCATAGACTGGGCCGGTTCCCAGCGCTGGTTCCGGGGTGCCGGTGAGCTCAAGGATCTCGAACCCGCCGCCCGTACTGCCGGTGGCCAGGTCAGCCTCTTCCGTGGTGGCGACCGTGCCGGTGAGGTGATGCACCATCAACCGGAGGCGCTGAAGGGTATCCAGCGCCGAATCAAGAATGCTTTTGATCCGGACAACATCTTCAATCCCGGACGTTTATACAGCTGGTTGTAATTATGCAGACGAATCTGGTTCAACAATTTGCCAACACCAAGGAAGGCCAGGAAGCCGAGTCCATCCTGCGGGCCTGTGTGCATTGTGGCTTCTGCACCGCTACTTGCCCGACCTACCAGGAACTGAACGATGAGCGGGACGGCCCAAGGGGCCGGATCTACCTGATGAAAATGTTCCTGGAAGGGGCGGAAGTCACCGAGAAAACCCAGGAACACCTGGATCGGTGCCTGACCTGTCGCAGCTGTGAGACGACCTGTCCCTCGGGTGTCCAGTATGGCCGCCTGGTGGATATCAGCCGTGGCCTGATGGAAAAGGAGCTGCCCCGGAAACCAAAAGACAAGTGGCTGCGCTGGTCCCTGGCCCGGGTGATTCCGAACCGCCAGTTGTTTGGTGTTTTGCTTCGCCTGGGACAGGTATTCCGCCCGGTATTGCCGGAAAAACTGCGCACCAAGGTGCCGCCCAGAAAACAGGCCAGCCCATGGCCCGCAGCCAGCCACAGCCGCATTGTGCTGGCGCTGGCAGGTTGCGTGCAGCCTTCGGCCACTCCGAACACCAACGCTGCTGCAGCCCGGGTTCTGGACCGGCTCGGCATCACCATGGTGGAAGCACCGGAGGCCGGCTGTTGTGGCGCCGTGAATTACCACCTTTCCGAGCATGAGAAAGGCCTGGAAAGAATGCGCCAGAACATTGATGCCTGGTGGCCTGCCATCGAAGCGGGTGCGGAAGCGATTGTGATGACGGCTTCCGGCTGTGGCGCCATGGTGCAGGATTACGGTCATCTTCTGAAAGACGACCCGGTCTACGCCGCCAAGGCGCAGAAGGTGAGCGAGCTGTGCACCGACCTTGGTGCGTTCCTGCTGAAACAGGACCTGGAGACACTCAAGGTGCGCCAGGACCCGGGCAAGGTAGCGTTCCATTGCCCCTGCACATTGCAGCACGCCATGAAGCAGAACGGTGTGGTGGAACAGGTGCTGTCCCGTGCCGGTGTCAATCTGGCTGCCACCAAGGACAAGCATCTTTGCTGCGGCTCTGCCGGCACCTATTCGGTGACTCAGCCGGAGATGAGCCAGAAACTGCTGGGCAACAAACTGAAGGCTTTGACCGTCGATAATCCGGCCCGCATCGTAACCGCCAACATCGGTTGCCAGATGCACCTGGAGACCAAGTCACCGGTGCCGGTGCAGCACTGGATTGAGCTTCTCGACCAGTAACCGCTGAAAACGGGGTCAGAAGAAAAGTTCTTCTGACCCCATCTTCTTCTGACCCCAAGACCACTGCTTTTTTCGTTATACTGCCTCGCCAAATTACCAAACCACAGGGAGTGGAACCGTATGCCAAGGATGATGGCAGGTCTTGTTTTGTCTTTTTTTCTCGCTTCAGTCGCCAGCGCCGAGGTCTATACCTGGATAGACAGCCGGGGTGTGGCACACTTCTCTGATTACCCGCCGGGAGAAATCCCCCATAAGCAGCTCGACGTGCAGGCCCCTGTCACAGTGCCGATGTCGGAGAACCTGAGGCAAGGGAAGCGTGTATCCGGGATCCGTAAAGACGTTGAAGGCCTGCTTGCCTCGGGCCGTCCGGGAGGCTCCGGTAAAAGCGCAAAGGAAAAGGCCGATGCCGAGCTGGAGAAGACCTGCGCAACCTACAGAAGCAAACTGGAGCGGATCCAGTCCAAGCTGCGGGCTGGCTATAGCAATGACAGGGGAAATAGCCTCAGGCAGCAGCGCAGAACGGTCAGCCAGAAGCTGAGCCGCGAGTGCATCCTGCGCTGATTCCGCTCGACATCAGGCGCGTTTGAAGCTGGCCAGGGCCACAGCCGCCGTGACGAACAGCCCGCCAAACACCCGGTTCATCTGGCGCTGGCGGCGGGCGGTGGTCATGAACCGGAACAGTTGGCTGGCGAGCAGGGCATAGCCGAGCATCACCAGGCAATCCACCAGGATCAGGGTAGCGCCCATGGTAACCAGCTGCGGGCCATGGGGTGCTCCGGCCACGAGGAACTGAGGGAACAGGGCCACGAGAAAGACCGTGGCCTTGGGGTTGGTCAGGTTCACGAACACCGCATTCCAGAACCTTTTGTGGCCGCTCACGGGCTGACGGTCATCGTCCATGGACTCCATCACCGGCTCGCGCCATTTGGAAATGCCAAGCCAGATCAGGTAGGCAACGCCCAGCCACTTGATGACCGACAAAGCAATGTTCGAGGAGGCAATGATGGCGCCCAGCCCGGCACCCACCAGCAGAATCTGGATGCCAAAACCAAGTTGCAGCCCCATGATGGCTGGCAGCGAACGGCGAACACCGTAACGCATGCCATTGCTCATGGTATTGATCGCCCCGGCGCCGGGGGAAACGCTGATCAGTACGGCCGCAACAAGGAAGGTCAGCCAGGCTGCCAGTGACATAATTTTCGCTCCTCAAAAGGCCAAGAGATACACCGTATAAGCCACGAAGGCAAGCAGCAGGCCGCAGCCCTCAAGCCGGTTAATGCGCCCGGGGCCACGGAAACCATAGCACATAGCAAACAGAACCAGGGTGAGAGCCGCCATAACCGGGAAGTCCCGGGTAAGCACCTCTGGTGCCACCGACATGGGCGCAATCATCCCCGCAATGCCCACAACAGCCAGAGTATTGAACAGGTTGGAGCCCAGTATATTGCCCAGGGCCAGATCGTGCTCCCCTTTGCGGGCGGCGATGATGGACGAGGCCAGCTCCGGGAGTGAGGTGCCAATGGCCACAATGGTGAGGCCGATAACCAGATCACTGATGCCGAACATGGTGGCCAGATCAACGGCCCCCCACACCAGAATGCGGGAACTGACAATCAGCAACAGTAGACCGACCACGAGCCATAAAAGCGCTTTGCGCAACGGCATGGCAGGCACTTCTTCGCTCATCTCTTTTGCCAGAGCATCGTCGGGTTGCCGAAGGCCCTGATAGATGCTCCAGCCGATCAGCACCACGAAAACCAGCATCAGACCAACGGCGTCTATCCGGGTAAGGTTACCGTCCCAAAGCAGCCAGCCAGCGAAGGCGGTGACCAGTATCAGGATGGGGAGTTCTTTGCGCATGACCTGCGAATGCACGGCTATGGGAGCCAGCAGTGCGGTAATACCAAGAATCAGGGCTATGTTGGTGATGTTTGAGCCATAAGCGTTGCCCAGCGCCAGCCCAGGATTGCCCTGGGAAGCGGCCAGCGCAGAAACGGCCATCTCCGGCGCAGATGTGCCAAAGCCCACCACCACCATACCGATCAGCAGAGGTGGCATCCCAAAGTGGCTGGCTGTGGTAGCCGAGCCTTCCACAAATTTGTCCGCACTCCACACCAGCAGAATCAGACCCGCAATGATCGCCCCAATG